>NZ_LMCF01000050.1 GCF_001623075.1 Pseudovibrio sp. Ad37
GCCCCATCAGAACTTCAACCTGCCGTAACTTCACAACAATATCTTCAGGTTTGGGGCGCTTGATAGCCATCTATGGTCCTCCGGTTTCCTAACTATAGGCGTGGACCACTTCAAAGGGGGAGGCTCACAGCAGCATCAACGCCACTATGCGAGCCGAGGCCAAAGCGAAAGGGTTGCTCACGCGGATTTGGCGGCCCGTGTTTGGGCTGTTGTTTGCTGTTGTGTATTTTCTGCTGGGGCTATCGTTGATTTACTTGATCATCACTGCTCCAGATCCGATCGCCTTATTGGGTATCCTCTCCGGGTTCCTTGTGACCTTCCTAATGTGCGGTACGTCTGTGCTTGGTGTTTATGTCTGGAAGCGCTCGGATGAGAAGATCCAGAAAGTCACCTGAGGAGGCGACTATGGCTCAGGAAGTGCGGAATATGTGGATACGCTCCGAGATCTCTATTGGAAACATCATCACGATCATTGGTTTGATTGTGAGCTTGAGCATTGGTTGGCAGGAGCTCCGCTCTAGCCAGGAAGACCATGGACGGAGGATCGTGGTGCTGGAGGCAAAAAGCCTCAAGGCGGACAATGATAAAATTGAGACTGTTCGTTTTGTGGCGGAGATCCGGTCAGACATAAAATATCTAAGGAATGCCATCGAGCGAATCGAACGAACGTGTGGGGGGGACTGTTATTCTGCACAGAGGTATAGGCGGATAAAATTGGATGAACCCGTTGAAACTTCTCAATTATATCGTTTTGGATAGGGAAAAGCATTTTGCACAGTGTTGCGCGAAATCTATTCAAAATGGGCGCTTAGGTGTGCATATAACGGTCAAAAATGAGCAAAAGAAAGTGGTGTGTTTGAATTGGCTGGCTTTAAAGGCAGCTTAGCTGAAGCGGTGACCGCACCACACTACTTTGCCGATGATATGGAAATCTTCAAGATCAGAGCGTTTTAGCAGCTCGTCTTTGTGAGTAGGATTTTGGCTGATTACCTCAATATCGCCCTGAAGGGTCGGACGAAGGTATTTTACACGGGCCAAACCGCCATAGACAAAGGCATACACGCCATCTGATAACGTATTACGTTTTTTGTCGATCATAACCAGATCCCCGTCAGCAATGAGCGGGTCCATACTGTCACCATCCGCAGTTAAGATAATCAAATCATCTGCAGAAGATCTCCCTAGCTTCCCGCCTAAAAAACCTTTTGTGAAGGGTATGTCTTCAACTTTCTCAATGCTGTCGCCATTCAAAGCGCCGCTACCTGCAGCCAGTTGAATGTCAACGCGTGGAATCGTAATGATTCCTGCCCCCTCAACATTAGAAGCGCCACCAGTCGAGCTCTCTCCAAAAACTAACTCATTCAAGTCAAGACCGGCAGTCTTTGAAATTGAAATGAGCATTTGGAGTCCCGGCTCACCTCCTTTTAGAACACGGTGAAACCCCGAAGGGGAAATTCCAGACGCTTTCGCAAATGAGGACGCCGTCCCAAATGCTTCAACTACGTTTTGTAGCCTTTCGTGAAAACTAGATTCGCTTTCAAGTTCAGATTTCAAACTTGAAAGCGAATTTTCAACTTCTTTTTTCGTTTTCAAGTTCTCACCAACCTATTGTTTTAGATAGATTTTCTCATTCAAGCGAATGGTAATTCGCAAATGCAAACATGAAAGAGCGAAAAACTCTTGATTAATTCGCATACGAGAATACTCTATCCTCATTCGTTACCAGCAAGTGCAAATCACCAAGGTGAGTCGCACGGTGAATAAAAAAGCGGCTGCTGCAACAGTCCGCTTTTTAAGGAGATACAATGGCTAAACGCACATCCCAGACAAAGTGGGACAAGCATTCAATCAAGGCTGAGTTGCACCGCAAAGGGTGGACGCTCACCGAAATCGCTGCCAGAGAAGGCATGCACCGTACCACGTTGACCAAGGCTCTGGAAACCGGAACCGGACGCGGCGCGGAGCTTATCTCCAAATATCTCAGTATTCCCTTGGAAGAGCTTTGGCCTGACCGGCGCAAGCGCTCTGCCCATGTCATCTACAATAGCGACAAACACGGCCCAAGCGCTAGTCAGAAAAACCGATCTCTCGCTGATACTCCACTTTCCGAGGCGGAGGTGGCGGCATGAGAACAGCTCGCGCAACACGGTGTGTTGCCCTGCGGTTTTATCGGCGCTTTGATTATGACGCAGGACAAGACAACCACCTCAAAGACTTTGCCAGTGCGCTTGCCCTTGGGGTGTTCACCACTGCGTTTGTGCTTTGGGTTTGGATGCTGTGCGTAGAAGTCGCGTCTTACAGAGTGGGATACCCACTATGAGAGCCCGTCGCTGCCAACACACTGACGATTTACTGAGCTGGCAACCTCCACAAGTGGAGGCTCGTTTTGAACCAACACGGGTTCGCTCGGCAACTCCTTCTGGCAAAGTCTGCCGTGCCTTGTCTGAGGCCATGAAAGAAGATGGTCGTAGCCGCGAGGACATCGCAGTAGCCCTGTCTGAGCATCTTGGAGAACCCATCAGCCGGGACAGTCTGGATGCATGGGCGAGCGAAGCGAGGGAAGCCAGCAATATTGCCGGGTATCGCCTGATTGGCCTCGTTTCCGTTTTGAACTCAAAAGAACTGCTTAACGAGCTACTAGCTCGCACTGACATGATTGTGGTGGACCGAAAATACCGTCCCCTCATCGAACGGCAGCTGATGGAAGAAGCGCAGATGCGCATCAAGAAGATGATCCAGCAAGCAGACAAGGAATGGAAGGGTTTGAAATGAGCGGAACAGTTCCAGCTCTATCATATAATGGTACGAAGCGTGAGTGGTTTACGCCGTTAGAACTTGCGACTTTAGCTATTTCCTCTCTACCGGCAACTACTCAGGGCATCAACCAAACAGCCGTCAAGCAAAACTGGCAGTCCACACCGCTCGCCCGCAAACGTAAAGGTCGAGGCGGAGGCTGGGAGTACCACATTGACTTATTGCCAGAGCCAGCTCGTAAAGCGTTAGAAGCTCGGTTCAACATTGAGCGTCTTAACGCAGACGTGCCTGTTGTGCAGGCTAAAGCGCCCGCAAAAACAGCTGTGACCTTGGCGGATGCTGACGGCGCACAACGTCGCGCTGCGGAAGCTCGTAAGCAGATCTTGCAGATGGTGGAGCAGCTGGTCATGCGCGGCATGGCTTATGACAAAGCCGTATGTGGGCTCACGGCTAAGGTGAAAGTGCTCCTGAACCAAGAGGTTCTAACGCCGGATGAGGAGCAGTTACTTCAGTTGGTGCGCACGGCCAAGGACAAGGGAACGGGGATCTCCCGCCGTGCCATTTACAACTGGCGCAAGGCATTTAAGGACAGCGGCTTTGCTGGTCTCATTCCGGGCAAGCGCAAGCAGGATGCGCTTAACGCTGAGCGCTATGCCTGGGCACCGGGATTCCTCAAACTCTATGCCGATCCGCGCAAGCCAACCGTCGCGCTGGCGCTTGATCAGTACCGCGCCAGCCTTCCTGATCCTGCACAGGCACCAAGTTACGACCAGGTCAAACGCTATCTGACCAAGCTGAAGAAGGCCGACCCGATTGCCGCCTATAAAGGCCGCGAAGGTCTGCTGGCGCTTAAGGCCCGCAAAGTCTATGTGAGCCGGTCAACTGAAGGGTTGGAACCAACCGACATCTATACGGCTGACGGCAAGACCTTTGACGCTTTTGTCGCACACCCATTTTCCGGCAATCCGATCCGCCCTGAGATCACCAGCATTTTGGACGTAGTGACCCGCAAATGCGTTGGTTATTCCATCGGACTGAATGAGAAGGCCTACGATGTTTCTGAAGCCCTGCGCAATGCCAGCATGGCAAGCGGTGTTGCTGCGATTTTCTACGTAGATAACGGTAAGGGCTACAAAAACCTGCTGCTGGATGAAGCTGCAGTAGGCATGCTGAGCCGCCTTGGCACACACAAAGAACACAGCATAGCCTACAACTCGCAGGCTCGCGGTATTATCGAGCGGTTTAACGGATCAGTTTACACCCGCCTTGCCAAAACGCTGCCAAGCTATGCTGGTCGTGATCTGGACCGGGAAGCCGCGCTGAAGCTACACAAGAAAATCAAGAATGACCTTAAAGAAACCGGCGCATCCGAGTTACTCATCAGCTGGAACGAGTTCCTCAAAATTTTTGATGGAGCTTTGCAATACTACAATGATCGACCTCATTCTGCGCTGCCACAGGTGCGTGGAAGCATCACTGGCAACACTCGCCATATGTCTCCCAATGAATATTGGGCTCAATTTGAATCTCACGGTTTCAAGGCCGTCACTCTTACCAAGGAAGACAGTGACGACCTGTCTCGACCGGCAGCTCGCCGCAAGGTTTCACGCGGCCTCGTAACAATTGAAAAGAACCGCTACTTCGCTCTGGAACTTGAGCGTTATGACCGCCAGGAAGTCATGGTTTGTTATGACATGTTGGATGCAAGCCAAGTATGGGTGCGCGAGCTTGATTATGTGGACGGCATTGAAACCCCAGGTGCGTTGATCTGCACTGCCAAGTTTGAAGGCAACAGCCAAGCTTACTTCCCCAAACCGGTTATCGAAAGCGCCCGCGAGAAAAAAGCAAAGACAGCAGCCAAACGGCTGGAAGACAAGCTGCGCCGTGTCGAGCAAGAGCAGCGTCCGGGCTATCTCGTGGAGCATTCTGGCGAGCAGCCTATGGAAGTGTTTGCTTCGGCCCCCGGCTTTGAAGAGCGCGACGACGATCTTGTTTCAGTCGTGATGAAGTCGGCTCAGCCCGATACCAACGTGGTTCACATGGCGGAACCAATTGAAGTTCAAGAACCGAAATCTCAACCCACAACCAAATCCGGCAGGCCAGTATTTAAGTCCAAGGAAGAGCTTGCTGTTTGGGTCCTGGATAATCCTGAAAAAATGACCGATCTGGACAAAAAAATCCTGTCGGACTGTGTGACCAACAGGACTTATCTGGACCTCTTTGAAGCGCTTGGTATCGACGCGGAGAGCCTTCGAACTCTCCTCCGCACCGCTGCCTGACGCCACATTTAATGCACTTAAGGAACTAACAGATGCGGAATGACTTTGTAAAGACCTCCAACGTGCAGCGCTTTTTTAACGCGCTGACTGCCCTGAATGAGCGGGGTGCACAAGAGGCTTGCCTTGTAGTCGTGGACGGACTGCCGGGACTTGGCAAAACAACCACCTTAAGAAACTGGGTGGGCAAGACTGGCTCGATTTACCTGCGGGCCAAGAAAGAGTGGACGCCAAGCTGGTTTATGAATGAGCTTCTGGAAGCCTTGCGGGTACACCCACCTCATGCATTCCAGAAAAAGTACCGCAAGGCTCTTGAGGAGCTGGCCGGACGGCAAGCTTCTGCTGGGATTGAAAGCAAGGCGTTTGGGCTGGTGATTGATGAAGCCGATCACGTCTCCAGCAAATCAGCCATATTGGAGACCATTCGCGACATCTCCGACATGATTGAACTCCCCGTCATTCTGGTGGGCATGGGCAAGGTCAACGATAACCTGACACGCTTTCCGCAGGTTGCCTCCCGTGTTTCCCAAAAAGTTCGTTTCGAGAAATGCTCTGAAGAAGATGTGCGGGCTCTGATCGACGGGCGCTGTGAAGTGCCGGTGGCTGATGACCTGCTTAAATTTATCCGCAAGGTTTCTGGCGGGTATAATCGCGAAATTTTAGAGGCCATTGCCAATATTGAGCGTCATGGATTGCTTAACCCTCCCGGAGAAGGCGGGCTGACTATGGCAGACATGGCCGGGGTGACCATCATCAATGACCGCTCCTCCAACCGTCCAATCACGGTGCCGGAGGTGCTGGCATGACGCTTCCTGGCGAAATCCCGACAACCTTGCTTTACAGCCTTGGAGATGGCGCTTGCCGGACCATGGATGAGCTGGACGCGCAGTTGGACCTGTCTCGCAGGCAGATCTCGAAAGGAGCAACTAAGCTGATCTTTCGCGGCTTGGCTGAGCGTGTGGAAACCGGGTGCTACCAGCTCACAGAAGCAGGAACATGCGCGGTGAAAGGCAATGTGACTTTGACCAGTGGCCCGATCATGCCTGACAGAGGCAAGAGCAGAGCGCCACAACGCAGCACCTTGCGTCAGCGGGCTTGGAACATCATGCGTATGGGAGAGGCTTTTACTGTTCCCGATATACTAATGGCAGCCCAAGAAGGCACAGAGAAAACGGCGGATAACAACCTGCACCGCTATATCAATGCTCTGGGCAGGCTTGGCTACCTACTCGAAATGCCGCGCCGTGCGGCTGGAACAAAGCTCACCTCCAACGGATTTAAGCGGTGGCGTCTTCTCAAAGATACTGGCCCAGTTGCACCGGTGTGGCGTCCGCAATCAAAGACGCTGTTTGACCATAACCTGGGCAATTCCGGGGAGGTCGTATCATGCAAATAGATGTACGCGGCCTCCTTGAAGAACAGGTGGCAACACTTGGAAGCAGACAAGCTGTTGCAGATGCTTTGGGCGTATCACGTACGGCAGTCAGTCTTTATCTGGCTGGAAAACTTGAGGCCAATGGTGGACGAGTAGACCGCTTTGAAAGCCGTGCCATTGAGCGATTTTGTGACCGCGTGCTGTGTCCATACCTTGGGTCAGACATTAGCCGGGAAAACTGTCGGAGCAACTGTCATCGCGCCATACCAACCAGTGACCCGGCAGCCCTGCGCCATTGGGCGGCCTGTCAGCGCTGTTCCATGAACGCCTCCCGAACGGGTCAGGAGACGGCATGTTAAGCGGCCTCCTGAAAGAGCTGCGCGTTCTGTTTCTGGCCTCACGTTGCAATGAGGTTATGGAGCCTGAAGCTCATGAGCTTTTCGCCCAGACATTGCTCAAGGGAACGGAGTTGGCTGAGCAGTTGGAACGGCTTGCAAAAAGCAAGGTGACACCCCTGGAAGCCTCCCATTTCAACGACCCCAAAATTGCTGTGTTCCCGACCCTGAGCCGGAACACAAAATGTATTCAAAAAGGAATTGACCATGACACATGAAACAACAGCACGCCTTGACCCTGCCCAGTACTGGGAAGATCCGAAGGGAGGCATGATCCCGGTTTGCGCGATCAAGCCCGAGCATCAGGAAGAAGACGCACTTGTTAAGAACGTTGTAGCCAAAGCCCGTGAGCTGCACAGCTTGCTGGGAACATTTAAAACCCACAGCATGGGAGAGGTTCAAGCGTTTCGCGAACTGATTGCCGAAAAGTATGGCGCTCAAAAAGGCGGCAAGAAAGGCAATATGACCTTGCGCAGTTTTGACGGCAAGCTGGAGCTACAAATTGCAATCTCTGAAAGCATCAGCTTTGGACCTGAATTGGAAGCCGCCAAGGCACTGATTGACAGCTGTATTCATAAGTGGAGTGAGGGAGCAAATGCCAACCTTCAAGTGCTGGTAGATGATGCTTTCCAGGTCGATAAAGAAGGGCAAATCTCAACAGGACGTGTCCTCGGCTTGCGCCGTCATTCCATTGAGGACAATGAATGGCTAAAGGCCATGGACGCAATCTCTGATGCGGTGCGGGTGACGGGCTCAAAAACCTACCTTCGTCTCTATGAGCGCAACCCTGCAACTGGGCAACGCACCCCAATTTCTCTCGATCTTGCGGCTGTCTAGGAGGCCATCATGAGTAACCAGCAAATGGGATACGACCTGCGCCGTGAGCATGAGCGTTTCAATATTATCAGGGAGTACTGGAACCGCCGTGGTCATCAAGTCTGCGGAACCGTTTCAGTAAACCATGTGGACGGGCCAACCCCGATTTACACCACAACCACAGATCTGAAAAACGGGTGCCCTGTTGGTCATCCAGCGAACCGGATGGGAGATCAGCGATGACCGGCATTTTGAACCATGACGCCTTAGAAGAGGCCATCAAGAAAACGATTGCAGAAAAGCTCTCCAGCCAGACCATGATGAAGATTATTGAGGAGACGCTGGATAAGACCGTTAAAGATGCAATCGAGTCTGCTCTACGCAGCTATAGCGAGGCGGGCAAAGCGATTACGGCGGCAGTTGAAAGCGCACTGAAGGTCGACAGTGATCTGGGCTTGCCATCTTACAATGAAACCATTCTTCGTTTGCTGCGCCCAATGGTCGAAAAACACGTCAATAAAACAGGCCAGGATAAGCTAAAAGAAGAAATGGAAAACCTCTTTGCAAGTGCGCCCGATGAAATCAGGCTGTCAAAGCTTATTGAGGAGTTCAAAGAGGGCGAACTCCATAAAGAGGAATGGGAAAGCGGGGAAATTTCCTTGCATGTAGAAGAAAGTGACTACGGCTATACTCATATTCATTTCGATAAAGAAGAGAACCAAGACAAGTACCGTTGCGATTACCAGATTGATATCGATAAAGACGGCAAAGTCTACGCTGCTCAGGCTGGTCGATATCAGGGCAAACTAGACAAAGAAACGCCTATTCTGTTTGGGCGTGGTTATGGCTTTCAAAAGCTTCTTCTCAATCTCTATGCCAATGGCTCAAAGCTCATCATTGATGAAGACCACTGTGAGCTATCTTACGGACCTGAGTATTGAGGTTAGATATGAGCCGATATCTTGCACAAATTCATATTGCGAAAAAGGATCTGGCGCTGGATGAGGACAGTTATCGGGCTGTCTTGAAACGGGTAGCTGGAAAAAGCAGCGCTAAGGATCTGAATGAAGCACAGCGTTTGCGCGTTGTTACTGAGTTTAAGCGTCTTGGCTGGGAGCCTAAAAAGCAGGGCGGCGCATTCCGCCCTGCATCCAGCAAGGGCTATGTGCGCAAGCTATACGCATTGGCAAAAAGTCTGGATGACCTCGGCTATTGGGAGTCGCCTTACAAGGAGGTTTTGCGGAGCTTTGTTAAAAACCGCTGCGATGTGGATGATCCGGAGCGGCTGACCTATGACCAGGCCACCCCTTTGATTGAGGCTTTGAAGCAGATTGAAGGGAGGTTGTTGGGATGAATACGTCAACAAGGATTTTTTGCATACTGAATAGAATTACCTGCCAATGCAGCCTGATGATCCCAGAAAGTTACTACAACAAACGCGCTATCAGGTTTTCCATTACCTTTCAGCGTTTTGCAAACGTAGCTTTGAATAGAGTTCCAATCAGATCCGTCATTTTCTACAAAAATCCAGAGACTAATTTTCTGCTCCCAACTCACCTCCTTGAACTTATTAAAGGAACTAAGGGCTTCAGCAGATTTTTCCTGCCACGGCTCAAGTTCTGTTTCCGCCTGCACTCCGGAGGCAAACAGCAGGGCGGCGAGGGTCAGCACAAATCTCATAGTAAATACCTTTTAAAACAATCAGGTTTGATGCGGGCATTCAATCAGTCTGGCGGGGTATTTACAATCATGAGAGGCGCTCATGGTTGAGTTTCACCCAGTTACTGACCATGCGGTACTGCGTTACATGGAGCGGGTTTTAGAGATTGATGTGGGTGCTGTTCGCGACCTGATCAGGCGCGAAACAGAAACAGCTTTACTGGCCGGGGCTGTGGGACTTCGCAGTGATGCAATCCGATATGTGTTTGCTGACGGCAAAGTGGTCACGATCATGCCCTCGAACCGCTCAGGAGGCCGTCATGGTTGAAGCAAAACATCTAACTGAGGATATGCGTGATATCTATGATATCTGCGGCAAGGAAGTGGTTGAGGAGCTTTTAAACAAGCTGCCGGGGGTGGAAGTGAAAATCCCACTCAAGTGGAGCCAGAACAATCCTTTAGCGCTCATTGACCGTGTCTTTGCCGATTTACTGATTGCGGAATTACCGGGAAACAAGATCTATATCCCAACCCATGTGGGTCGGGGGGAGACCAGAGAAGCAGCGTTAAAAATGCGCAAAGATGGCATGACAACACTCGCAATTGGTTTGGAACTTGGCGTTTCCGAGCGCTATGCCCGTACCCTGGTTTCGGGCAAGAAACTGCCCAGGCGCAAACCGGTTGATCCACGTCAGATCGACCTGGAGGATTTACTCAAAGAGCAACCTCCATGATTTACCCCTTGCGGAACTGCTTCCGTCGCACGAGATCCCATAATATATGAGGCTCGCCCCAGTGATTGTTAGCTGAGGCGGGCCTCATGTCTTTTATAGTAGAAAAATTGCGCCGTGCACGCGGCACTCAAACCTCCACAGAACCGCTGCTCAAGCAGGAAGCAGCTCGACTTGGCTGCGAGATGGCCGTCTTGCAGGCTGTTTTGGAAGTGGAAAGCAAGGGAGCCCCTTTTGATGATCAGGGCCGCCTGATCCTGCTTCCAGAAAAGCACGTATTTTACCGCGAACTACCTAAGTCCGAGCGACTTAAGGCCGTCACTCTCGGCCTTGCTGCCAAGCGTTGGAAGAAAAAGAATTACAAAGGGCTTGGAGGCTCTGGCTCAAATCGCCGCTGGGACCGCTTGAGAAAGATGGCAAAGCTTGATGAGACGGCAGCTTTGAAAGCTTGCTCTTATGGCCTTGCTCAGATCATGGGTTTTAACTTTTCCATGTGCGGTTATGACAGCGTGCAGGATTTTGTTCTCGCGCTTGCTGCAAACGGCGAAAACCAGATTAAGGCCTTTGTCTCTTTTTTGGAAACGTCTGGTCTGCGCGACGAGTTACAAGCCAAAGACTGGCGGGCCATTGCCCGAATTTATAACGGCAAAGGTCAGGTGGACTACTATGCTGCTTTGCTTGCTGAAGCCTACGCCCGCATTGCTGGGGTGACTTACAACTTTGCGACCGGCTCCTCTGGCGCTTCGCAGGCCTCCTCCTCTGAGACTATCTTAAGCCTTGGCTCTTCCGGCTACCGGGTCAAAGCCTTGCAGGAGCGTCTGGCAACAGTTGGGTTTCCTCTGCGCCCAGATGGTGATTTTGGTCCAGCCACACGGCAGGCTGTGGTGGCGTTTCAGGTGGAGCACGGCCTGAAGCCAGACGGGAAAGTTGGAGGCAACACTGAAACTGCTCTTGAGCAGGCCGTGCCTCTGACACAGCGGCACGATGAGGCCCGCGCAAATCTGACCGTTCGTGACCTGCGGGCGGCGGGCTCACAAACCGTTAAAAAAGCAGATGACCTGACGCGCGTTGCAAAGGTTCTGGTCGGAACCAGTGTCGGCGCGGGCGCACTTGGAGAGACCTCTCAAGGGGTGCTGGATCAGCTTGGCACGGGAGCTGAACAGCTCAGCCAGCTTCGTCACCAGCTTGCCCCGCTGATGGAGCTTGCCTCCGATAACAAGTGGCTCCTGATTGCCGGAGTTGGGCTGGGGATCTGGTATCTGGCACGAAACATCAAGCAGCGCCGTCTTGAAGATGCACAAAGCTGGAGGCACGCAGGATGAGTTTCCTTCTTTCTATTGCGGCCAAAGGATTGAGCTGGCTCAGTGGTGGTGCCCTTGATCGGGTTTTGAGCCATCTGGAAAAACGCGCTGATAGTGACAACGAGCGCGAGCGTATTAGCGCAGGCCTTGCTGCTGAAGAGCTGAAAGCTGAGCTGGAAAGCCGCCGTGCCGCCCGCGACATTGTGCTGGCCGAGCAAGGCTGGTGGGTGACAGCCATGATCCGGCCTGCCTTTGCCTGGCCGATTGTGATTCATTCCGGGGCGATTGTGGCTGACAGTCTGTTTCACTTTGAGTGGGATGTCGCCAAGCTGCCAGATCCTCTTGGGACATGGGCTGGCTGGATCGTCGGCGCGTACTTCCTCACCCGTCCTTTTGAAAAAGCCATACGCGGCGCATTTGCCCGGAGGGCTCGCTAATGAATGATCAGTTTGCAAAGGAACTGGGGGAGATTAAAGGTCTTCTTCAGGGGATTGATAAGAAGGTTGATGGGCTGGAAGCCCGTCAGGAAAAACAGGATGATCGGTTACGCGCTGTTGAACGCAAAGCCATGGTGAACAGCACCGTAGTTGCATCGGTGGTTTCTGTGGCTGTTGCTTTCATCAAGCAGAAAGTCGGGGCCTGAATGAGTAAGAAACCGTCCAGGGCAGATCAAAAGCGACTGGCGCGGCGGTTGTTTGTTCTTGACCGGCAAGCAATCCCGACCGTGGCGTTTTCCATTGGCGTGTCTGAAAGCACCCTACGGCGCTGGAAGAAGGATGCGGCAACGGGTGGTGACAACTGGGATGCTGCCCGTTCTGCCAACGCTTTAGCTGGCGAAGGGCTGGAAGCCGTGGTGACAAGCGTGGTTGAGGACTTCGTCTCCATGTTCCAGGCCACAATTGAGCAGATCAAGGCCTCTGAGAATATTGATCCGCCGGAAAAAGTGAAGCTGATGGCATCGCTATCTGACGCCTTTAACAAGATGGTGGCCTCTGCCGGGCGGGTTGCGCCCAAACTGTCTGAGCTTGGGGTGGCGCAAGATGTATTGCAGCGCTTTGCCGAGTTCATCCGTAAACATCACCCTGACCATGCGCAGACCTTTTTAGAAGTGCTGGAACCCTTTGGAGAGTATCTGGCAGAGGTTTACGGATGAAACAGCCTAAAAAGCTTTCCGGGAAGGACTTTAAGAAAGAACTGGCCGAGCTTGCAGAGAGTATGCGTCTGCAAATTGAGCTTTCCGTTGATGCCTTCCCCATTGACGAGAGCGCACGGCAAGAGCGTATCAGGGCGGTGGCTGATCCGGCCACCGGCTATCGCTATTTTGCCGAAACCTATTTTCCCCATTACCTGACCAGCCCGCCGAGCAAGCTGCATCTGGATCTTTATCAAAACTTGCCGCTGATCGTTACAACTGAAAAGGGCGAGCGTGAGCTGATCACTGCCCCACGCGGCTCTGCCAAGTCCACCCATGTATCGCTGATCTTCCCGCTGTGGTGCATTGTGCGCGGTTTGAAGCATTACATCATGCTGATTATGGATGCTTTTGAGCAGGCCGCTGTCATGGTGGAAGCGCTGAAGGCCGAGTTGGAGAGCAACCCACGCCTTGCCTATGACTTTCCCAAGGTTGTCGGTCAGGGCCGCACATGGCGCGAAGGGGATTTGATCACCCGTAACAATATCAAGGTGGAAGGCTTTGGCACCGGCAAGAAGCTACGCGGTCGCCGTCACGGTCCCCACCGCCCGGATCTGGTGATCCTGGACGATATTGAAAACGATGAAAACGTTGAAAGCCCCAAACAGCGCCAGAAGCTTGAGAACTGGGTGGAAAAGGCTGTCCTGAAGCTGGGCTCCACCGATGGCCGCATGGACGTGCTTTATGCGGGCACGGTGCTCCATTTTGATGCGGTGATTGTGCGGTTTTCTAAAAAGCCGCGCTGGCGGGTCGCTGAATATCAGGCCGTTTTAAAATGGCCGGAACGCATGGATCTGTGGGACAAGTGGGAAGAGACTTATCTCAATGACGGCGAACCCGCCGCAGATGCGTTTTATGCTGCACAGCGCGAGGAGATGAACAAGGGCGCGGTCCTGAACTGGCCGGAACTGCATCCGCTTGATTTTCTGATGAAGGAGCGGGCCGGATCACACTCCGCCTTTGAAAGCGAATACCAGAATAAGCCAATGAGTGAGGACAATCCGTTCCGTGCTCTGACCTATTATGTGCAGATCAAACGCGACTGGCTGCACTTTGGCGCGATTGATCCCTCCCTTGGCAAGCACAACAAGAACCGCGACCCAAGCGCCATCTTGATTGGTGGATTTGACCGGGAGACACAGACGATGGATGTGGTGGAGGCCTCCATCCGCAAACGTCTGCCCGATATGATTATTGAGGACGCCATTGCCTTACAGCGTATTTATGGCTGTCAGGGCTGGTTTGTGGAGACCGTTCAGTTCCAGGAACTCTTGCGCACCGACTTAATGAAGGCAGCAGCCAAGGCGGGTCTTGCCATGCCGTGTTTTGCGGTCACGCCCATTGCAGATAAGAACCTGCGCATTGAGCGTTTGCAGCCGCCCGCAGCAGCTGGTCTGATCCGCTTTAACAAAGCCCATCAAACCCTGATTGACCAGCTTCAGCAATGGCCGAACGCTGCTCATGATGACGGCCCAGACTGTCTTGAGATGCTGTGGACCCAAACCCTTTCCATGGCCTTTACCACCTTGAATGCGAGCACCATTAAGACTGCGCCGCTTGCCTCATCCAGCCCGCTTGAAGGATTTCGCCTATGAGTAAAAAAACGAAAAAGAACAAGGCTTCCGGTAAAGCTGAAAGTAAGCTTGCACAGCAGGCAGTTCCGGCCAGTGTTCCAGCCAAGGGCGGGCAACTGATTGCGACCGCGCAAAACGATATTACGATCGCAAACTACTCCGATATCTTAAAGCTGCAAGACCCGACACTTGAAGCCAAGGGTGTCAATGAGCGTTCAAAATTGATCCGGCATCATCATTTAAAATTGACCCACCTTGGTTGGCACAAATCCAGCAGGCGAACAGCTCTCATCTAGCAGGTTCGTCTGCTGGCTTTGTGCCAACCAAGG
>NZ_LMCF01000051.1 GCF_001623075.1 Pseudovibrio sp. Ad37
CATTCAATGTTGCCATCTGAATGGCTTGTAATGGATCGATTCCAAGTGCAATAGCTTGACGGACGATATGATCGATTGATCCTTCTTTTACTAAATCATTGATCAGTTTATCATCGGTGACAAAGAAGCATCTTCTTGAATTTTCAGGTGTGATCGCCGGTAGTAGCGATGCCAGATCTTTTGCAACGGTCCCTTCTCGAACCATTAAATACATACCAAGATCCAAACGTTCTTTAGCTTCTTTTGCAGTTGTAGCTTCATGATCCGTCCGAATACCTGCTGCAGGATAAACATTTAACTCTTCCATGCCGATACCAGCTGCATGCCCGTCAATTTTTTTCTTATGCTGGTGCATCAATTGGATCTTTTCTAGGATGTCTGTTTCATTATTTGCTACTGCTTGATAGTTCATGACTTCAGCTAAGCCTAAAACTTCGGGTTTTTGTAAAAAAGGGGCTAATTTTTTTGCATTTAAATTTGCACCATTGGTCTCAAAAGGGGTTACAGGTACACAAG
>NZ_LMCF01000052.1 GCF_001623075.1 Pseudovibrio sp. Ad37
CCTTGGTTGGCACAAAGCCAGCAGACGAACCTGCTAGATGAGAGCTGTTCGCCTGCTGGATTTGTGCCAACCAAGGTGGGTCAATTTTAAATGATGATGCCGGATCAATTTTGAACGCTCATTGACAATCGAAACCATCAATCTCAAAGAATTTCGCAATGTCACTTGGGTGCGCGTGCATACGGATGCGGGCAGTTTTGGTCTGGGTGAGACCTTTTATGGCTCAGATGCCGTTTGCGGGTTCATTCACGAAACACTGGGAAATGAGCTGATTGGCCGTGATCCAACTCAGATTGATGCCATCTCCCGCCTGCTGCTCAACCCCATCTGCGGTTTCAACTCTACGGGTGCGGAAATGCGAGCCGCCTCTGCCATTGATATTGCCCTGTGGGACCTTGCGGGCAAAACCCTCGGCGTGCCGGTGCATCAGCTGCTGGGTGGCAGAAGCCGCGACAAGATCCGCGCTTACAACACCTGCGCAGGTTACGAGTACGTAAAGGACAAGCAGGTCAACACCACAGAGGACTGGAGCACGGACTCTGTCGCTCAAGGCCCCTACGAGGATCTGGAGGCCTTTCTCTCTGATGCGGGCACTCTGGCGAAAAGCCTGCTGGATATGGGCTTCCGCGGCATGAAAATCTGGCCGTTTGACCAGTTCGCTGTCAAAACCAACGGCACGTACATCTCGCCGGAAGATCTGGAGGCTGGCTTGCGCCCCTTCAAACAGATCCGTGACGCGGTTGGTGATGTCATGGACATCCATGTGGAGCTGCACAGTGTGTGGAACTTGCCCATGGCCGAAAAGATTGCTCGTGCGCTGAAGCCCTACAACGTGTTCTGGCTGGAAGACCCGATCAAGATGACCAACGTGGATGCATTGGCAGAATACGCCCGCCGTGCTGAGACTTGGGTCACCGCCAGCGAAAACCTGGCCACACGCTGGTCTTTCCGCGAGCTGTTTGAAAAGCGCGCAACAGATGTCTGCATGCTGGATATCGGTTGGTGCGGCGGCCTGACAGAAGCCAAGAAGATCGCCACCATGGCAGAAACCTACGAGTTGCCCGTCGCGCCACATGATTGCACCGGGCCAGGGCTTTTGACTGCTGCCGTGCACCTGTCCATCAACCTGCCCAATGCGCTGGTTCAGGAGATGGTGCGGGCATTCTACTTCGGCTGGTACAGCGAGTTGATGGAAGGCCTGCCAGTATTCGAAAATGGCTACCTGCTTGCCCCAACCGCACCGGGCCTTGGCATCTCGCTCTCCCCAAAGGTCTTTGAGCGCAGCGACGCAACAATCCAGATGACGGGTTCAAATAACAGTTAGATTGCACCTGTCACGACTATGAGCGCCCGCTGGACATTAAGTCTGTCCTGCGGGCCTTCACCCATTGTGCTTGTTACACGCTGGTCTGTGAGCTTACTCGTTGACTTCCTGAAGCGGTTTCTCACCCACTGCAATCTCAGGCATAGTATCTGTCAGCAGTTTTCCAGCCACTGCAATATTATCATATGAATGTTCCTCAAGATGAATCACGAGGTGGTCTCTGGCTAAACCTGTTGTGGTGCAAAATGCTTCGGTTAAAGCTGCAACACAGGCAGCTTTCTTTTCACGACTAAGACGAGAGGAATAAACAACAATATGAGGCATGACTTGTACTCCTTAAAATCAAGGCACTTTGAAGTATAAGGCAGCCTATTTTAAAGTGCTACAGAAGCACGCTTGGGAATATGTCTTGGGCAATCCCACTCAAGTGCTTTTGTTTTAATAGTAATCGCGCGCTCAGGATCAGCCTTATAGTTTGCAGGCATGAGATCCATGACAAACTCCCGGTCTTCCTCCAGGGAGGTAATCTGTGCCTCACCCCAGATTTTCAGCCTCTGCTGTGTTTCATAGTCCACCAGTATGAGAGACACGCGGGCGTTTTGAGAGATGTTCCCAGCACTGAGATATTGCCGGTTGCCGCGATAGTCGGCATACGCAAAATGCTGGTCATCCAGCACCTTCAAAAAACCTCTTGGCCCGCCTTTAAACTGCACATACGGCCAGCCGGTCTGCGAGACTGTTGAGAGGTAGAACCCATCCATGCGGCTGATAAATGCAGCGTGGTCGGACTCTATTAGGTGGCCAGTCAGCTCCTCCCCTTCAAGAAACTCGGCATAAGCGTCTTTGGTGCCATAGCGGTCCTGAAAAGATTGAGCAGCAGGCGTAAAGGCAATCTGGGCAAAGGCTTTGGGCATGAAAACTCCCGAGAGATCTAATGAATATCTTTGAATATGGGAGCTGGAACTGAAAATACGAAGGTCCTTTGGGTAGAAGGAGCCGTCGCATTGCTCTGGGGGGAGCGGGAGGAACTGGGATAGGTCCGCAGTGTTCTAAAAAGGCCAAGTCGATGGGGCCGTGCTTGGCACTCTAAGCGGATGGACGCGTTCCTCCGGTGGAGCTCGTTATAAGTTCATTTCGGACAAACCCGGGTGGTGATCCGGGCGGCGACCAAAGGGCCAGGCAAACAGGCGTTCGCTTTCGTTGATCTCCGTGTCGGTGATGCAGGTGATCCGCTTTTTCATCAAGCCGCTGGCGTCAAGCTCCCAGCTCTCATTGCCGCAGGAGCGGAACCACTTGTTGTGTATGGTGCGCCATTCACTGACAATGCGAATTGAGAAACGGTTTTTGTTAAAACTCCAAAGCTCTTTGATGTGCCGGTAATGGAGCTGGGTCTTCCATTTGGCGGAAAGGAAACCCATAATCTGTGGCCGGCCTTCGATCGTCTGGTTCCGGTCATGCCACATGCAATCGCGAGACAGGTTTCGGATAACAATAGTCGGGCAGCGTGAGTTCCACGCATCCTCCGCAGCTCTTACCTTTGCGAGTGCCGCATCTTCCGTCAGGGGGCGCATAGATAAGTTGAGCATATTGTTACCTCTTATTGTTTACTGATCGGTACAGTTGCTGATTGCTAAGGTGTACCGATCTGTTCATTTGGTCAATTCACCAAATCGCGAGGTGTGTGATGCCCGTCACGAGACTTAGCAAAGCCCTTTGATTTTGCGGCTAAAATGAATTCCCTTGTTCGGCCATATTTTTTTCGTTATATGTACTGATCAGTAAACCCAGAGGTTGGTATGCGCAAAAATAAACGAGATGAACTCGTACAACAGGCGATGGAAACCTTCTACAGAAACGGATTTCACGCAACGGGCATGGATATGTTGGTCGCGGAATCCGGCATCTCCAAAACCTCCATGTACAAGCATTTCAAAAGCAAGGATGAATTGATCCTTGCTGCGCTGAAGCTGCGTGAGGAGCAGTTTCACAACTGGTCTGCACAGCGGGTTGCTGAGCTGGCGAGCGAACCCAGAGATCAACTGCTTGCGCTGTTTGATGTGCTGGATGAGTGGTTCAAGGAAGACACCTTCAAGAGCTGCATGTTCATCAAAGCCAGCTCGGAATACCCGGAACCTGACCACCCCATTCACCAGCAAACCGTTGAACAGCGAAATGCCATGTATGAGGGTGTGTTGACTCTGGTTGAAGCGGCTGCTCTGAAAAATCCGGAAGCGTTGGCGCGGCAACTGCTTATGCTACAGGAAGGCGCGATCATTACCGCGCATTTTGGCAACAGCAAAGACCCGGCAGGCGAAGCGAAACAAGCAGCCAAAGCGTTGATTGACGCTGCTTCCTGACAGCTACGCCCCGCAAAATATAATCGCCTCCTCCCAGGATGTAAAAGACGGTTTGAGTACTGTGCGGTCCCAGGCATGCGACCTTGCACCTGCAAGACTTACTCTGCGGAAAATATTTGCGTATACATATGAATATGTTTAGCGTGGTCCCTGAGAAATCTTACGGGACGGTTGGTTTCTCATATTAAAAACGTCCACTTTCTGGGAGGGAGAAAGAGGGATGCTGACCAAAAGCATATTGGAAGACCTTGGCACAAAACTGATTACTGGAGATGTGGAGGTGATTGACCTGTCAGGTCGATTAGGGCCAGAAACTCCCATTTTACAACTGCCGCCTGACTTCGCCAAAAACACGCCGAAAGTGGAGATTCATAAGATCTCCGAGTATGATGCGGACGGACCGTTCTTTGCGTGGAACTGGATGAAGCTGGGAGAGCACTCCGGTACACATTTTGATGCGCCGCATCACTGGATCACCGGAAAAGACTATGCAGATGGATATACCGACACCATCTCACCGCAAAATTTTGTTGCACCTGTCAACGTGATTGATTGCTCCGCCGAGACTGCTGCAAACCCGGATTTCCTGCTGACGGCTGACCGTGTGAAAGAGTGGGAAGCTGAGCATGGATCGATCAATGCTGGCGAATGGGTTGTCATGCGCAGCGATTGGTATCACCGCAACACCGATGAAGCGAAGTTTCTCAATGTAGATGAGAATGGGCCGCACTCACCGGGGCCAACCGTTGATTGCATTGAGTATATCCTCTCCAAAGGTATTCTGGGTTGGGGCAACGAATGCATCGGCACGGATGCAGGATGCGCCGGAGGGATGGAACCACCCTACCCTGCGCACAACTTGCTGCACGCCGCCAACCGCTATGGCCTCGCCAGCCTCGCCAATCTGGACAAACTGCCCCCAAAAGGCGCTATCTTGATCGCCGCTCCACTCAAGATCGCCGATGGCACCGGCAGTCCGATCCGTGCACTCGCACTGGTTTCTGCGAGCTAGCGAAATACTGTGAAACGCGCTGATCGGCAGTGGTTTGAAGGCTGCTGCCGGTCAGTTTGCATCTTGAGAAAAAGGTTGTTCCAGCTCGAGAATATTGCCCTCGGGGTCTCGCAGGTAGATGATCAGGTGTGGTTTGTTAGGTGTGCCGAAATCTGTAATCTCGCCCAACTGGCTCCCACCAGCTGCGATGGTTTCAGCGCGAGTAGAGTGGATGTCTGGCACCTGAAACGAAAGATGACCGAAGCCGGGCTCATTCACTTGAGGTAGGCACCGATCCTGTGTGGCCTTATGCTGGTGAAGCTCAAGAAAAGGAGCGTCGCACTCTGGAAATTTAAGCCAGATCGAGAGGATCTCAGAATTTGGTAGCCCATTGCCTCTGGAGACCTTCTCACCCGACAACACTTTGGCAGGCCGTAGGTATTCGCAGTTGAAGACCTCTTGGTAAAACGCGGCAAGCGCCTTTGCGTCTTTTGTGACAAGGTTGATGTGCGTCAGTTTCATATCGCAGTTACCGTAGTTGTTCCAAAATGCGGGTGATGGCCTCGATCACATAGCGCAGCTTGTCTTTCATCACGTTATGTCCGCTGCCTTTGGCGAACAGGCTGCTGCGGTTTGGGGAGGTCGCGACGAAATTTGCGTGGGCCTTGCGCATTTGGCTGACGATCCTCTCGTCCTGTACCCATGACGTTTCTGCGAGGATGTCGATGACAGGCAGATGCTCAGGAATGCTCACCGTGCGCATGCGTTTCGCTGTGGCGGGATATGCTTTCACCACCGGAATGATTGCTTTTGCGAGTTCCGGTGCTGCTTCTTCGAGTGCCTCGAAACGCGGTGTGTACTCTGCAAGGACGAAGTCGACCAGCTGCTGGCTCATATCCGCCGGGATGCCTGCATCTACAAAAACAAGGCCTTTCACCTGCTCCCTATCCTTGGCCAGTAGGCTTGCGATATATCCACCATAGGAGTGAGCCACGAGGATTACAGGGCCGCTTACACCGTGTGCCGTCAATGCTGCTTGCAAATCTTCAGCTTCGCCTTCAACGGTGTACGCCCCTTCCCATAGTGGGCTGTTGCCTAAACCGGCGCGGTCATAGATCACGGTTTGAACACCCACCTTGCGCAAGTGTGGTTCAATGTCTTTCCAAACCGAGGCATCACTTCCATTCCCACTGATGAAGATGATGGTTGGGCTACCCTCCCCTTTAGCTTCCAGCCATAACGGAGCCGACAAAGCTGCGGTTGAGAAGAGTACCGCGAGGAAAGCGCAGCAGATGTAGGAGAGAAACTGGCGGAGTATCAGCACAACAACAACTTTCTTGAAACTAAAAATCTTAGAGCAATACGGCCATAACATCGCATTTTCCGGGTTGTTTCAATGGTGTTGTGAAAGCTTGAGATGAGGAGAGTGTATGTCCCTCTCCAACGCGTTCCTTGAATATAGTTGATAAGCTATATTGTAATGATGCTATATAGCCTACTGCCTATATGTTATTTACATGAGCTTGATTGAAATCCTTAAAACTCTCGCCAATGAGAACAGGTTGACCATTCTGGAGTGGCTTCAGGACCCTGAGGCGCATTTTCCGCCGCAGAAGCATGGCGACCTGATTGAGCATGGGGTTTGTCTGGGAGCAATCGCTCGAAAACTCGGCATTTCTCAGCCCACAGCAACCAACCATATGAAGGTGCTGGTGAATGCCGGCCTGGTGACGCTCACGCGCAACAGCAACTGGGTGTATTTTCGCGTAAACAAGGAGACTGTTTCTCTCTTTCTGGATGATCTTCAAACCAAGATCGCCCCACAAAAATAACTCGCCGACGCAACCTGCAAGCTGATCCTCTTAGGCTGATGGCCTTCTCCCACCTCCCCTGATCTTCAGCGGATTGCTCTTGTGCCGCGAGCCCTACTATTCGTTCCTCATCCAATTATGACTGGAATACAGAGTGAAAAGCTCCGTTTTTGTGTTCTTTGGCTCCATGTTTGGTTCTCGTTTAGGAGACCAACTGCTGCTTTTCGTCGTTCCTCTTATTGTCTTCCAAACCACTGGCAGTGTGTCGCTTTCCGGCCTTGCCTTTGCTGCTGAAACGCTGCCGCGCATTCTGTGCTTTCCCGTCTGCGGAATTATGGCAGACCGTTTTTCTCCCGTCACATTGATCCGCATTTCTCAGGCAGGCCGCTCACTGGTCTGTGCCCTTGGCCTTGTTGGCCAATATTTTATGCCTCACGTGGGCTGGATTGTTACCATTGCGGCCCTCTCAGGCGTGCTCACCACGCAAGGGTTCATGGCTCGCGAAGTGATGTTGCCGCAAATCTTCAAAGACGTGACCTTCACCAAAGTGCAGTCCTACGCGCAGAGTGTTGACCAGATTTGCATCGTGTTGGGGCCGGTTATTGCCGCGGCTCTGTTCAACGTATTCGGCTGGGAAATTGTCGTGGTCATGTCAGGCGCACTGTTTGTCAGTGCCGATGCGCTCATCTCCATCTGGCGTCGTCTCAGTGACGTGGAGCTGAAAGAGGCCAAGCCGCTGGACGGGCATTGGACCAAGCCACTCCGCATTGCGCTCAACCATCTGTTTTATCTGCCGGGGCTGAAGCGCATTGTGGCGCTCACTGCGCTGGTCAATCTGGTCTTCGGTGTCACACTGGCAACCTTTGCCAGTATGGTCACTGGCCTTTATGAGCAGTCCGAGGAATTCTACGCGCTGCTGCAATCCGTTGGGGCGATTGCCACTTTTGCTGTTTTGCTGATCACAGGCGCGAGTCGTCTTAAGCTGACCCACATCGGTATCATCTCCTACAGCGGGTTGGTTGTTGGCGGTGTGATCACTGGGTTCACGAGCAACTACTGGATTTACCTGTTGGGGTACTGTGTGATCCTTGGCTTTGACAGCATGTTCAACGTCTACATCCGCAGTGCACGGCAGAAGATCATTCCGCCAGATGATTACGGTAAGACGGTTGGTGTGATCATCCTGTTCAACAACTTCACTCTGCCCCTTTCCGGCTTGTTCGTTGGTTTCGTCACCTCGGTTGAATACACCGGATGGCTGGTACTCGCCCTTACTGCGTTCATTGCGTGTGCGGGACTGGCACTCAGCCTTGTTGGCGGCTCTGTGCAACAAGCAGAGGTTAGCGAAACACAATAGACCCGAGCCACATACTGACGCCACACCCCTGAATTGCCATGGGTGCGGCGGTTTCTTTGGTGCGCGTAACCACTTCACCATGCTGCGCCCTTATGGTGTCTGAAGTGCTTCTTAACGGAGGCACTGGGGACCAAAGGTACTTGCAAGGGTGAGTTTTATGCCAGCCGACTCCAGCCTGCCAGATCAACCGGAAAGCTCTGGCCCGTTCTTCTCCAAGTGGATGAAAGAGGGCCGTGAGATCATTCCCGGCCTTATCATTGCAACGGTGATCGCCATTGCCGCGCGTTATATCTCCGAGCATCAGGGCGGGCCGGTGATGCTTTACGCCCTGCTCATCGGTATGGCCGTGCATTCTATTTATGAGGATGGAAACTGCCAGGCAGGCCTGAGTTTTGCGGCTAAAAAGGTGCTGCGACTGGGCGTGATCCTGCTTGGCCTGCGCGTCTCCTTTGCACAGATCCTTGCGCTCGGTTGGCAAACGCTGGCTCTTGTGATCCTCTCGGTGCTGGCCATGCTGTTTGTTGGCCTTGTGGTGGCTCGGTTACTCGGTCGCTCCGCCAGTTTTGGATTGCTGACAGGAGGCGCTGTTGGCATTTGCGGAGCATCTGCTGCGCTGGCAATTTCCTCCGTATTGCCAAACTCCAAGGAAAACGAACAAAACACGCTGTTCACGGTCATTGCCGTAACAGCCCTCTCAACCCTCGCGATGATCCTTTACCCCAGCATCGGACAGATGTTCGGCCTTACCGATGTGCAGCTCGGCATCTTCTTTGGCGCGACCATTCATGATGTGGCGCAGGTGGTGGGTGCTGGGTTCGCGGTGTCAGACAGCGCAGGTGAGATTGGCACTGTGGTCAAGCTGATGCGGGTGATGATGTTGCTGCCGGTGATTTTCATCATCTCTGTGTGGTCCGCCAAGTGGTTGCACACCAAAAACAACGCCGCAACGACTGCTCTGCAGACCAAAGCCCCTGTCCCTTATTTCGCCTTCGGGTTTGCAGCACTGGTTGTGGTGAATTCACTGGGCTGGATACCTGAGACACCGCGCCTGATCCTCGTCGATGCTTCCACCTGGTGCCTCGTCATTGCGATCTCAGCACTTGGAGTCATGACCACCCTGAAAACCCTCGTCAGCCTCGGCCACCAGCACCTGTTTGTTATCGTCGCGGAAACACTACTGCTGCTTGGCGGTATCGTTCTTGCGATCAAGTATCTGCTTTAGAGCGTTTTGGAATGCGCTGCCAATAGACGAACACGTAGCCTGCGGTGCAGGCAAGGCCGATGAAGATGAGGAAACCTTCGAGCATTGTAACTGACGGCGTTGCGATGACGGGCATGAGCAAAATGGCTGTGCTGGTGCCAGCCAAATAGCTGATGAGGGTGGCGCCAACAGGGAGCCTGAGCCGTGTTCTTCTGAGAATGAGATGAAAGACAATGGCAGCCGGTAGAGCGGGCCCTGCAATGAAAGGGATGATCGTTGTGAGCGGGATCCTGTCTTGCAGGATATACAAGATCACAAAGCCGACAGGAGGAAAAATAGCAATCAGGTAGAAAGTGAGACAGGCCGTGATGCCTGCGAGTGCCAGCGCAAAAAGATAAACCGGATACCCTCGCAAAAACTCGAGAATCTTGCTCTTTGTCATGCCACTCATATTTTTCTCCTGAAGACAACAAAGCAATGATTGAATTGCGCAATGACGTCCACTCTGTGCACTCAAATATGTTGTTTGTTACTAACTTTAGTCTCTACGCAAAACTCCTGAATTCGCTGATGCAATTCGTGGTTCTGCGCGTTATAAGTTACTGGTGCAAGTTTAGGGGTGACACGCGGGAGGTGTGCGCCGCTTTAATCAATTTTGGGGAGGTCCCGCCACATCCGGCGGGTCTATAACAAGACGTATAGGTTCACAATATGGATACACGCGCCGCTGTTGCTTATAAAGCCGGAGCCCCTCTTTCCATCGAGACAGTTCAGCTGGACGGCCCGAAGCCTTTTGAGGTTCTGGTTGAAATCATGGCAACAGGTATCTGTCATACAGACGCCTTCACCTTGTCCGGAGATGACCCGGAAGGTCTGTTCCCGGCCATCTTAGGCCACGAAGGCGCAGGCATTGTGCGCGAAGTGGGCAAAGGCGTTACCTCGCTGAAGCCGGGTGATCACGTGATACCGCTTTACACACCGGAATGCCGCGAGTGTGAGTACTGCCTTAACCCGAAGACCAACCTGTGTCAGTCTATCCGTTCCACACAGGGTGCAGGCGTAATGCCAGACGGGTCCAGCCGCTTCTCCATCAATGGTGAAAAAATCCACCACTACATGGGCACCAGCACCTTCTCCAACTTCACCGTTCTGCCTGAGATTTCTCTGGCGAAGATCCGCAAGGACGCGCCGTTTGATAAGGTTTGCTACATCGGTTGTGGTGTGACCACAGGTGTTGGCGCCGTGATCAACACAGCAAAGGCTGAGCCAGGCTGTAAGGCTATTGTGTTTGGTCTTGGCGGTATTGGTCTTAACGTTGTGCAGGGCCTGCGTCTGATCGGTGCTGACCAGATTGTTGGTGTTGACCTCAACCCAGGCAAAAAGGCGCTTGCAGAACAGTACGGCATGACTGACTTCGTCAACCCGAAGGAAGTTGAAGGTGATCTGGTTCCTTACCTTGTTGATCTGACTGGCGGCGGTGCGGATTACACCTTTGAGTGTATTGGCCACCCAACCACCATGCGTCAGGCGCTTGAGTGCAGCCACAAAGGCTGGGGCGAAAGCATCATCATCGGTGTTGCTGGCGCAGGTCAGGAAATCTCCACCCGTCCATTCCAGCTGGTGACAGGTCGTTCCTGGAGAGGCACTGCATTCGGCGGCGCGCGTGGTCGTACGGATGTGCCGAAGATCGTGGACTGGTACATGGATGGCAAGATCGACATTGACCACATGATCACCCACACCATGCCGCTGGATGAGATCAACACTGCGTTTGATCTGATGCATGAAGGCAAGTCCATCCGTTCGGTTGTGACGTTTTAAGCCATACTCTGGGTTTTCGTATTGATAAGGTCTAAGCGGACTTCTGTTCTGCTTAGGCCTTCATTTTAATGCGTATTCTTATTTGGAAACCGGAACCGTTTTTCGGGAATGCGCTGTAAGAGAGCTATTATGATTGAGCTGATCCAAAGCTGGCGCTGTTTTGATGGCGAGCAGCGTGTTTATCGCCATGACAGCAAGTCCACTGGCACCCCGATGGAATTTGCGGTGTTTCTGCCGCGCCGTGCCCTGAATGGCGAAGAGTGTCCAACCCTGATGTTCCTCTCCGGTCTCACCTGCACTTGGGAAAACATGGTCTCCAAAGCAGGCAGCCAGCGTGCAGCCGCAGAGATGGGCATGATCATCGTTGCACCGGATACATCTCCGCGCGGCGATGATGTGGCGGATGATGATGGCTGGGACATGGGCAAAAGCGCTGGCTTTTACCTGAACGCCACGCAGGAGCCGTGGGCCAAGCATTACCGAATGGAAGAGTACGTTACTCAAGAGCTGCCGGAGATTTTGGAAGAACACTTCCCGATCGACCTGAGCGCTCTGGGCCTGACTGGTCATTCCATGGGTGGTCATGGGGCATTGACCCTTGCGCTAAAAAATCCGGGCCTGTTCAAAAGCGTGTCCGCGTTTGCACCAATCGTGAACCCAATTAACTGCCCGTGGGGTGAGAAGGCCTTCTCTGGTTACCTCGGTGAAGATCGTTCCACCTGGGCAAATTATGATGCCTGTGAACTGGTTAAGTCCCGCGGCTGGAAAGGCCGTATCCTGATCGATCAGGGTTCAGCTGATGGGTTCCTGGAAGAGCAGCTGAAACCTTGGGTCTTTGAGAAGGTTTGCCGCGATGAAGGCGTTGATCTGACCCTGCGCATGCATGGTGGGTACGATCACAGCTACTATTGCATTGCGTCCTTTATGCAGGACCATATTGCCTGGCACTATGACGAATTGGTTTAGTCGTTAACCTATACTAGACCATTGAGGCGCTTGTAGTTTGCGGGCAATAGGGTTAGGTAGCTGCAATAATTTGGAGGGTCCTGCCCTCCCTAAACAGAAAATAGCCAGAGGAACAGATGTCCGAATTCATCCAGAAGATCGTATCCGGAATCAACGGCAAGCTTGATGGCGTCGATATGTCAAAGTCGATCGCGCTCAACATCAAGGATGAGGGCTTCATCTTCGTCGACGAGAACGGCGCGCGGGCAGAAGAAGCAGAGGCTGATTGCACAATCTCTTGCTCTGCGAAGACCTTCAAAGGCTTGGTGGATGGTTCCGTCAACCCTATGACAGCTGTGATGATGGGTAAGATCAAGATCGGCGGCGACAAGATGGTTGCCATGAGCCTTGGCAAAATCCTCGGCTAAGCAAATATAGCGTCAGTCCGCGTTGCCGTGGACTGACGCCTTTAATTCCCTCCTCCTCATGGCTCATAGAGCCTCTTCAAATTCCATTTTAAAATTGCGATATCGCCACGTTTCCTTGAGAGATCAAGCACATGAAACTTTCGTAGCCATTCGCGTACTGATTACAGTTTTCGAAAGATCAACAGGACTGTGCGGATAGGTAATTAAGTGTTTTATGGCTCACTGCGCTCTAATAAAACCAGAGAGCTGTAGTCATGAAAAATGGTATTGACGACGAAAATCAGTTTGATCCGGTTGCAGATATTCTTTCCAGTTTTTTTGAACTCAACAACGCTTTAGACTTGGAAGCTGCAGGCAAGTTTGATGAAGCAGCAGAGGCTTTTGAGCACATTCTGCGCAATGATCCAGAAGATAGTATTGGTGCTTCACTTCATTTGGCAGCTATTGGCAAAGGCAATGTACCCAGCTGTATGCCCGAGGCTCATGTACTGATGCTGTTTGGCCAAATGTCTGAGACCTATGACAAAAGGCTACTGGAAGGCCTGAGATACGCCCTCCCTGAAAAAGTTAAGGAGAGAATGGCTGCGCTTGAGGTTGGACCTTTCAAGCGAATGCTGGACCTTGGTTGTGGAACAGGACTCTGCTGTGAGGTGCTCAAGGATCAGGTCACACACACAATCGGTTTAGACCTTTCTGCTGAGATGCTTGAGAAAGCAAGAGAGAAAGAGATTTATGATGTCTTGCATCAAGGTGAGATCACTCAGTTTCTGAAGCAAAGCCGTTTTGAACCCTGGGACCTTGTGATCTCTACAGATGTCATTCCATACAATGGAACTTTGGATGAGATGTTTTTAAATATTGCCCGGAACATGGCTCCCGGTGGTATTTTCCTCTTTTCAACGGAGACCCAGCCGGAAGAGGCATTTGGCGGCCAGCCTTATCTCATGGGGAAGTACTGTCGCTATGCCCACTCGCAGGATTACCTTGAGTACCTGCTGAAGCAGAACAATCTCGAACTCCTTGATCGGACTGAAATGGTCCTACGTCTGGAACAAGGACATCCAATCACCGGTCAGCTGGTGATTGCAAAGAAAAAAGACCCGAAATAGCTTCAAAAACTCTATGGCAGTGAACAGAAGTGCGGTCGGGCGGAAACCAAAGAGCATTATTCAGGCAAGAGTAGATCAGGATACTCTGAACCTCCTTCCCGTTGTTCTATGAAGGCTTGAAAAAGGACTGACTCCAAGTCATGGTCGATGCAGGAGACATGGATGCTGCTCAGATTTCGACATTGCAAGAATTAGTGGGCGAAGCCCTGATTATTGAGGGTGAACATGAGTAGTGTCTTTCCATTTTGGAAGACGTGTTCACAGGCCATATTGTCAGGCTCCTGAAAAAGGAAGAAGGCCAGAAGGTTATTGATGACTACATCCATGAAGATTTTAAAATTGGAGAGGCGATTCAAACAGGTGTGATCAGTCACGACAACACCGCGAACAATCGCCAGAATGTTATTGAAAGAATTTAAATGAGTGCAGACCAACTCATCTTGTATTGCATAGCTATTTTCTCTGTGTCGATTATCCCCGGTCCCAGTATGGCGCTTGCGTTTGCTGAGGGCGCCCGGGGAGGCGTGAACGGTGTTGTTCCGCCTGCGCTGGGGAATGTCACCGCCTCTTTAGGGCAAGCCCTGATTGCCTTTTTCGCCTTCCGCTCCGTGGTGTCGCTGGAACCCCGGGTTCTGCTTAGCGTGCAGGCTGTTGGAGCGCTGTATATCGCTTATATCGGCTACATCTTTATTCGCCACGGCAGCAGCTTTCGGTTGGATACTGCGGGACCGGAAAAACAGCTTTCCAAAGCGACAGAGGGATTTCAGACTGGATTTCTCATTGCCTTCTTCAACCCCAAAGCGATCTTGTTTTTGTGGCGTTGTTTCCGCAGTTCGTTAACAGCGAAATTGTAGCAAGCGTTGGGGCGTTGAGCTCTGTTTTTCTGCCCATCGGTCTGATCGCTCTGATCTGCTTTTTAGCCTACGGTTTTCTGGGACAGCTCTCGCTTCAGGTCTTTGATGAAAGTAAGGTGTTCAACTGGGTCGTGCCGGGCTTGGGTGGCTTTTTGTTGCTAACAGCGACACTGGGCCTTCTGGATGCAATCGGCCAGATTTTCTGAGTGCAGAAGAACAGTGGCCATGTTAGCTGACCTAATCTCTCAGAACTGCCTGCGCTGCTTTGCCTTTCAGCTGAAGGGTGAGGCAACGCACGGTGCCGCCCAGCTTACACACTTTGTTGGCTGGCACCGGAATAACCGTCTTGCTGGTGTTGGCTTGGATGGTCTCCAGCACATCATCGCTGTTCTGGTCGCCAAAATGCGGCATGTAGATGAATTTGCTGGTCATCGTCGCGTTGACGTTGACCCCGCAGGCGCTAAACAGATCGTCCTCATCCCACATGGCGTTCACTTCGACAATCTTGATGCCTGGAAATGACGACTCCAGTTCCTCGGTGATCTCGGTCCTCATGGGATCATCGTAGCGGTTGAGGATGATGGTGTTTTCTTCCGCAAACATCACCATGCCATCGCTGTGGGCCATCACCTCTTCATCGGGAGGCAAGATCGCGATTTCCTTTGCGTTCAGCAGTTCCTTCAACACAGCCTTGCCGTCTTCATAGGACAGGTCATTGTCTTCCAGAAACCGCGTTGTGGTGATCACCCGGCCTGCGTGGTTATCAACGATATTACCGCCATCCAACAGGTAGTCGGTTCGAGCAAATGTCAGCCCCTTCGCATTGGCAAAGGCGTTGAAGCCGCCCTGCATTTCATCTGCGACCACCTGATCACCTTCAAAGGTGGCGGGGTATAGCGGAACTGAACCGGTTTGCCTGGGTTGATGACGGCGTAATCCCGCGCCCAAATGTGCGGGAGATAGTCATTGATAAGGACCTCGTCCGGCACCTTGCCTTTGAAGTAAGACCGTGTCTGCGCATCTACAACGATCCGTACCTCGTCGTTGCCATAAACAGCATTTGCATAGGCGATGTCGAAATCCACGATACCCTGAAACAGCGCTGCATACTCTGGATCATCGTAGGTATCGGCAATGGACGGCGCTGCGATGAGGATCAGGTCCTGATCAGACGCTAAGGCCGCTGTGAAATGACCGTTCGTCAGCAAAAAGCTCACGTTCACAAGCAACGTATAGGCCATTAACTGGAGTTTCGATTTGAGGTTTTTCATGTGTGCTCCAGCTGGTCCATCAGTGCCTCACTTGTAAAAACAGGTGAGTGAACGTGCGATGATCATTTCGTTTGAATGTAAAAGGCCCTGCATAACCAATGGAATGCAGGGCCTCTTCAAGTCATTGCGCTCCTAAGAGGCATAGTGCTTAGGCGGCGCGAATGTCATCCATAAAGGAGTTGATGGTTTTGCGCAGGAGCGCTGCGTTGGATGCAACTGCCTGCGAAGCGTCAAGCACCTGAGAGGCCGCTTCCTGCGTTTCCGTCACTTTCACAGACACCTCGCTCACGTTGTGTGCTGCGCTGCGAGTACCCTGTGCTGCCATCTGAACGTTCTCACTGATCTCCATCGTCGCGGATCCCTGCTGTTCAACGGCATTGGCGATGGAGGTGGCGTGTTTGTTCACTTCGCTCATTGTGTCGCTGATGCCGACAATGGCTTCCACTGTCTCCTTGGAGGAGTTCTGGATGCCTGAGATCTGAGCGGAGACTTCCTCGGTTGCCTTGGAGGTCTGGGTTGCCAGCTCCTTAACCTCGGAGGCTACAACTGCAAAGCCTTTGCCCATTTCACCAGCACGTGCTGCTTCAATGGTTGCGTTGAGCGCCAGCAGGTTGGTCTGCTCTGCAATATCGCGAATGAGGTTGACGACTTCGCCGATTTTCTGCGCTGCGCTGTCAAGCGCCTGAACCTTCTGGCTGCTTTCTTTTGCTCCACTGGTTGCGGCACCCACCACACGGTTGGTCTCACCCAACTGGCGGCTGATCTCTTGGCCCCATCGGAAGGTTTGTTCGTAGGATCCCGTTAATGCGGAACAAACAAAGAACGTTGAATGTATAGTGTCATCTTGCCCACTTTCTCGTCGCGTTGAGGTGCAATGGCCGGGCAATTTTGCGCTCCGCTGCCCCAGAATACCAGTCGAAGTCACCGGTCAAGATGATATGTTCCCAGCCGAGTGGGGACGTGTGGCTGAGGAGCTTTGGATCAGGGATTTGGCCCTGCTGGTTCAAGTGCACGGCAGCTTTGTCCATGTAGAGTGTGTTCCAGAACACGATGGCCGCGATGACCATGTTGAGAGCCATGGCGCGTTTTTGTTGTGCCTCATCTGAACGATCATAAATCCGGCCCTGAGAATGGGCAAACACAGCCTTGGCCAACGTATGCCGTGCCTCACCTTTGTTGAGACCAGCCTGGCATTCTCTACGCAGTTCCGGATTCTCCATCCAATCCAGCATGAATAGGGTACGCTCAACGCGGCCAATCTCGCCGAGCGCCAGGTAGAGCCGATTTTTCTGCCGGTATCCGCCAAGTTTCCGCAATGTGGTCGATGGTTTGATCGCCTTAGTTTTAGCGCTGCCTGCCAACCGGATGGCATCACCCCAATGCTGAGTGATGACATCGTCCTTGATAGGGTTGCCCATCAGCGGTGCCAAGAACGGCCACTGGCGTGGTGATCCGAAGCAGGCCAGCTTTCGATCTGGGAAGTCGCGCAACCGAGGTGCAAATTTTAGGCCGAGCAAGTGGAACAGTGCGAAGACGTGATCCGAGACGCCCCCGGTGTCGGTGTAATGGATGAGTGGATTGAGCAGCATGGGATTGCCGACCAGTCCATCCAAAACAAAAGGTGCTTCACCTGCTGTCGCACCGATCACAGATGAATGGAACGATCCATAGCGGCCAGACAAGAAGGAGTAAATTTTTAGCCCAGGGTCAGGGCCGTACTTGGCATTGATCAAGCCACTTCCTCGATTGGCTGCAAAGAACTGCCCGTCTGAGGACGTGTTACAGACCTCGCCCCAATGAGCTGCGAACGGCAGATCATGATGGCCATCTACAATTCTGGCCAGTGCATCGGCGTAGGTTTCAGGCCGCAAATACCACATATTTCCCCATGTCAGCTGGGAATGACTGACATGTTTGGATGCATGTGCCATTCGTTCGAGACCAAGATTACTCGCTCCGGCCAAAATGGTGGCAAGCAACACCGCAGGGTCTTCGTGATTGCGGCCTGAGCGTAAGTCAGTGAAGGCATTCAGGAACCCTGTATGTGCATTGACTTCCCACAGTAAATCCGTGATCCGGATGCGCGGCATGATAGCGTCCATCGCACGTTCTAAACGGATGGCCTCCGGCGGTGTGTCAGCTTCATGCGGTGTGATCCTCAACCGTCCTTTTTCCAAACGTACGCCTTCCAACTGGCCGCGCTTCAGCTTACGCTCGATGTCAGAAAGCCTATGATTCAAAACTTGGCGGCGATCCTGGAGCCATGCCTCGGGGTCTGTCTCCAACCCCTGTGTCCTCAGTTCTGCCTCCGCTGTTTCACGAGGAATCAGATAGCTATCAAAGCGCCGATAGTCCTGGCTTCCTTCCACCCAGACATCACCAGCGCGTAACCGATCTCTCAAGGTGGCCACCACAGCGGTTTCATAAATTCTGCGCTTGGGCTTCCCGTTTTGAATAATCAACTTTGGCCAGTGCTTAGCAGGGAACGGCATCTGAGCATCTGCGGGTAGCTTGCGCTTGCCGGTTTTGTTGTGATCCTTTAGCAAATTGATAGCCGCTTGCAAATCCTGCCCGGCTTCCGGCGCACTGAACGCAAATGTATCGAGAAAGGCCGGGGCGAACTTGCGCATATAGGCATAGCGTTCCGTCGCGAGTTCCAGCGGATCCCCCGTGGCCAATTCGCCAAAAGTAGCAATTTCTTCACGATGTTGCAGCAGGCGCTGCCAACCAATCTCCCCATCAAGAGCTTTGAATGGGTCAGCGCCAACCTCATGAGCTTGGGCCATTGTATCAATCGTATTGCCGAACAATTGCATCAGGCGACCAACACGCGCCTTTCCCATGGCCCAAACCTGATCCTGTTTGTTTTTTGAGCGCGTGAACAACTGGCCAGTAAGGCGTTCAAACATTGAGATGGCCGCATCAGTCAGCGTAATTTGAAGATCGAGTAGTTGTGCCGCAACTGTCGCAACTCGGCGGCGTTCGCCAAAATCATTTAGTAGGCTGAGCGGTGCGATAGCACCTTCCCGCGCAAACTTTGTAAGCCGCGCTGGGTGGATATCCTGGCCCAAATCAGGGGGCAGGTTCAACTCCCTGAGATATCGAATGCGGGCCAGCAAAGCATGCATGCTGGCCGGGCTTGTGGAATGAGGATAGCTGCGAAGCCAGGTCAAACGCGACTGCCCAACCCCAGGGTCATTGGTCAATAGATTTTGTAATGCCGTTCGATGATCCAAGTTCAACCCATCAAAAATACCGGCAGCTGCTTGCCGTCGCGCGCCAGCCCTGCCTTTCAAGGCAATGCGTTCTAGCGTGTCCGTGCTAGGTAAAACCAAACGCTGTTCACGCAATCCCGAGCACAGGGTGATCACGATATCCTGACCATGGTCTGTCGCAAAAGCCGCCTTACGTGCAAGCTGTGTGGCAATTTCGAAGTGGGTGGCTTGGAAAGGGTATAAACCAAGATGACGCATGGCGACTTGATGGTGCTCTGAATTGATTTTGCGGCGGTGGGCATACTCAGTCAGATCAACGTTCGGCATGGCCAATTGTTCCGCCAGCCATGAGATAAATGGCTTCGGCAGAACTGCCCCATCAATCCAGCCTTGGCCAGGATGTCTGAGCAACGCGATGTGTATTGCAAGGCCAAGACGATTTTCATCTCGCCGCCGGGTCCGGATCAAACCGTGATCTTCCCGGCTTAGAGTGTAAAAGCGCGTCAGTTGTTTTGGGCTTTCAGGAATCCCGAAGAGCTCTTGCCGGGTTTTTGCTGTCAGCAGGGATCGTCGTGCCATATGTGTGTCCTCAAAATGGTATTGATCATTTTGAGACATTGCTTAATATAAAGACGAATAATGAGACAAGTTTCACGGTAGAAAATCCGCTTACCTGTGAGGCCAGAAATCTGTCTCTAAATCGAACAAATAAAAGACAGGAAGCAGAATGCAGTTGGAAGAGTTTGTAAAACAAACTTTGTTGGACATAACGAACGGCGTTGCCGCTGTTCAGAATGAGGCACTTTTATATGTGGCTCCTGGCTTCGTGGAAAATGAAAGAAAAACCGAACCTCAGTTCGTGAAGTTCGAGGTGGTGGTTACTGTAAACCAAGAAGCCGGTGGTGGAATAAAGGTCTGGTCCTTGGGGGATGCCAAGGCAAATCTGTCATCAGAGAAAACAAATCGCATAACATTCGATGTTCCGGTCTATTTTCAAGCACCTACCGATCGGAATCCAAAGCACTTCTCGAACCAAGAAAATAAAAACAAATGAAATCGCGGCAGGGAGACATCCTCGGTTACGCGCGTGTTTCAACCGCGGATCAAGACCTTACGGTCCAGATCGCACGTTTGAAAGACGCCGGAGCAATTCGTATTTTCGAGGATGTCGTTTCCGGCAAACAGTTTGACCGGCCTGGATTATCTGCCCTGTTAGAACAGGCTCGCCCTGGCGACAGCCTTGCCATCACGCGACTGGATCGACTGGGGCGCTCTCTTAAAGAACTGTTGCTAACCGTAGAGAACCTGAAAACTCAAGACATCGGGTTGATCAGCCTCGAAGAACGCATCGATACGACATCCGCTGCTGGTGAACTGATTTTCCACGTGTTTGGAGCTATCGCCCATTTCGAACGGCGACTGATCTCCGAACGCACAAAAGATGGTATCAAAGCTGCCAGATTGCAGGGTAGAAGACCCGGGCGACCGCCCCTTGACACTGAAACCGTTTTGGCACTCCAAAATCTTGTTCAGGCTGGGATGACTGCCGGGCAAGCTGCAAAACAGCTCGGCATCGCAAGATCAACCGCTTACAGATTGATCAAAGAAACCGCCCAACTATAGTTGTTCCTACATTGTTCCGCCTTAACGGGATCCTACGAACAAACCTTCCGATGGGGCCAGTTTCAACCTGGGGATGCGCTTCAATTTGACTGGAGTGAAGAACATGTTGTGCTGGGCGGTGTTGCTCAGAAGATAAAGGTTGCCCATTTCCGTCTGTGCCACAGCCGTAAACCCTTTGTGTTTG
>NZ_LMCF01000053.1 GCF_001623075.1 Pseudovibrio sp. Ad37
TATATTACTTGAACAATCAGCCTTATATTTATTTTGTTCATTATCTTCCACAAGAAATGATGCAATTCAGCAGAGAAGAATTTGGCAAAGAATCTTTGTATCGTTTGCTGACGAAAAAAGGATATACTATTGACTCATTTTCTGATGATTTCTCGGCAGTATTTTTAACAGAAGAAGAACAAGGAATTCTGAAAACAGACGCACAGATCGGCATCAAACGGATACGGAAATCGTCTACGCAAATTGGGGAAATGATTGAATATTCGGAGGCGGTCTACCATACGGAGCTGCATCCTTACCATATTGATTATGAAACATAAATAAAAAAAGAGGTTGTGAAAAAGCTGCCCTGCATCAAGTAATAAGAACAGCCAAACAAAAATAGCTTCTCATATTTGTCGTTTGGTTAGGCTTATTACCGCAGATACACGGCTGTTTCTGGATTACCATTTATTCTGGATAAGGGGGTGTGGCACGATTTTCAGAAGGAATCTATGAACCAATCACTGTATTGATTTTAGCTTCGATGGT
>NZ_LMCF01000054.1 GCF_001623075.1 Pseudovibrio sp. Ad37
ACTGACCGACCGGACACTTCGACCATCCCGTAAAACAAGACGGCGGATCTTGGCTGCACTTTCCATCAATATCACCCGTTCATGCCCCGCGCTAAATGCACGGATCCTAACAAACAGGTGGGTCAATCTTAAACGCTCATAACCCACCTAACCGGGTCAATTTTGCATGCCGATTCACAGGCTATGGCAGATCAAAGAGTTTTCCGAGGGGACCGTTGGGCACGGATGGGCGGCAGAGTTCACCAGAGCGCATAAGAATGATGTGTTTAGCGTTCTGGACCGCACACTATCCAACGGCATCCGCCACCTTGCAATCACGTGCCTCTCTGAAGTCCGCCCATCATGGCCCGAAATGCAACGCATTAAAGATGAGCTTGCCGGACCAACCGCCACCGCCGTCGAGGTTTACCCTCCACTGGCAGAAATCGTTGACGGTGCCAACATGTATCACCTCTGGGTCATGACTACCTCTCTCCCTTTTTCTCTCTTCGATAACCGTAGGAGTGAGTGATGCAGCTGGAGCCCGGCATGACCCCCATTCACATCGGCATCAAGCTCACAACCAAGCCTGAGGCCTTGGCAGAGATCCTGACTGCTGTTGCTGTAAATGCTCCTCCAGAGCTTGTAGAGCAAGTCAAAGAGCACATGCCAGAAGGCCTCCAAGACCGCACATCCAACTTTCTTGAAAAGCTACTGATCGCAATAACCATCTGAAACTGACGAGATGAAAGTGAAAACACATCTTCCAGATGACAAGTCCTACGAACCCTCAGCAGAGGTTGAGGAGGTCTGGCAGCACATAGCCTTAAGCTTAAGAAACTCCAGACCCAATCTAGCCAAATCCAACAAACAGGAGGCGGGAATGGTTCCTCATTTCCAAGTTTATAGACGGAACATAGGCCACTGGGACGTTAGCTCTAAAGATGGTCGCTTGTTTCGCCTACGTGGCGGCCCCGGTGAATGGGAAATCTACGATGAGCGCAAGGGCAAAGATCGCGAGACGAAGGCGTTCAAAGATCAAAGATCAAAGTGCCGCTATGGCCTTCGTGTGCTCGGAACTAATGCACGAACTCATATTGGCCGAAGGGCAGGAGCCACAAATCATTGAGGCTTGGAACGTCACTCAACAACAGCCTAATGCGTTTCAAGAGGGCACTTAAACCGGCACTGGCCATTGCCCTTACACGACTCACGCTAGACCTACTTAAAGCCTTGTTTCTCCAGCTTATCTGACAACCAGCTAGACACAAAAAGGTAAAGTAATCCGATGAACGTTGCCCCGCGCAGAAAAACTGTAGCGCAGTCGGCACCTTCAGCACCTCGCAATAAGGAGGTGACACTGGAGCGCCTTCTTAATGCCCAAAAGAAAGTGGCAAGGATCATCGCCGCTGGCAACACTCAATATCTGCCTATCTTCCAACGCCTGACCAAGGAAGTCGAAGAGTTCCAGCAAAAAGAAGCCGCCCTGCAGCTGGCCCTTAAGATCGCCGCTCAATAAAACGCAATCTTCTCGATCTGCTCACGCTTGAGCTGCAAGCTTCCACCTTCCCCATACTTTGGTCGCTCGTAAGAATGCCCCATCAACTCCACGCGAAGCCGATGATCCACCCCAACCTCCAACAAGCTATCTTCAAACGAGTGTCGTAGCGAGTAAGCCGTGTGTTGCTCAGTCTCCCTGAGCTTGTGCTTATCCAACTCCTTATTGATGAGAGCCGACCACTGATCTGACTTGAGGTAGTATTTCTGCACCCCGCCAAGCGCCACCAGCCGCCGCGCGGCTTCCAGAGAAACACCCACGAGCGGCACTTCACGCGCAGACCACTTGGTTTTCAGCTTCCTCATGAAGCCTTCAGCTCGATACTCTTCAATGCTGATATGAGGCACATTGTGAGTGATCTTGAAGTGCTCCAGCTTTGCCCCGATCACCTCTGAGGGTCTCAATCCGGTATTGATCAGGATCTTGAAGATGAGAACTACCTCCTCATTGGTCGCGCCGAATGCATCCGGAGCCAACAACTTCGTCTCGATCCAGTCACGAGAAAACGGAGGTCGCTCATCTTGGGTATCATCTTCCTTCAGACGCAATCGCAAGAATGGATTCTCTAGCTTCTCCTGCTTGAGATCGCACCATGTTGAGAAGATTTTAGACAGGTGAGTAAAGTCCTTGTTCGCTGTACTAGGTTTCTTTCCCTCATCCAGAATACGATCCATCCACCATTGCCGCAGCTTCAACCCGTCTTCACGGGCAATCTCCCGCACATCCTTATCCCCGACCACCGCGATGAAGTTGTTTATTGCTTTGAACTTTGGGTTCTTCCATTTCCGGATCTGGTCATCACTCATGCCCACTCGAAGATCAGGTGTAAGTTCCAGGTACTCTTCATATACCTTTGAGAGTTTCTGCTTCGGCTTTGCAGAACCTAAGACACCCGCAATTGCAGCTGAGTTCTTCTTCGGCACCTCTGAATCCGGTATCACATCCACCCTGCCAAGCAGATCGTCAATCGGAGATACAACCACATCCTCAAGCGAGAGGTAGGTAAACCCGTGTGCTCCTGCGAAGTTCAAAGCCGCAGCGTAATGCGCCTGAGCGCTTTCTTCTTTGTTCGCGAGAAGAGCTTCCCAATATGCAATCAGCCTCTCCTCAACCATGAGAGACTTCTTTTCAGCAACATCAGGACTTTTGGTTTTCAGGGAAAGTTGAATGCGAGAGCGCAGCTCAACAGCAGCATATCTCTTAGGGACACGCTTCACAAAATAGTAGACGCCGCGACTTAACGAATACCCCATTCCACACTCCACCAAACACAAATGTTATGCAGTTTGTTATGTAGAATGTTATGCAGCGATGGGATTCAGAGTCAAGTTACCTCTAAACATCCATCATAAACCATTGATTTAATTGTTTGATTTTCGTTTGGGGAAGAAATGGTAATGGCGGAGAGACAGGGATTCGAACCCTGGAGACGGTTCCCCGCCTACACACTTTCCAGGCGTGCGCCTTCGACCACTCGGCCACCTCTCCGCATTCCGCTCACCGGGTATGCCCGGCGGCGTGAGAGGGGGTATATGCAAAACTATTGGGGGGCGCAAGAGGTCTTTTCGATTTTTTTGCCATGTATCCCCACTCTGTGGAACCAGAATGAAAACAAAGGCATTTTTCTGCCTGTCTACGGGCAACCAATCACAATCCATTACGCAGTTTTGACTGAAATTTAAGAGCGTCTGGTATGCTTGTTCTGATAGGTTGCACCTTAGATTGCATGAGGTACTGTGGATACACGCAGGCTCATTGCGAGTTTAAAAGATAGCTGACAGAAAAAGGAAGCAGACACGTGGTTGGATTTTTTCTGCGTTTTATAGGTGTGTGGTTTGTCGCCATAGCGCTGGTCTCATTTGTCGTGGATGCCACTAAGAGCATTGCGACCTCCAGCTGGACCTCTTCACCACTGGGACTGATCTGGTTTGATCTGTCACCAGAAACGCTCAATGCATCCCAGGCGGCCATCCAGCGGTACGTGAGCCCTCTTCTCTGGGATCCGATTATTCAAAGCCTTTTGCTCATGCCGCCGTGGGTTATATTCGGACCTCTTGGACTAATTATGCTATGGTATGGCGACAAGCGGCGTCGCATCAGCACAACCCTGCTGTGATGCAGAGTTCTTACAGGTAAATGAATATGTCGTTTCTCAGAATGCTCTCAAACAAGTTTAAAATGCCGGATACAGGTACAGCGCTGCCAGGCCGGGATACACCAATCATGACTCCCGGAAAGCACTTCGTGAATGGTCATGATCTGAATGGGCCATATCCTGAAGGGATGAAAGAGCTCTATGTGGGCATGGGATGTTACTGGGGTGCGGAGCGCGCCTTCTGGGAACTGCCGGGTGTGTATGTAACAGCTGTTGGCTTTGCAGGTGGTGCAACAAAGAATCCGACCTACCACGAAACGTGTACTGGTCAGACCGGTCACACCGAAATTGTGAAAGTGGTCTACAATCCAGAAGAAATTTCTCTGGAACAACTTTTGAAGGTATTTTGGGAGCGTCACGACCCAACACAAGGAATGCGGCAGGGCAACGATGTGGGGACACAGTATAGATCTGCACTTTATTTGACGAGTGAGGCAGATATTGAGACGGCTAAAGAAACAGCCAAGTCTTATCAGGATGCCCTTAAGGAAATCGGCAAAAACGCAGGGATTACCACGGAAATCGGTCCTCTCGACGTATTCTATTATGCTGAAGAATATCACCAACAATATTTGGCAAAGAATCCAGATGGATACTGTGGCCTTTCGGGCACAGGTGCGACCTGCCCATTGCCGGTTTCGCCCCAATCCCCTAAGCAATAGGTGATCAAAAATAATTTATGGATAATTGCAACCTGCTAATATTCAGGGACCAAACTGGCGGTTTTTATTGATTTTGCAGGTTGCATGGTTTCGAAATACTTATTATTTTCAATTTTATTAAACTTGCATTTGTTAAATTGCAGTTTTAGGATTAATTCTAATGACGCTAAGTCAGAATCGTCAGGACAGTATTTTAGAGATTTAATTTATGATGAGAACCAATCATATTGCAGACCAACTTTCCGCGGTTAGTACAGCACTTGAAGATGCGAGTGTTGATGCTTACGGAGATCTTTCAACAAGTGCCGTCGCGGCTCTTCTTATTATGCGACGCTCTCCGGCCATCTCCATCGGTACAGTTGCGAAAGAAGTTCGTTTAAGCCATTCCGCAACCGTGCGCCTGATTGACCGTCTTGAGAAAGACTGGTTGGTCCGACGTCTGCGCCGCAGAGGCCGGGAAGTTATGGTCGAACTGACCGTTCGCGGTAAGCGTAAAGCCGTTGAAGTGGCTGAAGCACGCCGTAAAGCAGCTCATGCGCTGCTCGGTGACATCGATGAGAGCCAATTGGACAACCTCTCCTCTCTCCTTAAGTTCATCCTGAATGACGTGGAAAGCTCTGCTTGTACACGCTTCTGCTATGATGATCCGATGGAAGATGAACAGGTTGAAGAGAACGAACCGGCCTAAGGCTTAATTTTTCTGGTTTAGTTTTTTTATTGATTTGAGTTTATTTTCCAAGCAAGAGCACCGGAGTGAACGCTCCGGTGTTCTTTGCTTTTTACACTTCCCTCGCGTCCCATTAAGCTTCTCTTAAGCATAAATCTTATACAAATTACAACTAAGATTTGAATAGAGTAATTTACGCAATCAATTTTGAGGGCGATCTCTTTTTGAGGTGATTGCTGAGCGATTTCGCCCTTTCGTGCGTATTACTTCTTTCATTCAACCAAGTGACCCACGGCTGTAATTACACTGCCTTGCTGCTTGAGGTTGTGCACATTCCTCTTTGCTATCAGAGAGTTATAAATCCAGAATGCGTTTAATAATTGGGTGGATGTATTTGGGTGTGTCATGCACCAATACAATTAAGGGAAGACCTGAAATGAGTACTGCAGTCGGATTTGAAGAAGAGGTAGGCCAATCTGACATGGGTTCAACCAGTTGGCCAATTACCTTGGGTTGGGTTCTTGCCCTCGTGAGCTTTGGGATGAGCTGGGCTGGTGATACCGGCACAATGAGCATTCTTTCGGGATCAGCTTTCCTTCTTGCTGCCATTCCAACCGCATTGTGGCTGAAAGACAAGGAATCCGGTGCAGCCGCTCTGGCTTCCGGCATTTGCCTTGCGATTTTGGCCGCTGTTGCAAGCACTGCTGCTGCTCTTGGTGGATATGCAGAAGGCTGGCAAGTGGACTTCAATATCCTGTTCTTTGCCCCGCTTGTTGTTTTGGGGTCTTCTCGCAATGGCGGCGCACTTGGCAGTTTCCTTGCAACTTCCGCAATTTATCTTCTTGGTAGCCTGTTCGTTTTGCCTGACTTCCTCGTGAGTGATCAGAGCACCATGTCTGGCAATCTCATCATTCTGGTTCTTCTTGCTGGCGTGACGATGGCCTTCCTGAGCGGTCAGGACGATGCTGAAGCTTCTGTCTCGACAGACAATGCTGCTTCCGCTCAAGCTGCAGTGGTTGCAACTGAAGTTGCAGAGAACGAACAGAAGATTGCCGAGCAGTCCGAACGTATCGCATTCTTTGAAAAACACATTTCCGGTCTGCGTGACGTGGTGGATGGGCAACTGAAGAGCCTTTCACAAAACACTCACAGCATCGTATCTGCTTCCAAAGGTCTGGAGAATGCGACGCATAAATGTTCTGGTCATACCACTGAAGTTGTTTCCTCCTCGGATTCAGCATCCGGCAATGTTCAGACCGTTTCTGCTGCTTCCGAAGAGCTTTCCTCCTCCATTTCCGAGATCGCACGCCAGATTGCACAGGCCAACGACATGGTTGAAGCTGCAACCCGCGGTGCGCAGGAGACCAATGACACCATTGGCAGCCTTGCAGAAGCTGCAAGCCGCATTGGCGAAGTTGTAACGCTCATTCAGGCGATTGCAGAGCAAACCAATCTGCTGGCCCTCAACGCCACCATTGAAGCGGCCCGCGCCGGTGAAGCAGGCAAAGGCTTTGCAGTTGTAGCCGCAGAAGTGAAAGAGCTGGCCAACCAGACCTCTAAAGCGACTGAAGAGATCGCGTCTCAGGTGTCCGCAATTCAGGGCAGAACCCGGGAAGCTGTGGACGCAATTGGCTCCATCACTTTGACCATGGATGACGTGAACGCCCACACTGGTGCAATTGCAGAGGCAATAACCCAGCAGGGTGATGCGACCAATGAGATCTCAGCTAATATTGCAGCTGCAGCTGATGGTACCATGGCAGTTTCCCAGAGCATTGCCAGCCTGAGCGAAGCTATGAACGAGGCGACAGGCTCCGTATTCGAAGTGACTGAGAAAGCCAATAAGGTTGATGGTGATCTCAATGAAGTTCACGACACGCTGGAGCGCTTCTTCCACGACGTTGCTTAATGTGCGCTACAAATTCTGATGAAACGGGTCACCTTGGTGGCCCGTTTTGCGTTTGAGCGACGCTTTTGCTCTTCTGAAACTGCTGCCTTGAGGGGAATTTTCGGATATTTGGGCTGGAATTGATCACAATTTACGCAAAATTACTCAAGAAACGGACTTGGAGACAATTTTAAGATTGCCTTGGTCTGACGGGCTGGTATTGAGCATTCTTAATAAGGGTAACCCAAATAAGAATGGACAGGTATGGCGCAGTTTGCGTTTGGAACAGTACTTTTTGTCGACAGGCTTAGCCATGAGCCTGCGCGTCTCTTCCAAGCTCCAAAGCGCGTGCTGACCTGCCAAACTCTCTCTGAGGTCCCTCAGTTTCTTCAGCAACTGGAACAAGAGCGCAAAGCGGGCCACCATCTGGCAGGCTTCTTCTCCTACGAATTTGGCTTTGCGTTTGAAGAGAAGCTGAAGCAGCGTTTTAAGGGCACAGGCAATGTGCCTCTTGCTTGGTTTGGCGTCTACGATGCACCTCAGCTTTTGACCCGAGATGAAGAAGCCCAATGGTTGGTTGAGGCTGCAGGCAATGAAGCCGCCCCTTCCATTCACATCAACCAGTTTGATATGAGCAAAGGCGACTATGAGAGCGCTTTTGCCAAAACACAGCAGCATCTGGCACAAGGTGACATCTACCAGATCAACCTGACCATGCGTGCAGAGCTTGGGCAGACTGGAAGCGCAGCTGCCTTGTTTGAGAATCTGCTGTTCCAGCAACCGGTTGGATATGCTGCCCTTTTGCATCTGGGTGACCAGAAGGTTCTCTCAATTTCTCCGGAACTGTTTTTGGAGCGCAAGGGCAAACAACTGACGACACGCCCGATGAAGGGCACAGCTCAGCGAGGACGCACGAGCGAAGAAGATACGCGTGTTCGAGACTGGCTGCAGAGTGATGTAAAATCGCGCGCCGAGAACACCATGATCCTTGATCTGATGCGCAATGACCTCTCTCGCATCACCAAAGCAGGCAGTGTTTGTGTTCCGTCTCACTGTGAGGTTGAGCAATACCGTAGCCTGTTCCAGATGACCTCTACCACCACTGGCGAGCTGGTGGATGGAGCTGAACTGCCCGAGATTATTGAAGAGCTGTTTCCATGTGGTTCCATCACCGGAGCGCCGAAGCTTTGGGCTATGGAGATCATTGATGAGCTAGAAAAGAGCCCGCGTGGGATCTACACCGGCTCCATTGGAATGATTGAGCCCAATGGTGATTTCACCTTCAATGTAGCGATCCGCACTCTGGTAATTGACGAGGACGGCGCTGCTGAAATGGGGACAGGCTCAGGTGTTGTATTCGATTCCGGTGCATCGCCAGAATATGATGAATGTCTGCTGAAACTGAACTTCTTGAAGGCGTCAGAAGAGCGTTTCACCCTGTTTGAAACTATGGGCTGGACGCCTGACGAAGGCTACACGTTGCTGGAACGTCATCTGCAACGGATGGCCGACAGCGCGTCTTACTTCGGTTTCAACTGGAATCTGGATCAGGCGTTGAGCGTGCTTTCAGACCATGCTGCAGTGTTTGATCGCGATATGCGGGTTCGGCTTGATCTCTACGAAGACGGACAATTCATGCTGACGGCACAGGAAATGCCAGCAGCAAGCGGTGATGACTGGCGGATCTGCATTGCAGACGAGCGCGTGCATTCACAGGACCGGTTCCTGTTCCACAAAACCAGCCAGCGCGGATTTTACGATCAAACCCGCGCAGAGTATGCTGCTAACTATGGATGTTCCGAGGTCATTTTCCTCAATGAAGCTGGATATCTGACAGAAGGCAGCTTCACCAATCTGTTTATCCGCAAGGGCGGCAAGTTGCTCACCCCTGCTCTTACGCATGGATTGTTGCCGGGAGTTTTCCGCGCTGGCTTGCTGGAGCATGGATATGCAGAGGAAGCGGATCTGACTGTGCACGATTTGCGCTCAGCAGATGCTGTCTATGTTGGTAACTCCCTGCGGGGATTGATGAATGCCAGCCTTGTTTCCGTCAGCGCTGACGTAAGCTAGCGCTTCTCTGCTTGGGATCGGCGATGGCATTCCGCTGCATCTTCAATACCTTCTACACAACTGGCCAATGCTATAGCGGAATCTGGCCCTAAACCCCTCCGCTGGCTCAGGCTAGGTTTGACTGCATATCAGAATGTGCAGATCACAGCCGTGCCTGTGACGTGATGGGGAGGACTTGTGCCATGAAGATGACGACCGAAGAGGCCTTTGTAAAAGTGCTTCAGATGCACGGAATTGATAACGCCTTTGGCATTATTGGTTCTGCCATGATGCCGGTTTCGGATCTCTTTCCTGCCGCAGGTGTCAAGTTTTGGGATTGCGCCCACGAGTGTAACGCAGGCATGAGCGCGGATGGATACTCACGCGCAACCGGTAAGATGAGCATGGCGATTGCTCAGAACGGTCCGGGTATTACCAACTTCGTAACACCGATCAAAACAGCTTACTGGAACCATACACCTCTGCTGCTTGTTACCCCGCAGGCCGCCAACAAGACCATCGGACAAGGTGGCTTTCAGGAGATTGAGCAGATGGCTCTCTTCGAGGATATGGTTTGCTATCAGGAAGAAGTTCGTGATCCTTCCCGTATTGCGGAAGTGCTGAACCGTGTGATTGAGAAAGCCTGGCGTGGGTGTGCTCCGGCGCAGATCAACATACCGCGGGATTTCTGGACGCAGGTGATCGACATCGAACTGCCGCAGATCGTGCGCATGGAAAAGCCGCGTGGTGGTGTGCAGTCCATTAAGAAGGCTGCTGAGCTGCTGTCTGATGCAAAGTTCCCTGTCATTTTGAACGGCGCAGGTGTTGTGTTGAGTGGCGCTATTCAGGCGTCTGCTGCTTTGGCGGAGAAACTGAGTGCACCGGTCTGTTGTGGCTATCAACACAATGATGCGTTCCCCGGCAATCACCCGCTTTCCGTTGGCCCGCTTGGCTATAACGGCTCAAAAGCAGGCATGGAGATGATCTCGAAAGCGGATGTGGTGCTGGCTCTTGGAACGCGCCTCAATCCGTTCTCTACTCTGCCTTGCTATGACATGGATTACTGGCCGAAAGATGCCAAGGTCATTCAGGTCGACATCAACTCTGACCGGATCGGGTTGACCAAGAAGGTGAGTGTCGGCATTCAGGGGGATGCTCGTGCTGTGGCAGAGCAGATCCTTGAAGAACTGGCGGACCATGCAGGCAATGAAGGACGTGAAGATCGAGAAGCGCTGGTGCATCATGCGAAGTCTGCCTGGTTGCAGGAGCTCTCCTCCATGGATCACGAGGATGATGATCCGGGTACAAGCTGGAACGAGCGCGCCCGTACTCGCGAGCCTCAGAAGATGTCTCCACGCATGGCATGGCGGGCTATTCAGGCGGCGCTTCCGAAAGAGGCGATCATCTCCTCTGACATTGGCAACAACTGCGCCATTGGCAATGCCTATCCCAGCTTTGATGAGGGGCGGAAGTATCTTGCTCCGGGTCTGTTCGGGCCTTGCGGTTACGGCTTGCCTGCCATTTTGGGCGCAAAGATTGGTCGTCCTGACGTGCCAGTGGTTGGGTTTGCCGGTGACGGTGCCTTTGGTATTTCCATGAACGAGATGACCGCGTGTGGTCGTGATGACTGGCCACCCATCACCATGGTGATCTTCCGCAATTATCAATGGGGTGCGGAGAAGCGCAACACGACGCTGTGGTACGACGACAACTTCGTTGGCACTGAGCTCAATCTGGAAGTGCAATACGCCAAGATTGCAGAAGCTTGCGGCCTGAAGGGCATTCAGGTGTTCGGCACTGATGAACTGACCAAGACCCTGAATGACGCCATTGAAGGCCAGATGGAGCGTAACGAGACCACGTTCATTGAGGTGATCCTCAACCAGGAACTTGGTGAGCCTTTCCGCAGAGACGCCATGAAAGCACCTGTTGCTGTCGCTGGCATCAACGCGGAAGATATGCGCGAACAAGAACTCGCGTAAGTCCCCCAGCAGTGCCCATCTCACCTCCTCAGAGAGGGGCATGAACCTTAAAGCCCGCGCAGCTGACCACTGCTCGGGCTTTTTTCTTTTGAAGCATCTGCTGAACAATTGAGGTTGCCTGTAGTTCAGGCTTCGAATAGGCTCACCAGCACTCTTTCTCACATGCCGCCTCTTCAGCCTGCGAGTGCTACACCTCTTCTGGAACCTTTGATCAGCCCCACTTGAGTGGTCCGGTTTGAAAGTTAGTGCATGACTGGCCTTTGGTCTACTGGAATGATTACTTCAGGAGCCGGTGGGCGGAAGTTTAGCGCACTATGGGGGCGTTTGGTATTGTAGTGTATCCTCCACCTTTCGATGATTATTTGGGCTTCACGCAACGAGTAAAAGGTCTCACCATTCAACAATTCGTCTCGCATTCGGCCGTTGAAACTTT
>NZ_LMCF01000055.1 GCF_001623075.1 Pseudovibrio sp. Ad37
TTCTCTTTCTGTAACCGCTTCAGTTCCTTCAGCTGTTCTGTGCCCATCCCGCCGTACTTCTTCTTCCAGCGATAATAGGTTTGTTCTGTCACACAGATCTGTCTGATCGCATCAATCCGGGCCATACATTGCCCTATCAGAACTTCAACCTGCCGTAACTTCACGACAATCTCTTCTGGCTTAGGTCTCTTAATCGCCATCATTGGTCCTCCGCTTTCCTAACTATAGGGGTGGATGGGGGAGGCTCAGCAACACCCGCTCTCCTTTCACTGGATAGCTTTCCGGCCACCGGATATCTAAGAGCCGCCGCTTTGAAAGCTTTGCAGTTGTGACGGCATTGGACTGATTGCCACCAAGCACGTGATAGTGGCCGGCACTCTCGGAAACGTAGAAACCAACGTGCCCGTTCCAACCGCGAGGACTACCGCGCCAGAAGACGAGAATAGAGCCAGGCACCCCTTTATCTAACCGTCTGCCGTATTTTGCCCATTGCCGAGACCCTAGAGGATTTGCTGGCAGGCGATCAGTGTCAATGAGCGTTCAAAATTGATCCGGCATCATCATTTAAAATTGACCCACCTTGGTTGGCACAAATCCAGCAGGCGAACAGCTCTCATCTAGCAGGTTCGTCTGCTGGCTTTGTGCCAACCAAGG
>NZ_LMCF01000056.1 GCF_001623075.1 Pseudovibrio sp. Ad37
CTGCCTGTGCTCCAGGACCTGCTTATGGCGTCCCCAATAGGCATCAGCCGGGGTTACGTTCCCAAGGCTCTCGTGATAGCGGTGGTGATTATAGTAATCGACGAACCTTTCAATCTGGGCTTCCAGATCCCCTGGCATGTAATAGTTCTCGAGCAGGATGCGGTTCTTCATGGTTTGATGCCAGCGTTCGATCTTGCCTTGGGTTTGCGGATGATAAGGAGCACCCCTGACATGCTTCATATCTTTTTCCTCCAGCCATTCGGCCAAGTCCGACGAGACGTATGAGCTGCCATTGTCAGAAAGCAGGCGCGGTCGATGAAGCACCTTTGATTGGTCACAGCCTGAGGCATCGAGCGCCAACTGAAGAGTGTCGGTGACGTCCTTGGCTTTCATTGTGGTGCACAGCTTCCAGGCAATGATATAGCGGGAATAATCATCAAGCACGGTGGACAGATAAAACCACCCCCAGCCTATGATCTTGAAATAGGTGAAGTCGGTTTGCCACTGCTGATTTGGAGCCGTGGTTTTGTCCCTGAACTCATCAGCGGCCTTGATGACCACATAGGCCGGTGAGGTAAGAAGGTCCTGCGCTTTCAGCAACCGATAGACGGAAGCTTCTGAAACAAAATAGCCTTTTGTGTCTGTGAAGCGGACCGCGAGCTCTCGTGGTGACAAATCTGGCTCGTCTAGCGCCATCTCGATAATCTGCGCTCTGATCTCATCGGGAATACGGTTCTCCAGATCTTGGCGGGACGTGAAACTCTGTCCTCCAACGCTTCAACACCGCCTTCCAGATAGCGATCATACCAAACATAGAACGTTGAGCGTGGAATACTCAGCAGCTCCAACGTGCGCTTGATTGGCTGATGTGATCCTTCAATCAGCCGGATAATCTCCAACTTCTCGTGGGTGGGATTTCTCATTCGCCGTCTCCCCCATCCTCGAGCATGCTTTTTTAAGAAGCCGCAGCTCCAGAGCTTGTTCGGCGACCACCTCCTTGAGATCGCGTGCTTCTTTGCGCAGCACCTTGACCTCACCGGAGCTGGCCTGACGGGCCGTATCACCAGCAAGTCGCTTCTTACCAGCTTCCAGAAACTCCTTCGACCAGCTGTAGTAAAGCCCCTGTGAGATACCTTCTTGTCGGCACAACTCGGCAATACTGTCCTCACCGCGCAGTCCAGCCAGAATGATACGAATCTTGTCTTCAGTGGAATAGCGCTTTCGGGTCTTGTGCTGGATGTCTTTAACCGCCTTCTCAGCTGCAGCGCTGGCGGTCCTCGTGTATTGCCCCATTGTTCACTCCTAATCTA
>NZ_LMCF01000057.1 GCF_001623075.1 Pseudovibrio sp. Ad37
TTTCCCGGTACTGCACGCAGTATTCGCGGGCCTCATGAGGCTCGGTCAGATCCCACTTCACATCCTCTACGCCGTGCTCCTTGAGCAGGATCTTGACGATCTCGGGCACGCTTTTCTTCTGGAAGATCCGGCAGTCAGAGCCATGAGCCAGCCGGTGCAGGCTGGGCAGCAGCGTCAGCGAATAACTGGTGCGGTGATGGCCTTCATTACCACGGGCAATCTCAGCGATCACCCCGGAGAGATGGCGCAGGCCCTCGTATTTATGATGAATGGTCAGTGTGGCAGGCGTGTCCAGCAGGCTATGCAAGTCGAGCGCGTTGTCGGGGCTGGCCAGCTCAATCTGGATCTGCGTGAGCCCATTGAGGCGCTCTGTTGCCGAGAACCCGGTGACCAGCAACTCCGCATTGGGCTGCGCAGGAGCTGCAAAGGTGAAGGCCAGATCTTGTTCCTGGAAGAGCTGCGGGATTTGGACAATAGCATTCATAACAAACTCACTGGCAAAAGAAAAAACAAAGGA
>NZ_LMCF01000058.1 GCF_001623075.1 Pseudovibrio sp. Ad37
CAGTTTCAACCTGGGGATGCGCTTCAATTTGACTGGAGTGAAGAACATGTTGTGCTGGGCGGTGTTGCTCAGAAGATAAAGGTTGCCCATTTCCGTCTGTGCCACAGCCGTAAACCCTTTGTGTTTGCTTATCAGAGCGAAGCGCAGGAGATGGTTCTCGACGCCTTTGTTCGTGCCTTGATCTTTTATGGCGGTGTCCCGCGCCGTGTCATCATTGATAACCCGAAAACGATGGTGACGTTTGTATCAAGATCCAAAGACCGGATCTATCATCCCCGTTTTCTAGCGCTGATGAACCACTATGTGATGGAACCGGTGGCGTGTACTCCGGCATCGGGTTGGGAGAAGGGTCAAGTGGAGAACCAGGTACAGTTTTTGCGCCGCCATCTTTTTACGCCAAAGCTGGTCTTTGAGGATTTGGAGGGGTTGAATGCCTGGCTACATCTGCACTGTGACGAGCTTGGCAAGCGCTCGCATCCCGAGCAGCCTGAGCGTACGATTGATGCTGTTTTTACTGATGACTGCGCGCAGTTACGCCCCTTAGGTCGGGCCTTTGATGGCTATGTAGAAAAGACTGGTCGTGTTCGCTCAACCTGCCTGGTTCAGTATGCCAGTAACCGTTATAGCGTTCCTGCCCATTTTG
>NZ_LMCF01000059.1 GCF_001623075.1 Pseudovibrio sp. Ad37
CCTTGGTTGGCACAAAGCCAGCAGACGAACCTGCTAGATGAGAGCTGTTCGCCTGCTGGATTTGTGCCAACCAAGGTGGGTCAATTTTAAATGATGATGCCGGATCAATTTTGAACGCTCATTGACAGGCAGGTAAAGGAAACTGACAACTCCAGCCTGTGCGCGCTTGATGAACTGTCCACTATCGAAGGCGTAGAGCCTGATGATGTGGACTTATTTGATCTAGAGAGTTTCAAGGCTTTTGCAGACTACTGCGATGAACTAGTCCCCCTAAAAATTGGCAGCACAGAAAAAAGATGGCGCACACGTGGTGTTGTGACCATGGGGCAAGATTATGCTGACCGGATGGAGCAGATTCTTGAATGCTGCAATGGTGAAATTTTTCAGGATGGACTAGGTCGATGGGCTATCCGTAAAAAGATTTGCTCTCAACCTTCGTTTGTGATTGATGAGTCTCAAGCTGATCTGTTTGGCCTGTCTATCGAGGGCGGGCGTAAAGACCTTGGTAAATACAACACAGTTAAGATCAGCTACACCAATGAAGAACATCAGGAAGATGAAGCTTCATGGGCTAGCGCGGCGGCATTGGCAGAAGACGGACGCGAGCTGGTAGCAAGTCGCCAGATGTACCTTATCCCATCGGCAACGCAGGCTATGCGTGTTGCCAAGATGGAGTATTACGGCGGCAATCCGGTCTTATCAGGCGAGTTCAGGACAGGGATGCAGGCTCTTCAACTCCTAAGTTCCAACACCTACGAGCTAAGGACAGAGCTGGGACTTGCCGGTGTGGCTGTTTCTGAAAAGCCGTTTGAGTATGACGACGACACCGGACTAAACCGGGTTGAATTTAAGGTAATCTCTCAAAATGCAACCATCTGGAACCCTGAAGAGGATGAGCAATACACACCTGTGACGATTTTAAATGTGCCTCGCGGTGCAAATGACATTCCTCTAGATATCGTAGCAACGGTAAGAGAGGTGGGCGGCGTAAGATCGATTGATATTGCTTGGATTGCGTCAGACAGGTCAGAAGTACCAGAAAGATACACTCAGGATGTTGATATCAGCTTTGACGATGGCACAACGTGGATACTGGTTAAGGATGACACACAGGATAGGGCGGCGACCTACAGTCCGGCGCCAGCCGGGTCAGAGGCAATCGTTAGAGTTCGAAATTTTGTCCCTTCTGTGCAGCTTGACTACCAGTTTCTCAACGGGGTTGAAGTGCCGGACGTTCCCGCGCCTGATGCGCCAAGTGATTTTTCTGCAGTTGGAGGCGTAGGTGTTGTTGATCTCTCATGGACCAACGCCAACTCAGCAAATCATTCCGGGTCAGAATTTACCGAGCAATAATAAATGACTTTGCTCAGGCGGCGGTTGTTCGTGAGGACTTCTCTGCGTCTGGTCTAGATCGAACTTACACGGACATGGTAGCCGCAGGCTCATACTACTACTGGGCAGCCGGATTTTACCAAAACGGAAGCACGGTAATTGAAAGCGACGAAGCTGCAGCAAGTCCTGTTACTGTGGCTTAACCTGAGTAAATCATACTCACTATTAACTGATACGGCCAGCTTTAGCTGGCCTTTTTTATGGGCGACGTAATGCTTAAAACACCGAGTGAAATATGGAAATTTGGACAACCTGTGAAGCAAGGAGAGGTGGTTGATTATCTCAATAAAATGGGTGTTCCGTTTGCGAATGAGCAAGAGCTGTTAGCTACAGCTGTTGATCCGAATGTTGATTTCATTACTCTGCATTCAATACAGGGTGTAGGAGGGAGTTATAAGTTCAAAAGATCTTTGAATGCAGTGATTGGCACTTTAGAGGATAAGACAGGAGCTCATTTTTCGCCAACTGGTGTGCGAGACGCTCAAACTCATCTTGGTAAAGAGATTTTTCGGGTCCCTGCCGATTTCTCTACACTCAATGAGGCGTTAGCCTACTTAGGGCCAAGAAGCTTCAATAACGTTGAAATAATATTAGAAGACGGGTTTGAGTTTACTGAAACAGTATCGCTTTCGTATGTCGATTTCTCTCATCTAACAATCAGCTCGGAAGCCGAAGAGGTCTTAGTTGCTTCGTCAATGAAGGAAGGTGACCGTCTTTTTTATGTCCTTGGCGCGGCTATGCCGAGGCTTAATACCCTAATTAATGCAAATGGGAGGATTAGCGGAGGCGTCAATCTTAGGCACGGATCAACGGCATTTATTTACCCAGGTAAGGGAGTTAAGAACTGCTACGGTAACGGACTTCTCGCGCTCGGCAGCACGGCTTACGCCCAAGGGGCTATTTTTACGGGTTGTGCGCAAGTCAATACGACTGGAGCAGGTATTACTAGCTGGGGCGGAGCTGTGTTCGCGGAAGGCGCTGATGTATCTGGTAGCATGTATTATGGTGCTCAGGGTGCCCATGGCGGCTATTTATCGTTTAAAGATGGCAAGGCTAACGATTGTTATCGTCACGCCATTAGAGCTTCGGATGCAGGTATTGTCGATGCGGATGGTGCAGAAGCACAAAATGCAGGATATTGCGGTTTCAGGTCTTATGAGGCAAGTATTCTCTCAGCCGTTGGCGGTAATGCAAGCGGGTCTCTTAATGGATTCATGGCCTACCACGGATCTACGTTAAACGCTCGGCAAGGAATAGCAGAGAACTGCGGAGATAGTTGTATTTTTGCAGAAGGAACGTCTAGGGTCGAGGCCCCAAACTTCAATGGATCGGGTGCAAAAATTGGTTTGTTTGCTTCTCAAGCATCTTCCATCAATGCAAATGAGGCAACTATAACGGGCTGCTCTGAATGGGGGGCGGGGGCTGAGCGCTTATCAACCATTAACTTGGCTGAAGCGTGGATGAGGCAAGGACAGGATGACGCTCCAACCGATGCGGCGATAAACAGCGGCTCTACCATGTATGTCACTTCCATGACTGGTGGCGTGGGTAATTATGGCACTGGCAACGCACTTGCGACAAATACTCTTAGCGTTAGAGGAGTCATATATAAATGATGACTAGAGTACGCGCCTTATTGCGTGATTTAAGGCGCGTACTCGGTAGTCGCCTCTTAGTGCTACATAATCATTTATATCAAACGGCTAGGTTTATGTTCCAAGTCACAGGTTTACTGGAATCTTTTACAATAGCGCGTACAACACTAATCGGCTCCATTTTTAAATAGCTTGGGCTATACCAACCTAATATAGGTTCTTTTTTTCCTCTTACGATCTCGATGTTGGAAACATTACTCGCAGTCGCACAAATTAAACGTCCAGATTTAAGTTTTACTTTGAATCCGTTATCTGTTTTATCAGGAGTAAGATGATCTGCTAGGTGAAGACTGCTTGTGAATGTAAAGTCTTTATAAGGTTTTAGATAATCTTGGATGTTGAGTTCGTTGCCGGGGCAAAAATCAATGCGTCTTGTATGGTCAAATAATTTAGGCCGCTGTACGGTGCCTCGAACAAAGAATTTTCTTCCACTTCGCCCGCCTTCATGCAGTAGGCTACCCTTGAATAAAACTTGTTTAGGGCCTATGCGTTTGTTTAGAATACCAATTGTATTGTGTGCATCTGCAGATGTGAAGTAATCACGCCATTTATCGTTTTGGTAACCGTATTTACCACTATCTATAAAAATGTGTTCATCATCACAAAAATAGGTAAAACTCAAATCATCGGCATGCTTATGTGTGGCGTTATGAGCCATCCCTGTAAAAAACAGCATTTCTGCACGAGACCTAACTGCGTAATATCCACACGCGATGCCGTTGATTTCTTTATAAGATGAGTGTGGTTTAGGTTTCGGCACGCTATCACACGTGTCACCGATAGCAGCAAGAGAGCCGTCAGGAAAAACGAAATCGGGAGATATTTTACGAGCGTTTCTTACGATTTCTTCAAAACCCAACCCAGGGAAAGTATCTACTAAACCTATTTTCTTAAATCGAGATAGCGTAAAGTAATGATAACTAGGGGAGTTTTCTTTGTGAGTACCACGTTTCGTGAACTGCTGCCCTACAAGTCGCTGCATTTTCACGTCTGCAACAAGAGAGGCTTTTCTGTCATTATTGACGGCTGAAAGATGCTTTAACCCAAATAGCTGGAAATAACCATGGTTATTATTTGCTATGAAGCCCTCTTCTAAAAGCGTTCGTATATGTAGTTTCGCTAAGGATTTTATAATGCGCTTGTCATGAGGTGATAACTTCAACAGACCCAGCCTTGCCTGATCTTGAAAAAACGCAATCCTTGAAGCTCGCAAGCCCGTCGCCATGTCGTGATATGACATAGGGGTTTTTTTTGTTTTGTGGTATTGCGCCCAGTCCTTTAATATGTTCATGCAATCATTAAGATGTTGTGGGTTTGGGCTCTTTTCATGCTCCAGTAGGATAGGGTCCATCATTCTCCAAGCATGTAGTTGATAGCGCCAATTTACGTCAGAAAATGGATCTGCTGACCAATCTATTTGATTAGAGAATCTCCATGCTGGGAGGTCTTTCCTCGGCTTAAATCCATAGTCTTCTTGCTGTTGACGTGTTTGCACGGCAATTAAAGAAAGGTCTGAATTGGTGACTGTAGGACCAGAACTGTAGTGTTGGTTGCAACGCTGCATTAACTTCTTGATTTTTGATAATATCTGCATCATTCATTTTGCCCCATACAATATGAATGCTCATTATTATGAGATAGGTTTGTCCGCAAGAAGTAATTTGAGCATTTTGATATGCCTGATTATGACATCCTGAACAAAGACACCGGCGAAGTCGAAAACACGATCATTTATGATGGTGATACAAAGTGGCTTGATGCTGAGTTTGGTGAGGGCAACTGGAAGCTTTATGAAGAGCCCTCGCGTGTGTTTGATGCGCTTGATGTTTCCTTAGAGTGATCAGCCCCACTTGAGTGGTCCGGTTTGAAAGTTAGTGCATGACTGGCCTTTGGTCTACTGGAATGATTACTTCAGGAGCCGGTGGGCGGAAGTTCAGCGCACTATGGGGGCGTTTGGTATTGTAGTGTATCCTCCACCTTTCGATGATTATTTGGGCTTCACGCAACGAGTAA
>NZ_LMCF01000060.1 GCF_001623075.1 Pseudovibrio sp. Ad37
GTGAGGCTCAGGCCGTCCTTGGCCAGCAGCTCGCCGCTGTTTGCAACGCCAGCCTGACTGCTCAGGCTCACAGAACCTTCTGCAGAGCCGATCAGACCATCATTGGCAACAGAGGCAACCGCAGCCTCAATACTGGCCGCCCGAAGCTTGGCATCTTTTGTATTGGTGAACGCACCGGTGGCAGCGCCAGAGGTATTGCTCAGCGTCAGCGCACCTTCACTGGCAATATCGCCGCTGTTGGTCACTTTGCCATCAACCTTGAGTGTGGCATCATTCTTGGCAACAAGACGGCCAGAGTTGATCAGATCACCAGAGTTGGTGAGTGTCAAAGCTCCGTTCACGGCGCCAATCAGGCCGCCATTGTCCAGGGATGACACCCGTGCTGTCACGGTAGACGCTTTGATCTCACCGCCAGCTTCATTCCTCAGTGCGCCGATGGCAGCATCAGAGCCAAGACCTGCAATCACCAGAGCCTGTTCAGCAAGCAACGTCCCGCTGTTGGTCAGATCACCGGCAAGCGTGAGGCTCAGGCCGTCCTTGGCCAGCAGCTCGCCGCTGTTTGCAACGCCAGCCTGACTGCTCAGGCTCACAGAACCTTCCGCAGAGCCGATCAGACCATCATTGGCAACAGAGGCAACCGCAGCCTCAATACTGGCCGCCCGAAGCTTGGCATCTTTTGTATTGGTCCGCACAC
>NZ_LMCF01000061.1 GCF_001623075.1 Pseudovibrio sp. Ad37
CCAGCAACTCCGCATTGGGCTGCGCAGGAGCTGCAAAGGTGAAGGCCAGATCTTGTTCCTGGAAGAGCTGCGGGATTTGGACAATAGCATTCATAACAAACTCACTGGCAAAAGAAAAAACAAAGGAAGCATAAGAATTAAGAGTGATCTGGCGGATTGAGTTGGTGCATCACCATCGGCGGTGGATAGGGTTTGGAGTGCCATTCATCAGCGGGACATAAAGTGCCCGGACGCGCGTAGGTATGGAAGGATTTTGCCGGTGCGAAAAACTCGTTCTGACAAAGTAAATACCCTTCGTCTTGCGCTCTTTGCCCAATTGATTGCGCCCATAGATTGCCGGCGATCGCAAAAATCAGGAGCGATCCGAAAATGAGAATGAGGTATGTTTTGACAGACCATTGCAGCCGTTGATGACCCCAGGGCGTAAAGACAAAATGAGCGATGGGGATCGCAACAGATCCAAGCGCTAAAGCCTGGATCCCATGAGCAATTTCAAAGTTATCTTGCCGGAGTTCAATAACCTGCTGCGCATACAGAAAGTCAGAGACCGTACTCCACACCAAAAACACCATCAAAAGATCAAGCGCGGCAGCAAACCCGTGGGCTCTGCGCGGATCCCGGCCAATCCACTGGCCAAAATGAACGGTTTTATTGATGTACCAGTTGATCATCATCACCGCCTGTAGATCTGGTTGTAAAGATCAGGGCCACCAAAATGCCAGATGGTCTCGCGTTCCAGATCATAGAAAAACCGATTGCTGCGGCGTTCAAGCTCTTCCACCTTCTGGCGCATGGAAACTTGCGCTTCACGAATGACTTGTCCGGTTTTCTGAAGGCCGCGCGCAACAGCCTCACCAGTCCACCGCAGGGCAGCAGACAGTTTTTCTCGCAGGCCAAACATCTTGTCCAGTTGTCCAAGCGCCATGCCAACAGCCATGCCAACAACAATGGCACCAGCCGTAATGGCAAGGGCAGGAATAGCAACCGTGGTGATAGCACCGGCCAGAAGCGCGCCAGCTGCTGCTGCGGCCATGCCAGCCCCAATGGCAACAGCCCCGATCGCCACATCGACAATGATGTTGGCAAACAGTTCGCTGTAAAGCTGCGTATCGCTCATGATGAACTGCATGACATCCAGGGCCACATAACAGGTGATCATGATGACCGCGTTCGCCCGGCCACCTGCCCGAATGGCTTCAGGTCCAATTCCAAAAGCAACAACCTTTGGAGAGGACGACAGATACCGTGTCCCCTTAAGAACTTCGCGTACTGCAGGATAGCCTTTGAAGATCACGTAGGTCTTCCCATTGGCTATCTTTGTGTAATAACGCCCCTTAATACCGATCTCTTTTAAAAGCTGATGTCCTGACCGGCTGTCCAGCAATGTGCCGGGCAAGGTGGCTAGATCTAAAGCACCGCCGGTCATAAGCGCCATGCCTTGATGGGCGTCCACGATCGCCTGAGCAAATGCCTCAAGAGAGACCGCGATTGCCTCATCCTGAACTGGATTTACATCATGAGCGGCACCATGTTGCTGCGCCATGCGTTGTTCTGCCAGCGGATAGACCATCAGAATATCTCCTTGTGCGGCTGTTCCCCGGGTTTGACCATCAAGCGGTGGCCAGGAAACTGATCCAGAAAGCCCCGGATCTCCAGCTCTTCCGACAGATCTGCGTGCAGAGCATCTGACGAGCGCTCAGGCCGGTCACGGCCTTGCAAGACCACATGCGCCGTGCCTGCCGGGTCGCCCTCTTTGGGTGCAGCTTCTGCTACCGCCTCCACCTTGCGTCGCCGCCACAACAGGGCGCGAAAGAAGCTGCGCAAGTAACCGCGCTTCTCTGAGGCTTTGCCAGAGACAGGTTGCATATTCCAACTCCGCAGATCAGGCCCAAATCAAAGACTGCCTGATGTGAATTCACCCATAGGCAGTGTCCGGGCCAAAGCTGGCCCGGATCTGACTTCCATCCTCAATGAGGATAGAGACTTA
>NZ_LMCF01000062.1 GCF_001623075.1 Pseudovibrio sp. Ad37
ATCTTCCAGAAGAAAAGCGTGCCCGAGATCGTCAAGATCCTGCTCAAGGAGCACGGCGTAGAGGATGTGAAGTGGGATCTGACCGAGCCTCATGAGGCCCGCGAATACTGCGTGCAGTACCGGGAAAGTCACTTAAGCTTTCTAGACCGCATCACCGCAGAAGAAGGCATTTGGTACTACTTCACCTATGGTGCCAATGGCCAGCATACGCTGCAGTTCATTGATAACCCGCAGATTGTCTCGCAGCTGCCAGACCAGCCCAAGCTGGAATACAACAGCATGGCTGGCGGAGCTGTCAAAGGCGTCTATTGCAACAGTTTTGTCCTTCGTGAGCAGCTGCGAGCCACCAGCTTCATGCAGCGTGATTATTCCTTCAAGAACCCGCCTTACAACCAGCAACACGCCCATCAGCGCGGTGAAGACAACGGCTCTGCCGGAGACTATGCGCTCTATGAATATCCGGGGCGCTACAAGGCGGATGGTGTCGGCAAGCCGTTTACAAAACACCGGCTGGAGGCAGCTCGGGTTGAGGCCACCACTGGCCATGGCGCCACCAATGCCATTCACCTGATGGTGGGCCATCAGTTTGCGCTCACGGACCACCCGAACAGCGACTACAACATCAAGTATCATTTGCTCACCGTCTCGCATCAGGGCAGTCAGCCGCAGGCCGTGGCTGAGGAAGCTGGCAGCGGTACCACCACTTACAGCGCCGGGTTTGAGGTGATGCCCGCCCGCCTGCCATACCGGCCCAAACTGCTCAAGAAGCCCTTGGTGGACGGCCCGCAGATCGCCCATGTCACCGGACCAGAAGGCGAAGAGATCTATTGTGATGAACATGGCCGGGTCAAAGTCTGGTTCCCATGGGATCGCCACGGCAAGAAGAACGACACTTCCTCCTGCTGGATCCGCGTTTCCTCCAACTGGGCCGGCGCCAGCTGGGGCCACATCGCCATCCCCCGCATCGGCCACGAGGTCATCGTAGACTTCCTCGAAGGTGATCCGGACCAGCCAATCATCACTGGGCGGACGTATCACAACAACAACAAATCCCCTTACCAACTGCCGGACCACAAAACCAAAATGGTCATCAGGTCCGACAGTCATAAAGGGGATGGGTTCAACGAGATCTCATTTGAGGATCAGTCCGGTGAAGAACAGATCTATGTCCATGCCCAAAAAGACCAGGACATTCATGTCGAGAACAATCGTTCCAAGCGGATTGATGTGAACCAGTCAGAAAGCATCGGCCACAACAAATCCATTGAGGTCGGCAACAGCCACCACGAGGTGATTGGCGGCAACATGACACTGATGGTTGGCCCCAACAAACTACAGCAGTTCGTTACTGAGAAGTTCAAATCCGTTGAAAAAGCCCTCGGCAAGAAGATCGGCGGCATCGCCGGAACCCTAGGCAAGTTCGGTCTCAACATGGGCGAAGGCAATCTCGTCATCGGCGTTGGTAAAAACAAGGCAGAAACAGTGATGGTGTCTTCAACGGAGATAGTGGGGGCAGCAAAGGCTCTAACAGTAGGTGGAGGCTATCAAGTTGCTGTTGGCGGGATCAAAAACGAAAGTGTCGCCATAGGTTCCTGGCAAGAGGTTGGTCAGAACAAGGTAACGGTTGTCGGGCAAAAATATGAAATCATTGTCGGCAAATCGAAATTGGTGATGGAGGCAGACGGCACCATCACCCTCGAAGGGGTTAACATTAAAATCAAGGCGGCGGAAAAACTTGAGGAAGAAGCAAAAGACATCCATCTGACCGGCTCCTCTCAGATCGTCCAAAAGGGCGGCAAGATCAAATTGAACTAGGGAGAGTGGTCATGGCTATTAAGATGCTCTCCCCTGAATGGGAAGCCTTACAAAAAGAAAATGTCAAGCTGCGTGACAGTACGCGGCGTCGCTTTTTCTCTGAGCTGGGTATTATTCCCGCCAAGGAAATGAGCGAAGTCGATATGAGTTCCTCTTCACGCCTTAACAATATGCAAAACCTTGTTCGAACAACCCTTTCAGGTAAAGAGAATGATGTCGACTTGCAGGCAATTACCCAGCTTGCAAACACAATACTTAGCGAACTTACTCCCGGTTTTATGAGTTTCACCGGACCATCATTGGCATTTGATGTTGCGACGATGCATCCGCATATCTTGCGAGGTTTTTTCTGGACCGAAGGACAAACCACCTACGAGACAGCGAGGGATGATTAAGCATGGAAACCTCCTTCCCTTCCACAGCAGGTAGCCCAGCAGGTTCTCACACCGGAAATGCCCTTGACATTACGGGGGGCAGCCAAGGGAACCCTAAATGCTCCTATGCGCAGTATGTTGGCGACAAGTTCTATGAATATGTTGCTATGGCTGAGATGATCTACGTTCTTTCAACCAACAAGGACGCACGCCAACAACTCATAACAGGCATAAAAGGCAGTGCTTTCTTTTTGCATCAAGCGGCAGAATACCAAGATTACTTTGCTGAAGAAAACGAAGATGACGCTTGGTGGGCGGATAGTTATGCAAGTATTGGCGATTTCTTTGGGGCTGAAGATTTTGCGAAGGAAAACCGTAAAGCAGCAAGGAAATATAGGGATCAAGCGCAATCTCGAAGAGAAAATGCCAAGAAACTTTATGCTGCGGCTAATGAGCGTTTTAAGGAATACTTTCAGAGCCTTTGGCAGGAGTTGAAAACTCGATTTTACGATTGTGGCTGGTTTTATGCTGTCGCGACTACAGCTACTGATGCAACTTTTGCCGTTGCTGAACTCGCGATCGGCGCAAAAGTGGCCTCTTCGGCTATCAAGTCTTTAAGGTTTGTTGTCGAGAGGTTGCCTGAGGGACGAATAAAAGTCACAGCTGAACATGTAACCTCAGGTCGTAGATACTCAAAGAGCTGGAATAATGAAGACTTAGAAGCCAAATACGGAAAGCCCGAGGACAACCATGCAGGGGGGGTATTGCCAGAGAAAAATCGCAATGTTCCGGATAAACCTGCTGAAGACGTTGGCAAGAAAAAGCGAGAAGTAGAGGCAGATAATAAACAAGATAAAGATCGTAAGAAAAATACTTTAGCCCCGAAAACTAAAACGACAACAAAAACAAGAGGTAGCAACACCAACGAAATAGAATATGATGCGGTGACAGGCCGTCCGATACGAGCTAAAGGTGTGTTACAGGAAGACTTTGGTTCGACCAAACGAGGCGACAGCGCTACCAAGGTTGGTAAACTTGGGAACCCTGGCGATCAAGGGGGGCACTTGGCCGGACACCGTTTTATGGGGGACACGCCAGATGAAGGCATTGTGCCACAAGCTGGCAACCTTAATCAGGGTGCCTGGAAAACCATGGAGAATGAGTGGGCAGACTGGATCAAAAAAGGCTACCAAGTCAAGTATGATATTAAGGTCAACCCACCTGGGGCGGTAAGGCCGGACGCTTTTAAAGTAAAGTACAAAATAATTGACCCCAAAACAAAAGAAGTAAAGTACGAAAACAGGCCATCTTTCAAGAACAAGAAAGATCAAAAGTTTAAACGCATAAAATTTCGAGACATGGAGTAAAGTATGGAGCTAAACTTAGAGTTGCTAGCAAGTATTGTCCGTGGTGTAGTCAAAGATGAAGATTTCCTTGAAAACAAACCAAATTTTAATTGGGAAGAGTTTTCTGCAGTCTTCAGTCTAGATGAAGATGGAGATATATCATCTAACTTCGGTTATGCATATGACCTTAATAGTGACTACTGCGCCTTTTCAGTAGATCCTGATAGTGTCGAAACATCAATACGCACATATCGAGATTGGCTCAGCGGAGAAGCTGACAAAGGTTTCATTAAGATGTTGCTTCAGTTTAACAGAGACAGCGGGCAAGTGCAGGCCGATTTCGAATATGACGACGAAATGCGCTGGAAAGTTACACCAAATAATATTGACGACATGATTGAAGAGCTACGGCCCAATCTTGGTGAGTAGAGGTTTCTCTTTCAAGGCGTGTTACTATGACAATGGTTGATTACGATATTCTTTGCAAACCGAAGACGTCACTTGAACTTTATGACGAAGAGGCATTCAGAGAGGCTAAAGTTCCTTTTGACATCCTGCAGCTGCCAGACAATCTCTATCAGTTTTTAAAAGCAAACAACGGCGGTACGCCCGTGAAGCAACTCTTTTTACCGATTGATGAGAGTGTCTTCACAATCATGACCTTCCTTTACCTCTTTGTTCCAAGAAGTGAGGAATGGGAAGGCCGGATTACACCAGAAATCCAACTTCTTGAAATGTTAAGGCTTTCAGGATTCGCAGAGCACAGACTGTTTCCATTCGCAAGAACCTACACACAAGCCATAATTGCCTATAGCTTATCAAAAGAAACACTAGGAGAAATAGTTCTGATTGAGCCATTTGAAGGAAGTGAAATGCCTGACTTCTCGAAAATTAGCCGGATCTATTCATCTTTGGAGAGCTTTATCACCTCAGCAAGATGAAAACCCTCAAAGGGTTTTAGTAATTCAGTAGAAATTTTCTTCTTAAATACTTAATAGTTCTTCATTCCATTTTGAGGATTATATGCCAGCTGCCTATAGAAAAGGCGATATCGCCGCGGGTCATGGGTGTTTTCCGCCCACGCCTTCATCTGCCGGAAGCCCTGATGTGTTTGTAAATGCTATTGCTGTGGTGCGTGTCGGTGACGGCGTTATCCCGCATGGTTGCGGCAATTGTCCGCCTCATCCTCGTTCCATGTCAGCGGGATCTGGATCCGTGTTCGTCAATGGCCGTGCAGTGTGCCGAGTGGGCGATGCTGTTGGGTGTGGTGGCTCTGCTTCCGCTGGATCAGGGGATGTTGAAATTGGTGGCTGATCAAGACACATCAAAGCCTGGAGTATTTGACTTAGGAGAAGGCCTCACACCGGTAGATATATGGCAAGGCCTTCATGCCAGCGAACCTCTCTGGATTGCGTCTGCGGGCGTTGAGGGCGGCAAAGAAAATCAGACCCGTATTGACGAGACAGATCTAAGCCTTCTGAAGAAACTAGGATCCTTCCCTGCGAAAAGATGGGCTCAGATGTGTGATGGCATCGGCTGGACGGCGCTCGGCGCGGTAGCATTGTCCTGGTGCCAAAGTTCTAACGATCAAGCCTTCAAAGTCGCTTGGTCGAGCGCAGTGAACGATGAAAAACTCAGTGATAGTCAAAAGCGGGCATTAAAGTTGGCAAAGGCTTACGATTAAGACGGTACTCGGTGCACCTGAGTTAATGTCTCAAGAGTATCCTGATCACCTTGAGGTCCTGTCCCAGTGTTGGGATGAAGGAAACGTAAGTTCTTGCGTCAACACCACGTCAACCGCTGTACGCAGTTTGAACTGTACATAGCGCTGTTTGATGTCGTATAGTTCGTTAAAGTCTTATGAGAGTTGTTAAGCGGTATCAGTCGCTTGTGAGCTAACTTATTGAAAAGTAACTTATAGTAGAATTTGCTATATTAGAGGCTCATAACCTGAAGGTCGTAGGTTCAAATCCTACCCCCGCAACCAAAATATGATCAAAAGATCAAACACATAACAAAAGCCCTGAGCCTCTGGTTCAGGGCTTTTTGCGTGCGCGTCAACACCACGTCAACAAAAGACAAGTTCGCCAGCTGCTTACTCAGTAGATGTAGGTGGTCAGGAGGCGCTAGGCTCACCTAACGCTCTGAGACAACGGATAGTTTCTAGAGCGTGCTGCGCCAGATCTGATTCAGGTTTCTCATTTTAACTTTTTGTGATTCAATGTTGCCATCCTTGTTTTTGGAGGGCACATGGGCAAGCCATATCCGATAGAATTACGTGAACGGGTT
>NZ_LMCF01000063.1 GCF_001623075.1 Pseudovibrio sp. Ad37
AGAATGATACGAATCTTGTCTTCAGTGGAATAGCGCTTTCGGGTCTTGTGCTGGATGTCTTTAACCGCCTTCTCAGCTGCAGCGCTGGCGGTCCTCGTGTATTGCCCCATTGTTCACTCCTAATCTAGTGATCATGGGCCAAAACACTCCCTTACTCAAATCAACCGTTCTGTCCATAAGGCGTCGCCGACAAACAGTCAGAGGTCCAAAATGGTTCTAAGTAACCTGTCCTGTAATTAGGCTGTAGGTACGTGCGTATTACCATTAGGGCTACAGCCCGCGCGTTGATGAACAGGTCAATACATATTAGCGACTTCAAAATTACAAATAAAAACTCTCTCGCGAAATGCAGTGGGTCCATACATATAACCATGTTGGGCCGTTCGTTGTTATAAGCCCAGAGCCAGTTAGTGGCTTCTACTTACCCTGCTTAGATTTAACGATCATTTGAAATTAGAGAAGGTATATTTTAAAGCTCTTCTAAGAAAACAAATGCATTGATAGTAGCTTCCCTACAGCGACACTAGGTGCTTTGCTCGCGGCCTTGTATTCTTCAGGTGAATGAAATTTCTTTTCGGCTTCAATCAAAAGATGACTGAAGTGCTCTTGTAGCTCTGAAGGTACCATGTCTAAGCGACATAACCGCGCTAGTTTTTCTTCTTGAAGCCCTCCAGAAAATCCCTTTTGACTTGCTAGTTGCAAAAAACAAGGAAGCGGCTTGCCCGCAAATTTCTTCGGTTGTCCTACAATCTTATATGGTTCAATTTTTCTTAAAGAACCCAAGTGGTTGTGTCTACTTGTCACTTGCTCATTAGACATGTTTTTCCGCTCATCATCAAACGGCAGTACTGCCAGTGTAGGTGAAAGGTAAACTAGTATGTCATTGACAATTGACCATTGCCCTTTTCCTGGAGCTTGCCAAGGATTGATTGGGCTGTATGTCAAAGATACCAAATTCTTGTTTAACAATGGACGGGCGGCGTGCAATGACGTCATTGTTGAGCGACCTGCGTGGATACTGTTTCTATAGAATAGATAATGCCATTCAGAGCCATACTCGTGCATTGCATTAATGCCGCCGCGCATAAGCCCAGTTTGGCTTTGGGAAAGAAAGGCTTCGTATATGTGAGATTGGAGTTTTTTACCGATTTGATTAACCGATCGCCATCCATAGTTGCCCTTGTAGAGCTCTGCGCCATGCCCGCCAAACTCAAACTTCAAGCCGCTGGATTTGATCGCTGCTGGTGAATGTAATGGATCATAAGTTCCTGCATTACAAAGGTACCAATTTGCTAGCCTTTCTACCTTCTCATTATCTCCTTCATACACGCTGAAATTATTGTTTAAGGATAGGTTAAATTTGTTGCATATTTGCTTAGCAATGGCAAAGTCATTCGGTCTATCAATGTTACTTTTAATATCAATTTCAGATTTTTTGTCGTGAAGATGAATTGCGGCGGCTAATACTGTTCTGCTATCTAATCCGCCTGAAAGGTTAAAGGTCGAACTTAACGACTCATGCTGATGTATCCCCCATATAAAGCCAATCATATTTTGAGCGGCGTTTCTTAAGGTGTCTTCATAGTCACTATTAGCAATTGCCCAAGTAGCTCGTTCTGAAGACATCTTTGGTGAGTAGAGCTTCCGAACCTTTAATACCTCTCCAGGGAGAGCCATCACGATATCTTGTACTATCGTTTGGTGACTAGTTTGCTGTTGGGTAATACCATTAATCCAGCTACGCGCCAGAAGAGCTTCAATGTTTGGCTTACAGGCAATGCCGACTGCTCTCCTTAATTCTGCTAAGACAGCTAAGCTATCAGAAACGGCACAAATTCCCTCAGATGAAAAATAAAACCTGGATACTTGCGCAAATACGTCGCTAGATATTATCGTTTTAAGTTTATTTGACTGTATTTGGAGATAGCATCCGGCTTGCGGAGATGTTGGGAGTACATCAGAGCCATCAAAAGAAATAGTCTGTTTTTCATCGTTTATTGCATAGCCTAAAAATGAGAAATTATTCTGAAGAGATGGGGCATCTGCGGCTATAAATAATTCCACCAGGCCAAATATGTTATCTTTAGTCGAGTATGAGGCACCGAGACTTTTTAGCCATTTTTTGATTGGAGGTAGATTTTCTTGGTTGGCACAAATGTATAGGTAACTAGACAAAGTAATTCCTCGCAGTTTGATAATTCTCACTAAATTACATATGATTAGCGATGTTTCAAGGTAATCTCTGTGTCTGTCAATGAGCGTTCAAAATTGATCCGGCATCATCATTTAAAATTGACCCACCTTGGTTGGCACAAATCCAGCAGGCGAACAGCTCTCATCTAGCAGGTTCGTCTGCTGGCTTTGTGCCAACCAAGG
>NZ_LMCF01000064.1 GCF_001623075.1 Pseudovibrio sp. Ad37
GCCCCATCAGAACTTCAACCTGCCGTAACTTCACAACAATATCTTCAGGTTTGGGGCGCTTGATAGCCATCTATGGTCCTCCGGTTTCCTAACTATAGGCGTGGACCACTTCAAAGGGGGAGGCTCAGAGCCTCTAGAGCCTGTAAATCCTTAGTGTCCGTCTCATTGTTCTCATTGATAAAAAGATTAGCAACGATTGTACCTGTCAAAGAGGCAAACATACCAACGCCAACGGTCATCAAAAAAGCTGCGATCACGCGACCTACGGGGGAGACAGGAAAGAAATCTCCATAGCCTGCTGTTGTGATGGTAACGAAGGCCCACCAGATAGCATTTCTCAGGGTGAGAATATTTGCGCCTTCTGCGTTTTTCTCTACCTGAAGAACAGCAATTGCGGCAAGGATGACAATCAGGATGGAACTGATGAATACAAGAGTGAGAACGCTGTTTGTTCTCTTATTATAGATGTACCGTACAATGGTATGGGAAGCACGAATTGCGCGAATTATTCTGAAGAGCCTGATTACACGTCCGTATCGTAGAGGGTCTACCAATGGGATGCTCGAAACGAGGTCGATCCAGCCCCATTTCATAAAGTCAACTTTCCGTTCTGCTTTTATGAAGCGGATAAGAAAATCAATAAAGAAGATTCCGCAAATTGCAGTATCTGCGTAAATCAGAAGGGTAATGGTTTCTGCATCAAGGTGCATTGCATCCTGGATAAGAAGCGCAGCAATGACATAAATTGAGAGGATGACAATAAACAAATCAAAAAGATGAGGTGCCGTTTGCAAAGAACGTTGGTTCATTACAGAAAATACCTAAAGTTAATTTTGAACGCTATTCCATCGGGATTGAAAAAAACAATCCGATAGATTTGATGCTGATACTTCCTACTCAACACAATGACTTATGCAATTAATAGTTGCTGGTGTCTACAATGCACTTGCTAGCAAAGACTACCTGATCTTCCCAGATTTTTGAAAACTGGCAAACTTCTCGCTGTAGTCTGGATGCCAACGTGAAAGAGCAGGGCGATTTTCGATAATATCGCCAGCTGCCCAGGCAATCCGCAGCTTGTCGGTGTTGGAGTCCACAGCGTTGTCCGGGCACAGAATGTAAAAGTTACCTTCCGCCATACGCTGAAGGAAGTAGTCGACTGTTTGCTCGCTGGTCCACGCATCCGTAGGCTTCTCTGGATACTGGACCATGTTTATGCCCGTGTGAGTAAAGCCCGGTACAAAGAGATGCACTGAGATAGGCGCATTCGCCTCTCTGAGCTCATGGCTGAGTTGCTCACTAATGACTTTGATACCTGCCTTGGTCGTGTTGTAGGCAGGATTGCCGGGAGGGGTTGTGATCCCTTGCTTTGAGCCCGTGTTGACCACAACGGCCGATCGGTTTGCGTCCACCATGCGCGGCAAGAAAGCATGAACGCCGTGGATTACACCAAACAGGTTTACCGAGATGAGCTTCCGCCAATTCTCCATCTCACCCCAGCTTGAAGATGGAATTTCAATCCCGGCATTGTTCATAAGAACGGCCACATCACCAGCCTCAAAGGCTTTGTCGGCCAACGTTTTCACCTGGTTCTCATCAGAGACATCCGTAGGAACACCAAACACGCTCGCAGAACTGGAAGCAACCGCGCGAACGTCTTTTACAGCTTGCTCTAGTTGCGGTCCGGGCAGATCTGCCAGAACCACGCCTAACCCCTGTTGGGCGAACCGAAGGGCAGATGCTTTGCCGACACCACTCGCTGCACCGATAACGACCGCTAAACCACCGAGTTCAAGAGCTTCTTTAAACATTGTTATTCGCCTGATGACTGGAAGTTCTATTATGGAAGGAGACCTGCTCTTTCTACCCCACCTGTATGAGCTTTATTCATTAAGGGTTCATTGCAGCACAGATCGCACGCATCTGAGAGCCAGTCTGTCACGACCATCTGGCGCAGCAGGAGATATCTAATCTTGGTGGAGGTGTTCGGGTAAAGCTGACTTGCCATCCGCCGATATAGTCCAGCGAAGGTAAAGAGCATGAAGGCGAGAACAAAAGTCTCGCCTTCATGCTGGGTTAAAAGCAGTCCTCAACTAAGGAAGTGCCGATCGGTTATCACTCAGCCGCTTTTTGCGGCTCGTAGCCAAGCTTACCGTTGAGTTCGTGGATGAGGCCTTCAGCAGCCTCGGAGATCACAGTCCCTGGAGGGAAGATCGCGGATGCGCCAGACGCATAGAGCTCATCATAATCTTGAGGAGGCACAACGCCGCCTACAACGATCATGATGTCTTCGCGGTCTTCATCAGCCAGTGCCTTTTTCAGAGCGGGTACAAGGGTGAGGTGACCCGCGGCAAGGGAGGAAACGCCAACGATATGCACGTCGTTTTCAACCGCCTGACGGGCAGCTTCCTCAGGTGTGGCGAACAATGGTCCGATGTCCACGTCAAAGCCAAGGTCAGCAAAAGCGGAGGCGATCACCTTCTGCCCACGGTCATGACCATCCTGCCCCATTTTAGCAACAAGAATACGCGGGCGGCGACCGTCGTTTTCTTCAAACGCCTCAACCAGTTGCTCAATTCTGGAGATGCTCTCAGACATTTCACCAACCTCGCGCTTATAAACGCCAGCAATGGACTTGATTTCAGCTTTGTGGCGGCCAAACGCGTTTTCCATTGCCAAAGACATTTCGCCAACAGATGCCTTCACACGAGCGGCTTTCACGCAAAGGTCCAGCAGGTTACCTTCACCAGAGCGTGCTGCGTCTTCAAGTGCTTTAAGCGCTGCCTGAGTATCCTCTTCGTTGCGCTCTTCGCGCAAACGATTCAGCTTCTCAATCTGCTTGGCACGAACCTCTTCGTTGTCCACTTTCAGAACTTCAAGTTCTTCTTCGCGATCAGGGCGGAACTTGTTCACGCCAACAACAGTCTGATGACCACTGTCGATACGCGCTTGTGTCTTTGCAGCGGCTTCCTCAATGCGAAGCTTCGGAATGCCTTTCTCAATGGCTTTCGCCATGCCGCCAAGGCTTTCAATCTCTTCGATATGCTTCAAGGCTTTCGCAGCCAGATCAGCGGTCAATCGCTCCACGTAATAAGAACCACCCCATGGATCGATGGTTTTGGTGGTGCCGCTCTCCTGCTGCAGGAACAGCTGAGTATTACGGGCGATGCGGGCAGAGAAGTCAGTCGGCAACGCCAACGCTTCATCCAGAGCGTTGGTATGCAGAGACTGTGTATGCCCCTGTGTCGCCGCCATTGCCTCAACAGTCGTACGGATAACGTTGTTGAATACATCCTGCGCCGTCAAAGACCAGCCAGAGGTCTGGGAGTGTGTTCGCAGCGACAAACTCTTTGGGTTCTTTGGCTGGAAGTTCTCCTGCATCAGCTTCGCCCAGATCAGGCGCGCAGCGCGCAGTTTGGCAACTTCCATGAAGAAGTTCATACCAATCGCCCAGAAGAAGGACAGGCGCGGAGCAAAGGCATCAATATCCATGCCTGCAGCCACACCAGCGCGGGCATACTCAATGCCATCTGCAATGGTAAAAGCCAGCTCCAGATCAGCCGTCGCCCCCGCTTCCTGCATATGATAACCGGAAATGGAGATCGAGTTGAACTTCGGCATATTTTCCGATGTATATGCAAAAATGTCGGAGATGATGCGCATGGAAGGTACAGGCGGATAGATATAGGTATTCCGCACCATGAACTCTTTCAGAATGTCATTCTGAATGGTCCCGGAAAGTTTTTCAGAAGGGACACCTTGCTCTTCAGCAGCCACCACATAAAGCGCCATAACGGGCAAAACCGCACCGTTCATGGTCATGGACACACTCATCTTGTCCAGTGGAATGCCGGAGAAGAGCGTGCGCATGTCGTAGATGGAGTCAATTGCAACACCCGCCATACCCACATCACCAGCAACACGTGGGTGATCACTGTCATAACCGCGGTGCGTTGCCAGATCGAACGCGATGGAAAGACCTTTTTGCCCAGCCGCCAGATTGCGACGATAAAAGGCGTTGGAATCTTCCGCAGTCGAGAACCCGGCATACTGGCGCACCGTCCATGGTTGCTGCACATACATGGTTGGGTATGGCCCGCGCATATACGGCGGCAGACCCGGCCATGTGTTCAGGTGTGTCAGGCCATCAAGATCCTGAGGCCCATAGGCAGGCTTAACAGCAATACCTTCCGGCGTGTTCCATGTGGCTTGCGCGTCAGTGGAGGCAGACACGGCGCAGTCTTTGTAATCAATCTGGGTGTAGTCAGGAAACAAGCTCATCAAATTGCCTCCACTTCATCAGCCAGCGAAACGCCAACCACTTCAAAACATGTCTTCAGTTCAGCAAGCATATCACAGCCTTGGTATATGGTCCCATCAAGGCCATTCTCGGTCAGTTCAGGAAGAAGGTCCTTCGGACGCCCGGCCAGCGTAATGCGTTTCGCCCCAGCTGCTTTCAGTTGTTTCAAAACGGCCACAGCCTGCTCTTCATAAACCTTGTCAGAGGAGCACAAACACACAACCTTGACATCGCTGATGCGGAAACAGGAGATCATGTCATCAAGGCTGTCAAATTGCTTGCCACCACCACTGACAAACCCGCCAGTTGCATAAAAGTTGCTGGCAAACGTTGCGCGGGCTGTATGCTGAGCAACCGGCCCAAGCGTTGCCAAAAAGACTTTCGGCGGGTTGCCCTGAGTTTCCTGGAAGGCCTCGGCTTTGTCGCGGAGACTCTCAAATGGTGCAGCCAGACGAGACAGCTTCAGAGCCTGACAATCATTATCGCCCAGTTGTTTACGGCTGGCCTGAATGTCAACAAGACCAGCGCCCTCGGTCAGGGCTTTGGCAACAGCCTCAATCAACTGCCCGTCTGCGCTTGGCTCTGGCAAATCCATGCGTGTTGCAATCTCACCAATCTGGTCAGCATCTGCTTTCAGCACGTCAACATCAAGCTCGCCCAGATTCGGGAAAGCGCTTGTGCCAGTCAGTGGATGACGACCCGTCGCGACCAACTTGTCCTCTTCACGTCTGGCCGTCGTAACATCAGAATAGATCACGCCAGACGCCAGTGCTCCAAGCACGCCGCCTTCCTTCTCTATCTTCTGGAAGTACAACCATGCCGCATTGGCAAGGTCCTCAGTGCGTTCTTCAACCAAACCACTCCCGGCTGCAGGATCACTGACCTGCGCCAGATTGCTTTCTTCAATTAAAATAAGCTGGGTGTTTCGGGCTATGCGCCGCGCAAATGCATTCGGCAAACCAAGAGGGCTTGTGAAGGGAAGAACGCTCACACTGTCAGCACCACCAATCCCGGCTGCAAATGCAGCAACTGTGGTGCGCAGCATATTTACCCAAGGATCGCGCTTGGTCATCATACGCCAGCAGGTTTCCATATGAAGATGGAGCGGCAGGGATGGCAACTGAGCAGCATTTAGCAAACGAGACCAGAGCTGGCGCATCGCACGCGCTTTGATGATGGTGCCGAACTGGTCAGCACTCGCACTTAGGCAGGCCGATACATGTCTTGGAAGATCCTCGGCAGACACACCGCCTTTTTCCAGCGTGCGCATATAATAGAGCAGGCTGGACAGGACGAGGCCGAGCTCTTGAACGCTGTTAGCGCCTGCATCGTGGTAGCAACGCCCATCGCTACGCAAAAGGCTGCCCTGAAGGCCGTTGTTGCGGGCGTATCCCGCAAGATCCTGAGCACGCAGTTCAAGCCGCTCAAAGGAATTACGAACCCGCCCGGAGTTGACAAACACACTCAACGGATCGGAGATACCATGAACCGTCAGCTGGTTTGGCTCGATACCCAGACGCTTGCAGGCTTCAATGAGAAGCGCAAGTGTTGCGCTGCCCTCATAGCCACATTCAAGGCGAAAATCGATCAGGTCAGGTTGTACACCGTCAAGGAGGCTCAGCATATCGTCTATACGCTGAACACTCAGCCCACCACTCAGAACACGTGGGGAGGCGGGAAGAACCAGCTCAATGCTGTCAGCGCCTCCTTCAAGGTCTTCGAGCATCTGGGCGTTGGCCTCGGAAATGATGGGATGATCACTTCGCTGAACGATCTTCCAAGGGTGAGAGCACTCCCTCAATTGCAATGGAGCACTGTCCGTGCGCCCTTGGTATAATGGCTTGTTCTCAAGGCCACCGGCAATTGGTGTGTTTAAGGCATCCAGTGCCGCGCCTTTGAGGGCACGCAGAGCAGATGCTTCCCAGTCGCTGTGCGTCGCTTCTAGGAAATTGCTTGGAAAATCAATGTTTTGCATGTCCATCCCATGTCCTTCTGATAACTTTATACGAAGGAACCTTTGATGGTTTCAAGCTATGCGTTAGGACGAGATTGGAAAACAACTGCCTCAAACACTGCGTAAATTGCAGAACTACTGATGTGACAATGGTTAGATAGTTTTCGCATTAGCTTAATTTATCCTAAACTTGTCGCAATTGACCCTAGGGCATGTAACGCTGTTACTATTGCCGAGAGCTAAGCAGTAGTTTCGTACTCTTACTATAGATATTTCGGAGTTTCTGCGAAATAGCTCCTAGTTAAACTGTTGGGGTAATGAGTTTCTGGGGCAACAGTGGGGCCACTATTTACAAGTACTCTGAATACTTGGAGGTCAGTTGATCTACCTCCGAAAATGAGAATGACGGTATTGCCGAGATTGCTGTAATAACAAGTGGTCTAAGAGTAATGCAAAATACAAGAGATGGTTACATCTTGTAGAAGCGAGGCAACTCAAAGAATTGCCAGCAAACTACAAAATACAGCGATTAACAGGCGTGCAATTTATTTTCTGAGCATGAGATACGGCAACTGTCATAACTCCGCGATGATGCAGTCCTGCGCTGAATAACCATTCAAAATGAAGAGTTTTCGAATTTACCTGCGCAAACCATCGGTTTGCGAAAGTTAGTTGGCATGCCTTCGGTATGTCAGGTGGGCAAGTGCGTCTTCAATCCAGCAGCACACGAGCGAGTGCCGAGCGGATAGAAACGGGAAGGCAGGGCAAATGAACGATACTTCAGATATCGAAGCAAAGGTAAAAGCGATTTCAGAAGCACGGGCAGCGAAACCGGTTCTGGATATTGTGGAGTCCTATTTAAGGCGATTGGGTGCGTCCCATATCCTGATCACAGGTCTACCTATGCCAAACAGAACAATTGACAGTTTGGTTCATAGGTTTAGGTGGCCTGATGAAAGAAACGGCGGAGTCGAGCGGACAACGCTGAGTGCTGGTGACAGTGCGTTGATGTTGGGATTATCCGGCAATCGCCCGGTGGTCTGGTCCGTATCCAGCACGGACACTGGCAACTCCGAGCTCTTTGCAGCAATTGGTGAAGGTGCACGGGTCATGGTGATCCCGGTAGATGCTCTTCATCCGTTCCAGGCAATGGTGGTTGGTGCAGGGCATCAGATCGCCGCTGAACCTTATGATCTGGCATCGCTGGAAATTGTATGCTCGGCAGCATTCCGGCGCTTGTTTGAGCTGGGCGTGATCTCTGATCAAAGACCGGGAGATTTGTCAGCACGTGAACGTCGTGTTCTGGAACTGACCGCGCTGGGCAAGACGGCCCATGAGATTGCGGAACTTCTGGAGATTTCACAAAGAACGGTTCATGCACACCTGCAAAACGCAAGTGCCAAGCTCAATGCATCAAATAAGACCCACACTGTGGTTGAAGCATTGCGCTACGGACAGATCAAAATCTGACTAAAACGTTCTCTCAGTACTGGTGAAAAGCAGGCTCATTTTAAATGCGTCTGCTTTTTGCGTGAGCGGATTATTTGGAGAGGCGCTGACCTGAGTTACACCACGAAAGTCTCAAGGCATCTATGTTATTTCTGCAAGTCCGGGTACACGAGCAACGATTTCATCTGTCATTTCTGGACCGACTTTTTCGCGAGTATATTGAACGGTTTCTTTCGCAACCTGCTGAATTTCTTCAACCGAGAGCCCAAGACTGGTCATCTCATTCAAGGCAGCCAATACGCCAACACTGGCATTCATTTTACTGGCAAGACCGCCCAGAAGCCCCTTGTTCTCAGTGGTTTCATCAATAGCAAGAAACCCCTCGGCAGCAGGGAAGGCCTCCAGCAAAGCTTCGACTTCTTCTTTACTGCTGTTTTTGGCAATGAAGTTCAGCATGATCCCAACAGCAGGTTGAGCCTTTGCAGGATCCAGCCCGGTTCTTTCGGTAATGCGATCAACAAGTACGTGCATTGTAATCTCCTGTCCCCTAATGAATCTAATATAGTGATCATCGGGCGCAATGTTAGAGACAACGGAACAGGCGCAGGGCAACTCTGTGTTACCATCCCTTAAAAATCAGGCCTGGTCTCGTGTGTTTCCTTCAAATTCCGCATCGCATGGCCTCTTATGTGCCTTCGTTGTACAAAGTATCGCTCACGCACCTTAAAAGAGTTTAACCGACCTGTTTAAACAGTGCATCGGAATTACAAGTGGTTACCAAGGCAAAGCCGTAGCTTTGACTTCGAAAATTATGTTAGAGCTTCTAACAGCCTCATATCTACGCAGTGACCTGCGTCCTATCCCATCCTACAGGTGATAAACACGAGCCTGCACTACAAAGGAATGAACCATGTCGAATCTCGACAAAGTCCTTGATCGTATTGACCAAAATCTGGATCAAAGTCTCGATCGGTTGTTTGACCTCCTGCGCATCAAAAGCATTTCTACGGACCCTGAATATAAGGGTGATTGCCGTGAAGCAGCGGAGTGGATGGCTAGAGAACTGACAGCAATTGGCATTCCTTCAGAGATCAGAGACACCACTGGCCACCCAATGGTTGTTGGTCATCGTGTTGCTGATGGAAAGCCGGGTCCACACGTTCTGTTTTATGGTCACTACGACGTGCAGCCAGTTGATCCGATTGAACTTTGGAATGCTGATCCGTTTGACCCGCAGGTTGTTACCCGTGAAGACGGCTCCAAAATGATCGTTGCACGTGGTGCAAACGATGACAAAGGCCAGTTGATGACCTTTGTTGAAGCTGTCCGTGCCTGGGTTGAAGAATCTGGTGATGTTCCGATCAATATCTCCGTGCTGTTGGAAGGTGAAGAAGAAAGCGGGTCTCCGTCTCTTCAACCGTTCCTGGATGCAAACAAAGAAGAACTGTCTAAGGATCTGGCACTCGTCTGCGATACATCCATGTGGGACAAAGACACCCCTGCAATTTCCGTCATGCTGCGTGGTTTGGTTGGTGAAGAAATCACTCTGAAAGGCCCAAGCAAAGACCTTCATTCCGGCATGTATGGAGGGGCAGCTCGTAATCCGCTTCACGTTCTTTCTGATATGGTCGCTAGTCTGCGTGACGAAAACGGGCGCATCACGCTTCCTGGCTTCTACGATGGCGTTTTGGAACTGCCAGAAGATGTCAAGAAAATGTGGGATAATCTCGGCTTTTCTACTGAGGAGTTTCTTGGTGGCATCGGCCTCAAAGATCTTGGGGGCGAGAAAGATCGCTCTGGTCTGGAGCAGATCTGGGCACGCCCAACCTGTGAAGTAAACGGCTTGTGGGGTGGGTATACCGGTGCGGGCTTCAAAACAGTTATCCCTGCAGAAGCACATGCAAAAATCTCCTTCCGTCTGGTGGGCGATCAGGATCCTGAGAAAATCAGAGAAGCATTCCACTCTTACCTCAAGTCCAAAACGCCAGCTGACTTTGAGTTGGAACTGCATCCTCATGGTGGCGATCGTGCGCTGCGCATGGACTTTGATGCACCAGCCCTGGCCAAAGGCCGCGCTGCGCTCACTGCTGAGTGGGACAAGCCAGCGGCTTTGGTTGGCTGCGGTGGTTCCATTCCGATTGTTGGCAGCTTCAAGCGTACACTCGACATGGACAGCCTGCTGATCGGCTTCGGTCTGGATGAAGACCAGATCCATTCACCAAACGAAAAGTACGAGCTGAAGAGCTTCCACAAAGGCATCCGTTCCTGGGCGCGTGTTCTGGAAGAGCTGGCGAAGTAATCAGCCATTGAAAATTTCTGGCTCTGGACTGTTTAGTTTAGAGCCAGCATCTTTGAATTGAAGTTGTATTTTGGGCTTAGCCGACTGGAGAATTGAAATGGCATCTATCTGCGTGTTTTGCGGATCATCAATCGGGAAACGTCCGGAATATGAAGCTGCTGCCCGCGTTTTGGGCACCGAAATTGCAAAGCGCGGCAATCGCCTCGTTTATGGTGGTGCTGAAGTTGGATTGATGGGTGTCGTTGCAAATGCAGCGTTGGAAGCCGGTGGCGAAGTCGTTGGTGTCTTGCCAGAAGCACTTGCAGCAAAAGAACTGGCACACAGATCTCTGACGGATCTCCACATTGTCGGCTCTATGCACGAGCGTAAAGCGATGATGGCTGATCTGTCTGATGCGTTTGTGGCACTGCCAGGCGGCATAGGCACCATGGAAGAGCTCTTTGAGGTTTGGACATGGGGACAGCTCGGCTACCACAACAAGCCATGCGGTCTATACAACGCAAACGGTTTTTACGGGCGCATGCTGGCATTTCTGGACTTCATGGAAGAAGAAGCGTTCATGAAGAAAACACACCGTGAGATGCTGTTGGTTGGTGAGAATCCGACCCAGCTGCTGGATCAAATTGAAAACTATCAGGCGCCGATCGGCCATAAGTGGATCACGCGCGCTGAAACTTGATGGTTTGACACTCTGCAGGACTGAATATCACTTGATTAAAGCATGATACGCAAATGAAAATGAGCGCAGCATGCTCTAGTCCTGCAGATACCGTGGAAGGCGAGAAGGTTCGTTTGTCAGGTAAAGCGCAGCCAGCAAAAAGACGAAGCCAACGGCCTGCCCAATACCTAAAGGTTCAGCAAAAACCCAATACCCTGTCAGGATCGCCAGTCCGAACTCAATGAAGCCGGTGGTATAGGCCGTTTTCCTGCCTGACTTGTCAGAACTTCCATAGGCAAGCAAAAGCTGCGGCAACAATCCTGCAATCAGTGCCAGCCCTAGAATTGGCAGGGTACTCGGCATGGAACCTTCACCATGCCACACCTTGAGTTCGACAAGAGCAAAAGGAACTGCTGTCAAAACTGCCCCGGCAAAAATACAGGCGGCAATGGACAAAGAAGGCAGGTAACTCGGCGTTTTACGGCTAACCATCTGCAAACCGCCATAGCACAATGGCCCAATCAATCCGATTGCAACTGCAATAAAATCCACATCAGGCAGAGGTGTTGAGGCAATGATGATCAGCAGTGCGCCAAACACCAGTCCAAGCGTGAGCTTGTCACTGCTTCTCAATTTTTCGCCGCCAAGAGCTCTCAGTATCACCAGAAGCGCAGGATAGGAGAAGAACAGACTAGCTGCCAGATAGATCGGTAGCATGCTCAGAGCAAAAAAATAGCTCCATGCCCCAAGCCCCATAATCATACCAAACAGCACATAATGTCGGCTGCTTGGGCCGGATTTAAGCGCTTGTGGCAGGTAGGGAGCAAGCAACACGGCTGGCAGAATGTAACGCAAGAGAACTGCGGCGCCAGGTGAGATGCCGGCGGCAAAGCCAATCTTTGCAAAATACGGGATGCTTCCGAAGCAGACGGCGCCCAAACCCAATGCAACCAGGCTCACAAGCTTGTGGCCTTTGCCTCCACTTTTAAATCCATGAAACATGAAGTCTAAGTAACGCCGATTGCTTCTACTCTGAAATAGGTTCTGGCCTCAAAGCCGCCACAAATATGAAACCTGCACGGGCTAAGAGCAAGTTTATTCGCTGAGCCAGCTGAGTTTGAGCTCAGATGGCCACAGAAAATAGGCCTGTAATGAGGTTTATGCCAATTCAGGGTCAGGTGCACTCAAGGTTCAACCCAACGCAGGAAGCCCACTCAGGTCTTTCAAAACAGCAGATGGCGCCAGGTCTGCATATTCATCTGGCATCTGAGAGCGATTAATCCAGACCGTCCGCATACCGTACTTTGTTGCACCTGCAATGTCCCAGCGGTTACTGGACTGGAATGAAATCGCTTCGGGATACATACGGAAATGAGTTGTCACAAGATCATAAACATCTGGATGTGGCTTGTAGGTTTGCACCGGATCAACCGAGAAGACCTCGTCAAAGGAATCCGTGATACCAGCGTTCTTGAGGGCACCATCCATCATCTTCATAGGAGCGTTTGACAGGATCGCGAGCTTGGAACCACGTTCACGCAGATCTTTCAGAAGCTGAGGAACTTCCGGATAGCAATCCAGCTCCCAGTAAGCGGCCAACAGCTCATCGCGTGCGCTTTTGTTTGCTTCTGGTACAAGCGCAAATGCAGTGTCCAGAGCCTGAACTGTCAGCTCCCAGAAATCTACATACTGCCCCATAAGAGAACGAACCCAGGAGTATTCCAGTTGCTTCTCACGCCAGATGGATGAGAGCTTTTTGCCTTCAGGACCCACAGCACCCATGTGTTTTCTAGCGGCAGCATGCACGTCAAAAAGAGTTCCATAGGCATCAAAAATATAAACTGAGTGGCTCATCTCTGCTCTCCGGCTTTGCACCAAGCGTCAAGATTGGCAAATTCCAATACCTCTAAGAAAGCGATGTCATGCGTGTTCGTCAAGGCATGGTAAATACGTGCCCCCTATGCTTTGGGCGCAAAAATTTAACAATTGCTCCATGAAAACAACATTTCACTCCAAAATTGCTCATACACGCACAAAACACGGCCAGAATCTTTAGCCAGCTCTCACGAAGGTTGCGGCAATCTCAAAAGTCCTCAAAACACGATTGCGTTAAAACTGTGCAAAAGAACAAAGAAGAGGCGTCAGGCCTGAAAACTACACGCAAGTCACAAGCCGCAATCTAATTGCGTTTTCTCACTATTTATTCGCGTGCAGTGACATTTAATTGCGCTTAAGAGCTAAAATAACTGCGGGATATAACTTTGAGCACGTTTGTGTTGGGCGTGATGACCGCACCTTGATGCTTTATCTTCTTTGTCGAGAGTATGGTTGACCCCATTTGAATTCTCAGGTCGACTGACAATAGATAATTGGGCGGGGCCTTTCAGGCTCATAAGCCGACTTTTGAGGAGAGATTAATTATGGCCGAAATGTCGAAGACTCGGACATGGGTTGAAGGCAAATGGTACGAGGGCAATCCGCCACTGATCGGTCCGCGTACGCATTCTTTTTGGTTGGGTTCGAACGTATTTGATGGTGCCCGTGGATTTGAAGGCGTTATGCCTGACCTTGACTTGCATTGTGAACGTCTGAACCGGTCTGCCGTAAACCTTGGTATGAAACCAACCATGCGCTTTGAAGAGATGGTTGAACTCGCGACAGAAGGCATGACCAAGTTTGAAGCGGACGAAGCAGTTTACATCCGTCCGATGTACTGGGCTGAACACGATGGTCCTGGCGTTATTGACGGTGATCCGGAATCTACTCGTTTCTGCATGTGCCTGTTTGAAGCTCCAATGCCGCCCAAAGGTGCTTCCAACAGCCTGACATTGTCTCCATTCCGCCGGCCAACAATGGAATCCATGCCAGTGAATGCGAAGGCTGGCTGCTTGTACCCAAACAATGCGCGGGCATCGCGTGAAGCAAAGTCCCGTGGCTTTGACAATGCAATCATGCTGGATGCTCTGGGCAATGTTGCAGAGCTGACCTCAGCCAACATCTTCATGGTCAAGGATGGTGAGGTGCTCACCCCTTACTGGAATGGCACCTTCCTGAATGGCATCACCCGCCAGCGCATTATCAAACTGCTCAGTAGCGCTGGTTATAACGTGCATGAAACAACGCTGACCTTTAAGGATTTTCTTGAGGCTGATGAGATCTTCTCAACCGGTAACTACGGCAAGGTGGTTCCAGTCCACAAACTGGAAGACCGCACAATGGACCATGGTCCTGTTGCTGCCAAAGCAAGAGAACTCTATTGGGAGTTTGCACACGCCAAAGTGCCTGCATAAGCTCAGGAACTAGCAAATTATGGAGGGAGGCCGTTGCCTCCCTTTTTTATGCCGGTGTGAAACGCTTGATCGTGAGTAACGCGGCAAGAATGAGAGCACCAGCAGCGACAAGTGAGGCCAGCAAAAAGTCGCCGTTCAGCTCATAGAGGTAACCGGCAAAGCTCGGGCCAAACATCTGGCCTAAACCAAAGGCAGCGGTCATCAGGCCGACAATCTGGCGAGGGTTAGAACTTGCAAGACGGCGCGCCTCAACAAGCCCAATCGATGTAATGCCAACAAACGTCCCACCCAACAGGATTGCAGCTGCTGAAAGCCCGGCGATAGTCGGTGTCAGAACACTCAAAGCGACACCAATGGCTTCCAGTGTGCAGGCGACTGCAATTGCACGGCCATACCCGATACGAACTGCCAGCTTCTCCCAAAAGAAGACGGAAGGGATGATCGCAAGTCCAACCAGCAGCCAGCCAAGGGATTTCATTGGTGCGAGCTCAGGCGTCGAACTAGCCAATGCGCCGAGGAATGTGGCGGTGATGACGTAACCAAAACCGAAGCAGCCGTAAGCAAAGATCAAGCGCCACGCGCTCAGGTTCAGTGGCTTGGTTGTAGTCTCTGCTTGGATGGCATGAGAAGTTGATCGAGGATGAAGCTCTTTTCGTGGAGGCAAAAGAAACGGCACGGACAACGAAAGCAGAAGACTGAGCGCACCGCTTGCGATCCAAAGCTGTGATGAACTTTCTAAGCTTGTGCCGAGCCATTCAATCATAAGGGACGAACCTGCAATGCCGATACCAACTCCAGTGAAATGGATCGGAAAGAGATGAAGGCTACGGGTCTCAGCCAGCCGTTGCATGACAATATTTGCGACCAAAACAAATGCATAAGCGCTTGCCAGCCCAGCTAGAAAGCGAATGACAACGAACCAGTAAGCGCCAAGACTAAACGCCATGAAAAAGGTGACTACAGTGCTCGTGATCAATGCGATCATGAAGATACGATAGGGACCGCCGGGCAGGGGAGCGCGAGCTGCCAGCAGTGCTCCGAGCAGATAACCAAGATAATTGGAGGAGGCGACAAATCCTGCGTTGACTTCATTCAAAGTTCCGTCCTGCAACATGAACGGCAGAACCGGAGTATAGACAAATCTTCCGATACCCATGACTGCAGCCATAGCAAGGCAGCCACCCACCGCAGAAAGGACTGCAAACTGGTCTTTTTCGGTCGTAGTGGATGTTTTCATGAGTTTTTCGGAGGCATCTGACACAAATTGATTCCTTACAAGCCGCAGAATACAGCCAATAATGTGACCTCACAGCTCCTGTAATTTCCAACTTAGAAGTTCTACTTACAAAAAAACAAGAAAAATATTTGCAAATTATGCTCTTCACCCGTTGCTCATACGGAAAAACATCACTATTTTGCACCATGAGTTGCAGCGCTGCTCGGTTGTAAAACTGAAAAGTTCTGCGCCCAAAATTTCCTTTCCCATGGAGGTATACCATGTCTTTTGCTCTTGAAGACCTGCCATACGCATACGACGCTCTGGCCCCTTATATGTCTGCTGAAACTCTCGAGTTCCACCATGACAAGCACCATATGGCTTATGTAACCAACGGCAACAAGCTGCTCGAAGGTTCTGGTCTTGAAGGCAAAAGCCTTGAAGAGATCGTCAAGGAAAGCTACGGCACCAATGCAGGCCTGTTCAACAACGCTGGTCAGCACCTTAACCACCTGCACTTCTGGAAATGGATGAAGCCAAATGGCGGCGGTTCTTCTCTGCCGGGCGTTCTGGCTAAGAAGTTTGACGAAGACCTCGGTGGTTTCGACAAGTTCCGCGCTGACTTCATCAACGCTGGTGTAACCCAGTTCGGTTCCGGTTGGGCATGGCTGGCTATTAAAGGCGGCAAGCTCGTGGTGATGAAAACACCTAACGGTGAAAACCCAATCGTACACGGCGCAACCCCAATTCTTGGCTGCGACGTATGGGAACATTCCTACTACATCGACTACCGCAACGCGCGTCCTAAGTACCTGGAAGCGTTCGTTGATAACCTGATCAACTGGGAATACGTGGAAGAGCTGTACTCTGCAGCTGTTTAATCCCAAAGACAGATTATAATCAAGGCGGCCTCGTGCCGCCTTTTTTGTCTCGATGGCTTTGATTTTTTAAGTTGTCACTATTGACAGTTAATTATTTGAAGCCTATCTCTACTCGTGTCCGATGAGTGAAAGCACATACCCATGCCGCGTCCTAGTGTTCAATCCGCCAGACTAAATGAAATTGTTGAAGCTGCTGCGAAATGCGTTGCTCAATATGGTTTGGAAGGCGTGACGCTGGAACGCATTGCTGAAGAAACCGGACTGAAACGACCGCTTATCAGGCACCATGCCGGTAATCGGGAAGAGATAATAAACGCTGTTGTAACCCATGTTCTGTCAGGCTTTGGTGAGTTGACGACAATGTTCGCAAACGCATTGCCAGCAAAACGTGGTTCCTACACTGCCGTTGATCATCTGTTTGATGATCACGGCCACTCTGATCCAGCTGAGATGATGGTGTTCCAATCCATTGTTGCAGCAGCAGACAGGTTTCCTGCTGAGGCAAAAGCTCTTCTAAAATGGGTTGGTGATTTTACAGCAGTTGTCGTCGAGGCAATTAAACGAGACTTTCCTGAAGTGGAGAGTGAAGCCGCCGAAACCGTTGCCCATGGCATCGTGGCACTCTACTTCAACGTTGATTCCTTGGCTCCCCTCAAGCCGCCACACGCGTGGAGGCGTTATGCAAAAAATGCAGCATTGCTGCTGCTGAGGTCCTTGGAAGATAATGCAGGTACTCAAAGAGCTCCTTAGAAAGATAATCAGCTACGGCAAGTGGCGAACCATTTTTGCTCTGATCCTGATTGCTGCCTCGCTTTACTACGGCTGGCAGTGGGTCTGGGGTGCGCTTTTCCTCCTCTGGACAGTTAGAGCGTGGCGGAGTCAATCCGTCTATGTTGTCGAAACTCTCACTCGCGGTGATAACCCGTTCCTGTTCTGGATCACAATCATCCTGTGGGCGACGCTTTCGCTCTATCTCATCCTCGCAGATCTAATAATGAAGCTAGGAGGCGTTCCCTATGTCTACTCATAGCAACGGTATGCCCGTTCTCCCCAAAGAGGCCTACACCTCACAAGAATGGTTTGATCGAGAGCAGGCCGAAATCTTCTCCAAAACCTGGTCACTGGCAGGCTTTCAGGAGGACATCACTGAACCTGGCCAGTACATTTCCGTTCAGGCTGGTTTGAACAATATCTTTATCGTAATGGGTCGTGATCATCGCTTGCGTGCGTTTCACAACATCTGCCGCCACAGAGGCACCCAGCTTTTGCGAGCTGAAGGCAAGACGCAAAAGGCGATCACATGCCCATACCATGATTGGACTTATGACCTTAAAGGCAACCTGATTTCTGTCCCGGAACAAGAAAAAGAGTTTCCCGGTATCGATTTGTCTTGCAATGGTTTGAAAAAGGCGTCTGTCGATATTTGGCGCGGAATGCTCTGGGTTCACCCAGATGAAAATGCTCCATCAATCATAAATTGGTTTGGAGAGGTAGAGCCATACCTTGCGCCATATGATCCAGCTGGATTGATTGAGACGGAAGAGGGCTACTCAAAGCACGAAATCAAGGCCAATTGGAAGATTATCGTCGAGAACTACATCGACGGGTATCATCTGTCACACCTGCATTCTCATACGCTCAACATGTATGACCACTCAAAGATTGAGTGTGAGTTCATCGGCCCACACTTCGCCTTCTGGGAGCCCCTTGCAGACTTCTATGCAGCTGAAGTGGAAAAGGTCACACCAATGCCACTCATTCCGGGCATCCCGAAAGACAAGATGGGAGCCTGGGTGCCAATGTTGTTTCCGGGGATTGGATTGGGTGAATCTGAGAATTCATGGTCCACCTTCCATATAACGCCAATCGCCCCGGACAGATCCATGGTTGAGATACGGACCCGTGTGGCAAATGAATCCACTTGGGCCTTCACAAAAGCGGCCATGGCATCAGCCTCCCTCTGGGATAAGCATCTGGGTGCCAAATTCAACGCAGGCCCGAAAGTGGATCCGATGTCGTCTGGTGACTTTATGCAGGAAGATATCTACGCCTGCGAACAGCAGCAGAAGTCCCTGCAGAGTCCTTTCTTTGAACACGGCCCGTCCTCCAAACACGGCGAAAAGCCCGTTCGCGATCATCAGCGTGTCGTGGCTGAATGGGTGGAGCGCAAACCGTGAGAAATATTGTTTATTCGCTAAGGGTTTCAGAGATTATCACTGAAACAAAGCACGCGAAAACCATCCGATTTGACGTCCCTGCAGAGCTGAAGGAAGAGTTTTTCTGGAAGCCAGGACAACACATCACGATTGAGCTGGATGTAAACGGCGAGAGAGTGCGTCGTCCCTTCACTATTTCAGCGACCCCCAGTCACGGTAACGCGTTACAGATCACGGTCAAATCCAATCCAGATGGCATTGTCTCCAAGTTCCTCTGCACAAAGGTGAAGGTAGGTCATCAGCTAAATGTGATGCCACCCTTCGGAGGTTTCACGCTTGAGCCTTTAAAAGACCGGCAAAGAACGCTCTACTTCTTTGCCGGTGGCAGCGGAATTACGCCGGCTGTCGCAATGATTGAAGCTGCATTGGAAAGAGAACCACGTTCAAAACTGTTTTTGCTCTATGCGAACCGGACAGCTGATGACATCATCTTTAAGGAACAATTGGAGCTGTTGGCAGAGCGCTTCCCGTCTCAGTTGGAAGTCAGGCATATTCTATCCAAACCATCCTTGTGGTCTATGTTCTCACCATGGAAATCTGGCCGGATAACCAAAGATGTGGCCTTGGAGTATTTGTCTGAATGCCGACCGGTTGCTCAGGATACGCAATACTTTATTTGCGGTCCCGGTACTATGAACGCAGATGTGCGCGAGGCTCTTCGAAACTGCGATGTTCCGACAGATCGTATCCATGCGGAGAGTTTTGGCGGGAACCTTGATATGCCAAAAGACGTGGCCAGCGTGCCAGCTCTGCTGAAGCTCGACTATTACGGCGAGGCCATTGAGCTGGAAGTTGCAAAAGGGCAGTCGATTATGAATGCTGTCCGGGCAGCGGGCTTGGAGCCACCTTATTCCTGCCAGTCAGGAATCTGCGGAACATGCCGGGCGCAGATCAAGAGCGGTGCGGTGAACATGAAGGCCAGAATGGCTTTGGAAGACTCTGAAGTCGCCAAAGGGGCAATTCTGACCTGCCAATCTTATGCAAAAACTGCAGAACTATCGATCAGCTTTAAATAGGTCAAGATCCGAACAATTTGGCGAAGAAGCCTTTTTCATATCCAAGCTGGCAACGGGATGTGATGATCTGGTCTAAGACACCGTTCATCAGATAGAGGAATGCTTCGCACTCGCTCTGAGTTGTGAAGCAAGCCTCGGTTGAGACGTTATAGGGCTGATTATCACTCAAAACGCGCCCACCAACATTTGCTTGCCAGATATTGGACGCGCCATGTTCAGCAGTCGCAATGGAACAATCATACTGAGTGCCTTTCACGCGCGGCATGATTGGCCCTGTACGAGGTATCAGTTGTCGTTCCAGATAATTGGTGCTTGGTGGTTGACTGCAGCTGACCAGAAACAGAGACGCCGCTGCAAAGCAGGCGAGTGGGGCAATTGTCTTCATTTAATCAACGCTTTCGGGCCTTATCGGCCTCTTCTGTCAAAAGTGTATTTTAAAACCAGCCAAAAAGTCCTTTGTAATACCCATGCTGGCAACTGGCACTGCGCGTAAGCTCCAAATACCCACGCATGAAATTCAGATAAGCCTGACACTTCTTCATTGTCCGAAAACAGGCAACGCTGGAGATATTGCGGCTGGGATCGCTGAAGTACCCGGTCACAAACGCCTGATAAACATTCTCCGCCCCGTCCTCTTTCACCCTGATCCGACAATCATACTGCGACCCATAAATCCGCGGCGCCGACCGCAAGTCTTTCGGGATCAGATGATTGAACGGATAAAGCTTATTGTTGACCTGAGCGACTGTAGACGCAGGAAGCATAAAGATAAGAAGCAAGATAACCAGAATGGCACGCACAGGATGTTCCAGACTTTTTTGTTGTTTATGTCTTTAACATTGAGCGCCAAGAGGAGTTAAAGCTCCTCATTCGACCAAATAATCTTAGTCCTATGTTGGTTCCAGTATTCTTAACGGAGTTTTTGAACTGAGAATAAGGTTAAGGCAAACTTGCAGCTATATTAATTAAAAAAGGCGCCCGTTTGAGGCGCCTTTTTACATCACTTGGTGAAGTTAGGTTAGGCCTTGCCGGTCTGCTTTAAGGCAAAGGCGTAGACCAAGGCGACCTCTTTCAAGCGATCGAAACGACCAGATGCGCCGCCGTGGCCGGCATCCATGTTGGTGCGCAGCATCACCAGGCTATCATTAGCCTTCTTCTCACGCAGTGTTGCAACCCACTTGGCAGGCTCCCAATAGGTAACGCGCGGATCAGTCAGGCCGCCAAGCGCGAAGATCGCTGGATAGTCTTTCGCTTCCACATTGTCGATGGGAGAATAGGAGGCGATATATCCATATGCGCTCTTATCGCGGATCGGATCACCCCATTCCGGCCATTCAATCGGGGTCAGCGGCAACGTATCGTCGAGCATGGTGGTTAGCACGTCCACAAATGGCACTTCAGCAATCATTGCAGCAAAAGCCTCAGGTGCCATGTTTGCACATGCACCCATCAGCATGCCACCGGCTGAGCCGCCGTGGGCAACGATCCTATCGTGAGAGGTGAAGCCCTCGCTAGCCAGGAACTTAGAGGCTGCGATGAAGTCATAAAAGGTGTTCTTCTTGAACTCACGACGCCCGTTCTTGTACCAGGCATAGCCTTTGTCTTTGCCACCACGAATGTGCGCAATCGCATAAACAAATCCGCGATCAACAAGCGACAGGGCATTGGTGGAGAAGCTGGCAGGAATTGAAAGGCCATAGGACCCATAACCGTAAAACAGGCAAGGAGCACTTCCATCCAGAACTGTCGAGCGTTTATAGAGCAGAGAAACCGGAACCAGTGTGCCATCATGTGAAGGAGCCATCAGGCGGCGCGTAATGTACTCAGAAGCATCGTGACCAGATGGCACTTCCTGCCGCTTGCGCAGCGCTCTATCGCGCGTAGCAAGGTCATAGTCATAAACCTCGCTTGGTGTTGTCATGGAAGAATACGTGAACCGGATGGTTGTGGTGTTATATTCAAACCCTGAGGCTATACCGAGGCTATAGGCTTCTTCATCAAATTCAATGCTGTGTGAAATACCATCGATGAAACGATGGACGACAATGCGTGGCAAGCCATCAACGCGCTCAAGCCACACCATATAATCCTTGTAAACATCGTGCGATAGGATCAGACGGCCAGGCTTATGAGCAATCAGATCAACCCAGTGCGACTTGCCCGGAAGAGCAAGCTGAGCGACGAGCGGTACGCTGACAATCTTGAAATCTTCAGCCTCGCCAGCGTTGGTCAGGATCAGCAGGCGGTCACCATTATCTTCAACGGAATACTCCACGCCAGTCTCACGCTTGGCAACCAACGTAGGGGCTGCCAAAGGTTCGTCTGCAGGAATAAGCCAAACCTCTGTGGTTTCATGGTCGCCTGAACCAACACAAATGAAGCGTCCGGATTGTGTTCTGCCAAGCCCAACAAAGAAGCTTGTATCCTGTTCTTCATAAACAAGAACGTCTTCAGACGGTGTTGTACCAAGCTTGTGGCGGAAGAGCTTGGAAGGGCGATGGTTTGCGTCTACCTGAACATAAAACAGATACTGACCATCCGTAGACCAAACGCCGCCTGCACCGGTGTCTGGTATGGTGTCTTCCAGATCCTGTCCTGTTGTCGTGTCACGCACTTTCAGTGTGTAGTACTCGGAGCCTTTGTCATCATAAGCCCAAGCCAGATACCTATGGTCATCGCTATGAGATGCACCGCCAAATTTGAAGTACGCTTTACCGTCAGCTTCAAGGTCGCCATCGACAAGAACGAAAGGATCGCTTCCATCACGCTTGCTGCGCACAAATTTGGGGTGTTGGCCACCTTCAACAAACTTCATCGCATAGGCGTACTCACCATCAGGAGAAGGAACTGAACTGTCGTCTTCTTTGATCCGACCTTTAAGCTCTGCAAAAAGTGCCTTTTGCAGCTCTTCAGTGTCTTCCATCTCGTTTTCGGTATAAGCATTTTCTGCTTCAAGGTAGGCACGGATCTCAGGATCAAGCAGAGTGGGGTCTCGCATTACCTCCTGCCAATTATCTGCGCGCAGCCAGGCATAAGGCTCGTTGCGAGTAAAACCATGATGGCTGGTTTCATGAGTGCGCATCTGCGCGCTTGGTGGAGCTGACTTTTTCATTATACCTGACTGAGTTTACGCTTATGATTTTGAAATCTGAATTCTATTCTTCAGCATTTTAATCGGGAACGAGCATAAAGCCAGTTCCCGATTAAAACTTATCCCTGAGAAGATATGCGCTGAATCGAAGGTATAAATTTGAACCTGAAGCTTTTTACACCGATAATTTTCATGCTCATATGTCTTTCGAAGAGAGCAGATAATATTATTTCAATGTAATTAGAGTTGTTCTTCCACAGCTTCAAAACGTCGCTCTTTTGCCTCGCGGTAACACCTATCTTGGATTTGATCAAAACTACGTGTCAGGTGTGAATGTCATCGAAGTACCATTCATGCAGTAGCGAAGTCCTGTTGGTGGTGGGCCGTCAGGGAAAACGTGTCCGAGATGTCCTCCACAACTTGCACAGCAAATCTCTGTGCGCACCATGCCAAGCGTAGCGTCTTTATGTTCTGTCACAGCATCGGGAGAGACCGCCTCAAAGAAACTTGGCCAGCCGCAACCTGCATCAAATTTTGTGTCTGATTTGAATAGCTTAGAGCCACATGCTGTGCAGCTGTAGGTGCCTGTTTCAAAGGTATTCCAATAAGGGCCTGTAAAGGCCCGTTCGGTACCTTTTTCCCTAAGGATACGATATTGCTCAGAGGTCAGTTGTTCCCGCCATTCCGACTCGGTCATGTCCTTAGGTGATTTTTTGTTAAACATGATAGAAATCCTTATTCACCGGGCTCAATGGTAGGGCCATGTTAAGTTTACCAAGACATAAACAAACAGCCAATGCCTATAAGGCAAGTTACAATTAGGTGAGGTTAAAGTTTATTGGAACCTGACAAAACTAGAATGTGATGAACTTGCCCTGCATGGGTGGGCAGATTATGTCTTTGGAGTGGTCGGGGGAGCGTGTTTGGCAAATTCGACTCGGTCTTATAGGTTAACCACACTAATAAATTTACGGAGTGCTACATGCCTTTATTCGGTGTCGAGGCAACGTTCTGGGCGTTATTAGGCCCGTTTGTTGCCGCTGCGCTTAGTCCCTTTCTGGCAAAGACTCTGAAACACAATGCTGCGTGGCTTCTCGCTGTTATTCCTGCATTGGCGTTCCTACAGTTTCTTTCAATTGTGCCAGGCATTGCCGAGGGGCAAACATTCAAGGCGAGCTTGGAGTGGGTTCCCACCTTCAACGTAAATTTCTCGATTTATCTGGATGGCCTGTCTGTCTTATTTGCACTTCTGATTTCGGGAATAGGAACGCTCATTACGCTTTATGCAGGTGGATACCTGAAAGGCCATGAGAACCTTGGGCAGTTTCTGTCCTACCTGTTCCTCTTCATGGGGGCCATGCTGGGTGTTGTTGTTGCTGACAACGTCATCACACTCTTCGTTTACTGGGAGTTGACGTCTATCACGTCCTTCCTGTTGATCGGGTTTGACCACCTGCGCCGCGCCTCTCGCCGCTCTGCTGTGCAAGCGCTTGTTGTGACAGGCGGCGGTGGTCTGGCTCTGATGGCTGGTTTGATCTTAGCTGGCTACCAAGGCGGTAGTTTTGAGTTGAGTGAGTTGCTTAATTCTGGTGACGTTTTACGCGAAAGCCCATATTACACCGCGATCTTCATCTTGGTGGTGCTGGGCGCTTTCACAAAATCTGCTCAGTTCCCGTTCCATTTCTGGCTTCCAAACGCAATGGAAGCTCCGACACCTGTTTCTGCATACCTGCACTCTGCCACCATGGTGAAAGCCGGTGTCTATCTGCTCATGCGCATGCATCCGGTTTTGGGAGATACAGAACTCTGGATGACCGTACTTCCGATTTTTGGCGGCATCACACTGCTCGTCGGCACCATTCTCGGCATTCGGCAGACCGACCTCAAACTTGTTCTGGCCTACACAACTGTTGCGTCTCTTGGCCTGCTGGTAATGCTGACAGGCACATCCGATCCGGTGGCGATTCAGGGCGCCGTTATATACCTGTTCGCGCACTCACTCTTTAAGGGCTCTTTGTTTATGGTGGTCGGAACCGTCGACCATGAATCTGGTACACGCGATCTGAACAGAGTAGGGGGCTTGTTCTCACTGATGCCGATCACCGGTACTGCTGCGGTTCTCTCTGCGTTGTCAATGGCAGGTTTGCCACCTCTGGTCGGCTTTGTTGCGAAAGAAGTTCTTTATGACGGAACATGGCACGCTGTGAACGGCGGGCTTTGGACTGGCTTCGCCGTACTGGGCAACGCGATGATGTTTGCTCTGGCTGCAACCGTTGCCATTAAACCGTTCTTCGGCGCCAAGGTGAAAACACCAAAAGTTGCTCATGAAGGAACAGTCCTACTTGTTGCAGGATCAATCACTCTTGCGGTTCTGGGCTTGGCAGCCGGTGCATTCATCGCATCAGTTGGCCATCAGCTCTTGTCACCAATGACTTCTGCAATTCTGGGAACACCATTTGATGAAGAGTTGCATCTGTTCCCCACATACCTGTCACCAGCGCTTTACCTGTCTTTGGCGACAATTGCCCTTGGTATTATCATCTTCATGTACATGGATAAGCTCCGTGTGATTGTTGCAGATGCTCTGCGCACCATTGGGTGGGGACCGGATAAGGGCTTCGACCAGGTCCTGGAAGTTATCATTCGTTTTGCAACCGCGCTGACACAAACAGTTCAAACTGGCAGTATGGTCACCTATATGCGCGCCACGTTTACCGTAATCGCGCTGGTGCTGTTTGTACCAATGATCCTCACAGGCAATTGGCCAAAGCTGCAAGGTATAGGCAGTTTCTACGCTTATGAGTGGTTTATTGCCGCGATTGCAGTGATTGGCGTTTATGCCGTGTTGACAGCACGCTACCGAGTAACGGCGATTGTCTTGCTTGGTATTCAAGGCTTTGCAGTGGCACTGATCTACCTGCTTTTTGGAGCGCCGGATCTGGCCTTCACGCAGTTTATGGTTGAGACACTCTCGGTTGTGATCCTTGCATTGGTAATGACCCGCCTGAATCTGAAGCCAACCGATGCCCGGTCATCGCGTGGCAAGGTATTTGATATCAGCCTGTCAGTGCTTTGTGGTGCAGGTATCAGCATGTTGCTGATGTCCATTATTCAACTGCCGTTTGACCCAACACTCTCTGAGTTCTTCACACAGTACAGTCGGACGATTGCGCACGGTCGGAACATCGTGAACGTTATTCTCGTTGATTTCCGCGGCTTCGATACGATCGGAGAGATCTCCGTTGTGATGGTAACGGGTCTGGCGGTCCTTGCACTTATCCGAGTGCGACCTAAATCAAACGGAAACTCGAACTCGGAGAAAAATCGCTAATGAATACGCTTATATTCAGAACGGTCGCTCCGTATCTCTCTGCTCTGATGATGCTTTTTTCCGTCTTCGTATTGCTCCGTGGGCACAACGAGCCTGGTGGAGGTTTCATCGGCGGGCTGATTGCCGTTTCTGCCTTTGCAATTTATGGCATTGCTTGCGGTGTCTCTGCTGTTCGCCGGGCAATGAAGTTCCATCCTATGTCCATTGCTGCGTCAGGCCTGCTCCTCGCGGTTGTCTCTGTGTTGCCGAGCCTGTTCTTCAGTCAACCAGCAATGACAAGTCAGTGGCTTGCTCTCCCGTTTTTGGGCACGGTGATTGACCTGTCAACACCGCTGTTCTTTGATATTGGAGTGTATCTGGTGGTGGTAGGAGCGATTTCTTCGATCGCTCTTTCTCTGGAAGAAAGGGCAGACTAATGGAAACGCTTTTCTCTGTTCTGGTCGGGATCCTTTTTGCTGGTTCCATTTATCTGCTACTATCTCGCAAACTCGTGCGGATCCTGTTGGGCATTGCCATTCTTGGGAATGCCGTGAACCTCTTGATCTTCACAGCAGGACGTCTCACACGTGATGTACCGCCAATCATTCCGCTTAAGAGCTATCTCCCAGTAGAAGCAACAGCGAACCCTCTGCCTCAGGCATTGGTGCTGACCGCAATTGTGATCTCGTTCTCCTTCCTGGCATTCTTCCTGGTCCTTGGCTACCGGGCCTATCAGGAACTGGGAACGGATGACTTGCTTGATATGCGCGTCGCAGAACCTAAAGAACATTCTGAACCGCCGCTGGGGTACTAAGTAGATGGCTGCAACGAAGACTACAGTTGATATTACAGCGGCAATGGTGACGGAAGCCGTGCCTCTTGCAGACTGGCTTTTGGTTGCTCCTGTCCTGCTCACTATGGCAGGCGGTGCAATTTCAATTATTTTCCGCAAGAAGTCGGCGACTCAGCCTTGGATCGCGATCACAACAATCGCATTGGTGATCCTTTCAAACATTGGCTTGCTTAACCACGTCCTCACCAACGGTGTCGTGACAATGGTGATGGGCAGTTGGCTCCCGCCATTCGGTATCGCTTTTACGGCTGACCCACTTGGCGCGTTGCTGGCGCTGACAGCCTCTGTAGCAACCATGTGTGTTGCCGTCTTCGCAATGAACTCAATTGCCGAAAACGAACGGCGTTACGGTTTTTATCCATTTCTTCTGATGCTGCTCTGCGGTGTCACTGGATCATTTCTAACGGGTGACATCTTCAACCTTTATGTTTGGTTTGAAGTCCTGTTGATCTCATCCTTCGGTATGCAGATCCTCGGAAATGAAAAGGTGCAGATCGATGGTGCCGTAAAATATGCAGTGCTGAACCTGATTGCGACAACGCTGTTCCTTGCAGCAACTGGCTTGCTTTACGGGCTGGTTGGTACGCTGAACATGGCGGATATCGCTGGCAAGCTGAAAGCCTTTGATAATTCGGGTCCAATGCTTGGCTTAGCGACCCTTTACTTCCTCGCATTTGCTATGAAAGCAGCGGCATTCCCGGTCAACTTCTGGCTTCCGGCTTCTTATCACACGCCACGCTTGGTAGTGGCCGCAATCTTTGCAGGTTTGCTCACCAAAGTCGGTGTTTATGCGCTGCTCAGAGTGATGCTTCTGCTGATGCCTGAAGGTCGTGACTGGCTCGCCTCACTAATCGGAATAGTCGCAATCGCAACGATGCTGACCGGCTCGCTTGGTGCGCTGGCTCAAACAGATATCCGACGCCTGATGGCTTATCTCGTTATCGCCGGCATCGGTGCCATGATGGCAGGTATCGCGGTTGGCAATGAAGTTGCTGTATCTGGCGCAATCTTCTACTCCATGCACTCCGTTCTCATTATGACTGCGCTTTACCTTCTGGTCGCCTTTATGTTCCAGATGAGCGGCACATTTTCCTTACGTGAAATTGGTGGTCTCTATATCCGCACGCCTTTGGGGGCCGGAATTGGCTTGATCCTCTTGCTTGCAGTGGCAGGCTTGCCACCTTTTTCTGGTTTTTGGGCTAAATTGCTCCTCGTAGCAGGTGCGTTAGAAGCTGGTCGTGGCTGGGTTGCAGCAGGTATTTTGGTCTCAGGACTGTTTACGACCATCGCTGTAGGACGTCTCTGGATCTTCGCATTCTGGCGAGGTGGCAACGAACACACGGTAGATGGCATTCAAGCTCTTCCCATTGCCAGAAGCTCCGATGCAGCTGACATTTCGTGGAGTATCTGGCTACCGCTCATCATACTGACGGCACTGATCTTCGTAATTGGAATCTTACCGGAAACCATGATGTCCATAACTGAAAATGGAGCAAAAACGCTGATTGATCCGACAGCCTATATCGGTTCCGTGTTTGGAGGTATCCGATGAACAATATGGTCTTTCTCATGAACTTGCTGCTTGCGGCAGCATGGGGGGCGGTCACCGGCTCATTCACACCGCTCAATCTGATTTTTGGCTTTATCTTGTCCAGCATCGCGCTGTTCCTGATCCGGGAGCAAATCGCATTTCGGGATTACTTTCAACGCGGAGGGAAGGTCCTCATTCTTGCAGGCAGTTTCTTCAAAGAGTTGGTTCTGTCCTCATGGCGTGTGCTGATGATTGTCATCAAACCGAAGATCAAGCTTCATCCGGGCATTATCGCAGTGCCGCTCTCAGTCAGTGAAGACTTTGAGATCACATTGCTGGCAAACATGGTCACACTGACGCCGGGAACGCTATCGGTCGATGTATCAGAAGATCGAAAGGTCTTGTTTGTGCATTGCCTCAATGTACCAGACCCAGAAGAAACAATTGATGGCATCAAGAATGGTTTTGAACGTCAGATCTTGGAGGCGTTTCGATGAACGGATTTGAGGCTTTTGCAGCAGATTTCCTGTATGCCTGTGTGAGTATTGCACTCTTTATTCTCGGCCTGACATTCTTGCTGATTGTCTATCGTATTATCAAAGGCCCAACTTTGCCTGACCGTATTGTTGGACTGGATCTATTGGTAGTTGTCGCTATCGGTCTGATCGCCACGGTAGGTGTTGGGTCATCATACACGCTCTACATCGATATCTCGCTTGCACTCGGACTTGTCGGCTTTCTGGCAACCGTTGCCTTCGCACGCTTCATCTTGAACCGAGGACAGGCGAAAGACTTTATTATTATGCAGGAAATCAAAGATTCGGAAAAACAGGAGGAGCAGAAATGATGTCAGCAGTTATCTCCATCCTGACCGGAATAATGCTCATTATTGGAGCAATCTTTGCAGCCGGTGCGGCGCTCGGCATCAACCGTCTACCAGATGTCTATACACGCATGCACGCGGCGTCGAAGGCTGGCACCTTAGGGTCCGGCCTGATGGTGCTGGCACTTGGTCTCTACTCACAACAGTGGGATGATTTCATGCGGGCTGTCGCGACCGTCTGCTTCTTTCTGTTGACGGCTCCGGTTTCTGCTCATCTCATCGCACGAGCTGCCTATGTGGTGGGTTATAAACCCTGTAAGGAAACCAAGTTGGATGAGCTGAGTGTAACGAAAAAGTCTGCAGAGCCTGAAGCTCCGCAATAATATGTCGACTTTAGCTAAGATTTTTGGACTTTAGTGCAGTCAGAGCACCAGAAATAATCGACAATGCCCTTTGGTAAGGCGATTGACTAGAAACGCGAGTTTCACCGGCATCGCCTTGCCAACAGCCGATTACGCAGTACAGTCACATTCTTTTGCCTGTACATTACGGCAAGCAGTTTATCTAGTTTACTTCTATGATTTCTCAAGTTTGTTGGAAGTCTGTAAGGTCCTTCTAAATCACAATGCACAAAAAACCATAGTAAATCTGCTTTTTCATGCCGAATTTAACTTGTTATCCTTATTTCCTGTCTCTATAAAAGCCCCCTATGGTTTTTGCTTGTTTAGAGTCGAAGCTTAGCTGAGATAAGTACGGATCTAACGTTTAATCTTCGGATTGAAGTATTAGTCCTGTAATATACAAGCATACCTACGAAATTTAGATCCACAAGATGACAGGTTAGAGATGAGCGAGATCCCTGCAGATAACAATTTGATGGAACTGACTGCTGATATCGTGTCAGCCTATGTTGGTAATAACACTGTGGCCTCTGCCGATTTGCCTGTGCTGATCAACGACGTTTACGTCGCTTTGCAGAAAACCAGCGGTGATCTTTCTGAGCCAGAGCCTGAGCCGCTAAAGCCAGCTGTGCCAGTTAAGAAGTCTGTCACGAACGATTACATCATCTGTCTTGAAGATGGTAAGAAGTTTAAGTCCCTGAAGCGTCACCTACGCACGCATTACGATATGACACCTGAAGAATATCGTGAAAAATGGGGTCTGCCTTCAGACTACCCAATGGTTGCTCCTCATTACGCGGCAGCTCGTTCTGAGCTTGCTAAGAAAATGGGTCTCGGCCAGCAGCGTAAACGCGCTAAGTAATTTCAGGATATATCCTGACAGAAAACCAGCCTCATTCGGGGCTGGTTTTTTTTATTCCCCTTCTGCTATTTCTTACTCCCCCATTATTGATGAATTTCCCTTAAGGGTGCACGTGCTGTGCATAGTGACATGGCACGCCTTGTTTCAGCTTCCGTAAAGGTAAAACTAGCTCATCTGACACTAGAGCTTAAGTTCTAATTTTCTTGTGCTTTCCTAAGTTGTGATCTCAAAACGCCTGCAAGTTTCATAAGTTAATTCAAAAATGTAATTCGATAAGGTTTTACGGAGAGCCTTCGAGAAACCAAAACGGCACTTGAGAATCGGCTAATTCTGCCGGTCGTTTAGAAAAATTTATGTTTTGAGGCCGCGAGGTTCCAATCTTATCCCCCCCAAGTATCGCTAGGGCAACAATCAATTGTTCTTTGACGATAACCAATCAGTTCATTGGAGTAATTAAATGCCAAGAATTTCTGAGGGGGAGAAAAATAAGATGTCCAAGAGTCCGTGTTCGGAGTCTTCGGTTCATTCTGGACTGTCGCAAAAGCCTCTGTCAGCAGTGGACTGGATGGCCACAGGTCATGTCGCACTTGCGTTTGGTTTGAAGCCTGAGGAGCTTCACTCTGCTTCTCGTGGCTATGCAAAGGCCGCGCAAGCACGACAAGTCTCAATGTATATTCTTCACGTCTCAATGGGTATGACCCTGTCCCAAGCAGGTGCAGTCTTTGGTCGTGACAGGACAACTGCAGCTCATGCCTGCAAGGTTGTTGAAGATCTAAGAGAAGACCCAAGATTTGATGCCGTCCTCTCTGAGATAGAGGGCCAGCTGTCGGCGTCTGTTGCCAGTGCCCGCATGCATTCTTCTCTGAGCTCAGGAGGGCAATCTGATGCCTACACAGCCTGAGGATACGGTATCTGAAATGCAACTCATCAAGTTCTGTAAAGGGCTCGCAGTTGCAAAGAAACATGCGGAACCTGAGGGGGATGTTAAAGCTGTCTTATCGCGTGCAATAGCCCTGTCGCTAGTTGCTTCCTACACGGAGGGCTACCAGTTGACCAAAGAAGGCAAAAGCTGGTTACGGCGAAAATTGAGCCAAGGAGGATTGGAAACTCAATCCAAAACGGAGCAATCTCAGATCAACACCATCAACTCAGAAAGCCCGCTCGCCTGGCTAAAGAGTAGAAAAGACAAAACAGGGAGAGGTTACATCTCCGAACTGCAATTTGAAGCAGGTGAGCGATTAAGAGAAGACTTCACCTACGCGCTACTTTGGGGAACCGTTAGATCGAACTGGCGCAGTGAGCGATCGTCAAGATCGAGTATTAAGGTAGGTGACGTATCCGACAGCGTTTACGATGCCAGAGATCGCCTTCAAAGAGCTCTCTCAACTGTCGGACCGGAACTCTCCGGCGTTCTCATGGATGTATGCTGTTTCTTGAAGTCTCTGAAACAGGTAGAGAGCGAGCGCCAGTGGCCGCAACGAACGGCCAAGATTGTTCTGGGGTTGGCACTAGACCGACTTGCGACACATTACGGTTCGTCTCGTAATCGTGCTGTCGGTCCAAAAAATGCTCAGATGGCGAGCTGGGCAGCGTCTAATTCAGAGTTAGAGCTGCAGACGCATCATCCTTGATACGCTGAACCATGGAACTCAGCCCATTGGAACGCTGAGGCGTCAGATGTTCTTTGAGGCCAATCTTGCCAAATATGCTTTCGATGTCCGTTGCAAGAATTTCCTTTGCAGAAACACCGGAGTATTGCGCAAGAACGATAGCAACAAGACCGCGAACAATGTGGGCATCGCTGTCGCCCTTATAGAATAGGATCGGGCCTTTATCGGTATCTTCCTGAATGTTCTTCGAAAGCCAGACCTGAGAAACACAGCCATGAACGCGGTTTTCCTCACTGCGTTCATCATCTGTTAGGGGTTCAAGTTCGCGGCCCAGCTCGATGACATAGCGATAGCGGTCTTCCCAGTCTTCGAGGAATTCAAAGCCTTCCAGAATATCAGCGATCGCAGTGGTCATAATACTATTCTTTCACTCAGGGTTTTGCAGGCGTTTCTACCGCGCCATTCGGTCAGGGGCAATACGATTGGATTCAAAATATAAAACGGCCCACACTCCAAGCTAGAGTATAGGCCATAAAAGGCTCAGTATTATGGAGATTGGTCTTAATTCCGACCGTAATAAAGCGGATTAGGACGCGGCAACGGCACAGCAGCAACCGGAGTTGCATAGATTGGCTGAACTTCAGCAAACAGACCTTGTTCAGATGGATCTGCTTGCGCAGAGCTGTTCTGTTGCTGGCCTTGATTGAGTTGCCATGGAATGTCCCGATCAGCTGAACTAAGTGTACCGGAATGTGCAGGCTCGTCTGATGGGCTTGTAAGGCTCGGCAGCAGCTGGCCTGCCGCAACTTCATCAAACGGGATAGCTTCGATAGCATCCTGGGCTGAAGGCAGAGCAGCAAACTTTGTGTGTTGCAGGTCTTCTGCCTCACTGTCGCTGAGGTAATTGTAAGTCAAGCGAGCAGCTTCTTTTGCCTTTAAACCGACGAGAGTGATGACTGAACCGCCCATCTCGCAAGCATTGGGATTACGATCACAAAAGCCGCCAAGGTCCTTCACGGTGGATTGTGCTGCAAGGTAAACCTGAACGATGCCAATAGATGGTGCGTCCTCATCGCTGCCAGTTCCAATTGGAAGCAGAAGCAGTACAAGTCCGATCCAAAATGTGGTTCTAAGCAAAAAGAACATTGGCTTCGCCCGTGGGTTTCAAGTGTGCCGAATAGGCCGACAACTTTTAGATAGTCGTTTAACTTGTTGAAACTATAGGGTTTACTCTCAAATATATCATATATTGTTCTCAATAAAATTGAATCAAATTTTAAGTAAATTTGTAAACTACTGAAATTTATGGTTATTTTTCGTTTTTCGAAAATCTGGCGAAGCGTATCTATGATTAATAAAAGGTGTAGAAAAAGTATCCCAGCGGTATCTTATTGAACTGAAAAACCACCAGATGGGGCTCACAATTAAAACTCAGAAGTGCACATAAGAGTTTTTTTAAGCAAAACTTGATAGAAACAGGAGGACTGGAAAACCGGAGTATAGCCCAATTTAACCCAAGGTTTTATGTTGGATCTCAGTGGGCAGAGAGCTATTCAAAGTGGACTTGCTGAGGTGAGGGCGATATCTCTAACCTCTCAGGAAGACATCAGTTAAAACTGGTAGTGACTTAGTACTCGGGTAACACACAAATTGCGTTGAAAGAGGTAGTACTTGATGGTGGGGCGAAAGCCAAACGGCAAAAAAGCGAGCAAAGGTGGAGCCCGTAGGGGGTCTGCACAAACGCAGCCTGATGGTGATTACCAAATGCATGTGGACTATGACGAAGACGGTGTTTTCTATGAAAATGGCGAAGTCGATCATGCTGCTGTTGCTAACGCTGCCTCCAAAAAGTCTCCAGGCATGAATAAGCTCTCCACACTGGTGCTGTTAGGATTCGTTGGCATGGCATCGCTGATCGCGGTGAACGCTGCCTTTTTGCAAGATGCCAAGCATCCCTCTCCAATGATCGCCACTCGGGTTTCTCAAAGCCAGTTAGATAGCTCAGAACTTGTAAGAGCAACTCAGAGATTGAGGCAGCAAGAGTTAGTCTCTGAAGTGCAAAAGGAACTGCGCCGTTTAGGGGGGTATCCAGGCAGCCTGGATGGCCAGTTCGGTCCCGCGACAGAACGGGCAGTCCGCGCTTATCAAAGACAACGCGCAATGAATGAAAACGGGCAGGTGACCGAAGCGCTGCTTGCACGGCTTACAATGGACTTTGCCGCGTTTACGCCGTCTCCAAACACTGCGTCTGCTGAAGGAGCTGAGATTCCTATTCCTCGGGCAAGTCCTGAGGAAATTGAAGCATTGATGCAAAGTGGCTCCAATCTGACACAAGTCTCCGGTCAAACGGATGCAATGACTGAGCGCATCAAGCGCCTGCAAAAAACACTAGCGGATCTGGGGTACGGCCCGCTTACAATTGATGGTATTCCGGGCGGACAGACCGCTTCTGCAATTGCCGCATTCCAACGCGATAATGCTTTGCAGATAGACGGGCAAATGAGCGAAGCTCTCTTCTCTAAGCTTGCTACAGTCAGTGGCACACGGATCTGATAGCGCGACCAATTCTATAAGAAAGACAACTTGATGCGAGTAACCTCTGAATTTTGGGTCGCTGCTTACACACGCCGGTGCTTCGGGGAAGGTGCTTTCGCAGGCATACGCCGCAAAGGCGCGCTGGAAGCAGGGGCCATCTTCATCATTGTTGATCGGTTGGACACGACCTACGACTTTTACGGTCCTGCGCCACAGTCTTTCTTTGAAGAGGAAAAGCCACTTGATCGCGAGTTTGAATGTTTGATGGAAAAGACTTCACGAGAGGAAATTGAAGCCAAACTCACACGCGAAGAACGCATGGACCCTGACTTCTGGGTTGTCGAAGTTGAAGATAAGGAGGCCAGAAGCTTCCTGTCACTGCCAAAAGAGCCGGGGCCTGAAGATTTATTCTCAGGCTTTAAGGGTCGCAAGTTCTGAATGGTAGTGCGAGGGCCGCGTTAAAGACGTGCTCTGGGCTTTGAATTCCCGCGCAACTGTCTCGGTTGCCTCAAAAATCGTGTGATAGCGAGGCTGGGAAGGCTCTCCACTCCAGCTGCAGAGCAACTGTCGCGCAATCTTCTTGCTAACGCCAGCAGCAGACTTTTGCAGGTCTCTCATGCGATCCGTCTCAATGAGTGTGCCCCAAAATTGTACGAGCAGCTGATCGACAAGACGGGAAGAGAACCCAAGACCAACGAGTATGACAATGAACCCGTCTGGGGAAGAATGCGTACAGCATTGATGGATCTGGTCTGGAGTCATGCGGCAGGCGTGCGCCAGCTGGCCAACCATACTGGTGTGGCCAAATTTTAGCCCCCTAAGTGTTAGTTCCTGCGCCTCATTCTCCGTCAGTGTGTCAACCGCGTCATCTGAAGCAGAAGCATCTTTCAAGCTTGCCGAAAGGTCTTTGTATGATGATATCGGTGCGCTCTCCAGGAAGAGACTAAGCAGATCTTCAACAAGCTCATCAGAGTAAATAGCTGGATGTGAAGGGGCAACGGTACTCCTGGAATTGAGAGCAACGTATTCTCCAATCATCTGGTCATGGTCAATTGCAAGAGCTTTCATCACGGCCTCCGGAGCATGAGAGATCGGGCACAACAGATGTGCTACCTTCAGTCGACTTGCCGCAGTGGCTGATGACAGGTGCTGCAGCGCTAACTCCTCATACATATGAGAGCTTGCATGAGAATGGCTGGTTTGAGCAAAAGCCTCTGTTGCTGCGATTAAGAGTTGAGACCTGTCTTCCATGAGTGAATGAACCTGTATACGAAAAACAATGATTTCTCGATGTTTTTCGCAATCTGTCAATGAGCGTTCAAAATTGATCCGGCATCATCATTTAAAATTGACCCACCTTGGTTGGCACAAATCCAGCAGGCGAACAGCTCTCATCTAGCAGGTTCGTCTGCTGGCTTTGTGCCAACCAAGG
>NZ_LMCF01000065.1 GCF_001623075.1 Pseudovibrio sp. Ad37
CCTTGGTTGGCACAAAGCCAGCAGACGAACCTGCTAGATGAGAGCTGTTCGCCTGCTGGATTTGTGCCAACCAAGGTGGGTCAATTTTAAATGATGATGCCGGATCAATTTTGAACGCTCATTGACACCGTTGGATATGGGGCGGAGGGCAAAGATGAATGAGTTACTGGCAGCGCTCGCTGCAAAAGGAGACCTTGCCCATGTGGCGCTTAGCGCCTGGGCAGGCACCTCCACATCACTGCTCTTGTGGGCACTTAAGCAAGTCATCCGGTTCAATCGCAGGTTCGAGGAGTTCATGAGTGAACTGGAAAAACTCAACCAGCTGCTGCGCATGGATCCATGAAAATCGCACACTCGAACTATTGAGATTATTTGAAAGGTTGAAGGTGAAGCCTTGACCCAAAATCACAAAACACAAGCCGTGCCCGTTGAGCAAAAACAACAGCCAACTCAGCGCGGCAATGAAGCCCCCGCACAGACCTTCGCCAACTTCACCAAGGCACTCGCCGGAGCATTGGTGGAACGACGCGCGGCAAAGTCGGAGGGAGCAAACTCCGGCAGAAAAAACAATTGAAAGCTCGCTAAGGGAGGCAATCAATTTGAACACAGATCACCCCATCGCCATTGAGGGCTACGCCAGCCGGTTTGAACTGAGCGATCAGGGCGGCGATGTGATGCGCAAAGGTGCATTTCAAAACACGCTGCAAAAGCAAAAACTCACGGATGTAAAAATGCTCTGGCAGCACGATCCATCCCACCCCATTGGCAAGTGGCTGCACATTCAGGAGGACAGCATCGGCCTCTTTGTAAAGGGCTTGCTCTATCCGGGCATCACACAAGGCCGACAAGCCATCGCCATGGTGCAAACGGGTATTCTGGATGGACTGTCCATCGGCTTCAAAACCCGCCGCGCCCAGCGCAACAACAAAACCGGCAGACGGGATGTGCTGGCGGTAGATCTCTGGGAGATCTCGCTGGTCACGTTCCCGTTGCTGCCATCAGCACGGCTGACTGTGGTCTCCTGAAGCTCCTGACTATTTGAAAGTACGATCTGTGGTTCCAATCGGCGCCGCAGTTTTTTTATATGCTTTACGAGGAAAATAATCCTATGAAAAACACATGCAATCCAGCATTAGAGACCAAAGACTTCGCAAGGGAAGCTGCAGGAAAATCAGCTCATCCCGCACTTTCTGGCCCGGCAACAGGGCAGTTTGTGTCTGGAATGGAGGCCTCTGGCAGCTTTAACCAGCTGAACCACGCTTATTCTGAGTACACCCAGACCAACGACATGCGTTTGGCTGAGCTGGAGCAAAAGTCCGGCTCGGATGTGCTCCTGGACGAAAAACTGGCCCGTCTGGACGAGATCATCGACGGTCAGCTGCGTCATCTGAACGAACTCCAACTCAAATCCCAGCGCTTGCCGCGCTCTACGCCAGAAACCACCGGCGGCCCATCAGCTGAGGTAGAGCACAAATCTGCGTTTGAGACCTACATGCGTGACGGGCAGGAGAACCGCCTTAAAACACTGGAGCAAAAGGCCATGTCCTCCGGCACTGCTGGCGATGGCGGATATCTGGTGCCGGAGCAGCTGGAAACGGACATCCTGCGTCGCATCACAGCTCTGTCCCCCATCCGCTCCATTGCGTCCAACCGCAAAATCTCAGGCGCATCCTACCGCCGTCCTGTTGTGACGGTGAACCCGGATGCGGACTGGGAAGGCGAAACCGATGCCCGCAGCACGCCCACAAACGCAATGAAATTTGAGATGCGGGAGGTGAAGATCTTCGAGCTTTCTGCTCTGCCAGCTGTCACCCAAACCCTGCTGGACGATGCAGCCGTCAACATCGGTGAAATTCTGGCAGAAGAAGTGGAAACCGTCTTTGCAGAAAAAGAATCCGCTGCCTTCCTCAATAGCAACGGCACCAGTCAGCCGCAAGGGCTGCTCAAAGGCACAATTCACGGCTCGCTGGATGATACGGGCCTTTCCATCGGGTCCATCAAGACAGGACAGGCAGGGGCGTTTCCTTCTTCCAACGGAAGCGATCTGTTGATTTCGCTGATTTACGGGGTCAAAACCGCCATCCGCCGCAACGCCCGCTTCCTCTTCAATCGCAGAACGCAAGCTGCCATCCGCAAGCTGAAGGACGGGCAGGGCTACTACATCTGGCAACCACCCGCAGCCGCAGGCGCAGACCCAAGCCTCATGGGCTTCCCGGTCACAGAAGCTGAACACATGCCGGACATGACCGCTGGCTCTGATCCATACGCCATCGCGTTTGGTGACTTCCACCGTGGCTACATGGTGGTGGACCGCGTCGGCATCTCTGTTCTGCGTGACCCGTACACCAGCAAACCAAACGTGCTGTTTTACATCACCAAACGCGTCGGTGGTGGCATCATGGATTTCGACGCCTACAAACTGCTGAACTTCAGCGCCTAATCATCTTCAACAACAATCGAGGAGGAGCCGCCGTGACGGCTATACTCACAGTGCCACCGGCTCTGGAGCCGGTTTCGCTTGCCCAGGCGCATGCGCAACTTAGGGTCTCCCACACCCACGAGGATGATCTGATCGAGCGTCTGATCAAAGCCGCGCGGGAACAGGTGGAGACCCTCACACGGCGGGCTCTTATAGAACAGGAATGGCGACTGCTTCTGGATGATCTTTCACCAGACCGCCTGATCCGCCTGCCTGTCGCGCCGGTCGCACAAATCCTGCAGGTCTACACCTATGACAGGGAAGGCAACCAACATCTGGTGCCGGCGTCGAACTATCAGGTGGATTTGGCCGGAAATCCCTCCCGCCTGCGCTTCAAGGCAGGTGCGGTTGGGCCATTGCGAGACCTCAACGGCATCGAGGTTGACTTCAAAGCTGGCTACGGCTCAGCAGCAACCTCGGTTCCCGCAGGCCTGCAAACCGCGATCCTGATGCTGGTCGGTTTCTGGTACGAGCGCCGTTCCATGCTGGAAGAAGACCGCCTCACGGGCCTCATGCCCCACGGCTTCGAGGCAGCGCTCTCGCCTTACAAGGTGCTCAGGATATGAGAGCAGCAGGCACACTCAACGAACCCCTGCTGTTACTCAATCCAGAGATCACCAATGGCACGGATGGCTCTGTCACAAGGAGTTACCAGCAAATCGCCATGGTCTGGGGGCTGGTAGAGGCATCCACTGGCTCACAGAGTACCGTGGCAGGCCGTATCGCCAGCACTTACCCGCTCACGCTCACCCTTCGCCGCCGCACAGATGTGGCAGAGGGCTGGCGGGTGGAGCGGGGTGGACAGAGCCTCAGGGTAAAAGCGGTTCTCCCGCACTCAGAGCAAGCGCCCTTCATGCAAATCCTTTGTGAACAGGAGGAGGGCGATGATGGGAGAGCTTGAATTCCGCAAAGCCCTGTTTCAGGCAATCCACGCCAAGGCATCGCTAAAACCCTATCTGGGAGATCCAATGCGGGTGTTTGACGGCGTGCCAAGGGGAGCAACCTTGCCCTATGCAACGCTGGAGGCTGTCACCACACAATTGCTGACAGGCCATCTGGACGACGGCAGCAGGCTCACAGGTTCCATAGGCATCTACTCCCGCCATGCAGACCGGGCTCAAACCCAGGAGATCCTCCAGATCTTCAACGAACTGCTGGAGACGGGTGTCACGTCACCTGCCGGACTTGAAACCTCAGGCCTGACCATGACTGAAACCAGCTGCCGCCGTCTGGGCGATGGTCGCACATGGTACGGACGCATCAAGTTCTCCGTCCTGCTGCAAAAGACGCTTTAATACCAACCTTTGAGAGGAAAACAGATGGTCGCTCAGGCCGGAAAAGACCTGCTGTTGAAACTGGACACAGTGGGAGATGGAACCTTTGAAAGCGTTGCAGGCCTGCGCTCAAGACGCCTCGCCCTCAACGCCACACCCATTGATATCACCGATGCCGAAAGCGCAGGCCGCTGGCGCGAGTTGCTGGCAGGAGCCTCCACACGCCACGCCTCGCTCTCTGGCAGTGGCTTGTTTCGCGACAAAGCCTCCGCAGAAAAAGTCCGCACCGCTTTCTTTGCTGGAGAGGTGCGTACATGGCAGGTCATCCTGCCCGGCTTTGGAACACTGGAAGGCCCGTTTCACCTGTCTGCATTGGAATACTCCGGCGACTACCGATCTGAAGTCACCTTTGAGATCTCGCTGGAATCCGCCGGTGCTCTCACGTTCACCCCGCTAACCTAAGGAGTACGGGATGCCACCTAAAACCTATGGCAGAGGTGTTAATCGCAGGCGCGGTGAAGTCCTCGCAGACCTTGGCGGTCAAAAGCACATTCTTGTGCTCACACTCGGGGCTCTGGCAGAGCTGGAAGACGCGCTCAGCTGCAGCACATTACAGCAGCTGACAGAGCGGTTTTCCTCTGGGAAGCTGAGTGCTGCCGACATCATCAAAGTGCTCGGTGCAGGCCTTCGCGGGGGTGGACTTGTCATTGAGAACGAAGAGGTCGCAGAACTCTCCCATGAAGGCGGCGTTGCAGCCCTTGCCAAGCTGGCAGGGGAACTCCTGGTCGCCACGTTCTCTCCACCTCAGCAGTCAAAATCGTGAAGCCCGGGCAATCTGAAAACCAAGCTGTGCCCTGGCATGACCTGATGCACAAAGCCTGCCGGGAGCTTGGTTGGTCACCGCACACCTTCTGGCATTCAACACTGGTTGAGCTGGAAATGGCTTTCACTCTACCGGGAACCCGCAGTGCCCGCACGATCACACGAGGCGTACTGGAGGACCTGCTGGCCCAGTTCCCAGACAAAGAGGATCAACAAACACCATGACCGATAGTTTTAATGAACCGCTGAACTTAGAAGATGCGCGTGAGTTGGAGACAACAATGCAAGAGGTCAACGCCCTTGCCAAAGAGTTCTCTTCAGAGCTTGGCAAAGGCCTGCAAAGCGCAGTCACCTCTGGCAAAGACCTGCAATCGATCCTCTCACAAGTCGCGCTCAACATGTCCAGCTCTGCACTCAACAGTGCCTTAAAGCCGCTTGAAAACCTGCTTTCTGCCGGAATCTCATCAGCCATTGGCAATGTGGCAGGCGTGACGCCCTTTGCAAAAGGTGGTGTCGTTTCCAGCCCAACCATGTTCGCGGCAGGCAACACGGGCTTGGGGGTGATGGGAGAGGCGGGGGCAGAGGCAATCCTGCCTTTGCAGCGCGGCAACGATGGTCGTTTGGGCGTTGCCATGAATGCGGGCAGCACGCAGCCCAACGTCACAATAAATGTGGCGACACAGGATGTGCGCAGCTTTGAAAGATCTCAGGGGCAGATTGCGATGATAATGGCCCGCGCCACCGGACGGGGGCGACGCGGGCTATGACGTCGGCATTGAAGAGGAGGGACTCAAGGACCGACGTGGCTTTGCTACCGGACGGTGGTAGCAAACTTTTTGGAAAAATCCGTTGCTTTGCAAAGAGGGAGGAGCATCGACAACGGGTCTACGCAAATCACGCAGATAACTTTTCCATGTCAAACCTATTAGATGCTTCGCGGGCACCCAGCCTTGAGCCAAGTCAAACAGGAGGGTGAAATGCAACCATGTTTTGTTGATGAATCATTCCCACTTGGAATTTCCCTAGGGGCTTCTGTCAGAGTAGAAAAACGCAGTCAGGTCACAAGGTTACTCAATGGTGCAGAAACCCGAAACGCCATCTGGAAGGGAACGCGACGGCATTTTGATGTGGGGACCGGATTGCGCAGCTCGGCAGACCTGCAACGGGTGCTCTCATTTTTCGAAAAAGTGGGTGGTCGCCTCTGCGGATTCCGGTTTCGTGACCCCATGGACCATAAATCCTGCGCCTTTGATGCAACTCCATCTGCAACCGATGTGTCGATCGGAACTGGCGACGGGACAACAAAGACGTTCCAGCTCATCAAGCAAGTGGGAGCGGCAAGCGTTGCCTGGCAACGCAAAATTACGAAACCAGTGGCAGGAACGGTCTCGGTTGCGGTCGCCGGTCAATTGAAAACCGTCGGCAGTGATGTGCTTCTCGATCCTCTGACAGGCAATCTTGAATTTCAGGCCGGTCACATTCCCTCAAATGATCAGGTGATCACGGCGGGCTTCCTTTTCGATACGCCCACGCGCTTTGAAAACGACCAGCTGGAAATCAATCTCCTGCACTTCGAGGCAGGGCAGGTGCCGTCCATCCCCCTCGTCGAACTTCTCATCTGAAACCAACTCTGCGAGTAAACCCATGTTCAATGCTGCTTTGAAAGAACACCTGACCGGTGAGGGCACAACTGTGGCCTACTGCTGGCGCTTAACCGCGCCATCCGGCCTCAGCCTCGGTTTTACCACCCACGACCACCCAATCTCACTGCTCGGTAAAACCTATGAACCCGGCATCGGATTGGATGGCACTCAGGCCATGGCTCAATCTGACTTTCAGGCCGGACAGGAAGAAGCGCTGGGCGTCCTCTCTTCCGACAGCTTAAGCGAGAAGGAGTTGAGTGCGGGTCTTTGGGACAATGCCGAAGTCGAGGTCTATCTGGTCAACTGGCAAAACCCGGAGGAGCACCAGTTGCTCCGGTGCGGCTCCCTTGGCGAAGTCACAAGAGATGCCGATGTATTCCGCGCCGAGTTCCGCTCATTGGCCACCAAACTCTCTGAGCCAAAAGGCAGGCAACTCTCCCACCAATGTCATGCTGATCTGGGAGATCCTAACTGCGGGATCAATCTGGACGTCGCTGCCTACTCAAGACAGGTGAGTATCACAGGCAAAGAAGATGGCAATCGGTTGGTCATCGAAGGTAACACCGATATCGGCACTGGCTGGTGGTCCTTCGGCAAGCTCACCTTTCAATCTGGCCCCTACGCCAATCACCCCTCGCGCATTACCAGTCACCTCATTGAGCACGGCAATCACAAACTCACGCTCTGGGCTCCCGTGATCCTGGAGCAAACCTATCCAGTAACCGCATCGGTTTCCGCAGGCTGCGATAAAAGCTGGAGCAGCTGCCAGACTAAGTTCCAGAACACCGAGAACTTCCGAGGCTTTCCTCATATGCCGGGCAATGACTTCATCCTTGCTGGACCTGAAAGCCAATCCGCTGCCAACAACGGCGAAAAGCTGGTGGGGTAATCATGCAGCAGTCTCACCACACCCTCCTGAAGGAAGCGCGCAGCTGGGTCGGAACGCCTTACCAGCATCAGGCCACAACCAAAGGTGCAGGCTGCGATTGTCTTGGCCTTATCCGCGGCCTCTATCGCTTTCTGCACCATACCGAGCCGCCCGTTCCCGCCAGCTACGCACCTGAATGGGCGGAGCTGAAAGGTGAGGACCAGTTGCTGATTGCTGCGCACCAGTATCTGAACGAGGTGCAAGGGTCTTTGCAAAAGCCAAAGCCAGCGGAAATCATTCTGTTTCGCTGGGCGCCGCAAGTTCCCTGCAAACACCTTGGATTTATGACCAGCAAAGACCGCTTCATCCATGCTTACGAGGCGGTGGGAGTGGTTGAAAGCCCGCTGGTGCCCATGTGGCGCAACAAGATTGCAGGGCGTTTTTCATTCTTCTCAAGTCAGTGATCCGGAAAGGACAGGACCATGGCAACAATGGTGCTATCAAGTGTTGGTGCAGCCGTTGGCGGCGCAGTCGGTGGCCCTTTCGGCGCTATCATAGGACAAACACTGGGGGCTATTGGCGGGGCGTGGATCGATCAGCAGATCTTCGGTGAAAACCGGGAACTCTCCGTCGGCAAGTTAGGTGACCTGCAATTACAGACTGCTGCTGAAGGGGTGTCACTGCCCTTTGTCTATGGCCGCGTGCGTGTCACCGGCAACATCATCTGGGCCACACGGCTGGAAGAGGTCGTCTCCGAAGAAAAGCAGGGCGGAAAAGCCACTGGCTCTTCGACCACAATCACCAGCCACAGCTACTTCGCCAACTTCGCTGTCGCCTTGTGCGAAGGTCCCATCACAGCGGTGCGCCGTGTCTGGGCCAACGGTAAGGAGCTTGACTCCAGCGCAATCAATATGAGGGTGTATCTGGGGGCGGAAGATCAACAACCCGACCCACTGATCGAAGCTAAGCAAGGCACCGCGCCAGCCTATAAAGGCACCGCGTATGTGGTGTTCGAACGCCTCCCTCTGGCAGAGTTCGGTAACCGGATCCCCCAGCTCGCCTTCGAAGTGCTCCGCTCCATTGAACCACTGGAACAGCAGATCAAGGCGGTCACGCTTATCCCCGGAGCAGGAGAGTTTGCCTATCACCCGCAGGAAGTCATCGAGGAGCACGCTCCCGGCAACTCCCGGAGCGTCAACCGCCATGGTAAGGGAGAGGAAACCGATCTGGTCCGCTCTTTGGATGAACTTCAGGCCCTCTGCCCAAACCTGAAAAGCGTCGCACTTGTCGTCGCCTGGTTTGGCGATGACTTACGTGCTTCCCAGTGCACCATTCAGCCCAAAGTGACCTACCAGACCACAAAGCATCTACCTGAAAACTGGAGCGTTGCAGGCCTGACCCGCGCTGAAGCGCAAGAGGTCTCCTGCATCAATGACAGACCTGCCTATGGTGGTACGCCCTCAGATGCTTCCGTCACAGAAGCCATCAAGGAACTGAAGCGACGTGGCCTTGCCGTCATGTTCTACCCGTTCGTGATGATGGACATCCTCGATGACAATCAGCTGCCCGACCCCTATGGCGCAACCAAGCAGTCCAGCTTCCCCTGGCGCGGACGCATCACCTCTGACATAGCAGCAGGACAACCCGGAACGCAGCAGGGAACCAGCGTAGTTACGCCTCAGGTAGACGCTTTTGTCGGCTTAGGCAGTGACTGGCGGTTCCGCCGTTTCATCCTGCACTATGCCAATTTGGTAAAAGAGGCCGGTGGTGTGGAAGCGTTTCTCATCGGCTCAGAAATGCGCGGTCTCACCCAATGTTGGGCAGGCGGCAACGCGTTTCCTTTCGTTGATCACCTGAAAACACTGGTCTCAGAGGTCCGTCAGATTGTCGGCAGTCAGACCAAACTTTCTTACGCAGCCGACTGGAGTGAATATGCGGGCCACAGCCCTCAATCCGGTGACCTGCGCTTTCCTCTGGACCCACTCTGGGCGCATGCTGACATCAATTTTGTCGGCATTGATAACTACCTGCCACTATCGGACTTGCGTCAGAACGATGACCCGCAAACAGCCTACAACCTCAAGAACCTTCGGGAGGGAGTAGCCTCCGGTGAATATTACGACTGGTATTATGCCAATGACACAGACCGAGCTGAGAAAACCCGCAGCCCGATTACAGACGGAGCCTACAACAAGCCATGGGTGTTCCGGCAAAAAGACCTTAAGAACTGGTGGCAAAATCTGCATTTCGAACGTGATGCAAGTGCTGAGCAAAACACGCCAACCCCCTGGGTGCCGCAATCCAAACCCATCTGGTTCACCGAACTCGGCTTTCCTGCTGTAGACAAAGGAACGAACCAGCCCAATGTCTTCGTGGACCCCAAGTCTGCTGAAAGCGCATTACCGCACTTCTCCAGCGGGCAACAGGATGACCTTGTCCAGCGTCGCGCGCTGGAAGCAAGCCTTAGTTATTGGGGAACAGACCATCCGGACTGGCCACAGGGCGACAATCCAACCTCAAGCACCTACGCAGGTACGATGGTCTATGCAGATAACTCCTTCCTCTGGACATGGGACGCCCGCCCGTTCCCCGAATTTCCAACATATTCTGATGTCTGGGCAGACGGTCAAAATTGGCAGCTCGGTCACTGGCTGACAGGCCGTCTAGGCGCAACCTCTCTCTCAGGTCTTATCCGTGCCATGCGCGATGATTTCGGACATACGCAAGAGCTAACGGAGATCGCTGAACTGGGTGAAACCCTCGAAGGTCTGATCGTGACAGGCCCAACGTCCTTACGCTCTGCGCTCTCTCCCATCCTGCAACTCGCCGGAGGCATCGCCGTTGATCGCGGAACCCATCTTGCCATCCTCCCCAAATACGCCAAGGCCACCCCCAATGGGAAACTGAGCCTTGCTGACCTGTTGGAAGCTGAAGAGGAGGAAGGCTACATCTCCATCAGCCGCAATGATGGCAGCGACCTGCCAGCTGAACTCCGACTGCGAGGTATGGACCCCAATAACAATTATGAGCCTCTCGTCGTCTCCTCCCGCCGTCTGGAAGGCATGGACAGGCACACCTCCAACATCCAGCTCCCTATCACAGCTTCGCCCCCCTCTGCTAAAAAGCTGGTTCAAAAAATGCACCAGAGTGTGTGGCTGGATCGGGAGACTCTTCAGTTCAAACTTGCTCTGAGTAAAATCGATCTGCGACCGGGGGATGTACTGGAACTTCCTGGCGAGCTGCTGGACGACGACATTGCTTCGTTGCAGTGCCGCATTGATCAGGTTTCATCTGGTGCTCATCTGGACGTTCAAGCAATACGGCTCAACGAATATCCTGTTACAGCCGCAACAGCAGTCTCGGAGGGATCATCACAACGATCTTTCAACGACACCACCTCAGGTCCGCCAATTGTTAGCATCTTGGATTTGCCAAGGTTCCACAGTGAGGGAGCGGATGATGGAAGCCCGGTGGTCGCTATCTACAATGCGAACTGGCCGAGTGCCTATCAGCTGTACAGTTCCAGCTCAGGTGAAGAATTCACATCGCTAGTGCAGGTGACTGAACCAGCCACCATGGGCATTTTGCAAGAACCTCTCACCTCTGGCCCACTTTGGCGCTGGGATCTGGCCTCCCATATCACCGTAAAATTCTACGGAGGCCAGTTACAAAGCCGAATGCTACTCGATGTGCTGTCAGGCGCAAATGCCTGTGCCATTCGCAAAAATGATGAGTGGGAAGTGATACAGTTCTGTAAAGCAGAACTGATCGCCCCCATGACCTACAAACTCACGCAGTTGCTCAGAGGACAATTGGGTACGGAGCATCTGGTTGCTTCGTCGAGCGCTGAGAACGCTGATTTCATCCTGTTAGATCAATCCCTGCTGAAACTGCCATGGACCAGTGACAAAGCCGATGTTGCCCTCTCATATCGTGTCGTTCCAGCTGGCAAGCCTCTGGGCTTTAAATGGGCAGTGAACACAAGCCATGCTGGAAAACAAAGCTCACTTAAACCATTCGCACCTGTTCATCTGAGTGCAAGCCAAACAGATAATGGTGATTTGGAACTTAAATGGATTCGCAGAGCCAGATGGGAGGCGGACAGCTGGGCAACGCCAGATATTCCGCTCCAAGAGGATAAACTTCAGTTTTCGGTCACGCTTTATCGTCAGGATGGGGGCGAAAATGAACGAACTGTTCTGCGTGAATATGAGGTGACACAGGAAAGCCTGACAATCCCACAAACCGAGCTGCAATCGTTATTTGGAGAAGGTCGGCATCTCTTAGCCTGTGAAGTTGCTCAAAAATCAACGAAATTCGGTTTGGGGACAACTTCAGATTGCTTGGCGAGCGTAACACTTTAACAATTGCTTTTACCGGATTATTTGCAAACCAAGCCAAGAAACATCACAGACCCCAGAGAATCTGCTAGGTCTTTGTTTTGAAATATATAACACCTCGTTCATGTGAGGTTCAGCCAGTGCCGGTTAGAAGACGCCCTATGAGACACCAATTCCACAACCTCTTTTTTCGCTCATTGATGGCACTGGCTTTGGCGGTAACGGTTTTTACATGGTCTGCACCTGCGCAGGCCGCGTGTTTGTCCTCCAGTCAGACAAGGCAGGCTGTCGCCAGCGGTCAGGCGCGGCCTCTGGGTTCGCTGCGGGTCAATGGGCAGATACTTTCAGCCAAACTCTGTGAGCGAGGAGGGGGATTGGTCTATGTGCTGTCCGTACTCAACAACGGCAACGTCTCGCAAGTGACGCTGGATGCACGAACAGGGCGCCGGTTGTAACCGAGCTGAGAAGAACTCTGGATAGAGATTTTTTTGCCTGAATTTGAACGAATTTTGAAAGCGATATTAGGCGATACTGCACATTCCTATCTGAAAACCGGTATCCACTTTTCAGATAGGAATGTGCAACTGAAAAATTAGAGCAGTCTGAACTGCTTTATGAGCCTGAGCGCTTGTGTGGGGTAGATCTTATGCGAATGTTGATCGTTGAAGATGATCGGGATTTGAACAGACAACTGTCTGAAGCGTTGGAAGACGCCGGTTACGTTGTCGACAAAGCATATGATGGCGAGGAAGGCCATTTCCTCGGTGACACCGAACCATATGACGCTGTCATTCTGGATCTTGGCCTCCCGCAGATGGATGGTCTCAGTGTGCTGGAACGCTGGCGCAGAGACGGCCATTCCATGCCAGTCCTTATCCTGACGGCTCGTGATCGTTGGAGCGATAAAGTCGCCGGCATTGATGCAGGCGCAGATGATTACGTTGCAAAGCCCTTTCACATGGAAGAAGTGCTGGCACGGGTGCGGGCACTGGTGCGCCGCGCCGCTGGTCTGGCCTCCAACGAGATTTCCATTGGCGACATTGTTCTGGATACCAAAGCAAGCAAAGTGACGAAAAACGGCATGTCCGTAAAACTCACCTCTCACGAGTTCCGCCTGCTGTCTTATCTCATGCACCACAAAGGCCGTGTGATTTCCAGAACCGAATTGGTTGAACATTTGTACGATCAGGACTTTGACCGCGACTCCAACACCATTGAGGTGTTCGTAGGCCGATTGCGCAAGAAGTTTGGTAGTTCACTGATCGAGACCGTACGTGGATTGGGCTACAGGCTACAGGAAGAAAATGCCTGATAAGAACAGCGCAGACACCAACGACTTGCAGGGGCCGCTCAACTGGAATCCCATCAGGTTCATTCGCAAGAAGCAACAGGCGTCATTGGCATGGCGTCTGATTTTTGTTGCGGGCCTATGGGCTGTTGTCAGTCTTGTGGTTGCGGGTGCTATTCTTGTCGCTCTGTTTCGTGAAGCGGGTGAGAAAGCACTGGATGAACGCCTTGAAGTCCACATGACAGCAATTGTCAGTGCGCTTGCTGCGGAAGGCGACCAGCAAAACCCTGCATTACGACGTATCGGTGATCCACGGTTCAACATGCCGCTGTCGGGTTGGTATTGGACCGTGCAACGCGGTGGCAAAGTTCTGTTTGAAAGCGAATCTCTTTTTGGCGACACGCTACGCCTGCAAAACATGAAGGGCGAACTGGAACTCAAGCAAAACGTCACTGGTCCAGCTGGTCGGGATCTGCGTCTGCTGCAAAAACGCATCCAGTTCGGTGGACTTCAGCCGGTGACAATAGCAGTCGCAGGAAGCACCCGCGAGCTGGGCGAGAGTACGGCATCCTTTGCATGGCAAGCGGCGATCACACTTGGTGTTCTTGGGCTTGGCCTTGTCGCGGCCATCTTCTTGCAGGTGCGCTTTGGTTTACGTCCGCTAACTGAACTTCAGGAGAGTCTTGGTCGCGTTCGTCAGGGAAAAGAGGAAGAAGTTCAGGAAGATTTGCCCAAAGAGCTGAAACCGCTTGCTGTTGAACTCAATGCTCTCATCCACTCAAATAGAGAAGTAGTGGAGCATTCCAGAACTCAGGTGGGAAATCTTGCTCATGCCCTGAAAACGCCTCTGTCTGTCATTACCAACGAGGCCAGAAGTTCAGATGAACCGCTCGCTTTGAAGATTTCGGAGCAAGCGGATCTTATGAGAGGGCAAGTTCAGCACTATCTGGAAAAAGCACGAATGGCGGCTCAGCGCCGGGTGATCGGTGTGTCATGTGAGGCTGCTCCTGTCGTGTCGCGCATGGCGCGCGTTATGGAAAAAATCCATCGCGACAAAGAGCCAGAGATCACGGTTGATATGGATGAGACTCTGTTGTTCCGCGGGGAACAACAAGATCTGGAAGAAATCCTTGGGAACTTGTTGGATAACGCCTGCAAATGGTGTGATAAAAAAGTGTCAGTGACGCTGAAAAACAACAATTCCTCTGCGTCACTCATCGCTCTGATCGTAGAAGACGATGGTTCTGGACTGGGTGCTGAAGAGAAAAAACGTGCACTGCGCAGAGGGCAAAGATTGGATGAAACTGTCCCCGGAACGGGTTTAGGTTTATCCATAATTGTTGACATTGCAGGTATTTACGGCGGCTCATTTGAACTTGGCGATAGCGAGTTAGGTGGATTGAAGGCAACGGTGATCTTGCCGTCTCTGACAATCTGATCTGTTTTGGGGCAGAGGTTGCATCTGTTTCAAACAGTACTGATAGTAAGTGTAACTGTGTTTTAAGGGGTTGCTCCACGAAAGCGTTTTCAAGCTAATGGCGCTGCTTTGGTTTGAGGCCTTACTGGAAGACCTTGGAAGGGACAAAGAGCCTTTCCGGAAAACGGATAAGTCGCAAAAGCGACAAAGAGGATGCATGTTGGTGCGAAACTGGAAAAAACTGATGGTCTTACCTGTCGTTGTTGGCGGTTTAGCCAGCTGTGCGACATCTGATCATGCCACCAGAGCTCAAACCGATGCCTCTTCCTCGTCGATTTTTGGTTTCTGGTCTTCTGATAGTGAGCAGAATGCAGCAGCTCAGGCTGCAATCGACAGCGCCACAGAAGGCGAGTTGAAGCAACTGCTCAGAAGCGGTGACCTCGACACCGTCTATAAAGCACAGAGCAAAGCGTTGAATGCGTCTGATGCAGGCAACAAAGTTGTCTGGCGCAATCGATTCTCTGGCGCACAAGGCACAGTTAAGTCTGGTCCTGTCTATTACGTGAATGACCGCCGCTGCCGCGATTTCCAGCATACCATCGCGTATGATGAGAAAACGCAGCTGATCAAAGGTGCGGCTTGTAAGGACGGTGAGCGCTGGGCAGCGCTGAACTAGCCCGAAATCCCTCGCTATAAGCAGTTTTTGCGGAAGGAAACACACCTTTCGCATGCGGAAAAGGCTGCTTATCAAGATTTGATTAAGCAATTCCGCCGATAGTTTTGATCAACAAATACAATTTTAGCAGTTGTCGTCTGCTGCGAGTTGTGAGGGTTGAGCGTGTATAAGCTCAACCAGTGTAAAGCTGAGTACCAGAGAGATTTGGATGCACGAGGTCAACCATAAAGCATTGCAAATGGAGAAGGTGTTAGGAGCCTTGTCTCAATCTGCTTTGCGGATGTTGGAACGCTCTGTCGATGATACCGTGCAAAGCGGAACATCTGTACCAAATGCCGAACTCATGCTGCTCACTATTCGCAGGCTCCTTGGTGAAGCCTCTTACATTCCTGAGAATAAGCTGTCTCTGGATACGCCACTAAAGCGCGCAATTCTAAGCCCCCTTCAGCCATTCCTCATTCAAATGCCGCTTTGCACGCCACAACAAGGTCGGATCGATGCCGCAGTAATGGAGTCGCTCTGGACTTACATGCGCCAGGTGCTTCTTTCTAATGAGTTTACCGAAGCGATAGAGGCCTTGGAAGAGCTGTGTCAGCAACAAGATTTGCCTACAACCCATGAAACCATCCAGAAAGCACTCTTTGCATGCGCTGAGGGTCTCCGCTTGCGTTTGGTCGCTGCTGCACAAAGAGAGCTGGAAGCTGCAGATCAAGACATTCAGATAAAGACAAAGCTTCGCCGCAAGGTTGGAGGCCACGTCAATTTTGATTTCTTCTGTGACGTTCTGGTGATTTTGGAAAGAGCACCTGCATGGGAAAAGGTGATGGCAGACACTCCACCTTTTGCAGAAGACATCCTGTCCATGTCCTCCGGTAACAGTTTGCAAAACATGCGCGCCCATATGGAGCAGCACAGAGCTGAGGCCAATTATCTTGCAGCGCTGTCATTCCTCCGTTTGGACGAAGCGCCTGTTGAACTCATAAAACTGGCTCAAACCCTCGCAGCTGTTCCTGCTTTGAAAGATGTTACGGGCACGCCTTATGCGGCCTTCATAGAGTTTGCTTTGTCTTCTTTGGAGCAAAGTGTGGCTGTTGTTGAAGGCTGGCGTATGGAAGAGGAGGCCATTGTCGGGCTCCCGGAAGCAGCCAACGCCTGCCTGCTACATTTTGAGGAACTGGAAGAACTCGAAGGCTTCAGCGCTTGCGGTCAATGGAACCAGCGCGCTGTACAGCTCAAAAACCGTTTGTGTATTCTGCTACGCGATGAACTGTGTAACCTCCCAGCACAACTGGAGGAGGCAGTTGCTTCAGAAACAAAACCTGACTTTGCAGATTTGCAGGGTGGTTATCGGCTGGAGCAGATTCAGCGCGCCTATCACAAATGTTTGAGGGGATTAAAACTCGCCAAGTTGGCGTCGCAATATGCAGGTGTGCTTGGCTTGAACGAGCTGCAAATCTCAACCAGAGATCATGTCGAACGTTTCATTGATCGCAACTCCGAGAAGCTTTTGACAGCTCCCAAAGATGAGCAAAACAAGACTGAAAACCTTCCGAATTATGGCGAAATTTCGAGAAAATTGAGCCGTTTAATCTCGATGAGTGAGATCTCTCTGGAGCCGGAAGACACTGCGAACCTCATTCGTAGGCAGAAGACTTACCTGAAAGATGCCGCCTAACCCCCTAGTAGTGCCTGCGTCTTTTAGAAAATAAGTGCAACTTCATAGGTATTTTGTGGGTATATGGCTTGTGCGACTGCCCGTCGCAGGGGGGGTACTGTTGCCTTTCACATTTAGAACCTGTCTATTTAAGCCACTATGACATTCTGGTTAGTTCTCGCAATTTTGACGGCGGCGGTCGCATTGGCCGTACTCGTTCCATTGGCTCGCTCTCCCAAGGTTCACCCTGATGAGCGCAATGATGAAGCTGTGTTTCGTGCCCAGCTCGAAGAAATACAAAAAGATCTTGAGCGCGGTGTAATCGCGCCGGACATGGCAGAAGCCGCCAAAATTGAAGTGTCGCGTCGCTTGTTAGCCGCGCACAAGCAAAACCAGGGAGACCACCAGTCAGCTCCCTCTAAAATGCGCATGCGCATTGTGCAGCTGACAGCGGTTGTTTTGGTACCTCTGGCAGCGCTAGGTATGTATTTACAATATGGTTCTCCGGAAATCCCTGACCAGCCACGTGCTGAGCGTTTGGCTGAAACCGCAGGGCAGGCTGATCTTGAAGTGCTGATTGCCAGGACTGAGGATCACCTCAAAGAAAACCCGAACGACGGACAGGGTTGGGCTGTAATCGCGCCTGTTTACATGCGTACCAGCCAATTTGAAAAGGCCCGCCGCGCCTATGCGCAGGCGTTGAGCCAGTTCCCTGAAAACCTCGATTTTATGGTTGGTTGGGCTGAAGCAAGCATTTTCGCAAACAACGGACAAGTGTCCGAAGAAGTTGAAAAAGTTTTGCGCCGGATCAATCTCGCTAAGCCTGAAATGCTGCAACCCTACTACTATCTGGCAATGGCTATGGGCCAGAAGGGCCAGATAAACGAAGCGCTGGCTGCCTGGAATGCTCTGCTGAAGACTGCAGATCAAAATGCTCCTTGGGTGGACGCAGCAAAAGCACAGCGTGACGAACTGATCGCACGAGGCGCTGTTGTATCTGGTGAGGCTGAGGCGATCCCGGCACTTGGACAGCCAGCTGGACCTTCTGCTGAAGAAGTTGAAGCAGCAGCTGAGATGAGTGCAGAAGATCGCAATGAAATGATCAACCAGATGGTTGTGCAGTTGGATGAACGCCTTAATGAACAAGGTGGTTCTGTTTCTGAGTGGGGCCGCCTGATACAGGCCCGCATTATTCTCGGGGAGCAAGTGGAGGCCGCACAAGCAGTCGCCCGCGCCAAGCAAAACCTGAAGGACGATGCGGCAGCACTGGAACAGATCAACCAACTGGCCGCGAGCCTGAATTTGCGCCCTGCCGAATAAGGCAGGGGTTGCATATCTTTGATGAATGCCAAGCGATTTTCGGAAATAAGATATGTCTAGAACAAAGAGATAAAGCTTCCTTTGATGTTCTATTGAGCTGCAGAATACAAACGCCGTAAGGCATTAGTTGGCAACGTATCTACGGAACTGCGAGTATGACACGTAAACAAAAAAGACTCGGGCTTATTGGTCTTGCGGGATTGGTGCTGGGGTCAGCTGTCGGCTTGGTTCTTTATGGACTCTCCAGCAGCGTGACCTATTTCCAGAGCCCAAGCGACATCGCTGAACAGCAAGTTGAAGTTGGACAACGCATCCGTCTTGGCGGTCTGGTTGAAGATGACTCTCTCGATAAGAGCCGAGGCTCAGTGATCCTCTTCCGCGTGACCGATCAGGCAGAAGCTATCCCGGTTTCTTACAAGGGTATTTTGCCAGACCTGTTCCGTGAGGGGCAGGGCATCATCGCTGAAGGCCACATGAACGAGAAGGGTGTCTTTATTGCAGACACAGTTCTGGCCAAGCATGATGAAAGCTATATGCCAAAAGAGGTCTACGAGACCTTGAAGGAAGATGGCCATTGGATGGAAGAGGACCAGGCCGCCTCCGCAGAGCAAAGCATCAAAGTAAACTAAAAAGTAAAATCAATCGGCTCTGCCCAAAAGGGCCGGTTATCCAGCGCCAAATGGATACTAGGATATCGTAATGATAATTGAACTTGGCCACTATGCACTCATTCTGGCATTGGTAGTCGCGGCTGTTCAGTCGGTCTTTCCAGTGTGGGGTGCAGTGAATTCAGATCACCGTCTGATGGGGATGGCACCTGGCCTTGCCGTACTTATGTTCCTTTTGACTTGCGTTGCCTTCGCCGCATTGACCTGGGCATACTTGAACTCAGACTTCTCGCTTCTGAATACCTATCAGAACTCCCATAGTGACAAACCGCTGGTCTATAAGATCTCCGGTGTGTGGGGCAATCACGAAGGCTCTATCCTTCTCTGGGTGCTTATTCTGGTGCTGTTCGGTGCATTGGTTGCAGTGTTTTCACGCAACATTCCGCAGCGCCTCCGGGCTGCTACTCTTGGCGCTCAGGGCTGGGTTTCTTTTGCATTCCTGCTCTTCGTCATTGTTGCATCAAACCCGTTTACCCGTATCAGCCCTGCACCATTGCAAGGCTCGGGCCTCAACCCAATGCTGCAGGATGTCGGCTTGGCGATCCATCCGCCAATTCTTTACATTGGCTACGTTGGCTTCTCCATCGTGTTCGCGTTTGCTGCAGCTGCGCTCATTCTTGGTAAACTGGATGCCGCCTGGGCGCGTTGGGTACGTCCTTGGATCCTCGTAAGCTGGATCTTCCTGACCCTCGGCATCGCAATGGGCTCTTACTGGGCTTACTACGAGCTCGGCTGGGGTGGCTGGTGGTTCTGGGATCCGGTCGAAAACGCATCTTTTATGCCATGGCTCACTGGTACGGCTCTGCTGCACTCTGCAATCGTTATGGAACGTCGGGATGCTCTGAAGGTTTGGACTGTCTTCCTCGCACTGCTGACATTCTCCTTGTCGCTGCTGGGTACCTTCCTCGTCCGTTCTGGTGTTCTCACCTCCGTGCACGCATTCGCAGTTGATCCAGCACGTGGTCTCTTTATCCTTGCGATCCTGCTGATCTTTGTTGGTGGATCACTCACACTGTTTGCTTGGCGCGCACCATTGCTTCGTCAAGGTGGCCTGTTTGCACCAATCAGCCGCGAAGGTTCACTGGTACTGAACAACCTGTTCCTGACAACAGCTTGTGCTGCAGTGTTCGTTGGTACGCTTTACCCACTCGTTCTGGAAGCCTTCTCTGGCGACAAGATCTCCGTGGGTGCGCCATTCTTCAACCTGACATTCGGCCCAATCATGGTGCCAGTGTTGATCCTGATGCCATTTGGCCAGCTTTTGGCATGGAAGCGTGGTGATGCGTGGGGTGTCGCCCAACGATTGACCTCTGCTTTTGTGATCGCAATGCTCGCGACTGTCGGTCTGATCTGGTTCATGGGCGTTAGCACAACAAGCATTATGACAGCGCTCGGCTTCGGCTTGGCATTCTGGGCAATCTTTGGCTCCCTTTGGGAAATCATTGAACGTTCCCAGCTGTTCAAAATTGGCTTTGGTCGTTCCATGGCCCGTATCAAAGGCTTTGCACCAACCGTCTGGTCTACTGTGCTGGGCCATGCTGGTCTTGGGATTACCGTCCTGGGTATTGTGACGACAATGGCGTTTGAATCTGAACGCGTTGAAGTGATGCGTCCAGGCGATACCCTCGAACAGAACGGTTACAATGTGACCTATGAGAAGAGCTGGACTCAAAATGGTCCGAACTATCAGGAGATGGTCTCCCAGTATACTCTTCGCAAAGGTGGCAATGTTGTCGGTATCATGGAGCCATCTAAGCGCGCTTATAATGCCAGCGGAATGCCAATGAGTGAAACATCCATTGCGACCTTTGGCTTTTCGCAGGTGTACTTTGCAACGGGTGATTCTGACGAGAATGGTGGTATTGTTACCCGCATCTACTTCAAACCGCTGATCACACTGATCTGGATTGGTACTCTGCTTATGTCTTTGGGTGGCTGTATTGCACTCTTTGATCGTCGCCTGCGTGTTGGTGCTCCTGTTTCAGCCCGCAAGCGCAAAGGCGTAGCAGGCAGTGTTGCAACAGCAACCCCAACTCCGGCGGAGTAATGGCCATGAAGATGAAGTTCGTACTGGTATTGATCTCTTCTATTCTTCTGGGAGCTCCAGCTGCCTATGCAGTTAACCCGGATGAAGTTTTGAAAGATCCTGTTCTGGAAGAACGTGCACGCGAAATTTCCAAGGAAGTGCGCTGCGTGGTCTGTCAAAACCAGTCCATCGACGACTCCAACGCTAAACTGGCGAAGGATCTACGCCTGTTGGTACGGGAGCGACTGGTAGAAGGGGACAGTAACAAGGAAGTCATGGACTATCTTGTTGACCGCTATGGTGAGTTTGTCCTTCTCAAACCGCGCTTTGCGTTCCACACCCTGTTTTTATGGGGCGGGGGACCTCTTGCATTGCTGCTGGGCGGCTTTTTCCTGTGGCGTACATCGCGAAAGAAAAAGCATGCGCCGCTGAAGAGCAGTACAGCGGGTGTCAAACCGCTCTCGGATGAAGAGCAAGCCGAACTCGACAAGCTCATGTCTTCTAAATAAGACTGATTGTAGAGCCTCGCAGACATGGTTTGCGGGGCTCACGTTTAATCACATCTTCTTGCAACCAATTGAATTGTAAAGGCGCCTGTAAGCGCGCACTAGATACCTGTCTCTTAATATATATTCCGAATGTGCCAGCTGCGCAGGAAATGACAGGAACAGTTCAAATGGCAAACGATCCCATTAAGTTGGAATTTGAAGGCTCTCAGGGAGCGCATCTTGCAGCGCGTCTGGACACACCAGATGGTGAACCAAAGGCCTATGCCCTGTTCGCTCATTGTTTCACTTGTTCCAAGGATCTTTCTGCAGCACGACGCATTGCATCTGCTCTAACCAAAGACGGGATTGCTGTTCTGCGCTTTGATTTTACTGGTCTCGGCAACAGCGGTGGAGATTTTGCATCCACCAACTTTTCATCCAACCTTCAGGACCTTGTTCGCGCCGCTGATTACCTGCGTGAGCATTATGAAGCACCAAAGCTGCTTGTAGGGCATTCTTTGGGTGGCGCAGCGGTGCTTGCAGCAGCCTCAGAGGTCCCCGAGGTAAAAGCAGTTGCCACAATTGGTGCACCAGCCTCAGCGGATCATGTGATTCATAACTTCGGGGCTTCCCTCGATGAGATAAAAGAAAAGGGCGAAGCAACCGTCCAGCTAGGTGAACGACCGTTTAAGATTAAACGTCAGTTTATCGAAGATCTTGAAGCGCAGGACGTTCGGTCGCGCGTTGCTGTGCTGAAAAAGGCGGTGCTGGTTCTTCATTCTCCGATTGATGCCACGGTTGGCATCGAGAATGCTGCTCAAATCTTTGAAGCAGCGAAGCATCCGAAATCATTTGTGTCTTTGGATGATGCCGATCATCTGCTGTTTAAATACAAAGATGCAGATTATGCAGCACGTGTGATTGCAGCATGGGCAAGCCGCTACACGCAGGGCTAACAAAAGCGAGGTGGGAGCAACTACGAAGTTTTCCCATCATTACAGAAGATTAATGTGGCAGATAGGTGTTTGTAAGGTTCGCTCTGGCATAGTCATTCTCAACGAAATGCAAAAGCCCCGTTTCCCCAGTTGGGCTGAGATTGACTAAATGGAGTTGAGCCAAATGAAGTTGACCAAGAACGCAAGTTCCAACGTTGTTTCCCTGTCTGCTGCAAAACCCACTTCCAAACGTCGTTCCCGTCTTCTTAATGGCACCATGGCGCTGGCAATTGCAGGTGCAATGGTTGCTCCGCTGACACTTGTTCCAGCAACTGCTCAAGCCGAGCCTGTTCGCGTAAATGCGCCGGCAATGCCAAGCTTTGTTGGTTTGGTCGAAGCCGTTCAGCCAACAGTTGTTTCCGTTCGTGTTCGCTCTGAGGTTAAAGAGAATGATCGTCTGGCGGGCATTCCTCCAATGTTCCGCGATATGCCGGATGATCACCCACTGCAGAAATTCTTCCGCGAGTTTGGCGGTCCAGGTGGTGAGCAAAAAAAGAAAGCTCCACCACGCAAGCGCTTCGATCAATCTCAGGGGTCCGGCTTCTTCATCTCTGATGATGGCTATGTAGTGACCAACGAACATGTGGTTGAAGGTGGAACTGAGTTCACAATTGTAACCAGTGAAGGCGAAGAACTGGAAGCCTCATTGGTTGGTTCCGACAAGCGTTCTGATCTGGCTCTCCTGAAAGTGGAAAGTGAAGAAAAATTTGAATACGTCGCCTTCACGGATGATGCACCATTGGTTGGTGAATGGGTCGTCGCAGTTGGCAACCCGTTCGGTCTGGGTGGCACTGTAACGGCGGGTATCGTCTCCGCTCGAGGTCGTGACATCGGCGCAGGCATCTATGATGATTTCCTCCAGATTGATGCTTCTGTGAACCGTGGTAACTCCGGTGGTCCTGCATTCAACGTGAAGGGTGAAGTTGTCGGCGTGAACTCCGCAATCGTGTCTCCAAGCGGTGGCAACGTGGGCATCGCATTTGCCATCCCGGCACAGACTGCGAAAAAGATTATCTCTGACCTGAAAGAAGACGGCGCAGTAACCCGCGGCTGGCTTGGCGTTCAAATCCAGCCTGTTACCAAGGACATTGCTGAATCCCTCGGTCTCGAAAACGAAAACGGCACGCTGGTTGCCGAAGTTCAGGGTGATACCCCTGCAAAAGCTGCTGGCTTGCAGGCTGGTGACATCATCCTCAAGGTCGATGGTGAAGAAGTGAATGGCCCGCGTGAACTGGCAAAGGTCATCGCTGGGTACTCACCAAACACCGAAGTGGAAATTGAATATTGGCGCAATGGCGAAATCGACACTGCGACTGTAAAGCTTGGCACTATTCCTGAAGAGAAAAAACAAGCCTCAGCAAGCAAAAGCGAGGATGCGAATACCGCATTGGTAGACAGCCTAGGGCTGGAACTGGCAACTGCTGAACAGGCTGGTGTTGATGAAGAAGGCGTTGTTGTCACCAAAGTAGATCCAGATGGACCTGCTGCTGACAAAGGCCTCGCACCTGGTGCGATCATCACCGAAGTTGCTGGTGTTAAAGTTGAAACACCAACCGATGTTGCAGAACAGGTTGAAACAGCACGTGAACAAGGACGCAAGGCAGTTCTGCTGCGTGTCACCCGTGGTGAGAACACGCTCTTTGTAGCGATCCCGCTGGAAAAGGGTGAGGAATAAGTCACTTACAAGAATGCGGATCACGAGAAACGCCCCTCTCGTGATCCCTCGTCGAAACACCAAGGATACCCTCAAAGGTGTTTCGGTTGTTTGAGGGGCTGATAGCAAGGGTAGCCCTCTACTTGATGTCAGTCCTAAAAACCAATGCTGGAAGAAAAGGCAGGGACCTTATCATCTGCCAACTTCACCTATAAAACTTATGCAAGTGCTGACGGTTACCCCCAACAGCATTTGCTTTTTTTTATCGTTTCCCGTCAATGTGAGGAAACGAATAATGCCTTGCTCTGGGAAATGAAAAAATGAGAATCTTGATTATTGAAGATGATCGGGAAGCGGCAGACTATCTGCTCAAAGCACTGAAGGAAGCAGGGCATTCTCCTGATCACGCAGACAACGGCGAAGACGGACTTGAGCTGGCAATTTCCAACACATGGGATGTGCTCGTCGTTGATCGCATGCTGCCAAAACGAGATGGTCTCTCCATCATCGAAACACTGCGCGCCTCTGGTGATGAAACGCCAGTTCTGATCCTCTCGGCGCTCTCGCAAGTAGACGATCGCGTCACCGGCCTGCGCGCAGGTGGAGATGACTACCTCTCAAAACCCTACGCTTTTTCAGAGCTGCTCGCTCGCGTTGAAGTGCTGAGCCGTCGTAAAGCTGGTCCACAAGTGGAAACCAAGTTGCAGGTTGCTAACCTGGTGTTGGATCGCCTCGCTCACTCCGTTGTCCGAGCAGGGCAGGAGATCGTGTTGCAGCCCCGTGAGTTCCGCCTTCTTGAGTATCTCATGAAACACGCTGGACAAGTAGTGACCCGCACTATGTTGCTGGAAAATGTCTGGGACTATCATTTTGATCCGCAGACCAACGTGATTGACGTTCACATCTCAAGACTTCGGTCAAAGATCGACAAAGGGTTCGACTTCCCGTTGCTTCATACTGTTCGTGGCGCAGGGTATTCCATCCGTGACAGCTCTAACTAGGATCCTCTCAACCACAGCCTTCAAGCTGGCTGCAATCTACTTGACGTCGTTTACGGCGCTCTCTGTGTTTCTGTTCATCTTCATCTCGCAGAACACCGATGACCTGATGAACAAACAGGTGGTGCAGACGGTTGATGCAGAAATTCAGGGCCTTGCCGAACAATATGCCCAAAACGGCATCAACGGGCTTGTTGTCGGTGTAGAGCGTCGGGTCCGAAGTCCAAACTCAAACCTCTACCTCATTCTGGATTACTCCGGAAACGTCATTACAGGCAACATCGCGTACCTGCCTGAGAAAGTCCTGTCAGTCTCCGACGGTCGAATTCAGTTTGTTTCCTACACACCTCTAGGGTTTGCTGAAACAGACCAGAACAAAGCCAAAGCGATCGTCCGCATCTTCGAATTGCCCGGCAACTTCAAGCTGCTGGTCGGACGTGATCTGGAAGATCAGGTCCATCTGAAAAGCTTATTGGGTGACGCTTTGACCCTCTGGCTGGTCGGGATGGTTGTTCTGGCTGGCATCACATGGTTCTTCCTCAATCGCCGTATCCTGAAACGCATCGATAACTTGTCCATGAGCTCACGCCTGATTATGGAAGGTGATCTTGCCGGTCGCCTCGATGTGACTGGTAACGGAGATGAGTTCGATCGTCTGGCCAGCAACCTCAATGTGATGCTGGATCGTATTGAAGAGCTGATGAAGGGCCTCAAGGAAGTCTCCGACAATATTGCCCATGATCTCAAAACACCGCTCACACGTATGCGAGGGCGCGTGGAAGCTGCACTGCGGCAAAACTTGAGTGAAAATGAAGGCCGTGAATGTCTGGAAGAGACACTGGTTGAGACCGATGAGCTGATCAACACCTTCAACGCACTGCTGCGCATTGCACGTGTAGAAGCGGGTTCCACTGGAGCGGAGCTGCAATCAATCAAGCTGGGCAACATCGTCAAGGACGTGTGCGAACTTTATGAGCCCGTTGCCGAAGATGATGGTGTCGAGTTCTCTGTTTTACTGGATGATGAGCCTGTCATCGAAGGCGATCGGGAGTTACTGGCGCAAGCTCTCGCAAACTTGATAGAAAATGCTCTCAAATACGGTCGCCCAACCGAAGAGAATGTCAAACCCACAATCAAAGTCGTACTGTCTGGAAATGATGAGCAGGCTATACTCAGCATAGAAGATAATGGTGCTGGTATTGCTGCTGCTGATCGTGAGCGGGTGTGTAATCGCTTCGTTCGGCTTGATAGCTCTCGCCATGCACCGGGTTCTGGGCTTGGATTGTCACTTATCAAGGCGGTGGTAACTCTCCATCATGGAGAATTGCAGCTAACATCGGCTGGGACAGCAGATGATTCTGAAAGTGATAAGCAATCTGGCCTGCGGGCCCGGATTGTTCTGCCTTTAAACAAAGGGCAAAGAGGTGAGGGAGAGGGCAACGAAGCATGGGACAAGGCTCGGAAGAAGAACGCCACCAGCTAAAAAGCAGCATTCTGAAGCGCGAACATCGTGAAGGAGCTCTTGCTCCTTTATTTGAGCGCTTGGAACGCCAGCCCATCTGTGCAGATGATGATCTGGGTGATCGGCACCTGAAAGATCTTACTGAGAAGCTGGAACGTAAGGACCTCATTTCTGAGTTTGAACAGCTCTGTCAGGGCGCCCCCCATCTGCGCAGCTTTGTAAAAGGCTTCATGGTCAGTGCGCCGTTCCTGCGCGAGACCATGCTGCGCGATGTTCAACGCTTCCTGCGTATCTTGAACACGCCGCCAGAAGAGACCATTGCGATCCTTTTACAGGACTGCCTGAATGCCCGACCTGAAAGCGAAGCTGCACTTATGCAGTCGCTGCGTCTGGCAAAACAGGAAATGGCTCTCACGGTTGCGTTGGCGGATATTGCAGGTGCATGGCCGCTGGAAAATGTAACGGGTGCTCTCACCAAGTTTGCAGATGCATCATTGACCGCCTGCCTACGCTTCTGCCTTCGTGAGCTTGAAGTCAGAGGTAAATTTATTCCGGTTGATCATGATGAACCGGAAAAAGAGGCAGGTTTCTTCATTCTGGCCATGGGCAAGCATGGTGCAGGTGAACTTAACTACTCCTCAGACATCGATCTGATCGTTCTTTATGATCCTGAGCGTAGCCGCCTGATTGGTGGTGCAGAAGCGCCTGTTGAGTTTGTCCGTATCACCCGCCGTCTGGTGAAGCTCATGAATGAGCGTACCGGGGATGGATATGTTTTCAGAACTGACTTGCGCTTACGGCCAGATCCTGGAGCAACGCCACTGGCAATCTCTGTTCCTGCAGCGCTGGTCTATTATGAAAGCCTGGGCCAGAACTGGGAACGTGCAGCGCTCATCAAAGCACGCCCATGTGCAGGTGATATTGAAGCCGGTGAGATCTTCCTTGAAGAAATACGCCCATTCGTCTGGCGCAAATATTTGGATTATGCTGCCATTTCAGATGTGCACTCCATCAAACGCCAGATCCATGCCCACAAAGGCTTCAGCAAAATCACAGTTGCTGGCCACAACGTTAAGCTGGGACGAGGCGGCATTCGTGAAGTCGAATTTTTCGCCCAGACCCAGCAGTTGATCGCAGGTGGTCGCAACCCGCAACTGCGCGACCGACGGACACTGATCACACTGGAAAGACTGGCCGATTGCGGCTGGATCGACCAATCCGCTGCTGAAGATATGGAAGAAGCCTATCGCTATCTGCGTGAGGTTGAACATCGCATTCAGATGATCAACGATGAGCAGACCCACATCCTGCCTAAGGATGAAGAGGCATTGGCACGTGTCTATCACCTTATGGGCATTCGAGGCCGGACTGAGTTTGCTGATATGATCCGCTCTAAGTTTGAGTTGGTGCAAAAGCACTACTCAGGCTTGTTTGAGCATGAGCCAGATTTGGCAACCAATCTTGGCAATCTAGTCTTCACAGGAGATGATGAAGACCCCAATACGCTCGAAACTCTCAGCCAGCTTGGCTTCCAAAGGCCCGTTGATGCAATCCGCACCATCCGTCAGTGGCACTACGGCAGATATCCGGCGGTCCGTGCGCCAAAATCTCGTGAACGGTTGACCGAGTTCACCCCAATTCTGCTGGATGCATTGGCGCGTACTGAAAATGCAGATAAAGCACTGCTCACATTTGACTCCTTCCTCTCCAAACTGCCAATGGGAGTGCAACTCTTCGGATTGCTTAAGTCTAACCCGCACCTGTTCAACTTGCTGACGATGGTGATGGGCAACGCACCACGTATGGCCGAGATCGTCTCCAAACGCGTCCACGTTCTGGATGCACTTCTCGACCCGGCATTCTTTGGTGGGGCGCCGTCTGCAGAGCAGATTGAAACAGCGCTTGCCGTGACGCTCGATCAGGCTGGGTACTATGAAGAAGCGCTTGACCGGGCGCGTATCTTTGTACAGGAGCAACAATTCTTGCTCGGCCTGCGCTTGATCACAGGAACGATCACAGCAGCAGAGTTAGGGCAGGGGCTTTCAACACTTGCAGACGCAGTGCTCTGTCAACTGCTGCCACGTGTTCAGCAGGAACTGGAAGATGCTCACGGCAAAATTCCAGGAGCTGAACTTGCTCTTGTTGCCATGGGCAAACTGGGTGGACAGGAAATCACTTGTGCATCGGACCTTGACCTGATCCTGCTCTACGATTTCCCCGAGGATGTCGTGCAAAGTGACGGCAAACGCCCGTTGGCCCCAAGCCAGTACTACAGTCGCCTCACTCAGCGCCTTGTATCCGCCCTGACTGCGCCGACGGCAGAGGGCGTCCTCTACGAGGTTGACTTCCGTTTGCGGCCCTCAGGCAACTCTGGACCTCTTGCAACGCGTTTTGCATCCTTCAAAGACTATCAGTCCAACGATGCCTGGACGTGGGAGCATATGGCCCTGACACGTGCTCGTGTCATCACCAGCTCAAGCCCTGAGTTTGCTCAACAGATCGACTGTGCGGTCTCCCAGTTGTTGCAGGACAAGCGCGATATTGAAAAACTGGCCCGTGATGTCTGCGATATGCGTGCGCGCATCCAGAAGGAGAAGCCAGCAAAGAGCCCATGGCAGATCAAGGGTATTCCGGGTGGCTTGATCGATATTGAGTTCATCGCCCAGTTCTTGCAGTTGGCTCACGGTGTCGAGCATCCTGAAGTCCTGCAGGCTCGTACCGAAGATGCATTGCTTAAGGCACGTGATTTTGGAGTATTGCGTGAAGAGGATGCTGACACGCTTATTCCAGCCCTTCGAAACTATGAGGACCTGACACAGATCCTGAAGCTCGCTCAAACCGGACACTTTGATCCGAAAACAGCTCCGGGGGGCTTGCTCGATCTTCTTGTAAATGCAGGAGGTGAGCCAGACTTTGAACGTCTGACCATCTACATGCAGGAACAACAGATCATGGTCCGCAGAACCTTTGAACACCTCATTGGCAAAGTGGAAGAAGCTGAAAAGACCAGCTAAGACACTATACATCTAAGAAAACAAGAAAAGGCCGCTGATGAAGCGGCCTTTTCTTTTAAGATTGTCTTCTTGCTCTTAAGCTGCGTTCAAATTGCTGATGCCTGTCAGACGGCCTTTGTCGCGTCCCTTGGCTTTCAAGGGCAGCTTGATCGTAACCTCGGTGCCTGTACCAACTTCAGAAGCGATTTCCATGTAACCGCCGTGCAGCTCGCTGAGAGACCGTGCAATTGCCAGACCAAGGCCTGACCCTTTGTGCGTCTTGGTGAATTGGTTCTCCACCTGCACAAACGGCTTGGCAAGACGGTCGATATCCTTCTTGGAGATGCCGATACCATTGTCAGAGATCTTGAGTTCAGCAAAGGCACCAACCTTGCGGGCAGAGACCCGAACCTCACCATTGTCTGGTGTAAACTTGATGGAGTTTGCAAGCAGGTTGAGTAGGATCTGCTTAACAGCGCGGCGGTCAGCCTGCAGATGCATGTGAGGCAGATTTTCGCTAATAACCTTGATGTTCTTCTCAGCTGCTGTTGCAGAGATAATCCGGGCAGCATCCTGAACGATCTGCTGGATCTGAACATCCTCAACAGATAACTCAATCCGGCCAGCTTCAATCTTAGACATATCCAGAATGTCGTTGATCACATTCAGCAGATAGTTACCGGAGGAATGAATGTCCTTGCAGTATTCTTTGTACTTGTCGGAACCAAGGTCGCCAAACATGCCTTGATCCATGATCTCAGAGAAACCGATGATCGCGTTCAGCGGTGTTCTCAACTCGTGGGAGATGTTTGCAAGGAATTCGGACTTCGCTTGGTTTGCATCTTCCGCGCGGGTCTTCTCATCCGCATATTTCTCGGTCAGTTCCACCAGCTGTTGAGCCTGTAGTTCAAGTTTCTGGCGGGACTGGCGCAAGTCGGCAATGGTCGCCATATGACCGCGCTCAGACTCAAGCAATTTCTCTTCTTTACGCTTCAGCTCTGTAATGTCGGTGCCAACGGAAACGAAGCCACCATCTTTGGTCCGGCGCTCTGAGACCTGTAACCAACGACCACCTTCCATCTCAACCTTGTAGGAACTGCCCATATCGCTGTCGATGTGGTCGCCTTCCTCAGGCTCAGAAATAATCGGTTGGCTTGCCGAGGACATGACAGTCGCATAAGGCGTGCCCGACTGCACAACATGGTCTGGCAGCTGATGCAGCTTGCGGTAGTTGGAGTTACACATCACCAGATGGTTGTCAGCATCCCACAAGACAAAGGCCTCGGAGATGTTCTCAATCGCATCACGCAGGCGTAGATCAGCAGTACGGCTCTGTTCTGCCAAGCGCTTCTGCTCGGTCACATCCATACAGATGCCGATCAGGTGAGGCTCATTGGTGCCCGCATCAGTTTGAACTTCAGCACGAACCCGAAGCCAGACCCAGGAACCATCACTGTGACGCATGCGCCATTGACGATCCACGTTGCTCTTGCCGGTATCCAGCAGGCTCTTTGCAAGATCATAAAGATCAACGTCATCGGCATGGGTCAGGGATTGGATCTCAGCAAAGCCCATAATATCATTACGCGGATCCATGCCCAGCATCTCATAGAGCGAAGCGGACCAGAACACGCGGCCACGGGAAAGGTCCCAGTCAAACAGACCACAACGACCACGGTTGAGGGCAGCGTCTATGCGAGAGCGCGTCGCCGAGTAAATGCCATCTGCCTGTTGCGCTCGGGTTGCCTGCGCAAAATAGGCATAGATGATGACCAGCAGCACCATGGAGGTTGCAACAAAGATCGTGACATTGGCGGAAAGTTCAGCACGCCAGGAAGAGAAAATCGCGTCTTCTGGCTGCATGATAGCAACCATGCCGATTTTGTTTGGTAAATGATGAACTGTTGCTCGGGTCGCGTCTTTGGTGCCCTCATTGAGCGTCAGCACACCTGCGCGCTTTCCAAAGAACGTCATTGGCTGAGTGTCACCAAGGAAACTAGTAATTTTCAACCCTTCCATATCAGGGCGGGTCGGAGCACTGGCAACAATGGTACCGTTCGGGTCAGTCAACAGAATTTGGCGGCTTTGGCTGGTGGCCCGGGGGGGCAGGGCCTCAGAAAGTGCACGCTGCAAAGCAGAAGTCAGGCCGGCGGAGCCTTTTTCTTGCTCGGAAATTTCAATGCTGGCGGTCAGGGCAGTTGCAATAAGTGTGAGATCGTCCTGAGCCTTCTGGCTGACATTCTCATAATTGTAAGCAATCTCAAGTCCGCGGAAGATAGCGGTACACGCAATGAACACGATGCAAAGAGCAGGGATAATTCTGCGCATCATTGGTTCCGTTGTTAAGAGGCGTTGGTAGGCTGGTTGAGCGAGCAACTTGATATGTCCGGTCAGAGCGTCTTTTTTGCCTGTCCGTTTGGTCGAGTTCAAGAGTCGTCGAGCGGTCGCGCCCCCTGCAAAGGCTCGTGCCATGAATGCCCCCATGTGTCAGATTCCGCCGCAAATAACTCGGGTTGCAATTCACCCGAATCACATTCATTTGAATCTATCCGAATCAACTTGTCCAGAGTCTCGACACAAAAAAATGGTTAACGGCAGCGCTTTTTGCTGCCGTTAATTTTCATAGGACTCTCAGAGACTTCGCTGGGTGCAAAGTAGACTGTCTTAGTCTAGACACAGCTCAACTATTTCTTTGACATCAGTAGAGAGTTGCTGATCAGCTGCAAGAATTCGCCTCAAAGCGGCCTCTGCCTTTACTCTGCGTTCCGCATTCATATTCTTCCAAGAGCCAAAGCTTTTGACCATTCTGGAAGCAACCTGAGGGTTAATCTTGTCCAATTGCAACGTGATTTCAGCAAGATAATCATATCCTGAACCATCAGCCGCATGGAAACCTCTTGTATTGCCACCTAGGAAGCCACCAATGAGCGCGTAGATACGATTTGGATTATCCCAAGAAAATGCCGGATGTTCTGTAAGAGTACGTAGGGCGCCAATCGTGTCTTTGCTCGGCGCGCTTGCCGCGACACCCAGCCATTTATCCATGGCAAGAGCAGTGTCCTTGTGGCGTTCCTCAAAGGAAGCCATTGCTTCTTGCGCCCCTGCCAACTTGAACTTGACCAGGCAGTTCAAGGCGCTGATCCGGTCCGTCATGTTATCGGCAGCATCAAAATGTGCCTTAGCCAGAGTAGCGCTGCCTTCACTATTACTTGCCGCTAAGTAGGACAAACAACGCAGCTTCAGCGCACGTTTGCCAGCTGAAAGAGCATCCGGGCTAAACGTTGCTCGCATCTCCAAAGCATCATAGATACGCTTGAAGGTGTCATCGAGTGCAACGCCGATCTCTTTGGAGAACGCATCACGGGCATCACCGATCGCATCAGTATCGACGTCTTTGCCGATTTCAAGTGCGATTGCCTGCTCGCTAGGCAGCATCAGGCCAAAACCACGGAACGCATGGTCAAGGTTCTCATCCTCTGCCATGTGACCGAGCGCCTCAATGAAGGCGTCCTTGCCTGTCGGCTCTGCACCATTGGTCAGCTCAATAAGCAGATCGGTCATCAACGTCTGAGCAGCCTGCCAGCGATTGAACGGGTCGATGTCGTGGCGCATCAGGAAGATTTGATCTTCACGGGACAGACCTGTTTCCAACTTAACTGGAGCCGAGAATTCACGCAGAAGGGAAGGAACTGGCCTACTGCCAATACCATGGAAGACAACGGTTTGTTTGTTGTCGCTCAGACACAGCAAGTCGCCATCGACTTGAGCACCTTCGGCACTGGAATAGGCGAGATCATCTCCATTCGGGCCAACCAGGCCAAAGCGAATTGGAATGAAGAATGGTTTCTTTTGATCTTGTCCAGGTGTTGGAGCATTAATCTGTTCCAGCTCCAGAGTGAAAGTCTTTGCAGCTTCGTCGTAAGAACCTTTTGCTTTCACAACTGGTGTGCCGGACTGGTGGTACCACAGGCTGAAGTGAGACAAATCGATCTTGGTCGCATCTTCAAAGCACTTGATGAAGTCCTCAATGGTTGAGGCATCACCATCATGTCGCTCGAAGTAAAGATCCATCCCTTTTCTGAAGTTGTCTGCACCAAGAATAGTCTTGATCATGCGAACCAGCTCAGCGCCTTTGTCATAGACAGTCGCCGTATAGAAGTTGTTGATCTCTTTGTATTCTGTCGGGCGAACTGGATGCGAAAGAGGTCCCTGATCCTCAGAGAACTGACGGGATTTCAGGCGGATCACATCAGCAATACGCTTCACAGGGCGGGAACGTTCATCAGAAGAAAATTCCTGATCACGGAATACAGTAAGTCCCTCCTTCAGGCAAAGTTGGAACCATTCGCGGCAGGTGATACGGTTGCCAGTCCAGTTGTGGAAGTATTCATGGGCAACAACGGTCTCAATACCCTCGTAGTCTGTGTCTGTCGCTGTGTCACTATCCGCCAGAATGAACTTGTCATTGAAAATGTTGAGGCCCTTGTTCTCCATCGCACCCATGTTGAACGCAGAAACAGCAACAATATTGAACACTTCGAGGTCGTACTCGCGGCCAAATACTTTCTCGTCCCACTGCATGGACCGGACCAGACTGTCCATGGACCAGTCTGCGCGGTCCTCATTGCCTTTCTCGACAAAGATGTTCAGATCGACTGGTGCGCCGGAAGCTGTCGTATACTTTTCTGAAATGCAGGCAAGATCGCCAGCAACAAGCGCAAACAGATAAGCTGGCTTCGGGTGCGGATCATGCCACACTGCAAAGTGACGGTCAGTGCCTTCAATGTCACCTGCGTCCTGCGGATTACCATTACCAAGCAAAATCGGATTGGTCGCTTTGTCAGCCTCAATGCGTGTCGTGAATACTGAAAGCACATCCGGGCGGTCATAGTAGTAAGTGATCCGGCGGAAGCCCTCTGCCTCACACTGAGTGCAGTAGATGCCCTGAGAAAGGTAAAGCCCCTCCAGCTTGGTGTTGGTGGTTGGGTTCACCTTGGTGATAACTTCCAACTGGAAACGCTCAGCAGGTGGTGCATGAACTGTCAGCTTGTCTGCAGAGGCTTCGAAAACGTCTTCTGCCAATAGCACGCCATCAATAGCAGCTGAAATAAGTGTAAGCTCGTCACCATCCAACTCAAGTGGAGCGCCGTCTTCGGTGCCATCATGCTTGGAAATGGTAAGGGTGGAGATAACTTCGGTTGCTTCTGGTTGAAGTTTGAAGATAAGAGAAACACTCTCAATGACGTAGGGTGTCTCTGTGTAGTCTTGCAGTCTAATGAGCTGAGCTGTTTCAGATCGCATACCTGTTCTCCCAAGAAGTGTTAAAGCAGCTTGATCACCCCTTGGCGCAGCGCTTCCAAATTTTTATGTAGATGGCGGTACCGTTGAAAACGGTTCCGGTCAAATGCAGGGAATGAAAACCTCATCACTTTTGCACCCAAAAATCAAATTATCAAGCAAGGGAAGGACTGGAAGGAGATCATGACAGATCCTCGTAAGCACTATCCCGAAAAAACAGGTAGCACTGAGCTCCTGAAACAGATCGATACAAGAAGGTTGAGGTTGCTTCCGTGACGGCTCCCCTGGAAAACATAAAAGTATTGGAACTGGCGCGCATTTTGGCTGGACCATGGATCGGGCAAACTCTTGCCGATCTGGGGGCGGATGTCATCAAGGTGGAAAGCCCGCGCGGTGACGATACCCGGACCTGGGGACCTCCGTTTGTCGAGGAAGAGGGCGGAAGCAAAAGCGCAGCCTACTTCCATGCCTGCAATCGCGGCAAGCGCTCCATAATTGCTGACTTCTCAAAGCAGGAAGATCTTGAGTTGATTTATGATCTGGTACGTCAAAGTGATGTGCTGATCGAAAACTTCAAAGTTGGCGGGCTAGCCAAGTTTGGCCTCGACTATGATAGTCTCAAAAAGATCAATCCAAAGCTGATCTATTGTTCCGTGACTGGTTTTGGTCAGGATGGTCCCTATGCCCACCGCGCCGGATACGATTTCATGATCCAGGGCATGGGTGGCATTATGGATCTGACTGGCTCACAAGGCGGCGAGCCACAAAAGGTAGGCGTTGCTTTTGCTGATATCTTCACGGGTCTTTACGGTGTCATTGGTATTCAGGCAGCTCTGCGCCGCCGTGATCTGACCGGTGAAGGCGAATGGATCGATATGGCTTTGTTAGATGCTCAGGTCGGTGTTTTGGCCAATCAGGCGATGAATTACCTGAGCAGCGGCAGTGTCCCTAGCCGTATGGGCAATGCTCATCCAAACATCGTTCCATATCAGGTTTTTGAAGTGAAAGATGGTCATCTCATTGTGGCGGTTGGCAACGACACCCAATTTGCGAACTTCTGCAAGATTCTCGGGCAGGAAGAACTGTTTGAAGACGAGCGTTATGCCACCAACCCGTCTCGCGTGAAGCACCGCGAAGAATTAACAGAAAAGCTTCAGGCTCTCGTGCTGAACTTCAATCGGGATGAACTCCTGACAAAAATGGAAGAACGCGGCGTTCCGGCAGGTCCGATCAATACAGTTGCTGATGTTTTGCAGGATCCGCAAATTGAACACCGGCAAATGAAGGTCAAATTGCCAACAACTTCTAAGCATCAAGGTGAGCAAACCTATGTCCGTACGCCAATTCGGTTTACTAATTCTAAGCTGAAACTGGAGAAGGGTGCACCAGCTCTCGATGAGCATAGAAATGAGATATTGAGAGAATTAGGCAAATAAGCAGTAGAATAAAGACTAGCGACGCCATGTGCAGGAAGGCAGTTTGACCCTCGGTCCGGAGAGTGGTTTAACGGGCTGGCATTCCTCACACAGGTGGGTCACGGTTTGAAGTTTTGGAATAGGATCAGGCGTAAAGCAATCGGTATACGGCGATGCTATTACAAACTGTCACTCACGTGGCTGGTAAGTCTTACTTTTGTGACTGTGGTGACCTTGTGCGGCGGCATTGTGCTGTACATGTCTGTTCATACTAACCTGAAAAACACCCGAAGCTTGATCGAAAAAGCCTCGATCAAGTCCACGGAAGCAATCAACAACGCGCTGGGGGCTTACATGACGCCAGCGTTTTCTTCTGTCTATGCAATTAAGATATATGCAGAAGAGCAACCGAATACACAAAGTGCTATATTTCGGGCGCGCCAAACCTTTCGTGGCGTATTGTTTGGTGTAAAGAGCATTGACGGATTGGTACTCTCCCTTCCCAATGAAACGTCCTGGGGATTGCGCCATGGAGAAGATCGTGAGGATCTGGTCTCTTTTCACCCTGATCAGGCCCTTTTCAACTTCTCCCGGATGCAAAGCATCGACGAGCAAACTAATCAAGATCCTTTTTGGGGAGATTTTTACGCCTCTGGTGAAAATCCTTTTGCGACAGTCACAAGCGCTATTGAGTTTGACGGCAAGACGATTGGTTATGTCTCTGCAATCATCACGATGAAAGGGGTCGGCTCGATCCTAGTCCCAATGCATGAAGATGGTGTTGGCAATCAGATCGAAGATGAAGAAGATGTTACACGTTTCATATTGACCAGCGAAAATCGGGTGCTTGCCTATTCTTCGCCAACAAATGATTTGCAACAGCACAATCTCTTGGAACGAGTGACAGAGTTTGGTGACCCTGTCCTTGCAAAGTTCGAGGGAAGTAAAGCACAACCTTTTAGTCAGCGAGCGAGGAAGAAGGGCGTGGAGCTTCATCTAATTTTTGATGGAGAAGACATGTACGTCCTCGTTTTACAAAAACTCATCTCCCCGGATGGTGAAGTGTATTACGTAGGTGAATACCAACTTGCCAACTCGCGCTACGACGAATTTACCCGCTTAATCAACTCGGTCTTTGCAGGTGTAGCTGTTGTGTTTCTGTCCGCACTTGTTGCAATTTTCTTTGCTCGCCGCTTGGCGTCTCCACTAAAAGGTATCGCTGCACGTGCACAAAAGTTCGGTGCATTAGAGTTTGAGCACCTTGAGCCATTGCCACGTAGCCACATCCGCGAAGTAGATCAGATCACGTCTGCTATGAATGCAAGTACCAGTGGCCTTCTGGCCATGAGCAAGTACATTCCAAAGTCACTCTATTCCAAGTTGATGGCTATGGGGATCGACCGGGCGGCCAAAGCGAAAGAAGCTGAACTGACGATCCTGTTTACGGACATTGAAGGTTTCACGTCGATCTCTGAACATAGAAGCGCTGGCGAAGTGGCTGGTCTGCTCAATGATCACTTTAAACTGCTTGTGTCTGCTGTCGAAGCTCATCAGGGTACAGTCGATAAGTTCGTCGGTGACGGCATGCTCGCATTCTGGGGTGCGCCAAACGAGATGGAAGACCATGCCCGCCGCGCAATCGCCGCTGCAGAAGATATGGTCAGCGCTATCCAGCAAGCCAATGCAGTTACACCCGAAAATGCTTTGAATGTACGGATTGCCATTCACACAGGCCCGGTAATTGTTGGCAATGTGGGGGCGGTCGAACGTTGGAATTACACCATTGTCGGCGATGCCGTGAATGTGTGCAGTCGCCTGCAAAGCCTGGGTGGCACCATCTCCTCCGTTAAAGGAGCATGTGTGGTGTTGAGCGGTGAAACTGTTGAGAAAGCGGGCCGACCCGATAATGTAACCCATCGCGGTAGCCATGACATTCGTGGCCGGAAGGGCAAAGTCGAGGTTTGGCAGCTCAACTCGACCATATGCGACGACTAATAATCCCGGCATTGTCTTCTAGTTTAATTTAAGTGTGCCACGTAACCCAACCTCATTGAAAGAAAGCCCTGTTCTAGTGTGAAAGCCGCGAAAGGTTTTCTCGCGTGCGCTAGCAACAGACCAGTGAGGAAGGGACGCGCGTGAACCTGCTTGACGTCAAAGGGTTGTCGGTAGAGTTTCATGGAGACGAAGGGCATCACCAAGTTGTCCGCGATGTGTCTTTTAGTGTCCCAGAAAACAAATGCGTCGCTTTGGTTGGTGAGTCAGGGTCTGGCAAGACCGTGATCTCCAGGGCGATTATGGGGATCCTTCCTGCAAAATCTCGTATCACATCAGGACAAATTTTATTTCGGGACAATCGCAAAACCGGTGAGAAAGTAGACATTGCAAAACTGCCTCCGGCTGGTCCTGCCATGCGCGCCATTCGCGGCGATCAGATTGCAATGATTTTTCAAGAACCCATGGTCTCGCTCTCACCACTGCACACCATTGGAGATCAGATCAGCGAAGCAGCAAAGCTGCACCGCTTTGTTGGCACTAAAGAAGCCCAGGAATTGACCAAGGATATGCTGCGTCTGGTTCATTTCCCAGAGCCTGAGCGTGCAATCCGTGCCTATCCTTTTGAGCTCTCTGGCGGCTTACGGCAACGCGCACTCATAGCTATGGCGATGATCTGCCGCCCCACGCTTCTTATTGCAGATGAGCCGACAACCGCGCTGGATGTCACCATTCAGGCCGAAATTCTGAAGTTGATTAAGGAAGTACAAGCTGAACTGAACATGACACTACTCATGATTACGCATGATTTTGGTGTAGTCACAAACATGGCTGATGAGGTTGTCGTGGTCTACAACGGTGAGATCATGGAAAAAGGCAGTGTTGAAGACCTGTTCCTGACCCCGCAACACCCTTATCTGAAAGCTCTGCTCCATGCGGTTCCATCGCTTTCTATGGAGCCGGATGAGCGCCTTGTTCCAATCCGCCCAATCAAACCTCGCGCGCATCATTCTGATTTGCAGCCAAGCCCGGTTGGTAAAGCTTACGCATTTCGTGGAACGCCGCTCATCGAACTAGAGGGCGTTTGTAAGAGCTTTACATTCAAGAACCTGCGCGGCAAAAAACGCAGAGGCATGACAACTGCCCTCGACAATGTATCTTTGACGGTCCGTAGAGGCGAATGCCTTGGTATCGTTGGAGAGTCTGGTTCTGGAAAAACCACAGCCGCCCTTGCTATGCTGCGTGCTTTTCCTTTGACGCGAGGCAAAATCTCCTACACCACTGAGGACGGTCCACGCGATATTCAGGGCTTCTCTGAAAAAGAGCTCTTCCAATACCGAAAGCGTGCTCAGATTATCTTTCAGGATCCGTTTTCTTCGTTAAACCCACGCCGAACACTCAACGAGATCCTACAGGAACCGCTCGTCATACACCGCATAGGTGACAGTCTCAGTCAAGGAGCGCGTATCCGGGAACTGATTGATCTTGTTGGCTTGTCGCCAAGGTATCTGCGTCGTTACCCGCATTCCTTCTCCGGAGGCCAAAGGCAACGTATTGGGATCGCGAGAGCCCTGGCGCTAAACCCGGAGTTCTTGATTTGCGATGAGCCAACATCAGCGCTTGATGTCTCCGTTCAGGCACAGATCTTGAACCTGCTCAAAGACCTCAAAGATGAGTTGGGCCTGACCTATGTTTTCGTCAGCCACAACCTTGCTGTGGTTGACTACATTTCCGATCGTGTGGCGGTCATGTGCAAGGGCAAGGTTGTGGAAGTCGGGCCAACGCGGCAGATCATAGATAATCCGATCCATCCCTATACGCGCGCACTCCTCAAAGCGGTGCCAGAACCTTCTTTGGAACACAAACTGGATTTTTCATCTCTGTCAGGAACCTCAAGCTCGGACCCGACACAATGGCCTTCGCCCTACCGGATGCGCTACACGACCGTCCCATATCTGGTTGAGATTGAGACAGACCATTGGGTATGTGCTCCAGGAATGGAAAGCATGCGCGATATTGTCGGATTGGGAGGCAGCCATATATGAGAAAACTTGGCCTCCTCACGATGGTTGTTATGTTTATCAGCCTCACAGTGCCTGCGGTCTCAGGGGCTCTGGTCCTGAAGGAAACTCCGGGGATTCCACCGGGCCTGCCATCTGTCGTAGATCGTGTTCCCAAAGAACCGCTAGTGACCTACCCCGATGATATTGGCCGTGTAATCGGAGTGCAGGGTGGTGCACTACATACGCTTATTTCGCGGCCTAAAGACGTGCGCCTGATCAATGTGTGGGGTTATGCAAGGCTGGTTGGGTACAATGAAAACCTCGAGTTAAATCCAGACATTTTGGAGAGCGTAGATAATCATTATGACAAGGTCTTTACTCTAAATCTGCGTGAAGGTCATAAATGGTCTGATGGTAGTTCCTTTAATGCAGAAGATTTTCGGTTTTGGTTTGAAGATGTTGCCCTAAACGAGGAGCTGAACCCCATCGGTCTGCCGGGGTTCATGTTGGTGGATGGTGAAGGTCCCGAGTTTTCAGTTATTGATGAGACGACGGTCCGTTTTGAGTGGCATGAGCCAAATCCCCTGTTCCTGCAGGAGCTTGCAAAAGCACGCCCGCCGTTCATTTACCGGCCAGCTGCTTATATGAAGCAATTCCATGAAGAATATGGAAATCCGGAATTTATCCGGCAGATTGCCCGTATTGAGAAAGTACGTGGGTGGGCACCTCTGTTCAATCGCATGGATGACATGTACGGCGCATCCAATCCACATATCCCTACATTGCAGCCATGGGTGCCACGTAACACCTCGGGTGACCGCCGGGCAGTCATGGAGCGTAATCCGTTCTTTCACCGGGTGGACAGTGCAGGCCAGCAACTTCCTTACATCGACCGCATCATTATGGATGTGGTCGATGGAAAACTCATTCCAGCAAAAACGCTGGCAGGCGAGAGTGATCTGCAAGCGCGTGGACTAGGGTTCTCTGACATTTCCGTGCTTAAACGTGGTGAGCAAACACAGGATTATGACACGCGCCTTTGGCTCAACTCAAAAGGCTCTGAGATTTCGATCCTGCCTAACCTCAGCGTTAAAGACGCGGTGTGGCGTAAACTCATGCAAGATCGTAGATTTCGCCATGCGCTCTCGTTGGGCATTGATCGTGAACTCATAAACAAAGTGCTCTATTTTGGTTTAGGTAGAGCTGGCAACGATACGGTTCTCAACATTTCTCCGCTGTATCAGCCAGATTTTCAAACGGCTTGGGCAGAGTTTAATCCAGAGCTTGCCAACCAGTTGCTGGATGATATTGGACTGACAGATAGGCGAGGAGACGGCGTACGCTTGCTGGAAGACGGACGCCCGCTGCAACTCATTATTGAGACCACAGGCGAGAGTGCTGAACAGGATGATGCGCTGGAGCTTGTTGCAGAAACGTGGAAGGAGATCGGCGTTTCTGCTTTCATCCGCCCAAGCCAGCGCGACACGATCCGGGCCCGTGCGCTCTCTGGCGCTTTGATGATGTCTGTCTGGTCCGGTTTTGAAAACGGCGTACCAACAGCAGATATGCCGCCGATAGACTATGCTCCCACGCGCGAAGATTTTCTCTCATGGGCTCCATGGGGCAACTACTATGAGAGTGATGGACACGCAGGTGTTAAACCTGACTGGCCCCCAGCAATCCGTTTGATTGAGCTCTTTGATCAATGGCTGGTGAGCAGCAGTTTCGAAGAACGGGACATGATCTGGGAGCAAATCCTGCAGATCCACGCGGATGAAACAATCCATATTGGTTTGGTCAATGCCGTCCGGCAGCCGGTGGTTGTTATGGGGCTTTTGAATGTACCTGAAATGGGTATTTATGGGTGGGATCCAGGAGCTCAGTTCGGCATTCATCGCATGGATCTCTTCTTTTTTGAAGACCTCTTACCGGATGAAGACGATCTTCCTCATTGATTTTTTCACTTGCCTTAAGCGCGGGCTAATAGGGCTTCTCAAACCTGATTAGATTTTCTCAGAGAAAGCCAAGAGAGCTCCTTTAGACTTCTCCCACGAGTGGTGTGAGAAAAGAAAGGGAAGCGGGTGCTCAATTACATCCTGCGGCGGCTGTTGGTGATGATACCAACGCTTGCTGCCATCAGTTTCCTGATTTTCTTCATCATTGAATTGCCAGAAGGGGACTACATCTCCAACCAGATCTCCATGCTCCGCTCAACTGGAGAAAGCGCATCTATTGGCAGACTGGAATTTTTGCGCAAAGAGTTCGCTCTCGATAGGCCGTTTGTGGAGCGTTACGGCATATGGGTGGGGTTCTGGCCCGGACCCAATGGGTTTGATGGATTAATTCAGGGTAATTGGGGCTGGTCCTTTGAGTATGACCAGCCAGTCGGTGAAGTGGTTGGCCCAACATTGCCGCTTACAGTTGCGCTCAACCTTGCCACGATCCTCTTTATTTACTGCGTTGCTTTTCCCATCGGCATTTACTCTGCGACACATCAGTATTCGGTGGGGGATTACACCTTCACACTTATTGGATATCTCGGTCTCGCGACCCCTAACTTCTTGTTGGCATTGGTTTTAATGTATTTGGCCAACAGCTTGTTCGGACTGACGGTAGGGGGCATTATGGAGGAGCATTATATTGGAGAACCCATGAGCGGCGGTAAAGCCCTGTCTATTGTGGCACATCTGATTGTTCCGGTGATTGTCATCGGAACATCCGGCACAGCTGCCATGATCCGCCGATTACGTGCTAATCTGCTGGATGAAATCTATAAGCAATACGTCACAACCGCCCGTTCAAAGGGAATGCGAGAAAGCAAACTCCTCGTCAAGTATCCTCTTCGTGTTGCTCTCAACCCATTCATCGCAGATATCGGCAACCTAATTCCTTCGCTTGTATCAGGCTCAGTTATTGTCTCTGTTGTTCTCAACCTGCCTACTGTCGGTCCCGTCCTTCTTGGAGCGCTTCAATCGCAGGACCAGTTCCTTGCAGGGTTTATTCTCCTCTTCGTCTCCATCCTCACATTGATTGGCATGTTGGTCTCTGATGTCTTGCTTGGTTATCTGGATCCACGAATTCGCCTTGGAAAAGAAGGGGCGAGACAATGAGCCCGGGCGAACGTGGAGAGGACAAAGCAGAGCACTACGTCAACCCTAAGGGCTTTGATCCTAAAGATGTTGAGATTCTAACCCGAGAGCAGGAGAGGTATTATCAGGCTCCTCAATGGAAGATCATCTGGTGGAAATTCCGCAAGCACAAACTGGCAGTTCTCTCCGCGATCATCCTCTTCTTTTTCTACTTGTGCGTCCCTTTTGCCGAAATCATTGCTCCGTATCCGGTGGCAAAACGAAACGTAGACTTCCTCTTTGCCCCACCACAAGCCATCCACCTGTTCCATGAAGGCAAACTGGTAGGACCCTTTGTGTATGGCCTAAATCCTTCAGTTGATCTGGAAAATCTGAAGTGGGTCTACGAGACAGATACTACAAAAGTCCAAAAAATTCGGTTCTTCTGTAAAGGAGAACCCTACAAGTTCTGGGGGCTGTTTCCCGCGAGCTTTCACGTCATTTGCCCCGCGAAAGACGGCACGCTTTTCATCGCAGGAACGGACAGATTGGGGCGAGATCAGTACTCTGGGCTTGTCTATGGAGCACGGCTGTCTCTTACAATTGGCCTCGTTGGAGTAAGCATATCCATGGTGCTTGGCGTCTTGCTGGGCGGACTTGCTGGCTTCTTCGGTGGGTGGATCGATAGCTCAATTCAACGCGTTATAGAAATTATGCGCTCGCTGCCAGAACTCCCGCTCTGGATGGCTCTGTCTGCAGCCTTGCCGATAACATGGTCGCCGGTCTGGATTTACTTTGGCCTGACCGTCATTCTGGGTCTGCTGGACTGGCCGGGTTTGGCGCGTGCCGTCAGATCAAAATTGCTCTCGCTGCGAGAAGAAGAATATGCCAAGGCCGCGGCGCTCATGGGTGCAAGCCCTAGTCGCATTATTGTTAAACACCTGCTCCCCGGTTTTACAAGCCATCTGGTCGCTTCCGCAACTCTTTCCGTACCAGCGATGATACTTGGTGAAACGGCACTTTCTTTCTTGAATCTTGGACTGAGGAGGCCTGCTGTCTCATGGGGTGTTCTTCTCAATGAAGCTCAGAATATTTCTGTCGTTACCATTTATCCGTGGTTGATGGCGCCGGTTATTCCGATCATCATTGTCGTGCTTGCCTTCAACTTCATGGGCGACGGGCTGCGCGATGCAGCTGATCCGTATAAGTAGCTGGAGCCTCAATATAATGGAAGATCTCTCAGGTGATTGGGATCGCCAGTACGAAGCAGGTCGCTGGCATTTTCTTAATGATATCAAAGAGGCTGCGCGCTACGGAATTCTCTCCGCATGGCTAGGGCAGACTGGAACCACGCGGGCAGTACTTGATGTAGGCTGTGGTGAAGCAATTCTGTATCACTATCTCAAGTCATCAGGCCTGCAACGATACTGTGGTGTAGACCTCTCAGAAATTGCTCTAGGCAATGCTAACGTCGCCGAGGAATGTGTCCAGCTTGTGCAGTCAGATCTTGAAAGTTTCAACGCCAAGTCGGAGGATACATTTTCAGCAATTGTCTTCAATGAAGTGCTCTATTTTTGCGAGGAACCAGAGTTGCAGCTCAACCGTTACGCAAAATTTCTTGATGACGATGGCGTTATCGCAATTTCCATGTACACACCTGCACGAGAAAAATCGGGAGCAAACAGATCTATCCAGAAGGTTTGGGGTGAAACAGACAAATCTAACCACTGGAAGGTACTCGATGATCTGGAGCTGAAGTCATATTCAAAGAATGTTGGTTGGAAACTCCGGCTCGTCAGACCTGCCCGGTAGCCAAAGTAAAATCGCGTTTTGCTTCATCCAGAAGGTCTTGAGAACTAAGCCACTTAACTGCAGGGTGAGCAGAGGTGAGCTTGAAAAATACCTCCAAAAATTCGGAGCATCCTTCACCATGGTCAAGGTGATGTGTCAGTAATCCAATCGGCTCACTTGTATTGGTTCGCCGTCGGCAAAGCTGCAGGTCTAGCCGTCTACGAGCTGCATCCCAACCGATAAAGCGCTTATTTTTCTTCCATTTAATGATGTCGATATGGCTTTGGAGACGTGGAAGGCGAAAATGATTGATCCAGGTGAATGCGGATAATCCGTAGTCTCCCTGTTGCTTGAGAAGTTGCACTGCGCGCGGTGCAATCCGGTTCCACGGAGGCACAAATAAAGGCACAAAGTCCTTTCCAAATAAACTTTGTAGGATCACCCGACCTTCTGCTAATTCTTTTGCCATCTCTTTTGATGTTCGTCGCCACCCAAACTCACTGGCCTTCTCGCCGTACGATTTCATCTGATAATTCTTATGTTGCCAACCATGATGAACGATATGAACCTCTTGTGCCGTGACAAGACGTTGGGCGAGCGCTTCTGTCGCAAATTTTGGAATAACTGCAAGCGAAAGCGGAATGCCGAACCGGCCAGAGAACGCAAGTAGCTCTTCAAGTGCAGGTGTTGGCGAAACAGCATCATCATCCCGCCACCAGAACTTAACAGTAAGGCCGCGCTCTTCGAACCAATTGAAGTGCTGGTTGAGGTGCTGTTCAAACGCCCCTTGGTCGTTGCCGACAAAATATCCAGCCTCCGGAACGGGTTCAATGACAGGGGCAGAACTAGAGATCACGAGAAACGTTCCTTTCCCAGATAATTCCGAGCGCGTGATCCATCGGCGTTTCCATGCCAAGATCTGCGGCAAGCACTTGAGCTGAAATCTCCGCTCCATTGAGCGCCACGTGTAAGTCTGGTGCTGGAAGGGAGAGTGCTTTTTGTGCTGCTTGTGCAAGCGTATTAGCGCTGAGTACTTTTTCGGGAACTGCCACTGCTCGATGATGTTTCATAAGGCTGAGTGCGCGTTGAGTTTGCTCAGTTTCAGCTTCTTGCGCAAAAGGAACCAGAACGGATGGAATGCCTGCACGCAGTATATCGACAACTGTGTTGTAACCAGCTTGAGAAATAGAAAGTTTGGCGTTCTTCAAAAGCGCGGGGAAGTCTTTGCGAGCCCGCTCAATAATGAGCTGTGATGAGGAGTGTTTGGAAAGCTGTCGGAATTCAGCGTCGGGAACGTCCTGTCCAACGAGCACGCGCCACCGGTGACTGATGTTGGGCGACATATGGTTGGGAGCAGAAAGCGCGGCCCGCAACAAAGCAGAGCCGACAGCCCCACCTCCACAAGAAACGATAATCTCGTCCACCCCGTCAGTTGACGTTGCAGATGTTGTACGGTCGTCACTGATGTAACCCGTGTAGCGGATATGTGAGTTCACCTTGTTTGAGAATGGAAAACTCTCGTCAAACGTAATGAGTTGCGGGTCTGAATGGACAAGGATCCGATTATAAAAGGCAGAGGCTTGTGAGGCCATCCATTCTTCTTTCCATAACTCGTCCTTGCGCACCAGAATATCACGCACGGAGCAAACGACCCACGGTGGGGAGAGCTTGCTGCCGGCACATTCAAGAAGACGCGTCATCTCAGCTGCAAACATTCTGCGCCCAAAGGGGTAAGTTTCCGTGATCAGCAAGTCAAAATGCTCAGAGGAAAAGGCAGAAAGCGTTGCTGTGATGCGCTTCTCCCACCACGCCTCATCAATCGGGACGTTATGTTCATCCAGCAGAACATCAAATTTTGCGCTGGCAGCACGCACAGCAGGCAACCGGACAACAGATAGCCCATCGCAGTTCAACGTGTCAGGAATACGGTTCCCAGTTGCAAGGGTCACTGCAATGCCTTGACGAACCAACGCCTTGGCAAGCGCCACCGCCCGGACGATATGGCCCGAGCCAAGCAAGTGCTGAACATGAATGAAGGCTTTCATCATCGGCCTCCGTGAACTCTCCGCTTAAACTGGTGATGTTCAAGAGCAGCATTGAGCACCTTGTCCAGCCCTCTCGCCCCAGCTTCAAGACTATGGTTTTTGTGAATGTTTTCTATAGCTGCGAGCCCCATATTCTCCCGCTTGTGTGTGTTTTTTATGAGAGACATCAGATTCTGAGCCAAAGCAGAGGCGTCACCTTCATCTGAAAGCAAACCACTGGTACCTTCCTCCACGATGTCTGGAACACCAAACACCCGCCCACCAACCACGGGCAAACCACAGGATTGAGCCTCCAGAAACACAAAGCCAAAGGCTTCACGAATGGCAGGCCAAACAAAAATGTCGTGAGATCGATAGAGACGCGGCATTTCCTGCCAGGGAATAAGCCCGACAAACTCGGTGCGATACCGATCAAACAGCGGTTCAATTTCGCCTCGTGCCGGTCCGTCTCCGGCAATGGTCAGTCGCCATGGCAGATCAGCAATTTGCTTGAGAGCAGCAGCAAGCACCATGTACGAAAACTGCTTGTCTCCTTCACGCATCATGCCTGCGCAAAGCAGTCGGATTTTTCCATCAGCCGAGCCTTTGGTGACACTGTGACTAACTTCAAATTTTGCCGTCTCCAAAAACGGAGGCAAAACCGTCAGAACGTCTTCATTCAAGACTTCCTTCAGGCATTGAGCATCAGATTTCGTCAGAGCGACGACTTGGCTGGCCTGAGCAAGAGCTGCGTCCGCTGCATTAAACCCGAGAGCCCAATTGCCTGCCTGTCGTTTGGGCGCACGGCTGGCTTCCACGACCACATAAGGAATGTTGAACTTGGCGCAAAGGTAGGGCCCAATCCAGTCAGGTGCCTTGTGATAGAGATGATACGTGAGAAACACATCAGGCACTGCACTGTGTTCAATCCAACGCTCTGCGATAGCTTTTGCCTCTGTAAGCGCCAGCTCTTTCACGTCGCGTGTCACGTCCTCACCACCCTCAGCGCGCCAGCTGCGAAAAGTGGAGGCAATCTCAACCTCGTGCCCCGCCAAATGCAATGCTCGTACGATCAATCGCCCCATGGTTCGGTCTCCCGAAGGCACAGGGTGGTCAATAGGCTTCATGGGCGCTGTAAAGGCGACTTTCATCAGCAGGGCTCCAAACTTCTCGAGAATTTCTCCTCCAGAAAATCCAAACCGGGCGAGGCACTGAACCGGCGATGAACGCTTTCAAACGCATTGGTTCCAATGCGCTCTCGCTCAGAAGGGTGTGTGATCAGAAGCTGCAGTGCCTCTGATAAGGCTGAGATGTCTTCAGCAGGGCAGAGCAGGCCAGTTTCATTACTTTCAATGATTTCAGGAAGAGCGGATACCTCTGTTGAAACACACGGCAACGCCATAGCTTGTGCTTCCATCACCACGTTCGGTAGACCGTCCCGGTCACCTGACTTTGAGACACGGCAGGCAAGAGCGAAAATATCAGCGTTTTCCATCTCTTCCAACACATGTTTCCTCGGTTGGGCTCCCAGCCACGATATACGGTCATCCAGACCAAGTTGCACACCCAGGTCCTTGAGTGAACATGACAGCTCACCTCCACCAATGTGGGTGAAGTGCCAGTTCAGGTCCTTTGGGAGGTTGCTGAAAGCGCGCAGCAAGTTGTCATAACCCTTCTTGTCTACCAGTCGCCCGACGGAGATAATCCGAACGTCGTCTGCTCCTGTTCCATCCCGTAACGTGGCAGGACGGGGAGCCTCAGGAAATCCGCAAAAATCGAGACCATGATAAACAAGACTGATTTTGTTAGGTTCCTTGCAAAGTGAACGCAGATAAACAAGGTTTGCTTTGGTACAGGTCACTCCCCAGGCAGCATCAGTAAGTTTTGTCTCAAGCTCCCATCGCTCCGTGGTCCATATGTCTTTGGCATGGGCGGAAAACGACCAGTGACGACCAGAAAGCAAAGCTGCATAGCGTGCAACAGTGCAAGGACTGTGGAGGTAGTGCGTGTGTATCCAGATCACATCCTCAGGCAACTCATGAGCCATCACACAAGCTTGCCCCCATCGACGGAAGCGTTCAGCATTTTTCTTGTGTTTCAGATCGTTCTCAAAGCATGCTCTGGCAGTTGCGTATGTTGGTTGTTTTTTCGCCCATGCCATAGCTTTCTGGACACGAGGAGGATCATCCCTGAGATACTCGGTAAGGTAAAGCACATCGGAAGTGATCTTTTCGTGTACGTCATGCACATAGGGATCATAGGGGTGACGCAGCGCAACGATGAGCTGACCTATCCCACGCTCCTGTAGGCCATAAATCTCTTGGGCAATAAAGGTCTCAGAAAGACGCGGATACCCTTTCACAACCACAGCAATGCGTCCAGCTTCCATCACTACCCCGCATTATATGTCAGTTTGACATCGTCTCGTGGACCAAGACGTTGTGATAAATGCTGTTCACGCATGCCAAGAATTTCGGCAGTCCGCAGATTGATAATATCCAAACCGCCCAGATAGTTTTCTGAATGAGCATGAGACGGCGGCGCAATAAATGGTAGGTTTGCCAATGCTTTCACCATTAATTCAACACTTGGATATGAGTCAATCGGAAGCATCTGCGCAAGACCCAGTCGCTGGGCTTGCTCTGCTCGAATAGCCTGCTCTCTGCGTGGCACCACACGTGGAACCAGAAGGGCTGGATTATCAAAGGAGAGGATCTCGCAGAACGTGTTGTATCCCCCCATGCCGATCACTGCAGTCGCATTGGCCATGTAGGGCTCAATTTCGGGGGTAAATCGAAGGATCTCAACATCGCGCAAATGAGATGCACGCGTTGTAAACGCTTCCACATCTGCCTTGCTCATGAAGGGGCCAAGGACAATGAGAGCAGGGAACAAGGGGCGCAAACGTGCCTCATAGGCCCGTATGACCCAATCGACAAGCTCAACACCGTCACCGCCGCCACCTGGGGTCACCAACACATAGGGGGCTCCATCAAAGGGTGCTGTGAAATCCTGAGCTGAACTTGGCATTGACCGGCGCAGGTAGCCAGTAAAGAGCGTCTTTTCCATCACCGACTGGTCAAAGCCAAGCCCATTCAATGGATTGTTCATCACTGAGGGGCCGTAAACCCAGATCTCATCATAAAGGTCATTAAGGGCAGGGTAGGCGCGTTTGCGAAGCCACTCCTCCTTCAGAACGTGCGGGTCATCCATCACGTCACGAAGACCCAGCACCAACCGTGTTTTTTGCCCTTTGAGGTACTGAAGCGAAGGCAAAACTTCACCGCGCAACCCAAGCGGCTCCTTATCGACGATGAAGATGTCAGGCTTAAACACCTTGGCTGTGTGTTCAATGATCGAAGATCGGATGGCGATCGTCTCGTTGATATCAAGCTGTAAGGAGAGCGAAGTATATTCACCACTGCGCAGTTTGATCACGCCCGGAATGCGGACAAAATCGACCCGGGAACGAAACTCGAAACTACCGATGATGGGAGATCCGGAAAGGATGAGAACGGACATTTCCTGGAAGGAGCCAACCAAAGATTGTGCGATTGTGCGGCATCGCCGCAGATGGCCCAATCCAAAGGTGTCATGGCTATAAATCAGAATTTTTGGCGTCATTACCGTCATGCGCTTCTTATTCCATCTTCTGCGCATAAACCTCAGCATCAGATCAGTTTGGCGGAGGAGGGTCGCCAATCAACGGTCAAACCTGCTTTGTCGCGTTTAAACGCGAAAGCAATACCCCATAAATCCAAGGTATCTGGCGGGTTTATGCCGTTTTTTAAGATCTTGAAGCGTAAAGTTCCCTTGCGTCAGTTAGAGCGTAAATCGCATCGCCTCAGTTTGGGTTAGCCTGATCTGAGCTTAATCGGAGTGGACATGGAAAAATCGCTTTTCCAATTCATCTGGAAGAACTCATCCCGCTATCAAGTGGCGATTCTTCTAGTCACCATATTGTCCTATCCGGTGAGTTACATCCTGCTGGATCTACCTAAGACAATTACCAATGAAGCAATTCAGGGTAGCAATTTCCCAGTAGAACTTTTCGGAATGCAGCTCGGTCAGATTCAGTATCTGGCGGTGCTGTGTATTTTGTTTTTGGTTCTTGTTGTTGTTAGCAACTGCATCAAGCTCTACCTCAACGTCTACAAGGGTAGGCTGGGTGAGAGGATGCTACGCCAGTTGCGGTTTGAGCTGTTTCAGCGCGTACTCCGCTTCCGCCTGCCTCACTTTAAGAAGGTCAGCTCCGGCGAGATCATACCAATGATTACCGCCGAGGTCGAGGATGTTGGTGGTTTTGTTGGAGAGGCCTTCGCTTTGCCAGCCTATCAAGGCGGAATGCTGGTCGTTCAGGTCGGCTTTATTTTCATGCAGGACCCATTGCTCGGGCTGGCCGCCATCTCACTTTATCCGGTGCAGGGATATATCATTCCCAAGCTCCAGCAGAAGGTCGTGCGCCTGTCTCGTCAACGTGTGAAGAATGTGCGCGTGATCGCCGATAAGGTGGGGGAGAGCATCTCAGGTATCTCCGAGATTCATAGCAACGACACGTCAGCGTGGCATTCTGCAGACCTTTCAGACAGACTATATCGAAATTTCCGCATTCGTTTCGATATTTATAATCGCAAGTACTTCATTAAGTTCGTCAATAATTTCATGAACCAGCTGACGCCGTTTTTCTTCTACTTTATCGGCGGCTATCTGGTCATTAAAGGGCAGCTCAGCATCGGTGCGTTGATTGCGGTGATTGCAGCCTACAAGGATCTGGCTGGTCCATGGAAAGAGTTGCTGGCCTACTACCAGATGACAGCAGACGTCTCAGTTAAATATCAGACGGTGGTTGAGAACTTTGATCCACCTGATCTCTACGACAAACAACGCCTGCTGGATGATGAATCTCTGGTGTTCACAGGCCCACTCATCCTAGATAAACTAGGGCTATCAGGAGTAGGGACCGGGCAGGAAGTGCATAATGTTTCACTTAATGTCGAGCCGGGTAAACCACTAGCTGTTTCTGGTGTGGATGGTTCTGGCCGCTCTGAACTGTTGCAGATGGCAGCCGGATTGCTGAGCCCCACGTCAGGATCAGTCACCATCAACAACACCAATTTTGAAAGCATGCCAGAAGCGACCTTGGGGCGGCAGATTGCCTATGTCGGAGGACACTTACATGTCTGGACGGGGACAATTCGCGATAATCTCTTCTACGGGCTGCGTCATAGGCCTCAGGAAAAAGTCGAGTACGAAGGCAGTGATCTGAGAAAGCGGCAGCGTCAGTTGAAGGAAGCTGCCATGACGCTTAACCCATACTTTGATTTGAAAGCGCGCTGGGAAGATTACGAGTTGGCCGATGCTGGGTCCATGCAGCAACTGGAAGACAAAGCCCTTGAGCTATGTAAAGTGGCAGGTTTCTCGCGTGATCTGTATCTTCTGGGTGTCGAGACAGTCATCAATCCAGGCGAGACTGAAGAGCTCAATGGCGGCCTCATGCCCAAACTGGTTGAGGCGCGGAAAGCCTTGCGCGAGAAAATCCAGAATGACACGAAACTTCAAAATCTCGTCGAGTTCTGGGACCCTGAAAAATTCAATATGTCTGCCAATCTGGCGCAGAACCTGTTTTTCGCCAGCCCCAAAGAACACTTCATGACCATTGAGCATGTCCCGAATGACCCGCAGATTTCAGCTTTCCTCAAAGAGACCGGCTTTGATGTGCTTCTGACGGACATCGGACTGCAAATCGCAAAGACCATGGTCGAACTGTTTGCTGATGTGAGCGCAGACAGTGAGTTGTTGAACAGGTACTCCTTCATTAGCCGTGAGGATCTGCCGGAATTCGCCCGCATAGTGAATGAACAAAAAGGCGAACAGCGGCGCAAACGGCTCAAAGATGTAGATCGGGCACGTTTGATTGCGCTGGCGCTCAAGCTCATTCCAGCAAAGCACCGCCTTGGCGTTCTGGATGATGATATGCGGGAGAAAATCCTCGCTGCTCGGAAACAGTTTATGGAAACAGTGGGCAAAGACAATGAGCGTTTCGAGTTCTTTGATCCAGACTCTTATCTCACAACTTTGAGCATCGAGGACAATCTGGTCTTCGGACACGCAAGGTTAGACCGCCGCGATGCCCGCCAGAAAATACAACAAGTTCTGCAAGAACTCGTGCGTGAAAGAGACCTGATCGCCCCAATTCGCCGCGCTGCCTTCGATTATCAGGTAGGCATTGCTGGCGCGAAGTTATCCTCCCATCAGCGCAGGTTGATCTGTCTGGTTCGTGCCCTGTTGAAGAATGCACACATCTACGTTCTGGATGAGACAGCAAACAGTGTGAGTGCAACAGATAAGACCCTGCGCGAAGACCTCAGGAAGCTCATGAGTGATAAAATTCTCATGTTCGGAGTAAGTAATGAAAGTGTTGCTGAGGAGTTTTCTACGACGCTTCACCTAGAAAATGGGAGGGTTATCGAAAGATAGTCTTGGGAACTATGGTGAAACAAAGGCGAGATGATGTGAGCTGGAACACAGTTTGCTGGGAGAACTTCAGCTATGCTCATCAAGTTATTGGGAGTGAAATGTGACTATTGATGCAGAAGTCCAAGCTTTAAGCCGTGTCCCTCTCTTTCAGGGATTGGAACCAAGCAAACTGCGTCTTCTTGCGTTCATCAGTGATCGCATGGAGTTTCAGGATGGGGAGCATTTGTGCCATCAGGGAGATGATGGTGACAGTGCATTTGTTGTCCTTTCCGGTGAAGTTGCTGTGTTTGTTGATGAAAATGAGGTTGCGAAGGTTGGACAATATGCCATCATTGGTGAGATTGCGATCCTGTGTGATGTGCCAAGAACAGCGACCTTACAGTCAGTGGGCACAACTCACATTCTGGCAATATCCAAAGACGATTTTTTGAAGCTCATCGCGGAGTTTCCGAAAGTTTCGCTCGAGATTATGCGTGTATTGGCGTTGCGATTGGAAAAAACGACCAGAGAACTTGCGCAGGCACGCCCTGCGTCCACTTGAAAGGCCAGATTACTTGAACGAGTTTTCTCTTAAAATTTGGGGTGTTCGCGGTTCAACAGCTGCTGCTGGTCCCGAAACACTTAGATACGGCGGAGAAACAGCCTGCTTTGAAATTCGGGCGGGGGACGTTCTGTTGATGGTCGACTGTGGGTCTGGTGCACGCAATCTGGGTAAAGAGTTGATGAAAGGCCCACACCGCGACATCGATCTTCTCTTCACGCATACACATCTTGACCACATCTGTGGTTTGCCTTTCTTTGAGCCTGCGTACGATCCTAATTTCAGTATTCGCCTAACCGCAGGCCATTTTAATGACCCGTGTGATTTGAAGGACATTATCTGTCGGATCATGTCACCCCCTATTTTCCCGGTAGGAGCGAACACGCTAAGTGCCGTTTCCTTTAAAAGTTTCAAGGCAGGGGACACCCTGAAGAAAGACAATGGGCTGATAATCAAAACCGTTGCGCTAAACCATCCTGGCGGTGCCTGTGGCTACCGGATGGAGTACAATGGTAAGTCCATGTGCATCATCACAGATCACGAAATGGGGAGCGCATCTCACGATGCTGCTGTCCTAGAGTTTATCCGTGATGCAGATGTTGTGATCCAGGATGGGATGTACACCTGTGCCGAATACCCTAAGTATAAGGGTTGGGGACATTCCACATGGGAGCATGTGGTCGGAATATGCCAGCGCGCCAACGTGAAAACGCCCGTGATCTTTCATCACGATCCGCGTCGCACGGATGATGAATTGGACGAGATAGGTTTGGCTGCCCAGCAGATGCATCCACGAGCAATCGTGGCCTCTGAAGGGATGGTCTTCAAACCTTAAGTTCATTCACCCGTCGCTCGCAACAGATCGGATGAAACTGCGAGCAAACCAGCAACACCTGTTGAATGGTGTGACGGGAGACAAGTGTGGCAGTTGGAAGTGGTCCAGAAAATTCCGATCCTTCAAAAAAACGTGGATCTGAGAAAAAGCCGGATGTGGACTTGAGCGAAAAGTTCCATGGCATCTCTTACCAGAAGAAAGCTGAACCTAACTTCTACCAGCAGCTGAAGCGCGGTGTTTTAGGGCCAAAAGCTCCGGAAGGGGACTTGCCTTTACGTGTGCGTAGTGAAGTAGCGCGTCAGGAAGCGGCCTCCGAACGTCTGATCGGTATCGTCCAGCTTGGCGTCATTATCTTTTTTGCTGTTCTGTACGCCCTTGCTCCGAGGGCCGAAGGCACAATGGGCTTCAACTTCGTTCCCATCGCCTTTTCCTGTTATCTCGTCTTTACGCTTATTCGTATTTACGTCTCTTTCAGAACCACCCTGCCGGTCTGGTATCTGGTCCTGTCTATTATGGCAGACGTGGCGCTTCTGGTCGGATTGATTTTCTCCTTCCACATTCAGTATGCCCAGCATCCCACTTTTTACCTCAAGGCCCCGACCTTGATGTACCTGTTCCTGTTCATCGCTCTGAGAGCCCTCCGCTTTGATCCAAGATACGTGATCCTCACTGGCGTCTTCGGGGCTCTGGGTTGGTTAGGGTTGGTGTTCTATGCTCTGACCTATCAAGGTGGCTCAACACTTATCACTCGAAACTACATCGAATATCTGACCGGCGAGGCAGTTCTCATCGGGGCAGAGCTGGACAAGTTGATAATCATCCTGTCAGTGACAGCGCTTCTTGCCCTTTCTATCTTCAGAGCTCGCCGCACTTTCTTCTCAGCCATTCGCCAGAAGAATGCAGTAAAAGACTTGAGCCGCTTTTTCACGCCAGAAGTTGCAAATTCCATTGTGGAATCTGAAAGCAGGCTCATGGCTGGAACTGGTGAAATCCGGGATGTTGCCATCCTTCTTGTAGACATCCGGTCCTTTACAAAAACTGCCGCCAAACTGCCGCCAGAAACCACCATGCGTGTTTTGAGCCTCTACCAAAAGAAAGCTGCAAAGGTGATTTTGGGAGAGGGGGGCAAAATTGATAAGTTCCTTGGTGATGGAATCCTTGCAACCTTCGGCGCTGTATCAGACAGCGAAACGTATGCAGCTGACGCGTTGCGAGCAGGTGTCGAACTGACTCACATTCTGGAGGAAGAGTGCGCCGATCTGGAAGCTGCAGGTTGGCCCATGAAATTTGAAGTTGGTGTAGGGGTCGCAGCAGGTCCGGTCAGTGTTGGAGTTGTTGGTGTGCGGGACCGGTTGGAGTTCACCGTGATCGGTGATGCTGTCAACCGCGCTGCAAAGCTGGAAGCCGCCAACAAGGTCCAGGGCACGCGGTTCCTGACAGATGGTGCAAGTTATTCCATGGCTCTACGACAAGGGTATAAGGGAAACATGATAGATTTAAAGTCCGAGTGTGTTGCGGGAATCAATGGAAAAGTAGACCTTGTGGCTTTGGCGTGAGAATGATTTTCTCATGCCGACCCGCAATCCAGCATTTTGCTGCTTTCAAAGAATTTTGGCGGGAGCTTTGAAAGACAGCGGGGCAAACAAAATGAATCGGGATGGGATTCCATGCAACTTAATAAAGAAATTGCAGCCGTTGTAACCGGCGGCTCATCAGGTCTTGGCGCGGCAACCGCACGGAAATTGGCTGGCCATGGCGTTAAAGTAACTCTTTTCGACGTGAATGAAGAAGCTGGTAAAGCACTGGCACAAGAGATTGGTGGTCAGTTCGTAAAAGTTGACGTTACCAGCGATGACAGCGTGAAAGCAGGTCTGGATGCAGCTGAAGCAGCGCACGGCCCAACACGTATTCTCGTCAACTGTGCAGGTATCGCGCCTGTTGCAAAAACCACCTCTCGTGGTGAGCCGCACCCAATGGATATGTTCCAGACGGTGATCAACGTAAACCTTGTTGGCACATTCCGTTGTACGTCGTTTGCTGGAACACGCATGGCAAATCTTGAGCCACTGACAGAAGATGGTGAGCGCGGCGTGATCATCTCCACTGCATCTGTGGCAGCATTTGACGGTCAGATCGGCCAGGCAGCTTATGCAGCGTCTAAAGGTGGCATCGCCGCTCTGACATTGCCTGTTGCACGAGACCTGTCCAAGTCCGGCATCCGCGTGATGACTGTTGCACCCGGAATCTTCGAAACTCCAATGCTTCGTGGTCTCTCTCAGGAAGTGCAGGACTCACTCGGTCAGCAAGTGCCGTTCCCGTCCCGTTTGGGCCGCGGCGACGAATACGCTCAGCTGGTAGAAGCAATCTGCACCAACCCAATGCTGAACGGTGAAACCATCCGCCTGGATGGCGCAATCCGTATGGCACCGCGCTAAGCAATTCTCTGGTCTGAGAGCGTTGAGTTCTCAGGCCAGCTTCTGGTTGCGAAACAACCAGACCTACCAATATGGTCTAATCCAAAGGTCGACTAAGTGCTTAGGCACACCCTCGTGCAGTGGTATCTTAGTCCTGCTAAGTTCATCGGATCGTAATTTATAGATCCGATTCCTAGAGGCCTTCATGGCGACCTATACCAGCTCCACTCCCCAACAGTTCTTCGGCGACCTCCCAGAACAGACTGATGTTCTGATTATTGGCGGTGGCGTGATTGGCACCTGCACAGCCTACTGGCTGGCACAAAAGGGTGTGAACGTGACACTCTGCGAAAAGGGCCGCGTTGCCGGAGAACAGTCGAGCCGCAACTGGGGCTGGGTCCGCCAGCAAGGTAGGGATGCCGCAGAACTCCCCATATCCATGGAAAGCAGCCGGCTCTGGCAGCAGCTGATGAAAGAAACCGGAGAGGATCTCGGGTTTCGCCAGGAGGGCGTTTATTATCTGGCAGAAAAACAAGAGGACCTCAAAAACTATGAGGACTTTCTTGAGCTCGCCAAACAGCATCAACTCGATACCAAGCTCCTCAGTAAAGACGAGGTCTACGCCAAAATTCCGGGGCGTGATGGCAAATGGGTTGGCGGAATGGTCACACCAAGTGATGGCCGTGCTGAGCCATGGATAGCTGTGCCCGCGATTGGCAGAGCAGCGGAACGCAACGGTGCTGTGATCGTTGAAGACTGTGCAGTGCGTACGCTCGAGATTGAAGGTGGTAAACTCACAGGTGCTGTGACCGAAAAGGGGACGATCAAAGCAAACCGTGTCCTGATCGCTGCTGGTGCATGGTCCTCACTCTTTGCACAAAATCTCGGCGTGTCCATGCCTCAGCTATGTGTGCGAGCAACTGTGGCTGCAACCAAGGCTGTGCCTGATCTTTTCAACGGCAACGCTGCAGACGGCACATTCGCGTTCCGCAAAAGAGTAGATGGTGGCTACACACTTGCGGTCAGTGATATTCATGATCACTACATCGGTAAGGACTCGTTTCGTCACCTCTTCAAGTGGCTTCCTGCTGTGAAAGCGTCCTTCAAAGGCATTTCCTTTGGCATGAACCCACCAAAGAACTATCCAGATTCATCGGCGCATAAGCGGCATTGGTCTGGAGATGAAGTCACACCGTTTGAAACATGTCGTGTGCTAAACCCTGATCCAAGCCCGAAAGCCCTCAAACGCATTCAGGATCGTCTGGTTGACCGCTTCCCTCAGCTCAAAGGGCTGCAAATGGAAGAAAGTTGGGCTGGAATGATTGATGCAATGCCGGACTTTGTCCCGATCATGGATGAAGTCCCGACACAAAAGGGCGTGTTTATCGCGACGGGTTTTTCCGGGCATGGGTTTGGCATTGGTCCTGCAGCAGGACGCATAATGGCAGATTTGCTCATGGACAAACCAGCTGGCTACGACCTGACGCGCTTCCGCTATTCGCGGTTTTCCGATGGCTCCAAAATCAAGCTCGGACCCTTTATCTAACCTCCTTGAGTAAGTGACGTGATTTATTCAGAAAATACACCGCAGCAGTTCCATGGAGAACAGCCGCAGGAAACAGACGTGCTCATAATCGGCGGGGGCATCATTGGTGTGTGTACCGCCTATTACCTCGCCAAGAAGGGCGTAAGCGTCACTCTTTGCGAAAAGGGGAGAGTTGCAGGAGAGCAGTCCAGTCGCAATTGGGGTTGGATTCGCCAGCAAGGACGTGATGAGCCGGAAATCCCGCTCTCTATCGAAGCTCGTCGTTTGTGGGAGGAGCTCAGCGAAGAGACAGGGGAAGACCTCGGTTACAGCGCGACTGGCGTCTACTACCTTGCTGCAAAGCATGAAGACTTGGAAAATTTCGAAAAGTTCGTCGAGCTTGGCCGGAAATATGATCTTGATACCTGCATGATCTCAAGAGCGCAGGTTCATGAAGATATCAAAGGTAAAGAAGGCCGCTGGATCGGTGGAATGCATACTGCCAGTGATGGTCGTGCTGAACCCGGGCAGGCGACGCTTGGCATCGCAAAAGCTGCAGAGCGACTTGGAGCTGTCATTTGCGAAAACAACGCTGTTCGTACATTGGTAAAATCCGGTGGCGAGGTTGTGGGCGCTGTCACAGAGCAAGGCGAGATCAAAGCAGGACAGGTAATGCTGGCAGGTGGGGCATGGTCTTCTTTGTTCGCCGCCAATGCAGGCATTAAACTGCCTCAACTTTCTGTAGAGTTGACCGTTGCAGCAACGCAAGCTGTACCGGATGTCCTACCGGCAAATGCCTCAGACAACACCTTTGCTATGCGCCGTCGTCAGGATGGTGGCTACACGCTGGCACTCAAGAACAACCAGACCCATCATATCGGTCTGGATTCTTTTAAGTTCTTGAAAGAATGGCTACCCAACATGGCCGAAAACTTAAAAGGCACCAGCATCAAGCCGTGGTCTCCAAAAAACTACCCTGACCACTGGATGCAAAAACGGCGCTGGACCGGAGCGGACATAACACCATTTGAAGCCATGCGCGTTCTTAACTCCAAACCTGATCAGAAAGAGCTGGGAGCTTTAACCGAGGCTCTTGTCGATCGCTTCCCTCAGCTCAAAGGAACGAAACTGCAATCCGCCTGGGGCGGACTCATTGATGCCATGCCAGACTTTCTGCCCGTAATCGATAGAGCACCAAATCAGAACAACCTGCATATCGTGACGGGATTCTCAGGCCACGGGTTTGGCATTGGACCATCCATCGGACGCTTTATGGCAGACGTGCTTTCAGGCAAAAGTGCAGGTCATGATCTCTCCAGTTTTGCCTTTAACCGGTTTTAAAAGCAGCAAGACTTGAGCCTCTGGCAGGTGACACTCGAGAAATGCTCAAGCGATCAGAAGGGGAGAGCCGTACCCGCGGGTACTCTTTTTCTCATTGGTGGTGTAAGCTGAAGAAAAGTTGCCAAATTAGTCCGATAAAACTAACTATACCGCAACGCGTAAATAACATATTCGCCAGATTGGGGTTTTCGATGCCAAACTATCGTTCGCGCACTTCCACACACGGCCGCAACATGGCAGGCGCCAGAGGCCTGTGGCGGGCAACCGGTGTTAAAGAAAATGACTTCGGCAAGCCAATTATTGCTGTCGTCAACTCCTTCACTCAGTTCGTGCCAGGCCACGTGCATTTGAAAGACCTCGGCCAGCTCGTCGCTCGCGAAATTGAGCAGGCCGGTGGCATCGCAAAAGAGTTCAACACCATCGCAGTCGATGACGGTATCGCAATGGGTCACGACGGCATGCTCTACTCGTTGCCCTCTCGTGAGTTGATCGCCGACTCCGTGGAGTACATGGTCAACGCCCACTGCGCAGATGCCATGGTCTGTATTTCCAACTGTGACAAGATCACTCCAGGCATGTTGATGGCATCTTTGCGCCTGAACATTCCAACCGTGTTCGTGTCCGGTGGACCGATGGAAGCTGGCAAAGTAACGCTCGCAAACGGTGAAAAACGCAAAGTTGACCTTGTCGACGCAATGATCGCCGCAGCTGATGACAACGTTTCTGACAGCGACGTTGAAAGCATCGAGCGCAGCGCATGCCCGACATGTGGCTCCTGTTCTGGCATGTTCACCGCAAACTCCATGAACTGTCTGACAGAAGCTCTGGGCCTGTCTCTTCCGGGCAATGGCTCAACTCTGGCAACGCATTCAGACCGTAAACGCCTGTTCATCGAAGCTGGTCACCTGATCGTAGATCTGGCAAAACGCTATTACGAACAGGAAGATGAGAGCGCACTGCCGCGTAACATTGCAAACTTCAAAGCCTTTGAAAACGCAATGATTATGGACATCGCAATGGGTGGTTCCACCAACACCGTTTTGCATTTGCTGGCTGCAGCGCAGGAAGGTGAAGTGGACTTCACCATGGAAGACATTGACCGTCTGTCTCGCATAGTACCAGTGCTGTGTAAGGTGGCTCCATCGGTCGCCAACGTCCACATGGAAGACATTCACCGCGCAGGTGGCATCCTCGGCATTCTGGGCGAGCTGGACCGTGCAGGTCTCATAGATACCTCAGTAAAATCAGTGCATGCCAAAGACTTAGCCGATGCTCTTGAACGCTGGGATCTCAAACGGACAGACAGCACAAGCGTGCGCGAGTTCTTTTCAGCCGCACCAGGTGGTGTGCCGACACAGATCGCCTTCTCTCAGAGCTCCCGCTATGCGGAAGGCGTTGATGAAGATCGTGAAAACGGCGTTATCCGTTCCAAAGAACATGCCTTCTCGCAGGATGGCGGACTGGCAGTGCTCTACGGCAATCTGGCAGAAGATGGTTGTATCGTTAAGACAGCTGGCGTGGATGAGAGCATTCTAACCTTCTCTGGCCCTGCACGCATCTTTGAATCTCAGGACACAGCCGTCAGTGCGATCCTGACCGGCAAGGTGAAAGAGGGCGACATCGTCCTCATCCGCTACGAAGGCCCACGCGGTGGTCCAGGCATGCAGGAAATGCTGTATCCAACCAGCTACCTCAAGTCCAAAGGCCTTGGCAAAGCCTGCGCGCTCATCACAGATGGCCGCTTCTCTGGTGGGTCTTCCGGCTTGTCCATTGGTCATGTCTCCCCGGAAGCAGCTGAAGGCGGCAATATCGGTCTATTGGAAGAAGGCGATATGATTGATATCGACATTCCAAACCGCAAAATCGAGATGCGTGTTTCTGATGAAGAGCTTGCCTCCCGCCGCGCTGCGATGGAAGCAAAAGGGAATGCTGCATGGAAGCCTGTTGAGGTGCGTAAGCGCAAGGTTACCACCGCGCTGAAAGCCTATGCTGCCATGACCACTAGCGCATCCAAAGGCGCAGTTCGCAAAGTTGACTAAGCCTTAGGTTCAATAAGACATTTAAAAGCCCCGTGGAGATCATCTCTGCGGGGCTTTCTATTGCAGGAGCGTGTTTTGAGCTTTTAGCTTGGCGCACTCACATATCGCAGATAGGGTAGGACCGTTTTCACAGAGCCAAACTTGACTTCCGCGTCTTCGGTACTGACAGCTGGGGGCACGATCACATCCTCTCCAACAGTCCAGTCAGCAGGCGTTGCAACGCCCTTGGCAGACATCTGTAGCCCATCCAAAGCGCGCAAGATTTCTGCAAAATTTCGCCCAACGGTCATAGGGTAGGTCATCATCAGTTTTACTTGCTTGTCCGGCCCAATGATGAAGACGGAACGAACTGTTGCTGAGTCAGCAGGCGTGCGGCCGTCAGGAAGCACATATTCAGCAGGCAGCATGTCGAAGGCTTTGGCCATTTCAAGACCAGCATCGGCTACAATCGCAAAGTCTGGCTTTGCTCCGCCAACAGATTCAATGTCGACTTTCCACTTCTTGTGGTCTTCTACACCATCAACTGAAACGCCAAGGACTTTGGTGTTACGCTTTGCCCATTCTTCACTGAGCTTTGCCACAGCTCCAAATTCGGTAGTGCAAACCGGAGTAAAGTCTTTCGGATGCGAGAAGATAATTGCCCAGCTATCGCCAATCCAATCGTGCAGGGTGATTTCGCCCTGATCAGTTTCTACAGAAAGGTTAGGGATAGTATCGTTAATGCGTAAAACCATGAGTAATCCTCTTCTTATCCAGTACTGCGCATCGCTCAAAAGGCCTTGGACCTCCCACAGCACCAATAACATTTAAGTACCGAATTTCTGCATTCAATGGGAGCGGCTTTCAGTTCTTGATACAATTTTGTGAAGTATTAGCGTGGAGAGTTTCAACCTGATCTCTCAATAGAATTTGTTAATGCAATCAAACATATTAATCAATTGACTTTGCGTTAGCCAAAGCTTACCGTAAGTTATGACTTACCAAGATATCCTTCATGCGCTGGCAGATGATACTCGTCGCAAGATATTTGAAGATCTTCGGGCAGGGCCTAAGAATGTCAAAGCACTCTCACAGGCAAAAGGCGTCACTCGGCCAGCTGTCTCTCAGCATCTGAAAGTGCTGGAACGGGCTGGGCTGGTGGAGGCCGATCAACGCGGAACGTCGAGATTCTACGCAGTAAGGCGTGAGGGCATCTCACCTTTGCGTGACTACCTTGATCAGTTCTGGGAGGACGTCCTGAACGCTTTTGCAACTGAAGTCACCGAACAACAGGAGATGGGGCATGATCACACCAGTGGTGAAAACGATTAGGGTGGACTGTAGCCCAGAAAGAGCCTTCGAGGTTTTTACAGGTGATTTCAGTAAATGGTGGCCAATTCAAACTCATTCTGTAACAGCAATGAATGGCAGCGAACTACCTGAGGTCTTTTGTGAGCGGCAGGAAGGCGGCAAGCTATATGAAGTCGCAAAGGATGGCACGCGGCATGACTGGGGAACGCTCAAAATCTATCAGCCCTCAAAAGCCCTCTCGTTTCTCTGGCACATTAACAACCCGGAGAGCATGGCAACCTGTGTGGATGTGACGTTTGAGAAGGACGGCGAGGGTACCAAAGTGGTTCTAAGTCATCATGATTGGGAGAAGATGGGCGAAATCGGCTCCACAATGCGCGAAAGCTACAATAATGGCTGGGTCAGCGTTTTTGAGGTGCATTTCAAAAACGCGTGTAATTCCAGTCCTGCTTAGGAAGCAAAGCCTCGCTGTTTGTTATCCGCGCCAGTTCAGCAGGGCTTTTTCCGCCTTCCCGATTAACCAACTGACGCACAGTCCCAAAATGGAAAGCATCGCAACGCCGACGATCAGCTGATCTGTTGCGAACAAGGAACCAGCCATCAACACATAAGCGCCGATGCCATATTCTGCGCCAATCATCTCTGCGGCGACCAGCAGAATAATTGCTATGCTCGCGGAGATACGTGCACCAGAAAGGATCGCTGGTAGAGCACCTGGCAAAATGATCTTCCGCACAATGGAAAGCCAGCTCATACCGAACGACTGTCCCATGCGGATCAACCCACGCTCCACATTATCAACGCCGCCATAAGTGGCGATGACTGTAGGAAAAAACGTACCAAACAGGATTGTCGCAACTTTAGAGCCTTCCCCGATTCCGAACCAGATGATGAAGAGCGGCAGCAAGGCAATCTTTGGAATTGGAAAAAACGCCGAGGTGAGTGGAAGAAGGCTGGATCGTGCCAGTGAGAACAGCCCAATCAGCAATCCCACCAAAATGCCGAGTGCTGTTCCAATGCTCCAGCCAAAGACAAGCCGATAAAGACTTGTGCTCACGTGCTTCCAGAATAAACCCGAATTATAGAGATCTAAGAAGGCCTGAAACGCTTCAGATGGCGCTGGTAAAACCAGATTGCTGATGATGCCTGTACGGGAACCAAACTCCCAAAACAGCACCAATGCCAAAAATACAAATGGAGCAACAAAACGGATTGGGCGGGGCTTAAACCCACCTCCACGAAACGGAACTTTGTTGCGGTTTACCGGTTCAGACATCGGCAAGCTCCCTGTCAGCAGCAAGAGCTTCTTCGCGCATCATTTGCCATAACTGCTGCTGCACCTCCTCAAGCTCCACAGCACGCTCCCGGCGCTCTTCAAGAGGGATCGAGATCTCAACAACATCGCGAACTTTGCCCGGGCGGCGAGACAACACAATGACCTTGTGGCCAAGGCGAACAGCTTCTGCGAGATTATGCGTCACATAGCAAGCAGAGAATGCCTCACGGGCCCAAAGAGCCACCAGATCATCCATCAGAAGTTCTCGTGTCTGGCTGTCCAAAGCTGACAAAGGCTCATCCATGAGCAGAAAGGCTGGACGCACAGCCAACGCGCGCGCAATTGCCACACGCTGCTTCATCCCACCAGATAACTGACGTGGAAGTGCATCATGAAACTCTGAGAGGTTGGTGCGTGCAAGCACATCATCAATGATCGCCTTGCTCTGCTGTTTGGAAAGCTTGTGGTCTTCAAGCACCAAAGAGATATTCCCGGCCACAGAGCGCCATGGCAGCAACGCAAAATCCTGAAAGATGTAGGTGAGGGGATTGAGAGACCCTTCTGGCGCTTGACCTGCGATATAAGCGGCGCCCTTGCTCGGCTCTTCAAGTCCGCCTATCAGACGCAGCAGCGTAGATTTTCCGCAACCGGACGGACCGATGATCACGGCAATCTCGCCGGGCTCAAAGGTCAGATTGATATCATTCAGAACCTCGACAGAGCCGTAGGCATGCGAGAGATTTTCAATGGAAATTTGCATGTAATCCAACCGGATTAAGGGAAAAGGCATTGCCCACCCGCAGCGGGCAATGCGTGTGTTGGATTAGAAGGTTTCGACGAACTTCACATCAACCAGCTTGTCGAGTGTTACACCCGCTGGCACTAGCTTTTCGCTTTTGAACCAGTTGAGCTGATCTTCCACACTCGCCATGTTTAGCGCAGCACCTTCGTTAAGACGCATCGCTCCATTGCGAATGGATGGGGCAGCTTTCTCATATGGACGATCAGCATAGACGTACTTATGAATGAGCTTCACCATGTCTTCAGCCGCCGCATCTCCTGCGGATTTGTCCACCAGAGCCGCGTTAAAGTCAGCCGCGCCTTTGGAGTCGGCACCAAGGAAGGTCTTCACTAGCTCAGGATTGCTATTAATGTTCTTCGCGGAGGTAAAGACAGTGGTCACCTGATAATTTGGCACGTAATCAGAGACTTTGCCGATCATTTCCACTTGTGGGGACTTGGCAAGGCCTTTTGCGATGTGGGGAACAATAGACCACGCATCAATCTGACCACTCTTCAGCGCCCCAATCACTGCACCAACCTTCTGAAAGGGACGGATCTTGATGCCTTTGCGGTCAAAGCCCTCTTTATCCGCAATCTTATGTGCCATGTGATGGAAAGACGAGCCTGCCGTCGTCACACCAAAGCTCTTGCCTTTCAGATCAGCAGGAGTTTTCAGGCCTGCATCAAACGCAGCTTTAGAGGCAAGGATCATCTGGCCGTCAATGCCAGCTTCTTCCTGTAGCGCGCCACCAATCACTTTCACAGCGCCCTTATCGGCAAGACTGATCAAGCCACCGGAAATTGCGGTAAGGCCGAAGTCCACATCGCCGGAGGCGATAGCAAGCGCCATTGGTTGTGCTGCCTGAAAGAACTTGAACTCAACTTCCAGACCAGCCTCGTCGAAATAACCCTTTTCAAACGCAACAAAATTCGCCGCATGAGAAGTGAAGCGCAAGGCGCCGACAGTGATCTTCTCTGCTGCAGTTGCTGTAGTCGCAAACGTTCCTGTTAGAACCGCTGCGCCCATCAAAACGCCGCTTAAAATACCGCGTACCTTCATCTTTATCCTCTTAAGTGAACCTTGAGAGCAAACTCTCGTCAATCAAAGCGTAATCCCGAAAAGTGGCAACTGTTTTCCGGTAGGATACGCAGTAAAAATCTTTTGCAGTCTATAAATCCCTATGGAAAATGACTGCGTCAATCACTTCAATCGTGCATAGATTAGTCATATAACGCAACCCGGCGCACATGAGACTTGCAATATTCTCAATCTGAATAGGTTCACTTTCACTATCCAGCGCATTTATATGCTGCAATTCCACAACAATGCGACCAAAGATGCTTCTAGGTTTTGTGCAGATAAACCATCTATACAAAATTCTAGGAGAAAGGCCGGAAGTGATCGCTCAATCCCGGCCTTTAATTTAGTCCAATTGATGAATTCAATTTGGTCAGAGAGTCGATCTAGCCACCGGTAAGAAGTTTGGTCATCACATTTTCAATAATCTTGTGACCACCGTCTTGATCGAGGGACATGATAGACTCTGGATGGAACTGAACAGCGCCAATAGGCTCATTCTTGTGTTCAATTGCCATGATCACACCGTCTTTGGTCTCTGAGGTTACCTCAAAGCAATCTGGCAACACATCCCGTTTAGCAAACAAGGAGTGATAACGGCCAACACTGACAGGTGAACTCAGCCCATCAAACAGCTTGGAACCGTGACTGAAGGAAACAAGAGATGGCTTGCCATGCACAGGCACATCAAGCTGGTCAAGTTCACCGCCAAACGCTTCAGTCAGCGCCTGCAGACCAAGACACACACCAAAAATTGGCAGCTTGCGTGCACGGGCCCGTTCGATGGTAGCCCGGCAGTCAAAGTCCTTTGGAGAGCCTGGGCCAGGAGACAACACGACCAGATCCGGACGAACCTGATCAAAGACATCATCCAGCACTGGACTACGGTAAGTCACAACCTCAGCGCCTGTCTGACGGAAGTAATTTGCCAGTGTGTGCACGAAACTGTCTTCGTGGTCGACGAGTAGAATCTTCTTGCCTTTGCCCGGTTTAGCCTTAACCACTTCCTCTTCAGAAGTAAGCGCAAGTCCAGCTTCGCGAACCGCAGCAATCATCGCAGATGCTTTCAGCTCAGTCTCAGCTTCTTCATCCTCTGGGATGCTGTCATAAAGCAGCGTGGCACCTGCACGGATCTGAGCTACACCATCCTTGATGCGAACCGTGCGCAGGGTCAGACCTGTGTTCATATCGCCATTAAACAGCACAGCACCGATCGCACCGCCATACCATGCACGAGAACTCCTTTCGTGATCCTCGATAAACTGCATAGCCCAACGCTTCGGCGCACCAGTAACAGTTACAGCCCATGTATGAGAAAGGAACGCATCCAGCGCATCCTTGCCATCAAGCAGAGTGCCTTCGATGTGATCCACGGTATGAATCAGACGAGAATACATCTCGATCTGACGACGACCAATCACGCGGACAGACTCTGGAACACAGATGCGGCTCTTATCATTCCGGTCCACGTCAGAACACATGGTCAGTTCTGCTTCGTCTTTGGCGGAGTTCAGCAGCTTGCGGATTTGTGCTTCATCTTCAATCGCGTTCTTGCCGCGGCGGATCGTGCCGGAAATTGGGCATGTCTCCACACGGCGACCACCAGTCACCCGCACATACATCTCAGGAGAGGCACCAACCAGATATTCGGCGTTGCCTAGGTTGATGAAAAAGGAATAAGGCGAAGGGTTGATCTGCTGCAAACGTCGGGAAACAGCGGATGGTGGGTTTTTGCAAGGCTCATAGAACACTTGACCCGGTACGGTCTCAAAGAGATCACCGCGCTTGAAGTAGTCGACTGCAGAGCGCACCAGATCAGCGTACTCACCCGGCTCATGGTCACCACGCGCTGGAGTTTCAGTCGCAGCCTTATAGGGCGTCTCTTCACCATCACGCGGCAGACCGTCTGTCGTCTTGGCGTTGAACTCAAAATCGTATTCCAGCACATGGGCTTTACGGCCATAGTGGTCAACAATCAGGATTTCATCGGGCAGAAACAACACCATGTCCCGCTGGTCGTCAGGACGTTGCAGCTTCTGATTAATCGGCTCAAATTGGAACGTCAGATCATATCCGAATGCGCCATACAGCCCGAGTTGATCGTCATCACAGGAAAACAGATCAACAAGTGTACGCACTACGGAGAAGGTTGAAGGCTGGCGGGAGCGCTCTTCCTCTGAAAAAGCTCTGTCCGGCGTCTTGATGGTTAGATCAATGCGGTACTCGTCTGCATTGAAATCTGCGATATCCTCGTGACCATCCAATGCGCCATGAACGGCAGGCATCAGCACGCGCCCGCGCTCATTCAGCGCCTGAATGGTAATCTTGCGATCGTTGGATTCAATCAGCAGCGGTGGGTTGGCCAGTGCCATATCCCAGCGCGTGTAGCGGCCCGGATATTCGTAGGAAGAGGAAAGCACAGCACCGCGTTGACGGTCCAGCCTGTCCATCCATTCGCTTGTACCAGCGGCATAATCAGCATTTCGGCTTTTACGGCGGATGATAACGCCGCCTTTGCTCTTATAAGTCCGTTCTGCCGTAATCGGCATGGTCAATCCTCCGGGTCGTGCACACCTGTTTCCGATGTTTGCGAGGCGGTAGATACAACAAAGCCGCCTGCAGAAAATGCGGCGGCTTGGAAATTACAGGTCAACAAGACATGCGTGTTCAGCCACCGTCACCGGCGCCACCACCACAGCATGTTTTGTGCTTGCATCGTCATCATGCGATTTTCATAACCTAAGGAGCTCATAGGTGCAACTCCTGAAACAAAATTGCACCCAGCAATGAAAAGAAGAGCCCTTCAACCCATCGTGAAGAGCTCCCCATCATCAACTTAAGCACACGCGTGCTGGATAAGGCGGTCTAGGAAACCGTCGCACTTGTCGAGTTCGGACTGCTTGATGTACTCGTCCGGTTTATGAGCTTGCTCGATGCTACCTGGGCCACACACCACGGTTGGGACTTTCAAAATGGTCTGGATCAGGCCAGCTTCTGTGCCATAAGCAACTTTTGCGTGGTCGTTGCGACCAGCCAGCTTCTTCGCCAGAACAGTCACATCCGCTTCCACTTCCGTATCCAGTCCTGGGATCTCAGAGTAAGGAATGAGCTCGATATCTGCCTTTTCAGAAACTTTGCGCATTTCAGGAAGAAGCTCCTCCGTGGCATAACGCCTGATCTCATTCATGCAAGCCTGAAGGTTTTCAGTTGGCAGCACGCGGAACTCAAATATGACTTCGCAGTGTTCAGGTACAATGTTGAGTGCAGTGCCGCCCTTCATGACACCTGTGTGAGCCGTGGAGTACGGCAAATCAAACAGATCATCGCTGGGACCCGATGCCAGTTCCCGCGCCATCTCTTCCAGCTTTGCAACAAGACGAGCGCCATAATGCACGGCGTTTACGCCCTGTGGTGCAAGGGAGGAGTGGCAGGAAAGGCCGGTAAACACAGCGCGGTAGGAGGCTTTGGATTTATGTGCCACCACAACCTGCATTTCAGTCGGCTCACCAACGAAACATGCTTCCGCCTGGAACCCTTCACCAGCAAGCTTGTAAAGTACAGGCTGAATGCCGGTACAACCAGTTTCTTCGTCATATGAGAACATCAGGTGAAACGGCTTGTTCAGGGGCGCCTTAAGCATCTCTGGCACTTTGGCAAGAGAGCAAGCAACAAAGCCCTTCATGTCGCAGGAACCGCGACCGTAAAGCAGTCCATCTTCTTCGCGAAGGGAGAACGGGTTGCTTGTCCAGTCTTGTCCTTCAACCGGCACCACATCTGTGTGACCTGAAAGAATGTAACCATCGGTCCCATCTCCACCGATCGTCGCAAACAGGCTCGCCTTCTCACCTGTCTCGTCTGGCAGTATGGAAGAGGAGACCCTCAGATCATTAAGATACTCTTCGATCCACTTGATCAGGGGGAGATTGGTTTTTGCGCTGACCGTGTCAAAGCTAACCAGCTTTGCAAGGATTTCTTGGCTTGTCATTGTCATGGAAATTTCTCTCAGGAAATCGGAATCGTGAGTTCTGACTATAGAAAGAGAAATCCATAAGGAAAAGTACGTTTACGAGCTTTCGTTGACATGCCGTAGCGTTGTTTCGCCCTTACCCCACAGCCAGGCAGCACCACGCACACCAGAACTATCGCCGTGTTTGGCCTTGCGGATATCAAAATCATAACCATCAGAGAAAATGTAAGGACGCATTGCAGCAGGAAGATCCTTGTAAATCTCTTCCACGTTGGACATGCCACCAGCCAGTACAAAACAGTCTGGATCTAAAATGTTGGCTGCCATCGCCAAGGCACGGCCCAGACGGCTTACATAACGTTGATACGTGCCCATGGCAGCTTCATCACCAGAGCGCATCAGCTCAATGATCTCACTGCCCTTAATAGCCTTTCCAGTGGCATTCTCATAATCCCACTGGAAGCCTGTGCCAGAGCACAAAAGGTCAATCGTACCGTGGTGTCCGGTCCAATTGAGCGGCCCCGGGAACTCGCCTTCTTGCATCCATGGCACTGTGACGTTTCCCCATTCGCCGCCAATGCCATTCGCACCTTTATGAGGACGTCCATTAATCGCTATGCCTGAACCACAGCCAGTGCCAATGATGACACCGTGAACAACACCGCATCCTGCTCCGGCGCCATCAATGGCCTCAGATACTGCCATACAATTGGCGTCGTTCTGAATGCGCACTTCACGTCCAAGGGTATCGCACAGATCTTTGTCGAGAGGTTTGCCGTTCATCCACGTGGAATTTGCGTTCTTAACCAGTCCGGTACTTGGAGAGATGGACCCAGGAATGCCAATGCCTACTGTTCCGACTTCGCCAGTCGCCGCTTCAGTTGCTGCAACAAGTTCGATAACAGCTTCTACGCAGCCCTGATAATCGTTCTTGGGAGTTGGAACACGCTTGCGAAACAGTTCTTCACCTTCGTTAGAAAGTGCCAGCGCTTCAATTTTGGTACCACCCCAGTCAAGTCCAATTCGCATGTTCCAATCATTCCCCCGTTACATGCATAAAAGGCCTAAGCCTCTGCATTTTTTGTTGTCTTCTGTCTTAGTCGCGTCGCTGGGGCATTTCAAAAGCACCTGCGTCGTCTCCATTCAATGTATCCAGCTCTTTACCGTAGCTTTTGAATTTTCTCAAAATCTCTTTCATCTCAGCAGGACAAAGAGGTGCAGGTTCTCCCAGAACCAGCGCAGATAAATACTGATCTGCCAATGCTTCCACTTCACCGGCAAGACCAAGCGCCTTGTGCAGCGAAGGGCCAAAAGCAATCTGACCATGATGCGCCAAAAGACAGGCAGTCCGGTCTTCAAGCGCATCGATCATTGCTTTAGAAAGGGCTTTGGTCCCGAACGTTGCGTAGTCTGCACATTTGATCTGATCTCCGCCAGCGACCGCCACCATATAGTGAAAGGCCGGAATGCCTTTGTTATGAGTTGAAAGCGCAGTTGCTCTGGCTGAATGGCAGTGAACAACAGCCTCTGCATCTTTGTAGTTGCGATAAATGTCCATATGCATACGCCACTCGGAAGAGGGCAGAAAATCTCCAAAATATCCGCCCTCAAGATCGATGAAGACAATCTTTTTCATCTCCAGGTCTTCGTAAGGAATGCCAGAAGGCGTAATCAACATGCCATTGTTATATCGGGCGCTTACATTGCCAGAGGTTCCATGTGTCAAACCAGTGCTTTGTAAAGCACGCGCCGTTCTTATTACTTCCCGGCGAAGCTGGTTCTCAGCTGTTGTCATAACATGTCTCCGCTTGCTGTAGCCTAGGCAAATGTAAGGCTAGCCGCACTGGTTTGCTTCAGGCAATAGCGCTCAATGCGTATGCTTGTTCTCTTCTTCTCTGCGTTTGCGCAAGGCTTCATTGAGGTCTGGCGCAGCAGAGACAAGGATACGTGTGTAAGGGTGTTTGGGATTGGAAAAGACTTCTCCGGTTGGACCTTCTTCCACAATCCGGCCAGCGTTCATCACAATCACTCGATCAGTAATGGCCTGCACGGCAGACAGATCGTGTGAAATGAACAGATAAGCCATACCCAGTCGATCGCGAAGGTCCGCGAATAAATCGAGGATCTGAGCTCTGATGGAAACATCAAGTGCAGAAACGGGTTCATCCGCGACGATCAGGCTTGGATTGGTGACCAGCGCGCGCGCAATCGCGATACGCTGCCTTTGGCCACCAGAAAATTCGTGCGGATACTTGTTGGCATCTGCGGAAGAAAGCCCCACGCTTTCCAAAACCTCATGAACGCGTTTTTTACGTTGAGAACGAGACAGTTCGTTACGCATCAGGTGCAACGGTTCTCCAACGGTACGTTCAACCGTATGCCGCGGATCAAAGCTTCCATAAGGGTCCTGAAACACAGCCTGAATGCCCAGTTGCAAATCTTGACGGTCTTTTCGTGAAACCGAGTAGGGGTCTTTGCCAAGAAACTGGATATGGCCTGCATTCGGCGGTGTCAGTCCCAAAATAGTGCGCGCAAGGGTGGACTTGCCACATCCACTTTCACCCACCAGTCCCATGCTCTGACGCGGCGCAACGTGGAAGGAAACGTGTTGTACGGCCCTGTGCCATTGTCTGCGTGTGAAGATGCTGGCGCGAGGGAGAGGATATTCCCGCAGTACATTGCTCACCTTCAAGAGCGGCTGCGTGATCTTGTCAACCGGCTCTTGTCGTGGAACAGGTACGTGGTTGGAGGTTTCAAACAGCTTTTTGGAATAGGGATGAGAAAGATTGTCGAACAGTTCGCAAGTTGGGCCACGCTCAACAATCACTCCATCCTTCATAATGGCAACAGTGTCTGCCATGTCTGCAACAACTGCCAAATCATGCGAAATGAGCAGCATGGCCATTTGTTCTTTGCGCACGATGTCTTTCAGCAATGTCAGGATCTGCGCCTGAACCGTCACATCAAGTGCGGTGGTCGGCTCATCAGCAATCAACACCTTGGGCTTACAGGCGATAGCAATGGCAATGACAACGCGCTGCCTCTGTCCGCCGGAAAGCTGGTGAGGGAAACGATCAATCAAACCATATTCAAGACCAAGACCAAGACCAACCCGTTCCAGAACATCAATGGTCTGGTCCATCGCTTCCTTGCGTGTAAGACCCTGATGCCAGCGAAGGCCTTCAGCAACTTGCTCGCCAATGGTGCGGGTTGGGTTGAGAGCGGTCAGCGGCTCCTGAAAGACCATAGAGATGTCTTTGCCACGTACATGGGTCATCTCTGTATCAGTAGCGCGCGTGAGGTTCTTGCCCTCAAACATCAGATCACCAATCTGATGAGCACCCTCTGGTAAAAGCTGCATGGCTGAGAGCGCACTCATGGATTTACCAGAGCCACTTTCGCCGACGAGGCCAAGGATTTTACCCTGCTCAAGGTCAAAACTCACATTGCGCAGGATCGGCTTGCCAGAAATGGAAACGCAAAGGTCAGTGGCGGAAAAAACAGAGGTCACGCAACTCTCCTCCGCATCTTAGGATCCAGCAAATCCCTAAGTCCATCGCCAAGCAGGTTAAAGCCGAGAACGGAAAATATAATCGCAAATCCCGGATAAAGCGCCAGCTGCGGTGCAAAGGCAACCATGGTCTGGGCCTCATACAACATGCGACCCCAACTCGCCATGGGTGGTTGCGTCCCCAAACCAAGATAGGAGAGACCTGCCTCTGAAAGGATTGCAAGAGAGAGCTGAATGGTTGCCTGTACAATCAGCAGGTTGGCAATGTTCGGAATAATGTGTTCCAAAGTGATCAAAAACGAGCTCTTGCCGGAAAGACGGGCGGCAAGCAAAAACTCGCGTCCTGAAAGAGACAAGGCGCCACCGCGAGCAACGCGGGCAAAAACCGGAATATTGAAGATGCCAATCGCAATTACAGCGTTGATTGTTCCTGGTCCAAAAATGGACGTGATGAGCACGGCGGAGAGCAGAGACGGAAATGCGAAAATCAGATCATTGGTGCGCATCACCAGTTCTTCCAGAAACCCCTTTTGGGCTGCTGCCAGAAGTCCCAATGGCACGCCAATCAGCATACCGATGCCAACTGCAATCAATGCCACAATAATAGAGGTGCGCGCACCAACCATCAGCATGGAGAAGATATCGCGACCATACTGATCCGTCCCAAACCAGAATTCAGAACTCATCGGCTTAAGGCGCTTGGAAACATCCAGAACATCGATGGCATAGGGTGTCCAGAAGACGGAAGTAACCCCGGCAATGAGAATAACGAGAGCAAGCGTTGCCCCGATCACGAAAGAACGACTGTGAAAGGCTTTCTTCCAGATGGAGATTTCGTCAAAACTGGCAAGCGGCGGATAACTTGGGAGTTCCTGATTCATGCACGTCGCCTCAGTCTCGGATCAATAGCTGCGTAGGCGATGTCGACAAGGAATGTCACAAAGATTGTAAGAGCAACGAGCAGCATGACACTGCTCTTCACTACGATCAGATCGCGCTGAGTAATACCCTGGAAAATCAGACGCCCTAGGCCAGGTAGGTAAAAGAGGTTCTCAATAATCACCGTACCTGCGATCAGGAAAGAGAACTGAAGACCCAGAATAGTCAGGACCGGAATAAGAGCATTGCGTACGCCGTGTCTCCAAAGCGTGGCTTTGTTGGAGAGCCCTTTGGCGCGTGCTGTGCGGATATAATCTTCATGCAAAACATCCAGCAAGGCTGAACGCATCACGCGGGCCAGAATACTCGCTTGGGGGAGAGCCAGCGCGATAACGGGCAACAAGAGCGCCTGCAATGAGCCAAAGAAGCTCACATCCCAGCCCGGGAAACCACCAGATGGCAATACCCTCAGTACAATCGCAAACACGTAAACCAGCAAAATGGCAATCCAGAAGTTTGGGATAGCAATGCCGATCTGGGCAATGGACATAATACCTGTGTCGATGACCTTGCCGTGATAGCGGGCAGAGTAAACGCCGATTGGTATAGCGATGACTGTCGAGAGGATCAGTGCGCCAGTTGCAAGCGGAAGGCTGACCTGAATGCGTTCGCCGATCAGTTCAGAAACCGGAACTGAATATGTGTAGCTCACACCAAACTCACCCTGCAACATGCCCAGCAACCAGTTCACATAGCGGGTGGATAAAGGAGCGTTGAGGCCAAGTTCAGCGCGCAGAGCTGCGAGTGTGTCAGGCTGCGCATTCAGCCCAAGCATCACTTCAGCCGGATCACCGGGTATAACCTCAAGCACAACGAAGATGACGAGGCTTGCGGCCAGGAGAGTTGTCAGTAAGCCTATGAGACGAAGGAACGCAAACCAGAGCATCGGACAAATCCGCTAAACCAATCAAACTTGCGTTGCACAAGCAAATTGCACAATGAGAGAAAAGGGTTACCCCTAAAGTAACTGTCAGTTTGGCAACCGCTTAAACCATATAATTTGGAATAGCAATTGAGAAGGACTGCGATTGCGGTTGCAACCGCAGTCCTGTGCAAATATCTACGTGTATTTGCTAGGTGTTTTTAGTTATTCGCCCAATAGACCTGCGACAGATCGTTACCCGGTGTAGGGGAGTTTCGCCAAAGCCCCTTCACATTGGCATTCCACACAGCAGATTTCGCCAACTGGAACAGGTAGACGTTCACAGCATCCTCGGAGATGACTTGCTGTGCCTGCTTCAAAAGCTCATACCGCTTCTCTTCGTCAACAGTCACATTCAGCTCTTCAATCAGTTTCTTGAAAGCATCACTGTTGTAGTTGAAGTAGTACTTATCGCGCGCATAGATACCAATATCCATCGGCTCAACATGAGAGACGATCGTGAAATCGTAATTGGTCTCCTTAAAGACCTCTGAAAGCCACTGCGCCCATTCAACAGGCACGATCTTCAAATCAATGCCGATCTTCTTCAGATCGGAGGCAATCAGCTCACCACCACGACGGGCATAGGTCGGTGGTGGCAGTTTCAGCGTTGCGCTGAAGCCATCTGGATACCCAGCTTTGGCAAGAAGCTCTTTCGCTTTCGCCGGATCGTAAGGGTAAAGCCCTGTCAGATCATTATAAGCGGGATGGTGCGGAGCAAAGTGCGTTCCAATTGGCGTACCAAGTCCAAACATAGCACCATCAATCAGCGCTTGCTTATTGACCGCATGCGAGATTGCCTGACGCACGAGCTTGTTCTTAAGCGGGCCGCGGGTGTTGTTCATCGCAAGGATGGTTTCACCCTCAGTCGTGCCAATAGCAACTTCAAAGCGTGGGTCCGCTTGAAACTGAATAATGGTTTCTGGAGCGGAAAATGTCGGGAACGCATCCAGATCGCCAGAGATCATTGCAGCAAAGGCGGCATTAGGATCAGAGATGAAACGGAAAGAGGCTTTTTCCAGCTTTGGTTGGTCTCCCCAATACTGGTCGAAACGGGAAATCCGAATTTCCTGCCCCTTCATCCAACGGTCAAACTTGAACGGTCCGGTGCCCACAGGCTGCGTCTTGTTCGTCTCAGCCGTTTTAGGAGATACAATTACCGCATCGCCCCAAGCCAGATTGTAAGCAAGATTTCCGCTTGGCGTAGTGAGCTTGATGTTAACGGTTTGCGGATCTACGACAACCACATCAGAGATCGCTGCAAAGAGCGGCTTTTGTGCATTTACGCTGCCTTCAGCGCGAGCACGATCCAAGGAAAACTTTACGTCATCGGCAGAAAACGGCGTTCCATCATGAAAGAGGACACCCGTCTGCAAATGGAAGCGATAGGTCATGCCGTCTTCACTCACATCCCACGATTTGGCGAGAGAGGGCAGAACACTTCCGTCTGGCCCGATACGTGTCAGGCCTTGAAAAACGTTTTGATAGACCACTTCATCGATAGCAGCTGCAGCCCCTGCAGTTGCATCAAGATGCGGTGGTTCGAGTACCATTCCCAAAGACAGGGAAGATTTGGCTTCAGCAGAACCGTGCGCACCTGTTAGTGCAGCAAGGACGAGGGCCGCGCCTCCGGCAAGGCAAAGCAGCCGGCTTTTTAATGACTTTGCATGCATTCCATTCCGTCCCCTATACTTTAAGAGTGCACGTGATCAGACAGTGTTCTTGTTATTGGTCTTGCATCAGGCTCCGTCAAAAGAGAGTACGCGGCCAATGCCATCACTTTGGCACTGTCAACGAGATCCTCAATTCCAACAAATTCGTCCGGCCTGTGCGCCATCTCAAGTTTGCCTGGACCATACGCAATACAATCGTGCAAGTGGCCCAATCGTGTTATGTGCTTCTGATCATAAGTCCCCGGAGAGACAACATATGATGCATCTTTTTGAAGCACGTCTTTAATTCCGCCTGCAACAGCGCGAGCGACTGGAGAGTCTTTCTCTGCCATCACGGGGAGAACTTCAAGGAGATCCTTAAGTTCATATTCGAAATTTCTACGTGTTTTACGCAGATTTTCTAATATTTCAACTATCTCTTGTTTCACATCCTCCAGCGGCTCCTCAATCAGGAATCTACGATCCAGTATGATGCGGCAACTATCTGCAACGCAAGGGGAAGGAAGACCATCGTGTCCTTCATCCTGTCCGCCATGTAAGGAGTTGATATTTAACGTGGATGATCGGGCGCCCGGAGGAATAACTGGCATTTGTGTTTGTTTTTTGCTGAGCGAAGGGTAAAGCTCGGTTTCCAGCACATTCAGGAAAGCACTCATGTGACGAATTGCGCTGTCACCCAAAAACGGCATAGAGCCGTGAGCAATCGAACCACGCGTCTCAATTTCACTCCACCATACCCCTCGGTGCCCAAGACAAACCTGATCCTTGTGCAAAGGTTCGGGGATGATCACATGGTCAACACGCGGCTTGGAAAAGTAGCCATGTCTGGCAAGATAAGCCACACCGCCAAGGCCGCCGGATTCCTCATCAACCGTTCCTGATATCTCGATAGCACCACAAAACTCTGGGAAACATTCAATCAGACTCTCTGCCGCGATTATGGAAGATGCCAGACCGCCTTTCATATCGCAGGCACCGCGCCCAAAGACCTTTCCGTCCTTTACCACGCCAGCAAAGGGATCAACCGTCCAGCCATACCCCACCTCGACAACATCAATATGGGAGTTGAAGTGGACACAAGGACCGGGACCGCGACCTTCATAGCGACAAATAACATTGATACGCGGGTAGCGGTCAGAGTCTCCGGGGGTGCTCTCTCCTCTGACATACTCGACAGTAAAGCCTTTACGCTTCAAGCGCTCGCCGATGAACTCTGCACAGGGACGATAAGCTTCTCCGGGAGGGTTGATTGTCGGAAAAGCTATCAGGTCACGAGTGAGCGCAACAAGCTCATCCACTTTCCGCTCAACGGATTGGCTTAATTCCTCCCGCATCTTCCCCCCAGAACAAATGCTTAAATGAATTAAGTGATATCGTGACCGTTCCCAAATCGACTGAATACCCCTGAAAAATAATGGAGTATCTCGGAGCACGCAGACTGGTAAAAAGCCTTAATTATTTTCGAGAGAATGTGTGGAACACTGAAACTCCACGTGTTTTGAGGGTTTTGGGCTACAGCATCTAAGTTTACGAATAGTCTATTCGTTTGTTTGAAAGTGATCCTGAAAATATGACTGGCAATAGCATGAGCAAAATCACACCTGTGATTCTGTCGGGTGGGTTTGGATCTCGCCTTTGGCCCCTTTCCCGTAGAGAAAGGCCAAAACAATTCTTGCCAATCTTTTCAGGTCAAAGTCTCTTTCAAAAGACATGTGAGCGTGTCAGCTCCCAGCAGTTCCGTGCACCGCTGGTTATCTCAAATCAAGACCATCGCTTCCTGATCGGTGAGCAAATGGCCGAACTTGGGATAGAGCCACAAGCTATAGTATTAGAGCCATGCGGACGAAACACGGCTGCTCCCGCTGCTCTTGCTGCACTCATGGCGCTTGAAACAGATAAAAACGCAATTGTCCTCCTGTTACCATCGGACCATCTGGTCGCTGATGACAAGGAGTTCTTGTGTGCTGTCGATGCAGCTCACGCAGCTGCTGAAGCTGGTCAGATCGTCACATTTGGTATTGAGCCAAGCGAACCCAACACCGGATACGGTTATATCAAACTCTGCGAGGGGGCAGCATCTGTCCGCAAAGTTGATGCCTTTGTCGAGAAACCAGATCAGGCAACAGCTGAAGAGTTCCTCAAAGACGGCAACTACCTTTGGAATGCTGGCATCTTCATGTACTCCGCAGTTGCCATGCGCGACGCCTTCTTAAAACACGCACCTGATATCTGGGAGCAAGTTGCTAAGGCCTCCAATAACGCACGACGCGATCTGGACTTCCTGCGGCTTGAAGAAGAAGCCTTCGCTCAGGTGCGCAACATCTCCTTCGACTATGCGATTATGGAAAATGAAGAGAACGTCGCCTGTGTTCCAACTGATCCGGGGTGGAGCGATCTTGGCTCATGGCCTGCCATTTGGGAGTCTATGGCGAAGAATGATGAGGGTAACTCGGCTTTGGGCGAAGCGATCTTCGAACAGTCCAAAAATTGCCTCGTTTATTCTGAAGATGCCCTTGTCAGTGTTGTCGGGCTTGAAGACGTTGTGGTCGTCAACACCAAGGATGCGCTTCTGGTTGCCGCAAAAGATAAGGCACAGGACGTGAAGAAGGTGGTGGAACAGCTGGACAAGGCCAATAGGCCGGAAACCGTACAGCACCGCCGCGTGTACCGTCCATGGGGCTGGAGCGAGCGCATTTCAGAAGGCGAGCGCTTCCGCGTGCAGTCCATGATGATTGAGCCCGGCAAGGGCTTGACCTTGCAGCGCCACATCCACCGTGCAGAGCACTGGGTTGTTGTAAGTGGCACGCTGGAGGTGACCATTGATGGAAAAGATGAGCTGATTTCAGAAAATCAGTCCGTGTTTGTCCCGCTTGGCGCAAGGCACAAACTACAAAACCCGGGAAAAATCCGGGTTCGCATGATCGAAGTCCAGTCCGGCGCATACATTGCCGAGGATGATATCCTGCGAGTATAACGTGAATTTGAAAACCGTTGGGTGAGAAACGTCTCACAACCAAACGGAGTTTGATAAAAGCGTCACGTCTCTGCATTACCAGTGACCTGAAGCTTGTCTAGGAGAAATTATGTCAGTTAAGCCGGTTTCACAGCTAACGCCAAACACCTTGGCCTATGAAACGACACCGTTGGTCAAGCCGACCGGTTTTCGCGAGTACGATGCACGCTGGCTCTTTGAAAAAGAGATCAACCTGAAGGGCATTCAGGCGCTGGGCGAGGGACTTGGAACCCTCATTCATGAACTTGGCGTACGTCCTGAGATCGTCACCGGTCACGACTTCCGCGGCTACTCCGCATCCATCAAGATGGCACTGGTCACCGGCCTGATGTCGGCAGGCATCAAAGTGCATGACATCGGCCTCGCCATGTCTCCAATGGCTTATTACGCGCAGTTTGATCTGGATGTCCCATGCGTTGCCATGGTCACCGCCTCCCACAACGACAACGGCTGGACTGGTGTGAAGATGGGCGCAAACCGTCCACTGACGTTTGGCCCGGAAGAAATGGGCCGTCTGAAAGAGATCGTGCTGGAAGGGGCCAGTGACCTACGCGGTGGCGGAGCTTACGAATACCATCCTGATTTGACCGATCGCTATATCGCAGACCTCACAGAGCGTGAAAAGTTCAAGCGTCCAATCAAAGCTGTCGTCGCATGTGGCAATGGCACCGCAGGTGCGTTCGCACCGCGTATTCTCGAAGCGCTAGGTGTTGACGTCATTCCGCTGGACTGCGAGCTGGATCACACTTTCCCGAACTACAACCCGAACCCGGAAGACATGAAGATGCTTCATGCGATCCGTGACAAAGTGCTGGAAACCGGTGCTGAAGTCGGTTTGGGTTTTGATGGTGATGGTGACCGCTGTGGTGTGGTCGACAACGAAGGCGAAGAGATCTTCGCTGATAAAGTCGGCGTCATGCTGGCTCGCGATATCTCCGCTCTTCATCCGGAAAGCCAATTTGTGGTTGATGTAAAATCAACCGGTCTGTACCACACCGATCCGGTCCTCAAGGCCAATGGTGCAAAGACTGATTACTTCAAAACAGGCCACTCCTACATCAAACGCCGTGTAACTGAACTAGGTGCTGTTGCTGGTTTTGAAAAGTCAGGCCACTACTTCTTCAATCCGCCAATCGGTCGTGGATATGATGACGGTGTTGTCTCTGCAATTGCCATTCTGGATATGATGGACCGCAATCCGGATAAGAGCATGGCTGACCTGCGCCGTGATCTGCCAAAGACCTGGGGCTCCCCAACCATGGCCGCCAAATGCGCGGACGAGATCAAGTACGATGTAGTTGATCGTGTGGTTGCGCGCTTCAAATCCATGCATGCTGACGGCGCGAAGGTATCTGGTCAGGATATAGCTGATCTGATCACCGTGAATGGTGTCCGTGTTGTGTGTGAAGATGGAACATGGGGCCTTGTCCGTGCATCCTCCAACAAACCAGAACTGGTTGTTGTTGTTGAAAGCCCGGTCTCAGAAGTGCGCCTGCACGAGATGTTCAAAGCAATGGATGCAGTTCTTCGCGAGAACCCAGAGGTTGGTGACTACAACCAGACACTGGCAGAACTCGCTTAAGATACCACCTTAAAAAACAGACTAAAAAACGCCGGTCCAAAAAGGCCGGCGTTTTTTGTTTTAGGCGCTCTGCTTACCTTGGGCAGGTTAGTAGCCAGCGAAGTAGAGCAGGTCCACGATGTATTTGCGCATTGCAGGGCCATGTGGTGCGGGCAGGCCAACAAGAGCATCGTAAAGGCGGACCTCACTGTCACACAGTTGCTTGTCGGTTGGATCTGCAGCGAAAATACGGCTTAGGGAATCCATTGGATATACCTTCATCTGCGCATCAAATGCCGGGTTCGCAGGCAGATACAAATCTGCATCAGTCGGCTTATCCGCAGGCTTGCCAATAACACGTACTTTCTTCTGCGCAGGCTCAGCGGTGTAATGGATCACGAGCCCATCGTCCTTGGCTTTAACCTGAGCATCCGCGAGCAACTGGAACAGCGCGAGCCCTTCCTGCGTACTTTCGCTCTCCACTACGGTGTAGCTGTCCAGAAACGCACCAGTGGAACCGGAAAAAACCTGAGCACAAACCAGTTCACCTTTGCTTTTCTTCAGTTTTAAGGTGAGAGCACGTTTGGCCTTGAGGACCGTGATGATCTTATCGTCATCAGCATATTTTAGCAGTGGGCGATAAACCTGAAGTGCGCGGTAAAGCAAGTCATGCAGACGTTTAGCCAGCCCGCGCTCATCTGCCCCTGATTGAATCTCTTTCTCAATCTGGCTCTGCAGGTCCTTGTAAAGATTCGGAAATTCAATCTTGATCACAGGCAGGGAAGGGATATCCGGTGCAAGGGTATCCAGGAGAGCCTGCTGATCTTTGCCATCAGCTGCATGGCTTTCCTGTGTGAGGGATCCGCCAAAATCAAAGTAAAGCAGGGTCGCGACAATCGCGACAACAACCATAGGAACGCCAACGAACTCCGCAAGCTTACCAATCATCTCATTTTGCCTTCAAGTTACAGTCGGGAAGTGATCCGCACTGTATATTATAAATTATCAAAAATGACAATTTATAATTTTAAAGGCTTAATTCGGATTCTAAATCAAAGCGTTACAGATGATTTCTAAAGAGATCTTTCTCCTGCTTTACCAAGTCGCCAATGAAATCAGAAACTGCTTTAATGCGGCGCAGGTGCCGTGCGCTTTCATGGGTGACAAGGTAATAGCTGCGCGAAATACGCCGTTTGGGAAGCACTGGCACGAAGTCGTCATTGCCATCTGCAATGAATCCATGAAGGATTCCGATCCCGCTGCCTGCCCGCACTGCCTCAGTCTGGCCGAGTGCGCTGGCACATTCCAGGCGAGACTGCCAGTCCTTGGAAAATTCTGCGGAGTAGTTGAGCGAAGAGGCAAAGATCAGATCGTCCACATAGCCAATCAGGCGATGCTCTTTCAGCTCTTCTTCGTTCTCCGGCAGCCCGTAGCGTTCAGCATAAGCGCGAGAGGCATAAAGACCCAATGAGTAGTCAGTCAACTTGCGGCTCACCAGACGTCCATGTTCGGGCTGTCCAACCGTAACTGCCAGATCAGCTTCGCGCTTGGAAAGAGAGAAAGCCCGGTGCAGCGGCACCAGCTGAAGCGTGAGATCAGGATAACGCTCATTCAGTGCACCCAGACGCGGCGCTAGAAAAGCCACCCCGAAGCCATCGGGTGCACCAATGCGCACAGCACCGGAAAGCTCCACATCCGTCCCGCCGATCTCGGCGCGGGCGGAAAGCATCTCCGTTTCCATCGATTCAGCAAACTCAAAGAACCGCTCGCCTTCGCTGGTCAGCGCACACCCCGTGGTGCGCCGATCAATGAGCTTGGCCTGCAGAGCAGTTTCAAGCGCGGAAAGGCGGCGGGCAACAGTTGCATGGTTGAGGCCAAGCCGCTGTGCAGCGCCCAAAATCTGTCCGGAGCGCGCCACAGCCAGAAACACTCTTGCATCATCCCAGTTCATGATTTTTGATAGCTCCCAGTCCACATGCCGCACGGATCGTGCTTTAATTTTTGCACAACGGTTTCGGATATTATCTCATTGATATGCGAAAAATATAGTTCATGCTAGGGGCATAAAGAAATTCGCTCGCAGACCTGTAAAACGCATGTGTTTGCGGGCCGCAAGAATAGACCTGGAGAGGGAGGACCTCATGGAAGAGATCGGTCATTTTATCAATGGTAAGCGCGTTGCTGGCAAGTCCGGCCGCACTGCAGACGTTTTCAACCCTGCAACCGGTGAAGTAACTGCAAAGGTTGCTTTGGCAACTGCAGCAGAAATGCAGGAGGCTGTCGCCGTCGCTGAAAAAGCGCAGCCAGCATGGGCAGCAACCAACCCACAGCGCCGCGCTCGCGTAATGATGAAGTTCGTAACTTTGCTTCACCGCGACATGGACAAGCTGGCATCCAAGCTGTCTGCTGAGCATGGTAAAACACACCCGGACGCAAAAGGCGACGTGATCCGTGGTCTGGAAGTTGCAGAATTCTGCATCGGCGCACCACACATGATGAAGGGTGAATTCACCGAGGGCGCAGGCCCTGGCATCGACATGTACTCCATGCGTCAGCCACTGGGCGTTGTTGCTGGCATCACGCCATTCAACTTCCCTGCAATGATCCCGATGTGGAAGTTCTGTGTTGCGATCGCAGCTGGTAACTCCTTCATCCTCAAGCCATCTGAGCGCAACCCGTCTGTGCCAATGATGCTGGCTGAGCTGATGCAGGAAGCTGGTCTGCCAGACGGCGTTCTGAACGTTGTGAATGGCGACAAAGAATCCGTAGACGCAATCCTTGATGATCCAATCATTCAGGCTGTTGGCTTCGTTGGTTCCACCGCGATTGCTGAGTACGTTTACACCCGCGGTACAGCTTCCGGTAAGCGCGTTCAGTGCTTCGGCGGTGCGAAAAACCACATGCTCATCATGCCAGATGCTGATCTGGATCAGGCTGCTGACGCTCTGGTTGGTGCAGGCTTTGGTGCTGCTGGCGAACGCTGCATGGCGATCTCCGTTGCTGTTCCTGTTGGTCAGGAAACTGCAGACCGCCTCATCGAGAAGCTCATCCCACGCGTTGAAGCTCTCAAAGTTGGCCCTTACACTGCAGGCGACGACGTTGACTTCGGTCCGGTCATCACCCCACAGGCACGCGAGCGTATCCTCGGTCTGGTGAACTCCGGTGTTGAGCAGGGTGCAAAGCTTGTTGTTGACGGACGTGACTTCAAACTGCAGGGCTATGAAAACGGTAACTTCGTTGGTCCTTGCCTGTTCGACAACGCAACCAAAGACATGGACATCTACAAAGAAGAAATCTTTGGTCCGGTTCTGACTGTTGTACGCGCAGAAACCTATGAAGAAGCTCTGAGCCTGCCAATGGATCATGAGTACGGCAACGGCACTGCAATCTACACCCGTGATGGTGACACTGCACGTGACTTTGCAAGCCGCATCAACATCGGCATGGTCGGCATCAACGTTCCAATCCCTGTGCCGCTCGCATACCACACCTTTGGTGGCTGGAAGCGTTCTGGCTTCGGCGATCTGAACCAGCACGGCCCAGATGGCTTCAAGTTCTACACCCGCACCAAGACAGTGACATCCCGCTGGCCTTCAGGTGTGAAGGAAGGTGCAGAATTCTCTATCCCAACAATGGGCTAAGCCTGCGGGTTAACAGTTTGAAAGGCGCTCTTTTGAGCGCCTTTTTTATTCGTTGCTACCAAGAGGATAGGCGCAAGGCGCGGCACCAACCGCGCGGCAGGCTTCATAATAGACAGTGTTGCTGGTGCTTCCGTCATCCCACGTCAGTTGCACTGCAAGGGCTTGCACTGTCCCACCAGGGAACTCCATGACGTACGGCTTATGAATGCTCTGCGCTTCGACACGGAAGGGGTATTCAGGATCGCAATCAGGAATAGGAAAGCTCTTATCCAGATCCTTGGAGTCAATCGAATACTTAATTTCTTTCAGCCTGCAGCGCAGTGACATGATGGGGGCAAAGTTGATGATCTGCTTGTTGTCCAGAGTCTGGAAGGTGATCCAGCCCTCAGGCTCCAGATCACTTGCCATCGTCTTGAAAATGTCCAATGGCGGAATCACATCATCCCGTTCTGCAGTAAATCCAGCTTTTTCAGAGGCAAAAGATGAGGAGGCAAGGCCCAGGCCCCAAATTGCCGCCAGACACAGACGGCGAAAAGAGCAAAACATGGCAGGTTCTCTCCTTTTTGTTGTTATTCAGCAATATCAACTCGTTAGTTCGATGTAGGCTGAGAGCTATAAGAGAACTCGGGGACCCTAGCGGAAAGCAGTTAATATTCCCGAAAACTCGGGGATCCATGAGCCATTTTGATTTTTATCGTGGCAGCTCTTCGGTAAAATCCCGTAAACCTCGGCAAAGCAACGCTCTGCGGGGCACCTATGATCTCTCAATATGCGCACCTGTGCGCTTATGTCCCATACAAATTGGGGGGTCTTCGCCTCTGAGTTTGTTGCGATTTATTAAAAAACTGGAGTAATTCTAACGAGCGTGTTGCAATCACAGACCGGACGGGTCGATTCCATTGTGCAAGCAAGTCTAGGCAATTGAAGAGTTTTTTCGGAAATTGTCTTTATGAATTACAGGCAGATGCCCCGGCGAAGAGGGAACCGGACAAGCGGAATGACTGAAAACCTAGCAAACGTAACAGAGCTATCTGATGCAGACGTCGCGGAGGCAAATGCCCCCGCCAAGAAACGTGGACGCAAAAAGTCCGCGGGTCAGGTTTGGCTGCAGGATGCGGTTCGCCCGGAAATGAAACTGGTGAAACGCGGTGCAATGTTACAAGGCCTCTCGGAACTCCTCTGGATTCCGCAGGCAGCATTATTGGCATTGGCAATCGCTGGCCTGATCGATCCACACGGACCGGGCCTTGATCCATTCTATGCAACAGCTTCCATACTTATCTTAGCCGTGATCCGCCATTTTCTGCGCATCAGGGGCGGTGAGATCGCAGTTCGCGCAGCCTCAAAGGCGCGCCACAGACTGGAAACCAGTCTGCTGAGCAATCTGACCAACCTGTCACCGGCAACCGAACTGCCTGCAAGCGGTAAAATCGCGTCCATCGCGGTGGAACACATTCAGGCAATCGGCCCTTATCTTGGCCGTTTTCTCCCAATTCAGGCGCGTCTTTCACTCGTCCCTCTCATCTTGATTGCGTCTGTCGCCTATGTCAGCTGGTTTGCAGCTCTGTGCTTGCTGATCTTTGGCCCGCTGGTGCCTGTCTTCATGGCAATCGTTGGTATACGCGCCAAAAAGGCCAGTGACCGCCAGCTTGGTGTCCTTGCCGATATGGGTGGGCTGCTGCTGGACCGCCTCAGAGGCATGGAAACCCTGCGCTTGTTCGGCGCGGTTAAACGCTCGGAAGACGACATCCGCAAGCTGGGTGGCGACTTCCGCACATCCACCATGCGCGTTCTTCGTATTGCTTTCCTCTCCAGCACTGCACTGGAACTGTTCAGCGCCGCCGCAATTGCAATCACCGCAATCTACGTCGGTTTTTCCCTGCTTGGAGAATGGAGCTTCGGCGCATATGGTTCTCCGCTCACGCTGGCCGGTGGCCTGTTCGTGCTGATGATCGTTCCCGAATATTTCGCACCACTTCGCGCCTTTGCAGCAGCCTACCATGATCGTGCAGCAGGCATTGCAGCAGCAGATCATATCGTTGAACTGCAAAAGCAGCTGGAGGACGATGGTCAGGAAGATATCATCGGGACTGGGCGTGATGTTGTGCCGCTGCCAGCAACAGGTGCACTGACGATCCGAAACCTGAGTGTTTCCCGCGGTCACCGCAAGATCCTCGCTGACGTCAACCTGTCTCTGGGCGAACCGGAGCTGGTGGTTGTCAAAGGCCCGAGTGGTACCGGTAAATCAACCTTGATGGATTGCATTCTCGGCTTCTTACCAGCCGATCAGGGCCAGATTGCTTATGGCGGGCTTCCTCTGACCTCTTATGGTCTGACCAACTGGCAGCAGTCTATCTCTGTCCTTTCTCAAAATCCTGAACTGTTCCACGGCACGCTACGCGCCAACCTGCGCCGCGCTGATCAAGCAGCAGACGATGCAACACTTACACAAGCCTTGAAGCTTGCTGCAGTTGATGAGTTGCTCGCCAAGATCCCGGGAGGCCTCTCAGGCCAGATCGGCGAAGACGGCAAAGGCTTGTCTTTGGGAGAGCGTCGCCGCTTTGCATTGGCACGTGCGGCCCTGCGTGAGGATGCTCGGCTGATCATTGCAGATGAACCAACTGCCGATCTCGACGGTGCAACCGCACAAAAGGTTGTTGCGGCTCTTAAAAAGCTGGCACACAACAAGCCAGTTCTGGTCGCAACTCACGATCCGCGCGTTGTCGGCTCAGCCGACCGCGTGTTGACGCTGAAAGAAGGTGTGCTGGTTGATCTGAATGAACGTGAAGGAGAAGAACAATGAGATCGTCCCTTCGCATCATCTGGCTTTTGCAAAAAGAAGAACCGCTCGCATTCTGGGGTGGTCTGTTCCTAGCATTCCTCCCAGCCGCAGCAGGCATCGCATTGCTGGCAGTCTCTGGTTACTTCATCACCGCAACGGCCCTTGCTGGCCTCTCCGCAGGTGCAGTTGCTTTCAATACCTCATCTGCGGCAAGCTGTATCCGCCTTTACGCCTCCATGCGCATCTTCGGTCGCTATATTGAGCGGGTGATAACGCATGACGCGACCTTCCGTTTTCTCGCGAACCTGCGTTCTGGCGTTTTTCGCGGCCTTGTTGCCCGGGAAAGCAATGGCACACTGAGCCAACGCTCCGCGACGGCGCTCTCCCGCGTGGTGAGTGATGTGGATCAGCTTGATGGCCTGTTCCTGCGTCTTGTGGTGCCTCTCGCCTCTGCAACTATCATCACTGGTCTGACACTGGTTATCCTGTGGCAGTACTCACCAATGGCGTCGATCGCTCTGGGGGCAGTTCAGGCAGCAGGCCTTACTATTTTGGCAAAATCAGGCGGTCATCGCCAAAAGGCGCAGGCGCGCAAACTCAATGCAGCGCGTGATGCTTTGCGCGTTCGCGTGTCTGATCTGGTGCGTGGTCGCCGCGACCTCTCCGTCTTCGGCGGTCTGGAGCAACAGCGTGTTGCCGCACTCAAAGCAGTCAACCAACTGGACGATGTGCAAGAGCAGAACGAACTGACAGACATGCGCAATCAGGCTGTGGTGAGCACCATGAGCCAGGTGATGGTGGCTGTCACCTTCCTGTTTGCGGCCTATTCCTATCAGCAAGGTCAGATGGAGCTAAAGCACATTGCTTTGTTCGCCTTCGTTGCTTTGGCTCTGCCAGAGCTGCTCATCTCCCTTGCCAACAGCGCAGGCAGCTGGAGCAAGATGTCAGGCGCAGCTGACCGCGTCCGGTCCCTGCTCACAGTAGGGCAAGACAGCGAAGCACTTCAGAACGCCCGTAGCAATTCTGAAACACCTTCATTTGAAGTTGGCAAAGATGCTTTGAACCTGAAGGATATCCACTTCGCCTACACACCAAAGGCAGCTGCCATTCTGGATGGTGTAGACCTCGCGCTGCCAACTGGCAGTCGCACCGTTGTGATCGGCCCAAGTGGTGCCGGTAAATCCACGCTCGCAGCTATCGTGGCACGTCTGCAAACGCCGCAATCTGGTGCAATCCAGATTGGCGGTGTCGAGCTTGGCGGTATGGCAGAAGACAAACTGCGGGCTGCTCTGACTGTTGTCGGTCAGCGTACGCAGATCTTCCACAGTACTATCGCAGAGAACCTGCGCGTTGCCCGTGAAGAAGCAACCGATGCCGAGCTTTGGGAAGCGCTGTCTCATGCTGGCCTGAAGGAGCTTGTTGAAGGCAGACAGGAAAAGCTGGAAACCCATCTGGGTGAAGGTGGTCTGGGTCTGTCCGGCGGTGAAGGTCGCCGTCTGGCATTGGCTCGTGCGTACCTGCGTAATCCGGAAATCTGGGTGGCGGATGAGCTGACAGAAGGTCTCGACCATGCCACTGCAGACAAGGTGCTCGCATCTTTCCGCGCCATGACCAGAGGCAAAACCGTCCTCATGGTCTCTCACCGCGCCAGTGAGTTGGAAGGTGCAGACCGCGTTCTGGTCCTTGAAGATGGCAAGTTGGGCGAAGTCACCCTGCCACTATCCGACGAGATCAAAGGCCGTCTCCGCGACGATTGATCCGGGAAACTAAGTCTAAAAGAAAAGCGCAGCCTCAGAGATGAAGCTGCGCTTTTTTGTTGTCTCAGTGATCGCAAAAGGGATCAGGTGAACAGCTTTAAGCTGCGATCTGACGCCCCGGTTTTTCGTGATCAGACCCACCGTTGTTGTAAAGGCCGCCGAAGCGATTGGAGAGGAAGTCATCTAGGTTGATGCTCTCCTGCTTCACAAAGCCTTTGGCGTTCAAGCTGCCATCCATCAGTAGATCCAGCGTGGCACAGATGCTAGCTGCTGTGGTGATCTGAATACCACTCCAGTGCTTGCCCATGATCTCACGGTCATTGACCACATGAGAATAAGATTTCTGCTGGAACCGACCATCTTTCATACCTGTGGCGGTGATAAAGATGAGCACGCGGTCCTGCATGGTGACCGGAATGGAATCTTCCATCACCTCTTTCAGCAAATCACGCTTGTTGATGAAGCCCAGATCCTTCAGCAGCAGCTCCATGATGTCCCGGTGACCCGGATACCGGATGGAGAGGTAACGCAGGCTCTGCACCTTGTCCTTCAGCGTCTCAGAAAGAGAACCCAGACCACCGGACGTGTTGAATGCTTCATAATCAACGCCATCCAGAGAGAAATGCTGCAGACCGGCCAAAGCTGGCACCTTGGTCAGCTCGCCGTTCTCAATGGCAAGACATGGGTTGCAGTACTCGTTGATCAGGCCGTCAGTGGACCAAGTCAGATTGTACTTCAGCTTGTTGGTCGGGTAGCGGGGCAGGGCGCCCACACGCAGATGCAGGTCTTCAAGACTGTCAAACTGCTTTGCAAGATCATAACCTGCGATGGACACAAAACCAGGTGCGAGGCCGCATTGTGGAGCAAAGGCCTTGTTGGCGCCTTCTGCAATCTTCTCCACTTCAGCAGTACTGGCCACATCTTCGGTCAGGTCAAGATAGTGACAGTCTGCATCTTTTGCGGCCTGCGCGATCACTGGCGTCAGGAAAAACGGTGCAGCTGAAATGACAGCGTCGCATCCTTTAAGAGCTCCTGTGAGTTTTCCCAGGTCACTCACATCCAGTGCTTCTGTTGTCACATGCGGCACGTCCAGCGCACTCAGCGCTTCCACACTCTGGTCCAGTACCTTGATCTGATAATCACCTGAACCTTGTAGCAGTGCAGCGATCATCCCACCGATCTTACCTGCACCCACAACAGCAACATGATGTCGGCTCATAAGCCCCTCCAAGCTTGTTTCTATTGACTAAGAGTCTACGTGAAAACACTGCCGGAGTTTACGGGGCAACTTGCCGAAATGACGTTTTATTTCGTGTAAATGACGGTAACTATGTTATATTGACATTAAAATTGTAAATATGACGAATTTTACGTGTATTGCTCACACGATTCGAGACAAGGAAAGCAGGCAAAAAGTGCCACTTAAATTGAATGGGCAAAATAAACGAATGCTCAGGATCTGTTACTTCTCAAGGCTATAGGTATTTTGAGGCATGAATGGTCGTTGTCGCTCAAACTTCTTCGTCAGCACGATAGAGGACCGCGTGCGCTCAACACCTGGAATAGCAGCAATCTCGTCCAGCACAGCATCCAGCTCTTCCAGACGGTCAGGCTCAACAATCAGGCAGAGATCAAATTCACCGGAGATGGTCAGACAGCTGCGGATTTCAGGGTAGGACTCCAACTGAGCAATCAGTTCGCGAGAGCGTTGCTGGGCAACGGAGAGCATGACAAGAGCCTGAACCCGCTTCTGATCCTCTTGGTCTCCCAAAATAGCTGTATAGCCGATAATGATGCCTTTGCGTTCAAGCCGGGCAATGCGCTCTTGAACTGTTGAGCGGGCAACATCCAGACGTCGTGCAATAGAAGACACCGGCTCCCGAGCGTTTCCCTGCAAGATGGCAATTAGCTTGCGGTCCAGCTCATCCTTAATCTCGGCCATAGAAAATCCTTTAAATTTTGCGGCAATATAACAGATATCTCGTTAATTTGGCAGTAGGATCAGGCAAAACTAACAGTTTACTGGCAAAAAGCAGAACGAACCCGCTGAGATCAATAGGGTATTTACCCCGTCATTTTGAGTTTTGCCCAGTCTTGAATAAATCACAAAAAGGCCGTTGCACTCCAAAATATGTGACGTTATAAAGTAACAAATCGAATGTAATATTATAACAAAGTGGTTGTGAGGCGTATGAAGCATCTCTTAGGTTCACTAAGCATTCTCGGTCTTCTTGCCGGAAGCGTATCTTTTCCTGCTTTGGCTCAGGCCGAGGTTAATGTAGTGGCATCCATCAAGCCAATTCACTCTCTTGTGGCGAGCGTGATGGAAGGCGTAGGTACGCCTGATCTGGTGGTGGAAGGCGCTGGCTCTCCGCACACTTACAGCCTGCGCCCATCAACAGCACGCAAAATTGCTAATGCGGATGTGGTGTTCTGGGTTGGTCCTCAGATGGAGAGCTTCCTTGATACTCCACTGGAAAACCTTGCAGATAACGCAACCATTGTGACGCTGAAAGATGCCCATGGTCTGACGCTTCTGAATTTCCGTGAAGGTGGCAACTTTGAAGGCCATGACCACGGCACCCATGCAGGTGAAAGTGCCGCTGAACATGCCGAGCATGCTGACGAGGCGCATGAGGATCATGACCACGAGAAACACGAAGACCATGAGGAACACGCTGAGCATGCAGGTCACGATGAACATGGTGATGAAGCCGTAGACATGCACATTTGGCTGTCGCCACAAAACGCGATCGCCATGCTGCATGAGATTGAAGAAACCCTCTCAAAAGCTGATCCTGCAAACGCGACCAAGTACGCTGCCAATGCAAAAGCAGAAGCCGCTGAGATTACTGAGGTCTCTGAAGCACTGAAAGCAGACCTGAAGAATCTCCAGACCAAGCCGTTCGTGGTGTTCCACGATGCTTACCGCTATTTTGAAGAGGCTTACAACCTCAATGCAGTCGGCTCAGTTACAGTCAGCCCGGAAGTGCTGCCGGGAGCAAAGCGCCTGTCTGAAGTGCGTCAGAAGCTGGAAGGTTTGGGCGTCAGCTGCGTCTTCTCTGAAGTACAGTTCAATCCGCGCATGGTTGCAGTGCTTAAAGAGGGGACAGGAGTTAACTCCGCTGAACTTGATCCACTCGGATCAACGCTGGACTCAGGCCCGCAGCTTTACACCGAGTTGCTCAAGGAAATGGGCGGTGCCTTCAACACTTGCCTTTCTGGCAACTCCTAGTTCTAAGAGATAACAAAAACAAAAGTCAGACAGGCTGTGCGAAGTCAACGAGCACTGCCTGATCTGCTCACCCCCAAACTGAGCCACGGGTAATCACCACGCACCTTTGAAGATCATCTAACAGTTTTCATGGATGAGCGGGTGTGAAGGATATAGGGGGAAGTAGCTTGCATTGCCCAAGTTAAAAGCAGGCTACATCGTTCCGTTTTCTTCCAGCCTGTGGCTCCATCTTTCCAAGATGCCCTCGAGCGCGTCCCGGTCTTCTGGATCCAGAATCTTGAGCATCTCCGCTTCCATCTCAAAGTGCGCTGCTGCTGCTTCCTCCACCAGGGAGCGGCCTTTGTCCGTTAAATGGATCATCAGAGCCCGGCGATCTTCCGGATTGGGATTACGGCACACCAGCCCCAGCTTTTCCAGCTTGTCGAGGCGGCTGGTCATGGTGCCGGAGGTCAGCATGCTGGATTTGGTCAGCTCGGTCGGGCGCAGTGCATAGGGCTCACCGCTTCGGCGTAGCGTTGCCAGAACATCAAAATCACCCGTTGCCAGACCAAATTTCGCAAAGTTTGCAGAAAGATCCTTGTTGATCTGCATGTTGAGGCGCATCATCCGCGCCAGCACATACATCGGGCTGGCATCAACTTCAGGATATTCGCTCTTCCACTGGCGCACTACGCGTGCAACGTGATCACTCATTGTCATTCTCAATAATCTGGCTTGCAGCAATACAAAGCTATATTGCAGAGGAATTACTTGATATCAAGATACTTGACGCTTCTGCGTATATATCCTAAGCATCATATCGAATTAATTTGAGATCAAGATAATTGAGGTCGAAGTACATGCTTGTTCAGCTGCGCACGGCGCTTACGCCCGCAATTTGGGGCACCACCTACGCCGTTACAACGTTGCTCTTGCCCGCAGAAGACCCTGTCTGGATGGTGGTCTATCGCCTGTTACCCGCAGGCTTGTTGCTGTTGGCTTTTGCTCCGGGTTTGCTCAAAGGCCCTTGGGTGAAGAGAGCGATGACCATCGGCCTGACCAATCTTTCCATGATCTTCTTTGTGTTCATTGCCGCTTTCCGCCTCCCAAGCGGAATGGCCGGAACGCTCATGGCGACATTGCCCTTGCAGATCATCTTTTACATCTGGATTCTGGATGGCAAAACACCCGTCGCCCGCCAGCTCATTGCGTCCCTCATCGGCCTGTTCGGTGTCGGCTTGCTGCTACTTGGCGCTGTTGAGTTGGATTGGATCGGTATCGGCGCTGCAATGGCCGCCTGTCTGAGCACCTTCACAGGCGTTTACCTCAGTGGCAAATGGGGCCGGCCAGATGTCAGCATGGTCACGTACACAGGCTGGCACGTCACATTAGGCGGTCTTTACGCCGTACCAATTGCGCTTGTGTTGGAAGGGGCCGCTCCGGTGCCGGACCTGAACATGGTACTGGCCTTCTTCTGGATCGGTATATTGGGAATGGGTCTGGCATCGGTCAACTGGCTGAAGGGGATCGTACAGCTCAACCCAACAACCATAGGCTTTCTATCTCTGGTCAATCCGGTATCCGCTGTCTTATGCGGTCAGTTGCTGGTGGGGGAGCAGTTTGGTGTGCGCCAGTGGGTCGGCATTCTCATCGTGCTGGGAAGTATCGTCTTTGCACTAAAAACCCCTGGCACAAGAAAAGCCACAACACAAACCAAGGATGTGGCTGCAACCAGTTAGGCGCATTTTCAAAAAGTGCGCCCGATTGTGAGGTAAAGGCACGCGCCTTAAATTGAAAAACTAAGGATTAGCGCAGGTAAGCGATATAAGCATCCTGCGCTTTTTGCATGGCCTCAACCTTGTTGTTGACGTCACCTTTGCACACAACACCATTGTGATGCAGTTCCCACCGCCATGGCTTACGCGCTTCATCATCACCTTCGCGATGAACCCGCATGCTCATCTCAGTATTGAGAACGCCTGTCCCTACAGTGTGATCTGGAACATTTCTCCAAAGCTGTCGCCACTGAAACTTCTTGGACATAGTTATCTAACACCCGATGTTCTTCCTATGTTCTCATTGTGAAATGATTCCATTAAAATTCTCCTAACGGATGTTAAGGATTAAATCTGAGAGTGCATGAAAACAGCCCAAACACGGGGCTGGGCTGCTCATTTTTTGATGAAATTTTCTGTTCTCAAACACCATTTCTCAAGCGATGTCTCGTGAGAAAACCAGACTATCTGCTCGGTTTTGGTGGTGTCTTAACCTTACCCTCTGGGGAGACCGTGCCTTTGGAACCGCCTTCCAGATCGAAGCGGTAGGCGTCTCTGTTCACGGCATCCTCTTCGGCTGTTTCCAGCTTGGTCTCAAGCTGATCAACGACTGTCTCACTGGAGATCTCAAAACCCTTGCCCTTGATCGGCTCGGAGAACGGTTCGGTATAAAGATCAGAACCCCATTGAGGCTTCAGACCGTGGTTGGCAGCACCCAGATTCACCTCAACGGCAGAGTGGTGCTCATCACCAACCAGATATCCGGTCGCCAGCCATCTGCCCAGTTCCTTCACCTGGTTCTCGGCATTGTCACCTTCCAGCCCCAGTTCCTTCATCACCCCTTTACCCAGCAAGCGAATGCCGGTGAGGAAGCGGTCTGTGGTGCCGGACGGGCCTGCAACGGTTGGTTTGTTGTGCAGGTCTGCATCCTTGGCAAAGCCTGTGCCGTCTTTGACATCCCAAACAGAAAAACCTGGCTGGTGTTCAACAATAACCTTGTCCTTCGGCATCTCACCGGCTTTGACAGGTTTGTTTTCTTTGAACTGGTGGTCTTCTCTGTCGTGCCGGTTACGCGGGTTGGTCTTTGCAAAATTGATCTCGCGTTCTGTTAGACGTTTGTTCGCTTCCAGATCAGCAGCCGTAGCCCACGCACCATCGCCGCCTTTCTTGCTGCGGTCGCGATACTTCCGCTGATTTGCCGTCAGGCTCTGACCTGCCAGCGCATCATTCTGCGGAACGGGTCCGTCAACCTGATCACTGCCCGGCACTTCGCCATAGAGCTCTGGGTTTTCTGATGCGTTTTGCTTGTTCTCGTTCCGATAAGTGTAAAGCTTCAACTCATCTGGAGCAGTGCTGTCCGGTCCGGCGCCACGAGGGCGGCCAAACTTGAAACTGCGCAGGTAATCGATATCGATAATGTCTTTCATCTTTTCCTGAAGTTCAGGGGAGTGATAGATCTTCTCCATGGCCTTTCGGAAAGCAGGGGAGTTGGACAAATCGAAATAGGCCGTGCCTTTTTCGCGGATTGTCACATCGCTATCTTCTTTGCCCTTCTTGGCACCGTCGACAATCTTGGTAAAACCGCCAGCACCCAGCTGACCGACAACACCGTATTTCGGATTGTCGCCCGTATAAGCCTGCATGGCATCCATCATGCCCTTGAGCTCGTCGTCACCTTCAAGCCGCGTGAACACGGTCACAATGCTCTTGATCAGGCTGTCAGCTGTCTTGTGTGCGGCTGGACTATCAGAAGCAATCTGCGCCATCGATGCTTCAACGGCTTTGTTGTCAGCAACGCTCAGCACATCAGCCTTGGGCATGCTGGCTTCTATCTGCTCAGCCTGCTGCACACTATCAGGAAAATCGATACCAAGATGCTGACATACGCGTTTCGCCCAGCTCAGCTCGTCTTGATTTCCTGAACTCTCAGGTTGTTGTTGTGCACCACCCAGCATAGACACACTCCTTAGACAGATGACCATTTATTCTCATCTCTCGACAATGTCGGGGGCGTGTTGCGTAGGTTTTAAAATAATCGATAAAATATCGTGAGAAGCATTCACAAAGATCACGATGGTTATATCGGCATTGTTATGTTGCAAGTGGTTTGATTAAAACGCCGCTGATCACCGTTTAAAGGTGGTTCTCCAGCACCTTCAGCAAAACCGAAGGCGCTGGAGAGACATTTAGAGATTATACGTGAGAAACAATCATTTAGCGCTATAGGCTTAACAGATGACGGCGTCTCACGATGTTGTTATTGCGCAAGATACTGCGGAGCTGACTTCAGGTAACTCCCATAGGCCTGCGCATTCGGATAGGAGAACTGCTCTGCAACAGGATTACTGCGCTTGCGTTTGGCCGCTCCAATATCTTCCAGCAGTTCATCAAAATGCTTGAAGTGGAATGGAGCTGAGCACAATCCGCCATAAACCTGAGCTGCTGGCCGGTCATCACGCCGCCAATCCAGCATCTCATCAATGTTCTGACGCATCTGTCCATCCGTTGGTTGCTTCTCCAGCTGCCCATCCGCATAGCGCACCAACCAGTTGGCAATCATCTCTGCAGAAAGCACCGTGCAGAAGCTGGAATTGAAGCCCACAAACCCCATTTCTGGCAGGTCAGGGTTTACAGAAAGACGGTAGGTCCGATACTGCCCGTCCTCTTCAATCAGCTTGTCACGATACTCTTTTGCCAGATACGGAATGCCCAGCTTCCACCCCACTGCAAGCACCGAAACATCACAGCCCACTTTATCGCCGCTCGTTAGCACTGCCTGACCATCTTCATAATGATCAATCGTGCCTTGAACCGGCTTGATAACGCCGCTCTTGAACCCCTCAAACAGTCCTGGGGTGACAATGGGAATTGAGCAGGAAATGTCCTTCTCAATCGGCACCTTCGGCACCATATCCCACTTATTCAGCCCCAACTGAAGCTTCAGCAACATTTCAAGACCTCGGAAATTCGCCCAGATCAGCGGCTTTGCAATTGCAGCCATCGCCTTTTGCAGCGGATTTCTGCCCCAGCTGTTGAATTGCAACTCCTGCGCCCGCATGTAAAGCAGTCGCTTAAAGTTGATGCCGCCCACAAAGTAGGGTACTCGCCACACAGGCTCACGATACACCAGTGTCACTTGAGAGGCCCCATTCTTCGCCGCATTAACCGCTACATCGGTTGCCGACTTGGAACCACCCAGCACCACCACCTGTTTGCCCTTGGCAAGGGAAGGATCGGTATAGTCGGAAGAGTGCATGACATGCCCGCCCTGCGCCTCAAAACTGTCCTGTCCCGGATGGCTGATAATGTTCTTTTAAGAAAACTGACCCGTTGAGATGACAACAAAGTCGAAGTCTTCTTTACGAACCTGACCCGCAGCATCCAGTGTTAGAGACCATTCCGGCTGGCCATCCGTTCGTCGTTCCATGGAAAGCACTGAGGTATTCAATTGGAACAGCCGGTGCAGCTTGTGTTTATGAGCATAGGAATGCAGATAAGCATGCACTTGCGGCCCTTTGGGCCATTCCGGATATGCCTTGGGCATAGGATGATCCGTATAACAATACAGATCTTTTGGAGACTGGGTCTGTACCCCCGGGTAGGATCTGGAAAGTTCCCAGACCCCGCCGAAATCGTGGGTGCGCTCGTACCCGAACACCCGGTGCCCTCGCTCGTCAAAGGCTTTGGCAGCCGCAAGACCGCTCACGCCGCCGCCAATGACAGCAACTTTCTTCTTCTTCACCATGTCAGCCACCCTTATTCTGCTGGTGGCGGTAGGAAGTCGACTTCATGAAGTGCAGAGATGCGCACAAGCTCTTCCGGATCTGTCACGCCGTCCAAAGCCTCAAACAGATCATAGAGCTTGCGGGAAGGGGCCACACCAAACACACAGGTTGCATCATCGCCAGAGCGGTTGAAGATTCCATGTGCGATGCCGCGCGGCATTCTGATCGTGTCTCCCGGTCCGGCTTTATGGCAGGCTTCCCCAAACTCCACCTCAAGCGCACCAGTCAACACGGTGATCCACTCATCCTGCGTTGGGTGAATATGCGGTGGCACAAAGGTTCCGTCCGGAATAGTTGCATGCCAAATAAACACGTTCTCGGTCAGTACTTTCGGTGTGTATGTATGGCCAACAACATTCCAGCTGGTGTTGTCATTAAGGCCTTCCCCCACAAGCGTCACACCTTGCAAAGCACCTTCCGGTATCAAGACTTGATCAGACATAATTTTCCTCCTCATCAATAGAATAAAGTGGCTGCTTAGCTCTGATTATTTAATTTTAAAATTTATCAATCTATCTCTGTAATATCTCCGCCATGAATACATAGAAATAATAGTAATTTAGGCGGCGTTGATAAATATTTATCTGGTCTGGATAGATTCTTTTTTAAACTTAAAACAATGATATTTGCGAAGGGAGATAGTTCAAGCTTAAAATGTTATGGGCTCTACAAACTATCGATTTTGGAAGGTGAAATGAAAAATGCAGAACGCATAGAGAGGGAGGTAACCAGCGGGATTCGCTGGGATTAGTCTGAGGATATTTCAGTTTTTACAATGCACGATAAAATTATGCAGAGCCCTCACAACACTGGAAAGACTCTGCAAAATACTCGTAGCAGCTGTTAGATGCGTGTCATCTCGTTCACAGTAAACTCGTCAACAGCACCCTCTGTTGCCACCATGTAAGCAGCCAGATGAGGGGCGCTCATGTGCTCCTGCCACAGCTCACGTGTTTCCCAGTTCTCATAAAACATGAAGTGAGCGGGATTTTCATTGTCCACGTGCAGATCATATTGCAGGCAACCAGCTTCAGCGCGGGTCACATCAATCAGCTTCTCCAGCTCTGCTTGCACAAGATCTTCCTTGCCTTTGGCTGCATGGATATTGGCGACGATGGTCAAGGTCATAGGAGCAATCCTCTCTTTTGTTTTGCTGGCAGAGAACCTATATAGACGCTATATCAATAACAAGTACGCACAATTTTGACCTGTAGGTACAAGAAGTATACTAAGGCGTGCTCCCGAAAAGTGGTTCTGGTTTTCGGATAAGAGTACGTGCAAAAAAAGGCTTAGAGCCTGTTGTTTGAATGCATATGAAAGCAACCTGCTCTCAGGAGATAATATGAGTGATAAAAACCAGCGCTTCGAGCAATACAATTGCAGTCAGGGATGTCCCGTAGAAGCTGCACTGGAGCTGATTGGCGGCAAATGGAAGGGCGTTATTCTCTACCATCTGATGGAAGGGACACAGCGCTTTGGCGAGTTGAAAAAACAAGTCGGAACAGTCACTCAGCGTATGTTGACCAAACAATTGAGAGAGCTGGAAACCGACGGTCTGGTCTCCCGCAAAGTCTTCGCTGTGGTTCCGCCTCACGTAGAATACTCACTCACACCAAAGGGCGAAACTCTCCGCCCCATTATCACCGCACTGCGCGATTGGGGCATCTATCATGCTGTACGGGAAAAGGAAGAGGCCTGAACGACGAAGAAAGAGCGTATCAACCAGAATGAACATAGCGTTCAAGCCGGGATACGCTCAAAAGATAAGACATAATATGGCGTAGGGGTAATCTGGCTTCTTTAATGGCCCTCACCAAACGGCCATGAAAATGGCCAGAAAAACGGCCCAAGCCCAACCGTGCAGAAAAACAGGAAGTAAGCACCAATCATGCGCACCAGATCCAGTTTATAAAGCGCCAGCGCCGCCTCATAAAACACGTAGGCACTAAACACCATAAACCCAACCCCAAGCAGCACCTGCACGCCCAGGATCACCAACTCCTGAAAAGACCGCGAAGCCTCCGGTTGTGTCACACCACCACCCATATCTCAGCCTCTCTCTATCCAAAACACACCCAAAACCCTACCAGATCCCACAATCATTCACACCCCACAATGTTGTGTGTGGGGAGGGATGCAGTCCGAATGCCGCTAGTTCGTACACACTAACTGGTGCTCATAAGACCTCTCATCGCGGTTCTCATGCAAAAATAATATCAACCAGAAATCTGGAAAAAAATAAGATGAAAACAACTCACTCAATAGGAGTAAAAACTAGTTTTTAAATCTATAATTGCATAGTGCATATAATTAAATCTGTGGTTGATTTATGAGGGTTAGCTAGTTTCATCGATTGAACGTAGTTGGAATTTTTTGAATCAATTGAGAGTAAAATCATATTTGAAATCAAATATTTTTAGCGACAACGTCATGGCGTGATTTTTATTTTCAGAGGTTGTCATGTCTGATTCTGTTTCTTCAACTCCTCCCAGCAATACGCTTGATTTCGGCCTTGTTGAGACGGTGCTCTCAACACAAACTGCTCCGGAACCGACATTTTCGGATGAGCGGGAGAACACTTACGTCTACGAATATGGCAGCAGCCATGACACGATCATCGACGTGCAAGCAGACAGTTCCGAGATCAACGAGCTGGTTATCGGGTCCGGCTACTACCCACATGAAGTACAGTTCAGCCGCCCGTCCGGAACGGACAATGACGATCTTCTTCTGACGTTCCGCAATGGTGGCACACTGCTGATCAAGAACCAGTTCGCAGATGAACAAGGTATCCAGACAATCCGCTTTGCTGACGCCGACTATTTGGTGCTGTCAGGCTACCGGGTTATGGAGGTCACGTTTAACACCACCTCGGGCGATGATGCCATCCATGGCGGTGATCAGGGCGATATGCTTTACGGCGGCTCAGGCAACGACACTCTCCATGGTCATGAAGGTGATGACACACTGATCGGTGGGTATGACGACGACACGTTGTTCGGAGGGTCTGGCAACGATACTTTGAACGGTGAGCATGGCGATGACACTTTGGTCGGTGGGACCGGCAACGACACCTATAAATATGAATATGGCAGCGGCCATGACACGATCATCGACGTGCATGCGGATAGTTCCGAGATCAACGAGTTGGTTATTAGTGATTACCACCCATATGAAGTGGAGTTCAGCCGTCCGTCTGGCACGGACAGTGATGATCTTCTTCTGACGTTCCGCAATGGTGGCACGCTGCTGATCAAGAACCAGTTTGCCGATGGTCAGAGCCTCCAGACCATCCGCTTTGTTGAGGCTGACTATTTTGTCCTGTCCGGCTACCAGATCATGGAAGCCACGTTTCACACCACAGAGGGTGATGACGTGGTGCACGGCAACAATCAGGGCGACACGCTTTACGGCCTTGGCGGCAACGACACTCTCCATGGTCATGAAGGTGATGACACACTGATCGGTGGGTATGACGACGACACGTTGTTCGGAGGATCTGGCAACGATACTTTGAACGGTGAGCATGGCGATGACACTTTGGTCGGTGGGACCGGCAACGACACCTATAAATATGAATATGGCAGCGGCCATGACACGATCATCGACGTGCATGCGGACAGTTCCGAGATCAACGAGCTGATTATCGGATCCAGTTACTACCCATATGAGGTACAGTTCACTCGTCCTTCGGGAACAGACAATGACGACCTTCTTCTAACGTTCCATGATGGCGGCACGTTGCTGATCAAGAACCAGTTCAGCGAGGGTGAGGGTATCCAGACGATCCGTTTTGCTGATGATGAGTATGTTGTGCTGTCAGGCTACGAGATCATGGAAGCCACGTTTAACCCGACCCCAGGCGATGATGTCATCCATGGCGGCGATCAGGGCGATATGCTTTACGGCGGTTCAGGCAACGACACACTTCATGGTTATGAGGGCGATGACTCCCTGATCGGTGGGGATGGTGATGACACGCTCATCGGTGGTGCAGGCAATGACACCTTCAGGTTTGAGTACAGGCATTCCGGCAATGACACTATCATTGACTTTAATGTTGATACTGAAGTTATTCAGTTTGAGTTTGGATTTCTGACGAGCTTCGGTGAACTGCTGGAAGCAGTAAGCGATGTGGGAACAGATGTTGTCATTCACCTTGATGGTGAGACGTCGATTACTCTGAATGGTGTCCAGACAGGCAGCCTCCAAGAGAGCAATTTTGAGTTTCTGATCTAAACGGCCATAAGCAGTTATAGAAGGTTGATACTTGGGGTGTTCGGTTTGTAATCGGCTGCCCTAAGTGCTTTTCCAGCAAATACTTCGACGCACCATCATCAGATGTGCCCGAACCAATATCCTCATTCGTCTTCACCATTCATTCCGTCATAGCAGTCCATTCGTACGTTTCTGGTGGGTCTGACTTGCCAATTTGGTGCAGAAAGGTCAAAAGACTGCGACTTGAGGTAGTTTGAGACCGTAGTGAATGACTGAAGCAACAAAAAAACTCTATAATATCAATCAATCAGTCTGTCTTCGCAGTCGCGCCGATGCTTGATGGGATCGATACTTAAAGTTTATTTATATACTACACGTGTTGTCAGGTGATGGCGTTGTAAGTCGTACTGATATTCGTACTAATATCTGAATTTGAGATAGATATTGGTGAGGCCTGAAAATAAAATTACGTTATAGACAGCGGGTGTTTCAGGTCTAAGTCTAACAAACACAGCCGTGAGCTGTCGATCAATCAACTCATCAGTGGTTGGATCAACGTCCCCTTGGATGCCGTAGCTGTTTCTTTTTGGGTCCTCTATCAGATCTTGATGCAAGACGCGGAACAGGGTGGCTGGTCCACGTTTGGTTCCTCTATGAGAATACAGCCATTCGCGCATTCTATAGAAAATCTAGCTAATTTACGCTTATTGCTTGCGTCTTAAGCTTGTCCTAGCCAACAGCTAATTTACTGCAATCATGAGTATACTTAATTAATGTTTACAATCATAAATATGTATGCATAGATGTATGATGCAATTATGCATGATGAATCTATGGTATCTCAAATGACAAATTTTGTACCCTCAGCCTATCCTGTTGTAACAGGAGGGGACGAAAGCTCTTCTCATAAGATCACACCTAGTTTTTACGATAGCGATTCCGCCGATACTCACACTTTCACCGTAGATACCACCAACACGCTTGGCTCGGTCACAATCAATGATGATGGTACGTTCTCTTACAATCCAGCAGGGCAGTTTGAGTATCTGGCTTTGGGCGAGAAAACGACAGATACGTTTACATATACAGTGATCGATAGCTCTGGAGCCAGTTCGTCAGCGACAGTCACTATAGAGCTCTTTGGTTCTAACGATGGTCCTGTAGCTTTTGCTTCGAGTGAAACCACAGGTGAAGGCAGTGCAGTTACTATAACGCCGTCTTATTCTGATGCAGACACCACAGACGCCCATAGTTTCACCGTAGATACCACCAGCACGCTTGGCTCGGTTACCGTGAATGATGACGGTACATTCTCCTATCATCCGCAGGGCCAGTTTGATGGTCTTACAGCTGATGAAACTGCCACGGATACCTTTACTTATACCGTTACCGACAGTTCCGGTGCGAGTTCGACTGAAACTGTTACGATTAAGATCAGCGGTGTGAACGATGCACCTGTTGTTGATGATATTGCAGCAACAACATCTGAGGATGAAAGCGTCTTTATTGAACCAGCTTTCTCAGATGCTGAGGTCTCAGACACTCATACCGTCACCGTAGATGCCAGTGAAACAACTGGGCAGGTCTCTCTGGTCGATGGCAGCTTCCAGTACAATCCAAATGGTCAGTTTGAGCATCTTGCTGTTGGTGAGAGTACGACTGACACCTTCACCTACACGGTGGATGACGGCAACGGCGGCGTCGTTACAAAGACAGTGACTGTTACCATTACCGGAACTAATGATGCTCCCGTAGCTTCTGAAACTACAGCAAGCACAGGCGAAGATAATAGCATTACCATCAATCCAACTTACTCCGACGTCGATATCTCTGACACTCACAGCTTCAGTGTGGATACCACCAACACACTAGGTTCGGTCACTGTGAATGATGATGGCACATTCGCTTATGACCCGAATGGGCAGTTCGAGGATTTAGCCGTTGGTGAGACTACAAGTGACAGTTTCAGCTATAGTGTAACGGATAGCTCGGGAGAGACCTCAATAAATACGGTCACAGTCACAATTATTGGCCAAAACGACGCTCCTAAGGCAAGTGCTATAACAGCAAGCACTGGTGAGGGGAGTTCTGTCACCATCGCGCCTTCTTATTCGGATGTCGATACGTCAGATATACATAGCTTCAGTGCGGACACTGCAAACACGATTGGCTCGGTCACAATCAATGATGATGGGTCATTCTCCTACGATCCAGCTAATCTCGTTGGTTCTCTCGGGCTTGGTGAAACGACAACTGATACCTTTAACTACACGGTTACGGATAGCGCTGGAGAAAGCTCAATAGCAACTGCAAGTGTGACTGTCGTGGGAGATAGTGAAATATTGAGCGGGAGTACGGACAAGGATACCTATTCGACTTGGGCAGATAGTGGGTCAACTATGATTGACTACACCACTGAAGTCGATGGCGGTGGGTTTGATACGATTGTCTTTGAAGATTTGTCTCTTGCTGATGTTAAAATTTCGATAGTCGAACACGATGGAGAAAACGGCACTGCTCTCAAGATTTCCTGGGAGGCAGATGGAGATCGCCCAGCTGGTCAGATCCAGATTGCGAACATGGGGGCTCACATAGAGCGTTATGAGTTTGCAGATGGTACAAACTTGTCCAAGATCTCAGTGTTTAGCGATGGGAAGCCTAGGCTTTTTGGTACCGATGAGGCTGATGTTTTCATCGGATCCGATGCCAATGAAGAGGTATATGGAAGTGACGGCGCTGATGTAATTGATGGAGGTGGTGGAGACGATACCCTTAATTATAGCGCTTCGACTGCAGCGGTTAACGTCAATATGAGCACAGCGGAGTTATCTGGTGGTTATGCCGAAGGTGACCAGATTACCAACATTAAGAGCATTTACGGCTCCAATTTTGACGATGTCATAATTGGGGATGACAACGATAACGGCTTATATGCATCCGATGGTATCGACCACCTAGAAGGTAAAGGTGGTGACGATGTTCTCAATGCTTTTGGTTCGGGAGCTGACTATCTTGATGGCGGTGAAGGGCAGGACACAGTGCGTTACCGCTGGTCGAGTGCTTCTGTGGTGGTGAACCTACTTGATCAGTCTCAAAACGCAGGAGATGCCGAAGGTGACGCCTATATTTCGATAGAGAATATTGTTGGCAGCGATCTATATAGTGACCATCTCACAGGGGATGATGCTGATAACTCAATCTGGAGTCACGGCGGAGACGATAAGCTATTTGGTGAGGCTGGCTCAGATCACCTGAATGGAGGCGATGGCCACGATACACTTTATGGTGGAGCCGACAATGATGTGCTTATTGGTGAAGCTGGTGATGACAATTTGTTTGGAGGGGAAGGGGACGACTTCTTAAGAGGCGGCTCAGGTTCTGATTATCTTGACGGTGGGATTGGAACCGATTGGATTAGCTACACAGAGTACGGCGATCTTGGGCAAATTTCAGTTATTGACCTTTTAACAGGCACAGGTAGTGGAGGAGTCGCCGCTGGAGACACTTATGTCTCAATCGAAAATGCCAATGGTAGTGATGGGGATGATCATATTATCGGCACGGCAGGAGATAACATTTTAGGTGGTCGAAAAGGCGATGATACCCTTGTTGGGCAAGCAGGGAACGATACGTTGCATGGGGGCAAAGGTAGTGACAACTTTGTGTTTGAGGGCTCGTCATTCGGTAATGACGTAATTACTGACTTTAAAGCTGGAGCTGAGTCAGACGACATTATTTCCTTTGATGCAGATCTATTTGCGAATCTGGAGGCGGTTTTGATGGCTGCAACGGATGATGGGGTCAACACGGTAATCGTGCTTGATGAAGATAACTCTGTGACCCTGACAGGTGTTCTGACCTCTGATCTTCATTCAGACGACTTCCAATTTATCTGATCTTCATTGATTGTGTAACATGGGCCCTCGGTGATATGCGTTACCGAGGGCATTTTGCCTGAGAACAAGTATATTGGGGTGCTTGAGGTTACCCAGTTGAACCTTGTGTGTTTTCCGGCTTTGGATGGTTTTATCTGCCGAACATGGCATTGTTTTCTTTCATAGCTTCCTCCCTCTTTTTGTCCAGGTAATGCGCCAGATCCACGAGGTGGACGCCTCTGGCGCATTTTTGGCTGTCTTCGATCCGGACAATTGGAAGGTCAATCTCGCCGCTATTGTGCTTGCGAAGGAATTTTTGCAGCGTCAGGTGCCCGAAGAAGTCTTTGCATACTTCCTGTACGGGTATGATTGTTTTTCCAGAATACTGAGCCAGCAAGAGAAACTGGGTGTTCATAGGATTGCCTTCCAGAGTTCGAATTTCAACTTCAGTCATGCTGCGCAGGGCTGCTTCAATGAGTGTGAATCGGCATGCAAAATTGACCCGGTTAGGTGGGTTATGAGCGTTTAAGATTGACCCACCTGTTTGTTAGGATCCGTGCATTTAGCGCGGGGCATGAACGGGTGATATTGATGGAAAGTGCAGCCAAGATCCGCCGTCTTGTTTTACGGGATGGTCGAAGTGTCCGGTCGGTCAGT
>NZ_LMCF01000066.1 GCF_001623075.1 Pseudovibrio sp. Ad37
GCCGACCACTCACTTCCACCAGCCGTACCGCTTCCCGTTTAAACTCTTCCGTATAATGTTTTCGACCCATGAAGTCCTCCTCAATTTATCGTATCAGAAGGCTCTCCAGTTTTCCTGAGCCAGTCCAATCACCACAGGAGGGGCAAACCTGTTCTTCCAACTCGTCAATGCCCGTTATGAAAAAGGCTCGATGATCCTCACGTCAAACCGTGGCTTTGCAGAATGGGGAGAGATCTTTGGCGATCGTGTTGTTGCAACCACTCTTCTCGACAGACTGTTACATCATGCCGTTGTCATTCACATCGAAGGCGCAAGCTACCGCTTGCGCGGTCACACCAACCTTATTCCAGAGCATATAAGAGCCAACGCATCAATAACTCCTCCACCACCACCCAAACGTCGCGGAAGACCACCTAAAAAGGAGAACTAGACCTAAAAAAAGGCTGGTCACCAAACCTCAAACTGGGGAAATTTGACCCTGCATTGACACTCCGCTGCTTAACAATTTGCATAGCTATTTACGTGTCAGGAGCATTGCTACAGAAATATTTCGGAATGGATAATCTTCTGGACTGGCTTTCAAAAGGGTTTCTGCTGTCTTGTAGATCTGGTCTAACAGATCTACTTTTGACGGTGCATCGGGGAGATTTCCACGCAACACTGCTTGAGTGAATGCCCGGAAGAAGTTGACATAATTGGTAGCATAGCGATCCAGATCTTTGTCTTGCTTATAAGTTTCAACAAAGGGGACTGGTACTTCATAGCTTTCTGTCCGATCCAGTGTGTAAAGACCGGCCAGATTATACGCTGAGTTTGTCAATGGGGATGTTAGCTCATCCAGACTGCGGAAATAGACGGGCTGGTAGTATCTCTCGTATACTTGTGAGGAAATATTGCCAAGTTCCACATGCGCCTGAAGAGCGTCGTTGAGAAGGTCGAAGAGGCCGTCGCAGGTGCGTAGTTTATCTGTGCACCCGAAGACCTGAACCATAAGTTTACCGCCTGATACAAGTTCGTTCGCCCGGGCAGTTAAAAAGGCCGCCATGTCATCTTCGGCTTGCTTGGCAAATATCTTGCTCTCGGCCTCTGTGACGTGACCGTTTGCCCGCCTTTTGCTGGGGCCGTTTGGTAATACGTATCCGGGCAACTTATCAAGCGGGCGTTCGGACAAGTAGCCTATTGAGTTGAAAGTAGTGGCGACATGGACGCTGTCTGGTGGCAGTAACTGATCATACATCGAACCGCCAATGGCCGCTGATGAGACCCGCTGTGAGCTGAATGTTGATTGTCCGTCAGGTCTTAAACCAAGAAATAACTTAGAATAATCATTTGTTGGCAAGTCAGAATGGATCGTCAGAAACGGGCGGTCTGTCTGCTGCATTGTCTTGCCGATGAGGTGGCGCATAACCGAAATAGAATTGCGCCCTTCGGAACACCCGAAGTCTGCAAAGGTAACTGGTCCTGAACCTTTCTTAAGGGGCAGACTTGAGAGAGTATCTTCTAACCAAGGCAGGACGGCTGCGATTTGCTCCCATTGAGGAGCTGAGTTGGCATCATAAAAACCGCCGCCAGCCATGCCGGTCATGCCTGTTGGGCGACGTTGAGTACCTACTGTCTCTTGATCAAGATTTGTCATAATTGTCCCCTGAAAACCACTAATATTGCGTCGGATCTATAAATTCGTTTCTAAATGCATCAATCGTTTTTAACTGGCATATGCTCAGAGCATGTCGCGCTCATAAGCTGATGTATTCACCGAGGGCGCGCGCGAGTACGTTTCCTTTATGTCAGCGGAACGCATGTGAGCTGCGAACAGCGGCAGGCCGGTGAGAGCGAGTCCTCCAACCAGATTACCGATCACGACCGGGATCTCGTTCCAGATTAGATAATCGAGAATGGAAAAGTCTCCACCCAGTATCAGCGCTGTTGGAAACAGGTACATGTTGACTACCGAATGCTCGAAGGTCATTGCAAAGAACAGCATGATCGGCATCCACATTGCGATGACTTTTCCGCTGACCGAGGTGGAGACCATTGCGCCAACTACACCAAGGGATACCATCCAATTGCACAAGACGCCGCGGATGAAGATGGTCATCATGCCGCCCATGCCATGTTCCTTGTAGCCCACCGTGCGGTTCTTACCGATGTTCGCGATGACCTCGCCAACATGATTGACTGGTGCTGAAAAACCGTAGGTGAAAATTACAGAAGTTAGAAAAGCGACCAGCAGGGCGCCTAAAAAATTGCCGATGAAAGTAATCGTGATCGCCTTTACCACACCGCTAAGAGTGACGTGGGGCCGCCTGTCAATCCAGGCCAACGGGGCAAGAACGAATATTCCGGTAACAAGATCGAACCCCATGAGATATAGCATGCAAAAACCAACAGGAAACAGGACAGCCCCTACGATGGGGAAGCCGGTTTGCACGCCGACGGTGATTGCAAAGACCGCAGCAATTGCCAGAATTGCGCCAGCCATGAAGGCCCGGATCATCAGAATTCTTGGGTTTATGAAGATTTTTTCCTCACCCACGTCAATGATCTTTTCGACAAAGATGCGCGGTTCGTTATAAGACATTCCAAATCTCCATGTTCTATAAACCAACTGCTCCCAAACAATGGTGCGGGCAGCACTCTTCCACCTGCTAGATGTTTGGGTGATACGGATGTTGAGCGGACTTCATCCGCTTCGTGCCATGCTTTCCTCCGGGGTTTGGGTTTCAATCACCTTTGGTGCTTTATGTCTGGTGACAATCAATATGCCCGCCACGATCAGGCCGAGATTGAACATGAAATAAGATCCGAAACCTTCATCGAAGAATATCCATGCCAGCAATACAGTTATGGGTGGGCCTAAGAAAAAATAGCTCTGCGAACGTGAAATATCGCCGCTTCGTATGAGAATATAAAAAAGCACCCAGCTTCCCAGAGAAAGAACAACGCTTAGCCAAAGTAATGATCCAAGCAGGGGAGCTGACCAATTAACGACCATTGGCTCGAAGGCAAGCATTAGTCCAAACACCGGGATGAGCGCACTTAAATGCTGGATCAATGACCCTGTCATCAGGTTCATGTGCGCTATAAATCGCTTCTGGTAGAGCACGCCTGCGACCATGCTGAAAAGACACAGGACCGTAAGCAACACCCCGCTATAGGTGTTATTATCCAAATTAGCTTTTTGATTAACGACGAGCAGGACACCTATTGTCCCGAGCAACAAGCCAAATATCAGTTTGAAGCTGAATCTTTCGCCCAGAAATGCGATTGCCCCGACGGAGGCAAATGCTGGATGCAGTGCCATAATCAAACCGACTGTGCCTACATCCATCCCCCATTCATATGCAATCAGCATGCCTGTGAAGCAAAATCCGTGTATGAGAATTCCGGTCACACAGACATGGAATACTTCTATCGGTTTATTGTGCCACTTCGCCTTGATCAAAAAAATGATGCCTAAGAAAAGTGGAACTGGAGCGGCTAATCGCAGGGTTTGAAAGGTAAAAGGATCTGTATATGCGATGCCGATTTTCGATGCCACATACCCCGAACTGTAAAGAATGACGAACAATAGCGGCAAAACTTGATTAACAATCACCGCCGGGTTCGGTCTTTGGCGTGGAGGCATACGTTCGTTTCCAGTTCGGTTTCCGTGATTGAATAGGAGGTTATCTTAGAATCTAACCAGCTGTTATTTCATCACAATCTGCCACTGCCAGATATTCACGGAGGTAATTTTTGAAATCAGGTGGAATTTCGGCAGTTGCAATCTTGCCATGTTTGCCCGACGCTCTGGCATGAATGACTGTCAGCTGGCCTCTGGAAACATCTTCTTCGCGGCCATCGCTCAGCTTTTTACAGATGAAAAAATTGAGCACCAGTGATTTTGTGCCAATCCGGCCGACATTTATGGCGATGAGTATCTCATCGCCAAAGGTCATTGGTCGCAGAAAATCGCAGTTCACTGAGAGGATCGGCCATTTCTGATCTTTGACCGGATCGCAAATGCTCATTCCGCCTTGCTGGAAAAACCTCGTCTCCGCATACTCTACATATCGAAAAATATTTGAAAAATGCGCGATACCTGCCATGTCTGTTTCGCAAAATTCTACATTTTTAGAAACAGAAAACAGCTTCGCATTTGATGCCACTTCAATGTCTTTAAGCATTATGCAATCCAATCAAGCTGTTTCGCGGATGACACGCTTTAGTTTTTTCCCTGTGACCCCTTCGTTAGACCCGGGAGAAACCTGCTTGATTTCAGTGATATCCGGAAGGTTATTCTGGTTGGAATATACGAATATTCTCTGCGCGATATCTGCGAAAGGCAGGCCTTCTTTGATTTCTGCTTCAACCTTTAAAGTTCCTTCAAGTTCGCCTTGGACCACTGTACAATCGAAGATCTCAGGAATATTTTTCAAAAAGGCCTCTTCGAGCTGGCAGCTATAGTAGGTTTTGCCACCCAACAGCATCGAATCGCTTGTTCTATCAACGTGGTAGTAAAGGTCATTCTCGCCTTTGTAGATTAGGTCTCCAGTAAGCCAGTAGCCGTCAAGAATGGAGTCTGTGGTCGCCTCTTGATTCTCCCAATACCCTGAAGTCACACTCGGTGATTTAACTCCAAGCCTGCCGACTACGCCATAATCGGTGATTTTTTTGTCCTGTTCATCAAAGAGCGCAACTTCGATCCAAGAAAATGGTTTACCCACACAGCGGTTGTAGTTGTTGGTCTTAAGCGTGTGGATGTTTCGAAAGATCCCAAAAGCGAATTCCGAAGAACCCAAGTTATCAATAAACAGAGCACCATTTACGCGTTTTCCATCCTCATAACGATGACCGTATTGAAGCATTTTTCTGACATGAGGCTCATGACATGCATCCGCAGTACTCATCCATATATTGATGGAGGCGAGGCGTTCTGGATCAATGTCAATCCGACACAAATCAACATAAACACTAGGGAATGCGAACATTATTGACGGTTCAAAAGTCTCAATTGCTGCCGCTATCCCTTCAGGAGATTTATCTGAAGCGACAATCAGATGGTTCATACGCATTATGTTGCTCATCAGCATTGTGATGGCAGCTGCATGTGAGATCGGTGCTGCCGATAACATAGCATTGCCGAGCTTCTTACCAAGCTGCTTCTTGACCCCGTAAATTATCGACTTTTGACTAAAGGAAACCGCCTTGGGAAGACCCGTCGTACCGGAAGTATGACTAATGAGAACAGTATCATCATCCAAGTGATCATAGGTTTCACAGGGAAGCGAGAAAGGTTGTTTTTCCACCTCAGCGATATCTGTTGTTGGACATTCAAAATTGGCGTTGTAGGTGAGGATTTCACTCAGCCTTTCCCCTTCAGAAACAAGCAACTCAGGCTTGATCTTTGACAGATACTTACTCGCAATTTCCGGCAAAACTCCGCCATTTAAAAATGCAGGGATAGCTCCGACCTTCGTTAAAGCGAGGTAGTGAAGATAATAGGAAATGCTATCATCTAAATATAGTGCGACAATGGATTTCGCCCGTATACCCAAATGCCAGTAGCAAGATGCTATATGGTTTGCTTTCGCTACCAGGTCATTTAAGGAAAATGCCCAAGCTTGTCCCTCAATATCAATGTGAGTGACTGCTGTACGTTCATTATCTACTGCTAACTCGTGGACGCGAAAAAGAAAATTTCCAGCCCCTATCGTCGGGTCATTAGCTATTTCACTTATCAGAGAATCCTTGTCCTCAGGACTGTCGCCGTTTGTATTTTCCGCCTTGCGTAACATGTGCCGTTTTAATTTGCCCGTTTCGGTTTTGGGCAAACTGTCAACAAAGATAATCGATCTTGGATATTTGTATGGTGATATAGTGCTCTTCACATGCTCTTGTAACGCCTCAACTAAGCTCGGTGCTTTGCTATTCTTATCGGCCAGAACGACATGCGCGCGGACGATACTTCCTCTATCTGGATCTGGTATACCTACAACTGCACATTCTCGAACGGATGGATGTGAAAGCAGTGCTTCTTCAACTTCAGCAGCAGCTATATTGTAGCCAGACGAAATAATCATATCGTCTGCTCTAGAAACGAAGTGTAGCTTTCCGTCTTGATCTTTGCGGAAGAAGTCGCCGGTGATGTTCCAACCATTTTTGACATATTCTGCCTGTCGGTCATCATCCATATAGCGACAACCTGTTGGTCCGCGGAAGCCCAACCAGCCCGGCTTCCCAATCCCGACAGGTTTCATACCATCATCAAATACTTCAACCTCGTACCCCTCAATTGGCCAGAGGCCAACAGAGCCAGACTGAAAGTCTTCCAGGCGGGTTGAGATGAATGTGTGTAGTGCCTCGGTTGACCCCATCGCATTTATGATTGGAACGCCTATACGATCTTGCCAGTGTTCTAACACTGGTTGCGGTAAGTTCTCACCAGCGGATACAGCGCAACGTAAAGTCTTGAGAAGTTTGCAGTTAACTTCTTCAGAAAGCATAACTTTGTATGCTGTTGGTGCGGAGAAGCAGACAGTTGCATCATACTGGCCGATAAATTCTGCCAGATTGAATGGTGACGTCTGCTCTAACAAGACGGCTGCTGCGCCAAAGCGTAACGGGAACACCGCCAAACCGCCCAAACCGAAAGTGAATGCCAACGGAGGTGTACCTATACAAACATCGCCTGGCACAATTTTCAAGACTTGCCTTGCAAATCCATCAGCAATTGCGAGGATATCGCGATGGCGATGCATGGTGATTTTAGGCTTCCCGGTCGTGCCGGATGTACTAGCTAGCAGTGCAATGTCGTTCTGAGAGGTTTTAGCTGCCTCATACTTAGTCGATTTGAAGATTGCCTTAGCATTCACAGTCGCTTTGTCGTCAATGATTGTCGAAAATTCCGCAATTTTAAGATCAGGGCGTGTGTTTCTATCCAACAGGCTTAGCTCTTCATCTAAACCTTTTTGGCAAAGAACCAAATCTACCTTAGCCCTATCGATCAAGATGCTCAGTTCGCCCGCACGCATGAGCGCAATGGTATTGAAAGCAACTGCACCAACCTTCAAGATTGCCAAAAAACACGCCACCATCATTGGGCTGTTTCTCGACCTAATCATGACCCGGTTCCCAGGCATGACGCCGAAATCTTCACTGAGAACTCTAGCAATCTGATTTGAAAGATCTCTAAGCTGCTGATACGTCAATGTACCATTTGAGCCGATTAAAGCCGGATGTTCGCCGAACCCCCGCTCCACTAAGGCATCAACTAGTTCAACTCCTACGTTTAACTTCTTTTGATATGGGTAAAGATCAATTTTAAATTCTGGCTGTAGTTCAGTTACTGGAAGGTTATTGTTGACAAATTCGTCAATATGCCCGGTTTCAAGCAACATTTTCATCAGCCTCCTAAATAATAATATTTATAATATTACTCTTATGTAAAATTTATATTTTGGATTTGATAAGACCAATTCAATACTATCGTTATCAATATAATACTTGATTTTTTATGGTTAAATTTCAATAACCAAATAAATGAAATGTTTTCATTTTTAAATTCGAATATTCTAATTTAAAAACTCTACGGTAATATGTGGATATAAACCCCGAGGGTGACTGATGAGCCATGCACGAAAAACGACCAATCTAGCGGAAATGAACACCTCAAGTCGGGCTCAACGAATTGTTGTAATTGGTGCAGAAGGACATGTTGGAACGACGATATGTGCAGCGTTACCGGACCATCACGATGTGATTAAAGTGGGACGTAACAGTGGTGACGTAAATGCAGATATCTCAGAGAGATCCTCTATTGATGCCATGTACAAAGAGATCGGAAAAGTAGACGCTGTTGTTCTGGCTGCTGGTGCGGTTCACTTCTGCCCTCTCGAGCAATTTCCTGAAGATAAATTTTTATTTAACCTCACGCACAAAGCAATGGGCCAGATCAATTGCGTACTCGCGGGCCTAAACTATCTCAATGACGGCGGGTCGTTTACCCTATCAAGCGGTATTCTGGATAGAGACCCGATCCGAATGGCAAGCGGTGCAGCTGCTGCCAATGGTGCTATCGGCGGATTTGTGAAGAGTGCGGCGATTGAAATGCCACGTGACACTCGGATTAACGTTGTTAGCACGGGGCTCCAGGACATTTCCGTCGAACGATATGGAAGCGTTTTTCCTGGTCATACTCCTGTCTCATCGGAAAGGGTCGCCAATGCCTATATTAAGTGCGTTGAGGGAGGCATTAACGGACAACTGGTGACCGTAGACTAAGGTGTTTGTAAGCAATGCTGCATGGGGAGGGGCAAAGTTTGAAATTTAAACTCGTGAGCTATAAATTATGTCCTTTTGTGCAGCAGGTATTTATAGCCCTGTCGTTGAAAGGCCTCGATTTTGACATCGAATATATCGACTTGTCGAACCCTCCAATGTGGTTCACAAAAGTTTCCCCGCTAAAAAAAGTACCAGTTCTTTTCGCTGGTACAGATCAGGTACTGTTTGAATCTATAGCAATAATCGAGTTCATTGAGGATTACGCTGAGCAAAAGACATATCCGTCGGATTTGTTTGAACGATCCCGTGACCGTGCGTGGATTCAGTTCATTAACCAGCTGATGTGGTGTCTGTATGATCTTTCCGTAAAGGGGAGTGAGGAAGAATACGGTTCAACTGTTGGAACGCTTCATAAAAAGCTCGATGAACTGGAAGCTGCCTCGCACGGTGGAAAATACCTTTTTGGCGATTCATTCTCGTTCGTAGAAGCCGCAGTAGCGCCATTACTTCTTCGCCTGAGTTATATTGACGAAATAGCCCCCGGTCTTCTTGACGAAGTACGTCATAGCAATATTTGCAGAGTCAACAACCAGTTAATGGCTGACGCAAACGTTCAACGCTCAGCTCACAGTGACCTAAAACAGGCTTATTACAAATTGCTCGGGAAGCGGCAGGGGTACTTGTCCACTTTCCTGCCTGAGAAACTCAAATCAGCTGAAAGCATGCCTTTAAGATATTGATTAGCACCAAAATACAATTTGCCAGGACAACACATTTTCATCTCAAAACCGCAGTTTTTTCTGAGTCATGCGAGCCATAGAAAATTGGAAAAAGTAATATGACGTCCACTAAAGTATTTGAAAAAACCACAAGGTCTACAATTAAACGAGCCCCTGAATACGCAGATTACAGCGAGCAAGCAGTCTACGATATATTGGATAGCGGGTATATGTGTACGATTGCGTTTGTACTCGACGGCAAGCCCCTCTTAAATCCCACACTTTACTGGCGCAAGGGTAATTACGTCTATTGGCATGGTCTAGCTGGCAGCAAGATGTTGCTTGAACAGGCCAAAAACATTGATGTTTGCTTCAATGTAAGTCACCTGGACGGGTTGCTTTTAGGACGCTCAGCTTTTCACCATTCTGTAAATTATCGCTCGGTCACGATCCATGGCAAATCGGAGCTGGTAGAAGACAGTAATGAGAAGATGGATGTTGCGTTTGAATTCGTCGAAACATTATTTCCCGGTCGCCGCTCAGAGTTGCGTGAACATAAAGAAGAAGAGATCCAAAAGGTTAAGTTTATGCGTTTGCCAATTGAGGAAGTATCCGTAAAGCATCGCTACGACAACTCTGTCATGGATATTTTGAGAAGGCAGCAGAGCAACGCACTTAAAGAGTATGGTCCTGAAGGTGTAAACCCCCACTGTTGGACAGGAACAATTCCAATTCGCACAATACTTGAAACACCAGTTCCAGATACCGCTACCGATCCAAACATTCAATCGCCTGATTATTTGTCCCAATCAAAATTCAAACGCGATTTCTGAGGCAAGCTGAAGTCTAGGTCATTACCAAGGAGGGACTGAGGTGAAGATAGTTGTCATTGGTGCAAGTGGAGATATTGGTCGCACGGTTTGTACAGAACTCAGCAAGAGACACGAAGTTATTAGAGTTTGCCGCAGTTCTGGTGACTATCAGACAGATATGACTGACATGGCATCTCTTGAAAAGCTATTCAATACGATTGGAGAAGTGGACGCTATCGTAGTGACAGCAGGCTCTGTTAAATTTGCAAAATTGCAGGAAATTTCTCAAGCCGAATTTATGTATGCACTCTCCGATAAAGTCATGGGCCAAGTGAACGTTGTTCTCGCAGGTATGAGTTATGTCAGAGATGGTGGATCCTTCACCCTAACAAACGGGCTATTGGATCAACATCCTGTTCCAAATGGAGTTGGCGCCGCGACAGCAAATGCTGCACTCTCTGGCTTTGCAACAGCTGCAGCTATTGAAATGCCTCGCAACATTAGACTGAATGTTGTGAGTCCAGGCCTCATGGACATTTCCTATGAGCGCTATGGAAAAACGCTCAAGGGACACGAACCAGTTTCTTCAAAAATTGTCGCCGCAGCTTATGCGAAAAGTGTTGAGGGATCAGCTTCCGGGCAACGTATTATAGGAGAATAAAATCAAGGAAAGAGATCTCTACTTGCTTCACATTCTTACTTGCAAACCCAATTCTAAAATGTCCTTTTGGAGGCCTTACAACGATGCGGTGTTTATTTGTCCAGATAAAATGCAAACCAGGATCGTGGCGTAGTATCGCAAATGAGATTGCCATCAAAGAACTACATTCCGAGATTTATTCGATCAACGGTGAATATGACATCATGACTAAAACATATTTGGAAGATTTCAACGAAGCACCAAACCTTGTTTCCAAAATGGTGAGCGATATCGAAGGTATTGAAAAGACTTCAACCATGTTTGCATTCGATCCATTCTGAGCGTTAGTTTTATCGCCGCCAGTTGGCAGTTTAGATATAGAGATGATCAACACTGGAGAAATGGAATTGGGATTAAATTATTTTGAGATAAACGCAGATGCCTTAAGTTCACTCCTCTCCATCAAAAAGCAGGTCCCTGCAATTGAGGAAACCCTGAAAACCTTGGTGGAGTTGCGTGTTTCACAAATCAATGGCTGCGCATACTGTGTAGATTTGCATTCAAACGAAGCTAGAAAAGCTCATGTTCATCAACAGAAACTGGATTGCTTACCGGTGTGGAAGGAAAGCAACCTTTTCTCACAAAGAGAGTGCGCTGCCCTCAGTTGGGCAGAAAGCGTCACGAGGATCTCTGAGGAACGTGAATCTGAGGGTAATTTGAACCTTCTATTGGAGACCTTCACGGACAAAGAAGCCGTAGATTTGACATTCATCGTATGCGCAATGAATGGTTTGAACCGTCTTGCTATAAGTTTTGGCGACAAACCCAAAAATTTAATTTCTAAGTAGATTTCTCATAGGAGCATGATCGCGCTGTCGGTGTCTCGTAAATCAAATGTCAGTTTGCCCAACGTATTGAACTCGGGCGCTATGTCACCTTAGAACGCAGGATATGCGATGGGCATTCTACTCAAGATATGCAACGCCAACATTTGCCCATCACTTCTGAATAGCAAACATGCCGGATTTGAGCATTGCCACGATTACGTGTGTAAAGCATCCCACCCAGATCTCTCCACGCATCTTTTGGTAAACTCCAGGCTATTCTACCCAGCCATCGAACCTTGGACTGGCTCAGGAAAACTGGAGAGCCTTCTGATACGATAAATTCAGGAGGACTTCATGGGTCGAAAACATTATACGGAAGAGTTTAAGCGGGAAGCGGTACGGCTGGTGGAAGTGAGTGGTCGGCCCATTCCTGAAATCGCTGCCGATCTTCGTGTTTTGCCTGGTAATCCCCCCTGAAATTGATCGAGTTTAAAAGTAGAGATAGTGTTGCCTCATATTGAGGACTGAATTTATGAAGAAATCTCGTTTTAGCGACGCGCAGGTTATTGCAATTTTGAAGCAGGGAGAAAGCGGTATTCCCGTTGCGCAGCTTTGCGGGGAGCATGGTATGAGCGCAGCC
>NZ_LMCF01000067.1 GCF_001623075.1 Pseudovibrio sp. Ad37
TATCAAGACTAGATGACAACGATGAAAGAATGTCTGGCCATTGAGCTAACGTAGGAACTTCAGTTTTCATTCCCCTTATGAATCACATAATGATTCCAGCGGTCTACATATACTCAAATGCTCCGATCATTATACCACAGATGTTTGGCTGCGTTCGAAACTCTGCCATATAAGATTGGATAAGATAAAAGTTATTTGACACTAGGTAGGATCGCATGGCTTCCAAGATTACTTCCATGTTCAAGTCGACACCGATCTCGAATAAAATTCAGCTCTTCAACCAAAGTATTAAAGAAATTAATTAATCATTTCTCGCGAGTGTGTCAGTACAGATTTACCCGATACGAAAGCGATCGCGCTATACGCCCCCAATACGCTGAACATAATTAAATGATTAAGATCGTCTTTTTTTTCAATCACCTTGACGATGAGTGAAGTTTGATTTTAATGCGTTCAAATCTTAAAATAACAGTGAGCAAAATGGCAAAGAAGATCCGTTTTCAAAGACTGATGACATCCAATTTTCCGATGAAACTTTCGTCACATCACTTTTCATATTTGTGTGAGATGGAAAACGAATGATGAGAGACACTTTAAGCCTGATTTTCTTTAGCTACTTCCGATCACAAAAAGAGACACCTCTATCTGCGTGTTTAGAAGCCTACAAGAAGTTCTTAGCGTTTCTGCGAACTGTCATTTTCATGGTGTGCGCTGGGTATATTCTCTTGCCATTCTCTGCTTCCGCAGAAGCCGCTTCACCAGATTTGAGTTGTTTGGATGGGCTTGAACAGAAATTAGATGGTGTCTCGTCCACCAAGTCCATTCAGTTCTGCGATGATTACCATCCAGGCTGGATTTTCCGCATACACCCTTACACGGGGTATCGCGGTGTTTTAACCAATGGTTCCGCTTTAAGACTCTTCAGTTTCAGGCAACCCAATTGGCGACGTGGCGAACCAAACACACTCGATATCGAACTAAGCCGCTATAATAATAGTGTTTTTTCTGTACATATCCGAGATGGCGATAAGCTCTACAAAGAAAACGGCAAAAGAACGTACTTTCTTTGGGGTGCTGACACATTTGAGGCAGGAGGATTAACGGGTCCTTACGGCGGTAAATGGGATCCTGCGCGTTTTATTCGCTGTCTGACCTTGGCCGGATATGGCTGCGTTACTTACTACGACGTTATTGTCTGCCCAAAATACCGCTATCCATCCTCTCCTCAAGACGAGGCCGATCCCATCATGTCCATTAGCACCGACACGCCCGTAACCAGCGAAGACTTGCTAGCTAATTTTGAGCAAGCACATGTTCTGGTGGAAGAAGCGTTGCAACGTTTACTCATTCATACCTGCAAATAAGTGAAATTTAATATGACTAATACCTTGAGTCAGCAAACAATAGACGAGTTACAAACTTCAGTAGATGCAGGTAATTTCACTCAATTTTATCACACTCTTTATCAAAATGGGTCAATCATCGCTGGCTTATATATACCAGGCCCAACAGGTCAGGGTATCTTTGGCAATTTCTCCCACGAACATGTCAGCGACGTGGTTGGGCACGACCTGTTCGAAGCGGAACGGGATAAAATTTCCCGAACCATTGCTACAGGTGTGCTTGAAATCATAACCAAAAATATCGATGCATCTGGGCAAATAGTATTACCCTCAGATCAACAAATTCTCGCTGAAGAGATCCGGATTTTTACGGAGGAATTGAGGTATCCCACAGAAGCTTATCCGGGACACGAGCTGATTGACGTCACAAATATGACAGTCCCAGGATCCATTGAAGGTAATTTCTTAAATGATATCAGCACTTTTTTTGAAGCCCTGGGACAGAATACCGAACGCCATTATCTACTGAATGATCAAATTCTGACATTTTCTGAAGCTATCGATCAAGGAGCCAAACTTACTTTCCCTGTACCTCCAGGGAACTGGAGTCCGGGGAGTACGGGCGTGATGGTTGGTCCTGATGGGGACCAGTTGCAAATAGCAACCGGTGTTTTTGATTACAAAGGCGAGCGTTTTCATCAGGGCAACTTAGAAGAAGAGGGTGGCGTTCTATTTGCTAATACCGCCACCTTTGGCCGGGTTGCTGTTGGGTTAACTGATGCTCGAGCAGTTGCCCTCGTCGTTAACCTATTCGAAAACCCATTTTCTGACTATCTTAGCGCTGATGGTTGGTTCTCCTCTGACACCACAGATGAGTTCTCAGGAACAGGCTTTGATACCGCTCAATATGGGTTTGACATCTTAACGTCGTTCACTCATGGAAACAGTCAGGAACCGCTAGATAACTTTGGGGCCAACTTTGATAGTATCCGGGAAGGATTGCTGATTACAGGAGGCAACTGGAGAGTCGATTCTGTGACTACCAATACGCCTGGATTTTGGGTGGGAATAAATGCAGCGATTTCTGACGGTTATCAACCCGGTCGTAGTAACATTATACAAACCACAGCAAGTGCTGAGGTTGCCAAACTCTGGGATCCCCTTGACCAAAGCAATTATGGCCTTCTGGACATCAATGATGTCAACTTTGCAACATCCTATCTAACAGGTTGGTCAACTGGCCTTGCTGAGATTGACCCGCTCGTGCTTGATCTTGATGAGGATGGGATAGAGCTTACGCCGTTCTCTGACCAACAGATCTATTTTGATATGGACAATGACGGCGCCTTAGAGCGCACAGGCTGGGTAGGTGCTGACGACGCGATGCTGGTGGATGACCGCAATGGCGATGGTCAGATCAACGACATTACAGAAACTTTATCAGAGTATTATGGTGCTGCTGCCGGTACAGGTGCTGTCTATGATGATGGGTTTGATGCTCTTTCTGTTTTTGATAGCAACAATGATGGGCGGGTCGATGCCTCAGATGCAAACTTCGGCTCGCTAAAAATCTGGCAGGATGAAAACCAGAATGGTCGCTCAGAAGCGGATGAGCTGAAAACTTTGGATGAGGCTGGAATAACCGCTATTTCCCTGCACAACTCCTCTGATGGTTCCTTTACGGGGGGCAACGAGGTGCGCAGCCGGTCAACCTATAAAATTGGAGACCGTGAACGTACCATCGCCTCAGTGAACTTCATTTCTGACCCCAACGGCTTGACACAAGAAGCCCAAGGCTCTGGAACAACTGTCACTATTGAAGGTGGCAGTAGCGTTTACACTGCCGGAGATGAGAAGGGTGAGACCATCAATCTAGCTCTTAAAGGTGTCACCAGTGGGATTGGGTCGGATGGAGACGATGATGTCATCGGCGATGAAAACGACAACTGGCTTGTGGGTGGACGAGGCAAAGACCGCCTGAATGGCGGGGCCGGCAACGACTATATTGTCGCAGATGCAGAAGACCTGTTGGACGGTCAGGATGGCATTCATGGCGGTTCAGGTTTCGATGTCGTCCAGTTCGTTGGAAATAAAGGTGTCACGTTCCACATGCAGCAAAGCCAAGTGGAAATGGCAATCGGAACTGCTCATGACGATGTACTGGCAGCGGGTTCTTCAGATCAAGCCATCATCAATGGTGGTGCTGGTGATGACATGCTGCTGGGAGGGTCTGCAGACGATGTCCTCAACGGCGAAGAAGGAACAGATATACTCTACGGCTTTCACGGGGATGATCTGCTCCGTGGTCATCGCGGGAGCGACATGCTGAACGGAGGTGATGGCAATGATATCCTCCTAGGAGGTTTGGGCCAAGATATTTTATATGGTGAAGGCGGTGAAGATCTTCTGGATGGAGGAACTGGCAATGACCGTTTAGACGGTGGCGATGGCTATGATGTTGCCGAATATTCCGGCTCATACGCAGACTATCTTGTGACCAAAAATGCAGATGGCAGCTACACCGTTGCTGATCGACGCGCCAATGGCGCAGACGGCGTTGATAGTTTAGCTAACATTGAAGCACTCAACTTCGCTGACATTAACGAAGTACAGCTTGATGGCGGCAACCCTATGCCTGTCAAGGACACTGTTCGTCTGGCACCGCAAGCTGATGGTCATACCTACCGCATTCCTGTTTCAAATCTGTTGAGCAACGATCTGGATTACCAGGAAGATGATCTCCAGATTCAGGAAGTTTTTGCTGCTGTTGGAGGCACTGTTTCTATCTCAGGAAACGAGGTGGTCTTTGTCGTCGCTGAAGGCTTTGCTGGCATTCCTACTTTCTCGTATAAAATCAGAGACGAACATGGCAATCGCGGCCTGCAGGTCGGCGTCACTGGAACCAATCAATCTACTGAGATGACCGCTAAAGTCACTCTTGTTTTAGAAGGTCACCCGCAAGATCCGCAGTTCCTGGAACAATGGTACTTACCTGAAATCAATGTTCTGCCGGTCTGGGAGGACTACACAGGCCAAGGTGTCAGGGTTGGAATTTTTGAACCGGGCCCATGGAACGCTGAAGACTATGGACAGGTTGACTACAGTCATCCGGACTTGCTGCCCAATATTGATGATGAAGCGTTGCGCACGCAAAATCCAAACATTGAACCGACACAGCATGCTACATTGGTGGCCGGTGTTATTGGCGCTGCACGCAATGACATTGGATCCGTTGGCGTTGCTTATGATGCAACGCTTACAAGCGAAGGTATTCGGGAGAGCGATCTCAACCCACTGTTCAACTGGCAACGATACGATATTGCCAACAACAGTTGGGGGACAGAAGATCTTTTTGCGAACGCAGTCGTCGACCAAAATGGCAACTCTGTAAGCACAACGCTGCTTGAACAGGCGACAGGCTCAGGACGTATTGAACTGGGAACAATTGTTGTGGTCTCTGGTGGTAATGACCGACAGGAAGGGCATGACACCAACGCCCATGACCTTACAAACAGCCGTTACTCCATCACTGTGGGCGCGATTAACGCTGAAGGAGATCTTGGAAATCTTCAAATCGCACAAGATCCGTTTTCCAATCCCGGTGCGTCCATTCTCGTCTCAGCTCCGGGCTCTAATGTGACTTCGACATCTCGCCTCGTTGAAAATGATAACGGCTCAACCTTTGGCGACGATTATGAGGCAACTCAAGGCACATCCTTTGCAGCGCCAATCGTCTCAGGCGTGGTCGCTTTGATGCTAGAAGCAAATCCGTTGTTAGGCTGGCGTGATGTTCAGGAAATTCTTGCTCTTTCTGCCAAGCAAGTCGACGATCCCTCTACCGAGTGGTCTACCAATGGTGCCTCAACCTGGAACGGCGGCGGTATGCACTACAGCCATGACTATGGCTTTGGCTTGGTGGATGCACATGCAGCTGTTCGGCTTGCTGAGACCTGGCAAGAGCGCAGTGTTTCAGCGAACGAAATTACAGTTGCCGCTGAAAGCGATGCGAAGGATCTGGCAATTCCGGATAATGGAAGAGCTCTCCGCAGTACGATTTCTGTTGGTGAGGACATCGCACTTCAAAATATTGAAGTTCTTCTGGACCTGCAGCACCAGCAACTCGGAGATCTTGAGATCATTCTTGTTGGCCCGGACGGGACTGAAAGCATTTTGATCAACCGGCCTGGTGTTTCCTTGGAGGCAGGTAGCTCAGATCGTGGATATGGTAATTTCAATCAGACCTGGCTGACAACAAGCACAAATCATTGGGCAGGACAAAGTGCCGGCGACTGGACGCTGATCGTCAAGGATACTCAGAGCGGAAAGACTGGAACGCTGCAGAACTGGGAACTTCGTCTTTACGGTGATCAAGCTGCTGATAACAGCACTTATGTCTATACCAATGAGTTTGCAGAAATCGGCACAAGAGATCGCACTATCATTACAGACACTGAAGGTCTTGATATCATCAACACAAGTGCTGTGTCAGGTGATGTGGTGATTGACTTAAGTGGCACTCACCAGACTTCCATTTCAGGCAAAAGCATCACCTTTAGCAGTGGGACTGTTATTGAGAATGCTTTCTCAGGGGATGGCAATGATAAGCTCTATGGGAATGCTGCAGCCAACACCCTTAGTGGTGGCAGAGGCAATGATGAGCTTTATGCTCATTTCGAAGAGACCACAGAAGAGGTTGCTGGCAACCGCGTTTACCTGCAGGGCGACAAGCAAGTACGCCAGCTTACTGGCGATGTCGACATCATCTCTATTGAGGATGCTCAAGAATTTTATGTATCGAGCACCAGTGTTGGGATCACATCTTCGGGTGGGCAGCTCGTGGCTCTGGGCAGCAACCACTACGCCGGTTTTGATGTCAACAATGATCTTGTTGATCTGAGTTCTCTTACGTCCGTTTCATCATTTGAAGATCTGATCATAACAAACAGAATTACGCTTAATAACATCACATGGGCTGGTATTGCGGCACCAGATGGCGGCATGATTTTGCTTGCAGGTGTCGATGCGGCTGATTTGACCAGTAACAACTTCATCTTTGCCGATCAGTCTGCGGGCGATACCCTTTATGGTGGAGAGGGCGACGATAAACTCTTCAGCAGCTCTGGAAGCGACCACCTGGATGGTGGGGCTGGCAATGACCTTGCCATTTACGCGGATGGGAAAGACAACTACGCTATATCGATACTGAACAATAAAGTTCTGATTACAGATACGCGTGACGGTACGAGTGATACTCTTGTCGATGTAGAGGTACTTCAGTTCAATGGCATCAAATATCAAGTTACAGATCTCATCAACTTTAAGCCAGAAGTCGGAACAGTAAATCTTGGCAGTCTTGCTGAGGACAACTCACGGCTTATTACCCAGACAGAATTACTCTCACAAACAGTTGACATCAATGGTGACGCACTAGCTATATCTTCTGTTGCTGTTGATCCGGGCTTCGGAACAATGATGGATCAAGGAAATGGATCTTGGCTATTTACACCTTCGGCCAACTTCCACGGTGAAAATGTTGAGATCAGTTTTGTTGTTTCAGATGGAGAATTTGAAGTTCCAGCGAAAGCACTTCTGGATATAACTTCGGTAAATGATGCTCCAGAAGTAATCCTGATCCCACCTACTCAAACCGCGTTGGAAGGCTCAACCTGGCAATATGTTCTTCCGGCAAACAGTTTTAAAGATGCAGACGGTGATGACTTAGTCATCACAGCTGCTCTTGCTGATGGATCACCGCTACCGGATTGGCTTGAGTTTGACACCCAAACTCAAGCATTTAGCGGCATACCGCCAACAGACAGTGTGTCTTCTCTAGACATAAAAGTGACAGCATCTGACGGCTCAATCTCAACATCATTACCCTTGCAGTTACAGATAGAGGCTGCCAATAGCGCTCCGACTCTGTTCCAACCAATCTTGGATCAAAACACTGATGAAGATGAGGTTTGGACATTTACGCTGCCCGTTGAGACATTTGTTGACGCTGATGATGACACACTGGCTTACTCAGCAACACTGTCAGATGGTGGGGCGTTGCCTAGTTGGTTGTCTTTTGATGCTAGCGCGCAAGCACTATCTGGCACCCCTCCGCAAGACTTCAATGGACGTATATCACTCGTAGTGATTGCCGATGATGGACTTGAAACAACATCAGCGGCCTTTGACTTAACTGTGGCACCAATCAATGACGCACCGGTTGCAACCATTGAGCAGTCATTTTCGGCATCGAAAAACCAGGAGAGCATCATCGAAGTCAGCGCGATAACTGACGGATTTAGAGATGTTGATGGTGACGACCTTATTGTCCTGTCTGTGGATTCTGCACAACATGGAACAGCAGTCCTGACTGCTGAAGGAAACATCGTGTTCACGCCTGAGAAAGATTATATAGGCGAGGCATCAATAACGTATACAGTGTCAGATGGCCATGGTGGCAATGTATCTGGGTCCTCTATGATTACGGTTGCTGAGCAAGTTGATTTTGACCCCGCGACACTTGATGGATACATCGGCACCACAGGAGACGACAATATCCGCGGCGGGTTTGAAGACGATGAGATTTTTGGCGACAAGGGCGATGACGAGCTAGATGGTTCTTTTGGAGCGGACACCTATTACTATCGTAAAGACGATGGCAACGATGTGATCAGTGACTCATTTGGGGAAAGCAAGCTCATTCTAACAGACTTATCTGCTGAAGACATATCTATCTCACGAGAAGACAGCTTCAGTGATGTGGTCATCAAAATCATCGCGACGGATGAGACTATAACTTTCTCTTGGCACGCTGATATTTCTATCTCCTTTGCAGATGGCACAACCTGGACACCAGAAGATGTTACAAATAATACAACAGTAATGGAACGCGACCCATTCGATGTTGTAGCAGTAGAGGTTGACGTCGACCTCGTTATTCCTTCAGATTCAACATTTGAGTCTGTCACTGACGATGAGTTCAAGCCAATTAGTGAACGTGATGCGGATCTTATAGACGATCTAACATTACATCCAATAATGCCAGAAAGCGCTGTGGTCGTACCTATTTCTCCTGTCGACTTTGACTTTGTGGATGTGCGCATTGGCCGTGATTTTACTTCAGATTTACGGCTGAGCCCCATTACTGACGACGAGTTCAAATCAGTTAGTGAACCTGGTGTGGATCTTAATGACGACCTAACATTGCATCCAATAATGCCAGAAAGTGCCGTGGTCGTGTCTCCTTCTCATGCCGAATTTACATTTGGTAATGTAGATGTTGGGCAAGAAATTACATTAGATCTGAGTCTGAAACCGACCTTGGTCGACGATTTACTTCCATTGGGCATAGGCGTTGATGATTTGATAAACAACATAGAGCTTACTCCAGTGGCGATAGACAGTGCAGTAATTAACACCGAACTTCTTAGCGACATTACCCGAACAGCAGTTACGAGAGGTGAAGTAATACAAGATGACTTTGCCTTCGCTTAGCTAAACCGATCTGATAAAATCTAAACCTCCCCTTTCCATCCTTGATGAGCGCTGCATCTGGATCGGAGAGGGGAAGCCTGAATGCTTATCGTTTGCGAGCTATAACCTAAGGTCGCAATATTTGCCTCACCGCTTTGTTTGGGATAGGGTTTCAAGCTTGAGGCGATATAAGCCTTGTCTTGAAATAAAAGACATTAATGATAATAGTATCTTATCTCTTAAGTTAGCGCCTATGGGGAGTACTCCCTTCTATCCAACTATCTGCAGCAGTTGGAGTAAGTCTTCACTTCCCGGGTCGCAATTGGTTTTTGAACCCATCAAGCTATCTGGTGGAAACTGTGATGGAAGATATAATTGTAGAACTCGATATAGGTGTACAGTTAGCTCGTAGTGCAGACCTCTTCGGCTGCCAGAACAGCTTCTTCTTTACTATTGCGCTGCCCGTCTTCAATTAACTCTCGGCCTCTGGTCACAATGAAGTACCAATAAACCCGTCCTCCCTCTTCTGTGTATCTGTCAACACGCATGAGTATGTCTGGGTCGTCTGGTACACGGCCAATGCCTTTCCCGTCACCAATCCTTGCCCCTTCAGCTGGCCCCCAAACGTACTTCAATTTCTTCATTTCTTCTCTCTCAGGCGCATGTGCAATAAGAGCGCCAACATAATGCGAGTAGGCAACCTGAGCGGCTATCGTCCCAAGTGCCTTGGTTGCTTCCCCTCCGGATGCTCTCACGAGAGCCTCATGCAAAATTTGCCATTGCCACATAAGGGCAGGGGGCATTGCAAGCTCTTCCCAAAGCAAAATTGCCACTTCATAGGACTGCATGGACGCGCCGACAAAAGTGTTTCTCTTGCCTTCCTTCTCTTTCCAGTAAAAGCCGGGTAACCACTGCATCACTTAGCTCATGTTCATTATTTGTTCTCATTATGGATATGAGATAATGAAGTGTCAAACCTAGCTTTCGGCGGTGCTGTATTGTGAGGAGCTTTCTGTAGAATTGTCCGTGGTCACCAGCAGCTTATTCAACCAGTCCCAATCCTCATATTTATCTGCACTGCTTTGAATATGGGCGTAGCGCTTCAATGAAGTCCAACTCCTATGGCCAGAAACAGCTGCGACGTGAGGGATGGTTAGGCCGCTTTCAAACAAGACCGAAATGCCCTCGTGCCTCAGATCGTGAAAGTGCAGATCCTCAATGCCAAGAACCTTGCAGGCTCTCGTGAAAGTCGTTGAAATAGTTCTCGGGTTATAAGGGAAAATCTTCTCGTCAACTTCATCTTGATTTTCAAGGAAAGAGATTGCTCGGTCTGGCAGGTCAACCAGAACATCGTTTCCGATCTTCTCGCCGGGGTGCTTCATGTCTCGCACCCAGATGCGTTTGTGATCTTTGTCGAAGTCAGCCCACGTCAATCGGCAAATCTCATCAAGGCGACGCGTAGAAAAAAGAGCAAACGGGATAATCTGCTGCATAGGAGTGCTGCCGGGATATTTTGTTTGGCTAAGGCAAAAGTGCTTTAGCAGCTTGTCCAGCTCCTCCAGTGACGGTCGGCGCTCCCGCTGTTTGGACTTTGACGTGATGCCAAGGCGCTTGCACACAATGTGAGCGTCTTCCATGACTTGCTTGTCGAGAGGGAAGCCCCATGCAACACGTGCAATGGAAAACACCGCTGAAAGATGGGAGAGATAATTGCCGACTGTTTGCGGCTGGACGTTTTGAGAAAGCTGTTTTGCAAACTCAACGATGTGCTCGGACCGGATCTCAGTGCAGTCCAGGTCTGCGATCGTATGTTGCTCTCGAATAGTCTCCAGAACCTGAGACTTTGTGCGGCCAATGTTTTTGTTGTGATCTTCGATATATCGCTTTATTACCTCCCCTAAAGTCTTCGAGGGTTTTTGGGCTTGTTCTAGCCCACCTGGAAGCGATAATTCGGTCTCTCGTTTGTTGAGCCATGCTTGGGCTGCCCTCTTGCGGGAGAAGACCTTGCTTTCTCGATGGACAATTTTGCCTTTTCGCTTGATGAGTATCTGCGCGCAATGTGAGATACTGCCATCTTTGCGTGGTTTTGAGACTATAGTGCCCATCGGTACGAACCGTCCTTTTCGAGTACGAATTATTCGTACCAGAAGGGACGCGATAGTCAATAACAGACAGAAACGGTACGAATTCGATAGAGTTCTAGGAATGCTAAATGATTGAGAAAACAAAAAAACTCTATGATATCAATCAGTCTGTCTTCGCGGTCGCGCCGATGCTTGATTGGACGGACAGGCATTGTCGTGCGTTTCATCGTGTTCTTTCAAAGAACTCGCTGCTTTATACCGAGATGGTTACCACTGGCGCCTTGATCCATGGCGACAGGGACCGTCACCTCCGTTTTTCTAAAGATGAGCAGCCGGTTGCTTGCCAGTTGGGGGGCTCTGATCCCAAAGCGCTGGCCGAGTGCGCTAAGATGGTGGAAGACTGGGGCTATGATGAGGTCAACCTCAACGTGGGCTGCCCGTCTGACCGGGTACAGTCCGGCAAGTTTGGTGCCTGTTTGATGCTGGAGCCAGAGCTGGTGGCGGAAGGCATTGCCGCCATGAAGGATGTGGTGTCCATTCCAGTCACCACCAAATGCCGTATTGGGGTGGATGATCAGGAGCCGGAAGAAGCGCTGAATGCGCTGGCAGATAAAGTCATCGCAGCTGGCACAGACGCACTGTGGGTGCATGCCCGCAAGGCTTGGCTGAAAGGTCTGAGCCCGAAGGAAAACCGCGATGTGCCGCCGCTGGATTATGACCTTGTCTACCGCTTGAAGCAGCGCTTGCCGGATGTGTTTATCGGCGTCAATGGCGGTGTCGCCACATTGGAAGAGACCTCAGCGCATCTGGAAAAGCTGGATGGCGTGATGATGGGCCGTGCAGCCTATCAAAACCCAATGCTGCTGGCTGAAGTGGACCGCGTGGTCTACGGAAAAGACACTGCCGCAATCTCTCCTGTTGAGGCGATGGACCTTTACCGCAGTTACATTGAGGATGAACTGACCGCTGGCACAAAGCTGGCGTCAATCACCCGCCATATTTTAGGAACATACCAAGGCGTTCCCGGTGCCCGTCATTTCCGCCGTATCATGACAGTGGATGCAAACAAGACAGGCGCTGGCATTGAGGTGCTGGAAGATGCACTGACCGCCGTATCACACCATCAAAGTGTAATGCGTGAAGCACGTGAGCAAAAAGAGGCCGCGCTGATTTAGAGCGCACTCCCGAAAAGTGGTTACCGGTTTTCGGACAAGAGTGCGCGTATAAAAATTCGTTTGGAATTGAGGAGGGGGCAGCATGGACATGATTACAGCGTCTATGCTGGGTTTCGGAGCGGCATTGGTTGCCTCCGGCGCACTAGCAGGTTTTCTGGCAGGATTGTTTGGTATCGGAGGCGGCGCAATCCTTGTGCCGGTTCTCGTGACCATTTTAACAGAAGTGGGCGTTGATCCTGACGTCGTTGTTCACATCTCGGTGGCATCCTCTCTGGGAGTGATCGTACCAACGTCTCTACGGTCGTTTTTCGCGCATAAAAAGAAGGGTGCTGTGGATCTGTCCTTGCTGAAAAGCTGGATCATTCCGGTGCCTATTGGCGTGCTGCTGGCATCTTATGTTGCCGCGCTCGTTTCAGGGGATACGCTCAAGGGCATCTTTGCTGTGATCGCGTTCGTGGTCGCCATGCGCATGCTGTTCAACCGTGAAAGCTGGAAGTTGGGCAACGATATTCCGGGCAATCCGGTGCGTGCGCTCATTGGCGTGCTGATCGGCTTCTTCTCAACGCTCATGGGCATCGGCGGCGGCGTTATGAACAACACCTTCATGACCTTGTTTGGCCGCCCAATCCATCAGGCTGTTGCAACATCCTCCGGTGTTGGAGTGCTGATTTCCATTCCGGCTGTCTTCGGCATGGTTGCCGCAGGGTGGGGGGCTCCCAATCTGCCGCCGTTCTCTGTTGGCTACATCAACCTGCTGGCCGTGGCGCTGATCATTCCAATCACAATCTATGTGGCCCCATTGGGCGCGCACTTCGCGCACAATCTGCCAAAGCGAAAGCTGGAAGTCGCGTTCGGTGTCTTCCTGCTCATCGCTTGCGCCCGGTTTACTTTCAGCCTGCTATAAGCCAGCCCCTTGTAGAAACAAGAAAAGCCGCTGACAGCGATGTCGGCGGCTTTCTTTTATCTGATATCAGATGATTGTTTAACGGGCTTTCAGGATCAGCTGGTTGCCTTCCACGCGCCAACTGGCAAACGTGTTCAGGGCGCTCATGCCCAACAAGCTGGTTGAGAGCATCTCCTCCTGCGCCACAAAGGCAGGCACGTCGTTTAGGTCCCAGTTTCCGATCTGCATATCCTGCAAGCGCACACGGGCCACAAAGCCCATGCCGTTGGCAGTAGAAACCGGCGTTGTGAAGGATAGGTTTTGCGTATCAATGCCAACCCGGCGGGCATCGCCATAAGAAAGGGTGATATGGGACGCGCCTGTATCCACCAGCATATCGACAGAGGTGCCATCCACCTGCGCATCAATGAAGAACTGATGGTTGATGCCGCGAGAAATCACCAGTTCGCCGCTTGCTGTTTGCGAGATGGAGCCGGGGAACAGCTCGGACATCACACGGTCACGAACGGTCATCAACTCATAGCGGTACGAGTAGCCGATAATCAGCAGCAGAGCCAAACCACCCCAGAAGGCGACTGCGCCAAAAACTTCGCGAAATTTCGGGCGGCGGATGAGCACGCCCATCCCAATCACAATCCCCATGGCGAGCAGGGCAACGAGGCGCGGCCCGTCCTCCTGAAACTTATCGCCCAAAAACTCAGGTGTTCCAAGGTAACCAGTCGCAACGCCAATCACCATTGCACCAATAAGGATGACAAGGCCTATCGTCCAGCGCATTGCACATCCTCCTGTGTTACTGTGAGAAATCTGGCTTTCCGGGCAGGTAGCTTTGCCAGCACATCATGTTGAGCTTGTGCGGAGAGGGAATTCCATCCGGCGATTTCACTCAAAAGACGCCAACAGCTCACGCACATTGTCCGGTCTTCATCCAGCTTACACAGTTTTAAACAAGGGCTGGCGGGTGGTTCTAAAGTGACTGACAAAATAAAGTCCTACAAAATCGTTGGGGCTCCAACGCGCGTCTTAAGGGCGCGTTGAAACTGATCCGGGTGTGCTCACCACAATCTTGGCTGTGTGGCCAAGGAACTCGGTAAAGCTGCGTCCGGCATTGCCAAGGCGCCCGCCAATACCTTGTTTGTTTCTGTTCTGTTTGCCCTGTTCAAGCGCTTTCACAAGTTGAGGGCCAAACTGAGCAAGCTGCGCATACTTGTCATGGTTGATCGAATCTTGTGACTCAACCTCTGTCAGATCAATAACAACAATGCCAAGTTTGGTCAGCCTTTCATCGTCTTCCACATCACCAACACGCGCTTTACCACCCGCAAGCCTGCGAGAGAAGCGCAGTGCCCGGTCATCACGCGAGACCAGAACGAAAACAGGGTTTGCTCTGTACCCAAGAGAGGTAATCATTGTTTCGAAAACATCAATATCGATGTCAGGAGATGCCATGACAACGGTGACTTTTTTATTCTTCAAAAGCCCTTTGCCCTGAAGCTCCATTTGCCTCAGGGTCTCCAGAAGCAGCAGGTTTCCAAGAGAGTGCGCCACAATGGTGATACGCTGCGCCTTGGAGTTGGTCAGATCAATGAGGGCCTTCTCCAGCCCATCTCGCGCGATGGCAACACTGTTGGTGTCATAAATATAGTCTGTGAGATAACCCGCAGAGGCCCAGGTGAATAAAATGGGCAAGCGCCTTTCTTTTGCATCAGCTGCCATTTGCGCCAGCCTGAAAACGCCCTCAGAAAAGCGGGTGTTGTACCCATGAATAAACAGCACAGCCTCGCGCTCATTTCCGGAGCGCATTGCAAGTTCGCGGTTTATCTCTTTCTGAAACGCGGCATTCCCATCAATGTAAGAGACTTGACGCACCACAAAATCAGTGTTCGGGTCGCCTGGAGGGGAAGGCGGCCATGCAATCCGGCCTGGTTTATGGGTTGGCGGAATGGAGATGGTCGCCGACCCGAAGTCCACACCTTCAGCTCGCTGGGAAGAGTAAAACTCATGAGGGACGTCAGAGCGCGCGCGGGTGGTGGCGATGAGCATGCTGACTTCTCTGGTCCCCGGCGCTTCCTCTAATGTAACACGCAAGGCATCCGGTCCGGGCCGCGAGGCACAACCAGCAAGGACGGCAGCAGCCAGCGCAAAGGTGGCAACTCGTTTTAATGCAGACAGTGCGCAAGCAAAAGAAGGCGTCATGGTTTCTCCGGGCCCGTACGGTTCAATCAGTGGGTCACTCGCGTTCTAGGCAGTCAATGCGCGTAGAATAAAGCTAAAATGCTAGCAAAAGATTGCACAATGATGGTTTCTTAAAAGCGTTGCCTCGGTTTTCAGGCAAGGACACAAAGCAGGCTCTAAAGAGCAAGGACGCCCAGCAGGAAGCCGAGTGAACCAACTTGTTGCGCAGCCCCCAAAACATCACCAGTGATGCCCTTGATTTTTGCCAGAGACAGTTTTGCCAAGGCACCGACCACCACAAAGCTGAATGCTGCCCCAAACGCCACCTGCCAGAAGCTGAGGTAGAACAAGCTTATGATCAGCAGCGGTAAGGCAAAGCCCGCAGCCCAGGAGACCGCAGTGTTTTGGGGAATGCCGAAGCGGGTGGACAGCCCACCATGATAAGCAGGTGGCATAGTGTTCCAGATCCAGATCATGCCAACCCGGCCAGTCGTTTCCGCGGCCAGATAACCAAGCGCCGCGCCCATGCCGCCAAACCTCTCCAGCAACATGGAAAGCAGCAACCAGCGCAGGCTCAGGGAAAGCACAAGTGCCACGGTGCCAAAAGCCCCAATACGGCTGTCTTTCATGATCTCAAGCCGCCGCTCAGCCGTATGACCTCCAAAGAACCCATCAACCACATCAGAAAGGCCGTCTTCATGCAGGCAGCCCTGAACAGTCGCCACCACAGCAACCGCAAGCAGCGCAATAATGGCAGGCGACAGAGCACTCTGGGAGAGTACGAGCAATACCAGCATGCTTGGCAGGGAAATGATGACACCTGCCAGCGGAATGCTGCGTGCGCGCATACGAAAATCCGGTGCCGTGTTCAGGTCATCCCAGTTCCCAAGTTTCGGCAGGGGAATGCGGGAGAAGAAGCGCACCAGTTCAGCCACCTCGGCAAAAATGGAGGAAGGCGTGGGAAGAGAATCTTCTGAATGTTTGTCGTCGGACATGATGGTTCTCACAGAAATGAAACAGGCATCAAGAGCTTCTGAATTCAGTTAAAGCGCGTTCCATTTGATTATTTCAATCAAATGATAAGAATTCGCTCAAACACAAAGATTTCAGAGCATGGCGCATGAATGCGCAAGCTCTAAATCAACTATTTGTAGTTTGCAAAGCCGTGGAAACCACAAATAGTTGATAAGTCTCATTTGTATTCTGCTTCCGGTGGCTTATAGATCTGCGCAATCAACAAAGCGCAAAAATTCATTTTGCGGGTCAACTAATGCGTATCGCCGAAAAGTGGAAACCGGTTTTCGGATCAAAGATACGCGGAAACAAAAGCTAAAGCAGTTCAACCGCTCCAAGCTGAAGGAGAACTGCTTTAAGTTCGGAGAAGCGTATGTCTCTTGCAACGTCTGCACTGCCATTTGATGATATCAGAAACCTGGTGGGCGCAATGCCCGGTCCAAGCCTTGAAGCAATTGAGGCGGTGAAGAAACGCGATGCGCAGTTGACGAAGCCTCTGGGGTCTTTGGGTCGTCTGGAAGAGCTGGTGGAATGGCTGGCAGCCTGGCAGGGTATGCCAATGCCAAAAGTCACCCGCCCACTGGTTGCTGTGTTTGCCGCAAACCATGGCGTTGCTGACAAAGGCGTTTCTGCTTTCCCGAAAGAAGTGACCGCACAGATGGTCTCCAATTTTGCAGCGGGCGGTGCAGCCGTGAACCAGCTTTGCATTGCTTATGATCTCGGCCTCAAAGTGTTTGAACTGGCGCTCGAAATGCCAACCCCGGACATCTCCGAGGAAGACGCCTTCGAAGAATCCGAGTGCGCCGCAACCATGGCCTTCGGCATGGAAGCTATCTCCGGCGGGACTGATCTGCTCTGCCTTGGCGAAATGGGCATCGCAAACACCACTGTAGCAGCTGCCATCTTCTACGCGCTGTTCGGCGGCACTGCAGAAGAGTGGGTTGGCCCGGGCACTGGTGTTCAGGGTGATGCGCTTAAAAACAAGATTGCTGTTGTTGAGCAAGCTGTGCAGCGGATCGGCGGACCGGGCAAAGTTGAGCCCCTGGAAGTTCTGCGCCGGATCGGTGGCCGCGAAATCGCAGCAATGGCGGGTGTTATTCTTGCAGCGCGCATGCAGCAGGTTCCTGTCGTTGTTGATGGCTTCGTCACCTCCGCCGCGGCTGCCATCCTTTATAAGATGGATAAAACCGCATTGGAGCACTGTGTGTTCTCTCATGCCTCCGCTGAGCCTGCACACCGCCGCGCTCTGACCGAGATGGGCGGCAAGCCTCTTCTGGATCTGGGCATGCGTTTGGGTGAAGGCTCCGGTGCAGCCATCGCAGCAGGCATCATCAAAGCAGCAGCAGCAACTCATTCCGGCATGGCGACCTTCGCTGATGCAGGCGTTGCAGCTCAGGACTAATTTGAGAATAGCCCCTCCGCCGAGGAGGGGAATAAATTGAAAAAAGGCCGCCTCACTCAGACGAGTTGAGGCGGCCTTTTTCAATTTCAGCAAATAACGCAGGAAAAACGCTTTCCTTTCAAACCAACGCACATTTGAACGCAAACGTGGGTTTGATGAGCTGCGTTAATCGACAAAGCGCCAGGTATCCGCGCCATCAAAGTGGCGCACACGGATGTCTTTCACATCCTCAGCAGGCACCAGCCGTGTGTTCACCGCCATTTTATCCCCGTCAGGATCAACCGGCGCCCAGTGCGTGGTGTTCCCGCAAGTTTTGCAGGTATGGAACTCAAGGCCCTTGTCACCCCACAAATACGTAAAGGTCGCGTCCGGCTCTTTCTCAATACTCACGTTCTTGGGCGAACCATGCGCCCAGATGGTGCCGTAGCGACGACAGGCAGAGCAATTACACTCCGTCAGCCACTCTGGTTTTTCACGAAATTCAAACTTAACTGCACCACAATGGCATGAGCCACGTAACATGTGTTTCTCCCCGTAAATGAATAGAAGTGCCGATCCGCAAACCCAAAGCAAAGCAGAGTGCAGGATCACGATGAAAAGGGAATGGGTTTAATCCAGAAACTGCCCCGTATCAGCACCGTCAAAATAACGGATGGGGATGTCTTTCACATCCTCAATCGGCACAAGGCGTGTGTTGACTGCCATACGGTCATAATCCTCGTCCAGATCGGACCAGTGAGTGGTGTTTCCGCAGGTTTTACAGGTGTGGAACGCGATCATCTTATCACCCCAAATATAGGTGAATGTCGCATCAGGAGCTTTTTCAATGCTCACATTCCTGGGCGATCCGTGCGCCCAAACAGTGCCGTAACGACGACAGGCAAAACACCTTGCGCCTGCCAGCCATTCTGGTTTTTCACGAAATTCAAATTTAACTGCACCGCAATGGCATGAACCATACATCCCCCCAATATACGCACCTAGAACAAATTAGGAACATATACCCTTAACCTGCACGAAGCAAGGGCTCTCTATCCTTGCGTGTACTCGGGTCTGGTGTCGGGATCGGGTCGATATGACTCAGTACGCGCTTGGCTGGCAGCGAGATTGTCGCCTGCGTTCCTTCACGCAGTTTGGAGGTAAGCTTGAACTCGCCCTCATGCATATGCGCTAATGCTTGCACAATGGAAAGGCCAAGGCCGGTGCCTTGCTCTGCATCCTGAATGGCCTGTGTGCCCTGACCAAAAGCCTGCAACACGACAGGGATCTCTTCCTCAGGAATACCAGTACCTGTATCGCTCACACTGATGTACTGACCACCTGCATTGTCGATGCCCACATGAATTGAGATTTCCCCCTCAGGAGGCGTAAATTTCACGGCGTTGGTCAAAAGGTTCAAAACCATTTGGCGCAGGGCTTTTTCATCGGCCCAGACTTTGCTCAGACCACTCTCGTAGATCTCATGAATCTCGATGTTTTTAGCTGCTGCCCGCAAATGCATCATGTGCTTGCAGGCCGCTGCCACATCCCGCAGACAAATAGGCTCTTCCTGTAACTCATAACGGCCTGCCTCAATGCGCGACAGGTCGAGAATCTCATTGATCAGATTGAGCAGATGCTGACCAGACTGATTGATATCCTTGGAGTAATCCAGATAGGTTTTATTATGCATCTGGCCAAGAACTTCGTCCTTCATCACCTCAGAGAACCCGAGAATCGCATTCAGAGGTGTGCGTAATTCGTGACTCATTGTCGCAAGAAAACGTGTCTTGGCAAGGTTCGCTTCCTCAGCACGGCGTCGTGCTTCCTGAGAAATTGCATTCACCTGTTCCATCTCGGAGATCAGATGGTCCTTCTCAGCGCGGTATTCCAGCAAGGTCAAAGCAGAGTTATGCAACTGTTTGCTGAGGATATAAAAGAACAACTGCGCCCCAATCGCCATCATCCCCATCGCATAATGAGGCATGCTGTCATACTGCCAGAAACTAAAGATCAGTGCGCCTGTAATCGGGGCCGTGGCAGCCAGCAAAGCGCCGGGGAGAGGGGAAGACAACATGGTCGCCATGGCGATGACGATCAACATGGTTGCAAACTGGAAAACACCAAACCCGTAATCCGTGTTGAACTGCAGGTTGCCGATAAAAAAGATAGCCCAAACAATGCCATAGAGCATATCACCAGCGAATAGCTCTCTGCGAATTGAGCGCAGATCACCTTCCTGAGCTAAGCTTTTTTCCATTCGTTTTGTAGAAAGAAGAATAAGGGAGTGAGCGATCAGCATGGCTGCAAGCCAGCCTCCGGCTACTTCCACAGGAAGCCATACACTTGAGATGGTCGCAGCCACAATGGCGATCATCGGCATGGCGTAGGCCACCGACAATCTGTTCTTCACGAACATCAAAATAAGATCAGCTTCAAAACTGGGTCTCACGCCCTCAACGGTGCCAAGACGTTCGCGAGCATCCGTTACGGTACGTGCAACCTCACGCCGGCGATTTGCTCGGGCACGATTAATAGTTGTTTTGTCCTTACTATTCTGCGACGATCCGTTGTTCATGTATTCTCGGCCTCTGTGTGCCAATAGATTGACGGGATACTTGCTCTTTTGACCAGAATGAACATGATCTCTTAAGATTGCTCTGATTCATAAGGTTAATGTTGAGTTTACAAGGTCTAAAAAATGCTAGGTTTTTGCCCCATTTTGGGACAAATTCTCTTTTAGATTGTAGGGGCAACAGCTCGTGGTTGTTGGGAGGCACCGTTGAAACTTTATAGCCATAGGCAAGCGCCTAACCCTTTTCGCGTCACCCTGTTCCTTGCTGAGAAGGGCGTTAAGGTTAACACTGCCTACGTAGATTTCATGCATGGCGAATTGAAGGCAGATGAGTTTAAAGCGATCAATCCGTTTCAGCGATTGCCTGTGCTCGTGCTGGAGGATGGAACCGCGATATCTGAAAGCTGTGCCATCTGTCGCTACATAGAAGAAATGAACCCACTCAAGCCTTTGCTGGGCCAAACGGCCAAGGAAAGAGCGCTGATTGAGATGTGGAACCGGCGCGCCGATCTGAGGCTGTTAAATCAGATTTCCCAGGTATTCCGCCACACCAATCCGGCTATGGCTCCGCTGGAGCAGCCGCAGATCAAGGAATGGGGAGAGGCGAACAGGCCTAAAGTTCTGGAGACACTGGTCATTTTTGATAGGCAACTGGCAGACAATCAGTTTGTTGCCGGTGACCGGTATTCAATAGCTGACATCACATTATTCGCAGCAATCAACTTTGCTCGCGTAATTAAGCTGCAAGTCCCTGAGGAACTTGGTAATCTGCGTAGATGGTATGCAAAAATGACAGAGCGTCCGGGCGTGCAGGCAGCCCTTCAGGTGATGAAAGAGACCTCCAGCGCCTAAGAGAGCGCATTGCTGCGTGCAGGGTCTGTGTGGAGCAGCCCATCCGCCAGCCATTGCCTCACGAGCCAAGGCCCGTTGTTGTACTGTCCTCAACGGCACGCATCGCCATATGCGGTCAGGCACCGGGAACGCGTGTCCACGCCTCTGGCAAACCGTTTACAGACCCATCAGGAGATCGCCTGCGCGACTGGATGGGCATAGGTGAAGAGGTCTTCTACGACCCCGCCAAACTTGCAATTATCCCCATGGGCCTGTGTTTTCCGGGATTGGACTCAAAAGGGGGCGACAAGCCGCCGAGGCCGGAATGCAAGAAGACCTGGCATCAAGAAATATTCAGCAATATGCCGCAAATTGAAACACTGCTGGCAATAGGTGGCTACGCACAGGCTTACCACATGCCCGAGCTGACCAAAAAACGCCTCTGGGAAACAATTGCTGATTTTCGATCAATCTGGGACAGGACAGTCGAGCGCCATGCCCAAGGCCTCGGCCCTCGCGTTCTCCCGCTCCCCCATCCTTCCTGGCGCAACAACGCCCACATAAAAAAATACCCCTGGTTCGAAAATGAGCTGCTTCCGCTCCTGAAAGAAGAAGTAAGACGTCTTTTGAGCTGATTTGAGAGATTCTTTTTTTATGTGCCTATGAATATGGGATTGGTTTTCTTTGGCTCCTGCTGAAATCCATCTTGATGAAAATAAATTTCATGAAATTAATGGTGTGTAGAACGAAAACCTATATTCCTGCATAAATCTTGCTGTTTGAAGCTGGAATAACATTTCACATGACCTTATGCTTCCTGCAATGATTTTGCGCCAAACAATAATTCCGGTGGGAGATAGGGGTATAATATGATCGATAGGATCGACCGTCGCATTCTGTCCATTCTACAAGAAGACAGCACCATTCCCGTAGCTGAGATTGGTCGCCGCGTCGGCCTGTCAACCACCCCATGCTGGCGTCGTATCCAGAAGATGGAAGAGGACGGGGTCATCACCCGCCGCGTTGCAGTGCTTGACCCAAAGAAGGTCAACGCCAAAGTCACCGCCTTCGTCGCCATCACCACCAACGAACACACCGACGACTGGCTCCGCAAATTTGCAGATGTCATCCGAGAGTTCCCGGAAGTGGTGGAGTTCTACCGCATGGCCGGACAGGTAGACTACCTGCTGCGCGTTGCCGTGCCAGACATTGATGCCTACGACGATTTCTATAAGCGGCTGATTGCAAGGGTAAATATCGCAGACGTGTCCACGTCTTTCGCGATGGAGCAGATCAAGTACACCACCGAACTGCCGCTCTCCTACATCATCGCTGAAAAGCCAAAAGCGAACATGTCATAGGACTTGTTCGGCAAAGCTGAGAACTAAAAAAGCCCCGGTCATCTGATCGGGGCTTTGTGTTTTCTTACTTCTTGTTGGCGTTGTTCAGCCGGGCAATCAGGCTGGAGGTATCCCAGCGATTACCGCCCATGCCTTGAACCTCTGAGTAGAACTGATCGACCAGTGCTGTCACCGGCAGGCGTGCGCCAACCTCGTCAGCTGCCTCAAGACAGATCTTCAGGTCCTTGCGCATCCAGTCCACCGCAAAGCCATGCTCGAACTCACCGTCACGCATGGTCTCCCAGCGGTTCTCCATCTGCCAGGACTGTGCAGCCCCGCCGCGCACTGCTGAAATAGCTTTCTCAACATCAAGGCCGGACTTCTGCGCAAAATGAATTGCCTCAGACAGACCCTGCACCAGACCAGCAATGCAAATCTGATTGACCATCTTGGTCTGCTGACCAGCGCCAACAGGACCCATCAAACCGGCAAACTTTGCAAAGCAATCGATTAACGGTTTTGCGCGATTGAAGACGTCTTCCTCACCGCCAATCATAACGGTCAGAACGCCATTCTCAGCACCTGCCTGCCCACCTGAGACGGGCGCGTCAAGGAAGGAAAATCCCCCCGCACGCGCTGCCTCATCCAGCTCGCGAGCCACCTGAGCAGAAGCTGTCGTATGGTCCACGAAGATTGCGCCAGCCTTCATGCCGTGAAATGCACCGTTCTCGCCAGTCGTGACAGAGCGCAGATCGTTGTCGTTGCCAACACAAGCAAAAACAACGTCACAGCCCTCAACGGCCTCCTGAGGGGTCAGAGCGAAGGAGCCATCGTATTCTTTGGCCCATGCCTCTGCTTTGGCTGTTGTCCGGTTGTAAACGGTAACGTCATGCCCACCACGTGAGGCCAGAAAACCCGCCATTGGGTATCCCATAACACCCAAACCAATAAACGCGACCTTTGCCATCGGACTATCCTTATAATCTTGAATCAGAGCGCAGCAACACTACCAGCTTCACCAGCAGATACCACGTAAATTCACGAGCGTGCGTTCCGTTTTATTGTATTCAACCAAACGACAAGAATTCGCTCCACCAAAGATGCGGGAGCGCGATGCGTGAGCGTTACTGAACGCAGCGCGCCCTAGGTGTACCAATGAAAAAAGCGCAGGCTTTTGGACCTGCGCTTTCAAGTATTCATCTCTACCTATTGGCTTATCTTTTTAGGTGGCGCGTCAAACGAGCCTCAATGCGATCCCATGCCCGGCGCAATGTCTCCACCATCACCAGATAGGCAATCGCGGCCCAAACATACGCCTGGAAGTCATAGGTCCGTGAGAACGCACGACGCGTTTCACCCATCAGATCGTAGATGGTGATGATCGCTACAATCGCAGAGCCTTTGATCATCAAAATGATCTCGTTGCCATAAGGGCGCAGAGAGACGATCAGAGCCTGCGGTAGAATAATTTTCCAGAAAGTCACCCACTTCGGAAGACCAAGTGCAGAGGCAGCTTCCCACTGTCCTCTCGCAATGTTCTCAATGGAACCGCGCAGAATTTCCACCTGATAGGCAGCGGTGTTCAGCGTGAACGCCAGAACAGCACAGTTCCACGCATCCCGGAAGAACCACCATAGATCAACGGATTCCAGTGGCTCACGGAACGTGCCCGCGCCGTAATAAATCAGGAACACCTGCGCCAGCAACGGCGTACCGCGGAAGAAGTAGACGTAGCCATACGCAATGCTGCCCAAAACACGGTTCTTGCTCATCCGCATGAAGGTCATCGGTATGGAAAGCAGAACGCCCAGCAGCATGGAAACGCCAACAAGCTTAAGCGTAATGATGAAGCCGGAAACAAATTTCTCACCATACTTGGTCAGGAACTTCGCATTGTGGGTGAGAGAAACAGGCAACAGACCTTCACCGCCAAACACCAATGCAACGCTGTTTGAATTCAGCAGGAACCATACTATGCCCAGTCCGCTGACAATCCAAAGTGTCAGCCAGGTGGTGCCAACAATACGCGTTGGCGTCCACGGACGGGATGTCGGAGACGGAGGAGGGGCTTTCGCCTGAATAGCCTGAGATTGAACGTAGCTTCCCGGAGCGCCGATAGATGCATCACTCATCTGGAGATCTCCCCGCGTTTAGCCCATGCATCCAGGCGGGAAATGCCACCGGAAGAGATCACAGCCAGAACGAGATAAATCATGCAAGCAACCGAAAAGAACAGGAACGGTTCTTTGGTGGTACGGGCTGCCATATTGGAATAGCGAATAATGTCCGCCAGACCGATAATGGAGACCAGAGATGTCTCTTTCAGCAAGATGAGCCACAGATTGCTCAGCGCAGGCAAGGACAGGCCGACGAGCTGCGGCAGGATAACCAGACGCATGGTCTGCACGTATCCCAGACCGAGCGCATTCGCACCTTCATACTGGCCTTTGTTGATCGCGCGGAAAGCAGAAAGGAAAGCTTCGGAAGCGTAGGAAGAAAACACAAGCGACAGGGCAATCATACCTGCCAGAAATGCGTTCACTTCAAAATAGAATTCCCCAAACAATGCAAGCACTTGTTGAATGAGGATCTGACCACCGTAATAGACAAGGAAAAGGGTTAGAAGCTCGGGAAGTCCCCGAAAAATTGTCGTGTAAATGTTGGCTGCAGCGCGGAGCGAAGGCTCTTCGGACTTCTTCGCAAGCGCCAGCAGAAAACCCAAAAGCAAGCCAAAGGGAAGACTTGCTAACGCAAGGGAGACGGTCATAACAACGCCAAGTGCTATCTCATCGCCCCAGCCCATGTCCCCAAAGGACAAGAGTGTGAAAAATTCATTCATTACGGGGATTGCCCCTATTCTTTTTAGAACGGCGGGAAACTGGTCCCGCCGTCAGAGTGTATTGCAGCTTGACGCCATCACTCTCCGTAGGCGTCAAAGTCGAAATATTTATCGTTGATCTCTTTGTACTTTCCATTCTCACGTAAAGCAATAACCGCTTTGGAGAATAGGCCTGCCAAGTCTTGGTCGTTCTTACGAACACCTACACCAACGCCTTCACCATGTATCTCTGGAATAGGTGACATGGTACCGAGCAGTTTACAACAATTGCCGTCCTCTGACTTCAACCAGTCTGAAAGAACAACTACGTCATCAACTGCAGCGTCAAGTCTACCACTTTCCAAATCGAGTTTATATTCATCAGCAGTAGGGTACAGAGACACTTCTGATTTAGTCAAAATGTCTTCAGCAAACACTGCGTGTGTCGCGCCAACCTGCGCACCTACAAGAGCACCAGACATTCCTTCAATGGAGGCCTCAGTGATCTTGCTATCGTTTGGTACTGCCACTACCGGAGGGGTCTGGTAGTACTTTTCAGAGAACTGAATGCGCTGCTTCCGTTCTGGTGTGATGGACATAGATGCCATGATCGTGTCGTACTTGCCTGCAACGAGGCCAGGGATCAATCCGTCCCAGTCAACCGGCATCCATTCACATTCAACCTTCAGCTCAGCACAGAGTGCGTTGCCCAGTTCAATCTCAAAGCCAACCAGCTTGCCATCGGCAGTGGTGTAGGCAAATGGAGGGTACGAGGCTTCAGTACCAATTCGGACTTTGGTCCATTCCTTTGCCTGAACCTGAGTTGAAGCAAGAAGTGCGAGTGTTGCAACAGTGGCAAAGCGCATGAAGCCCATTTGTATTCCCCTTTGTAAATTCTTGGCAGGGGTCATCAAGATGGCTCCCTGCACAGCCGGAGCGCATATTTAAATGGAAGAAATAAGATTTCAACCTATTTGAGTATGGGTGTCAGCAGAAAATAGCCAATTAATTCCATCTTGAGAGGAGTAAGTTTCCATTTTGACCAGTTTTAGGCATGGTTGTCCCACAAAACGGTGATGCATCACAGAAATTTTCCCCAGCTTCGAATCTTTCTTGCTAGCTGCTACTCGCCAAATGCATCCTGAGAGAAATACTTGTCATTGATCGTCTTATAGGTGCCGTTTTCACGAATTGCGAGAATAGCCTGAGAGAAGCGATCCGCTAACTCTTCCTGACCTTTGCGAACACCGACACCGATGCCCTGACCGTGTAGCTCAGGCTGGATTGGCAGAGAGCCAATGATTTTACAGCAAGAACCCGCTTCAGAATCCACCCAACTCTGCAAAACACCCAGATCATCAATCACGGCATCCAAACGACCGTTTTCGATGTCCAGCTTGTATTCTTCCGAGGTCGGGTACAGCGACACATCAGCGTCGGAGTAAATCTCTTCCGCCACAACAGAATGGGTGGTGCCGCCCTGTGCGCCAATTAGCAGGCCTTCCAGAGCTTCAGGAGTGATATCGGAAACGGGAGAATCCTTAGGCACTGCAATGGTTGATGGCGTGTTGTAATAGCTGCGAGAGAACGAAATGCGCTCAAGACGCTCTTCCGTGATGGACATGCTGGCGATGATCGCATCGTACTTGCCAGCAACCAGACCTGGGATCATGCCATCCCACTCCTGCGTGCCCCACTCACACTCAACCTTCATCTCAGCGCAAAGTGCATTGCCAATCTCAACATCAAAGCCAGTCAGAACACCATCTGATCCTGTGAAGTTGAATGGAGGGTAGGCACCTTCTGTCGCAACACGCAGTTTGGTGATCTCATCTGCCTGAAGGGCTGAAACAGCAGTGAAGCTCATAAGTGTGGCAAGCGCCATACGGGCAAAAGACATTAGCGTATCCTCGTTCTTTTTGGCAGAGTGGCCATTTTGGTTGTGCTCTGCATTTGTTGCCAAGGACACTATAAAAAATGCTCAGGACTTCAACTGAAATAACGGAGATATCGGAAGAAAAATGCGCCATATGCCGTTATTGTGAAGTGATATCCGTTAATTCAACGGGTTATGTGGAGGAAATATTTCTCCCGCTTTCTGGGTTAAGTGAGAAAACTATGTCCCTTCACACTCAGAAGAGCGGATTTAGGCTTTCCCGGAATCAATTACAATTTGCCATTTTGAGAGACTAAATGAGCCATTCTGCCAAACTGGTGACTTTGATTGGTCAAATTGGCAAAATAAAACCCTCGGGCGCAACACACCCGAGGGTCTCAAAACCATCAGCTGATTAATCAGTTGAGTGCCAAGTTGTTCTTATTCGCCGTAAACGTCGAAGGAGAAGTACTTGTCATTGATTTCTTTGTATTTGCCGTTTGCACGCAGAGCAGCAATACCCTTGGTGAACAGAGCTGCAAGGTCTTCGTCACCTTTACGAACGCCAATGCCTGCACCAGGACCATGAATCTCTTCAACAGACTGCATGGTGCCAAGGATCTTACAGCAAGAGCCCTGATCAGAATTAACCCACTCAGTGAGAACCATCACGTCGTCAACAGCAGCATCAACACGGCCATTTTCCAGGTCCAGTTTGTACTCTTCAGAAGTTGGGTAAAGAGCAACGTCGGAGCCGTTCAGGATCTCTTCAGCGAATTGAGAGTGCGTGGTGCTGGCCTGTGCGCCAAGGCGAACGCCTTTAAGGCCTTCTGGAGAGGCTTCGCCCAATTCGGAATCTTTGCGTACTGCAATACCTGGAGGGCTGTTGTAGTACTTTTTAGAGAAGGAGATCTTTTCCATACGCTCTGGAGTGATGGACATAGATGCAAGGATGGTGTCGTACTTGCCAGCAACCAGACCGGGGATGATGCCGTCCCAGTCCTGAGTAACCCATGTACACTCAAGCTTCAGCTCGTCACAAAGAGCATTCCCAATCTCAATGTCAAAGCCAGTCAGTGTTCCGTCAGCGGTGGTATAGTTGAATGGAGGATAGGCGCCCTCGGTACCCATGCGAACCTTTGTCCATTCTTTTGCTTCCGCGCCAGAAACTGCTGCCAACGCAATTGCTGCTACTGCTGCCAAACGCATAATACGCATATTATGTCCCCGAATTAATTATCTTGGCAGGGTTTCTTTAGGTAGGCCCCTGCATAACCGGAGCTTATGTTTCACTAAAAGTATCCGTAGATCAACCTATATACTAGGCATATTAGGCTAATTAATAGCAAAATGACGATGCTTCGCGGTAATATCTTGCAATATTTCGCAGCTTTGAGGGCAAACTTGTTAAAATTGCAACCAGTGATCTAGGCGTGGAAAAATGGCTCGCACGCGATTCTGAAAATGCGAGCCAGCAGAGTTACCTAAGGCCAATTTCATCAAAGCTGATGAACGGAACAAGATCACCTTTGCAAACAGAAATCATATCTTCTGTCAACTCAATGAAGCCATCGGCGAAAGTTAAAGAAGATAACAAGGCTGATCCGTCACTGTGATACTTGGTCAGTTTAATAATGCCATTTTCAGTCACACGGCGCCCGCGCAAAAACTCACGGCGTCCGGCTTTGCGGCCAGAAACCTCAAAATCCGCAGCAATGTATTGGCGCGGCGCTTCAATGAAGTCAGCCCCGGCAAGCGCTTCAATCAACGGGCGCGTAAGAAATGCGAAGGCGACAGTGGCTGCCACAGGATTGCCCGGAAGGCCGATAAAAACGCAATCAGGCAGTTCGCCCACCATAAAGGGACGCCCGGGCTTAACTGCAAGGTGCCAAAAGGTGGTCTTGCCAAGCTTGGAGAGCGTCGCAGAGACGAAATCTTTATCACCACCACCAGCACCGCCAGAGGTCAGGATCACATCACATTCTTTGGAGGCAGCTTCTAACGCAGTTTCCACAATATCACGTTGATCCGCCAGAATGCCGAGATCCACCAGCTCTACCGGCAAATTGGCAAGCATACCGCGCAGCAGGAAGTGGTTCGCATCAAAGATTTGCCCGTCCTGCCGCGTTGTTCCCGGACGGATCAGTTCATTGCCCGTTGAAAAAACACCAACCTTCAGCCGGCGGTATGTTTGCAGTTGGTCAATACCGATGGAGGCAGTCGCGGCAATCTCCTGCGGGCGCAGCACAGTACCTGCCTTCACTATAGGTGCGCCTTTGGTCTGGTCTTCACCTTTGCGACGGATATTACAGCCAGCCGAATAGCTCCGAGACAGCTGAACCAAACGTGCTCCATCGCTTTCACTCTCAGAGCAATCTTCTTGAGGAACAACAAAATCGACTCCTTCGGGAACTGGTGCCCCCGTAAAAATGCGCGCAGCTTCTCCCGGCTTCAGCGCGACTTCCGGCATGGAGCCAGCAAAGACTTCCATGACCACAGGAAAGGAAGTTTGTGCAGAGCCATCTCGCTGAGTAGCAATCGCGTAGCCATCCATTGCAGAATTATCAAGTGGAGGAAGGTCGCAAGTTGCAATGATGTTTTCGGCAAGAACACGGCCATACGCCTCGTAAAGCGATGTTTCTTCTGCAGTGACTTTGCAGTGACCTAAACCTCGCAAATGAGAAAGGGCTTCGTCAAAGCTCAGACTGGGCGTTTTCGTGTTCATGTCTATTCCGGAAACTTGAGTGGGCGTGTTTCTTTATTTACCAGAGTCACGCCTTAGGATTTGGCAAAAATCAAAGATCTCACAGGCATCTGATCGTTTTGACGACTATTGCACCTGTAATTGAGCAAGATGCTCAAGTGCGATGGCAACATCTTCCGGCGTGTTGATGTTAAGGAAGGGATCAACCGCGTTCTGAAGTTCGAATTCCACGATGACGGGCGGATAATCTTTAAAAAAGCCTTTGATGCTGCGACCACCCTTCAAAAGGTACCCTTTCAAAGGGTCTACTAAGGCCACAGGCCACAAGCCAAATACAAAGTGGTCGCGCCCACCGCTGGAGCAAATGATTGGGGCGCCTGCATTCGTTTTTCTGCTGGCAGCAAGCGTCTCCACCAGGTTCGTTGGAAAAAACGGCGTATCAATTGCCACAGTCACAACGTCGGATGCGCCAGGAGCGTTTTGTCTTACCCAGCTCAATGAACTGTGAACACCAGCCAATGGCCCTAGATGGCCTTCAAGCTGATCTGAGAGCATCGGCAATCCCAGGCTTTCGTGAAGATCACTTGGCTCATTCACGCTCAAAACACTCTGTGCGACTTGCCCATGCAAGCGGGAAGCAACATGTTCCAGCAAAGCCGTGCCATTCAGGTCTAGTAATGCTTTATCAGAGCCGCCCATGCGTCGGGACTTCCCACCGCAGAGGATACAGCCGATCACTTTGTTTCGCTTCTCTGTTTCAACAGACATACCTGATTTCCCACTTAGGCCTAGAGCGCGTTCCGTTTGATTGGATTCAATTAAACGAGAAGAATTCGCTCCACCAAAGATGTTAGAGCACGCCGCGTGAATGTTAATGAACGTGACGTGTTCTAACACACAAATCATCAGCGCTACTTGTGAGGCAGAATAGGGCAGGGTGCAAAGTGGCATCCAGTCGCAAACCACAAGAAAACACTCCTAAAGGCAGTGGGAGGAGAAGTGCCTTTAAGAGCGTCGGGGAGCGGTGGTCATGCCACCTTGGGGAACAAGCGTGGGACTACATGAGAGCAAGGCGACTGGTCAGCTGGCTTTCACTCATGTTCATCGAGAGTAGAAGCAGCAATTCCATCACCTCTTCGCTACAGGTGCGATCAGGGTGGGCCAGAAGATTGCCAAAGAACTTGGGGTAATGGCTATCGGCTTCCTCACGAAGGTCGCAGAAGTGCATCCAGCAATTATGAAAGAGCCTGAAATCCTGTTCTTCATTTGAAAGGACAGTCAGATCAGAATGCCGCTTATCTTCAAGCACACATTCAAACGTCCGCTTCACTAAGGGCCATGGGCCTTCCAAAAGCTGAAAAATATGATTGTCTGTCAAGATCAGGGCGCCGGTAACGCCTGCCATTGAGTTGATGCGCCGAATACGGGTCAACGATCGCTCGACTTCCTCGTCGAGGCTATAACGAAGCGCAGGCCAATGAATGCGGCTGCGATAACATAATTGCGTAACACTCATTGTCAGATCCTCCGGTTCATGAAAGCCTGACAGTAAATTCTTCTAAAAATGTAAAATACAGTGTTTAAAATATTGATACTTCTCGCTTTTTGCGAAAAAAAGAAAAAGCGGAGCCTATGGCCCCGCTTTCTCAAAGTCATGTAAGTCACTCAGACTTAGAGCATATCCTCGCAAAGTGCTCCCGGTTTTTGGGAACGGAGGACGCTCTAAGGAAAATCAGAGAGTGATGCGGTACATGGCAAAACCGTCTTTGCCTTCGCCAGCCGCTTCAATCTGAACGCCCTTCACGCCTTTCATGTGCTTTTCAGCAGCAGGTCCGGTCTCAAACAGAACAGTTGTGTCAGCAACAGGTTTGAAGTTCCAGTTCGCATCGGCGGATGGATTAATCGTACCTTGGTCCACAATGTACCGAACAATCACATCACGGTTTGTGTCCGGACCAACAAAGATGATCACATCATCATTGATGCCAGGGAAGTTACCACCACCGCCAGCGCGATAGTTGTTGGTTGCAACAACAAACTTCTGATCCATATCGATTGGCTTACCTTCAAACTGAAGGTTCACGATGCGGTTAGACTCTGGATGCGCAACATTGCCTTTACCGTCATACTTGGAAGGCTGTGTCAGGTCGATCTCGTAGGTAACACCGTCAATCACATCGAAGTTGTAAGAACGGAAATCAGCATCCAGAAGGACTTGGTCTTTCTTACCAGCTTCAATCTGGTTGAACATACCAGAAGAACGCTCAAGCCATTCCTTCACGTCTTTACCAGTGATCAGCACTGCACGTGTTGTGTTTGGGTAAAGGTAAAGGTCAGCAACGTTCTTAATTGCGATATCACCAGCAGCAACGTCAGTATAGTAGTCCGCACCACCGCGACCACCTGCCTTGAACGGAGCAGCAGCGGAAAGCACTGGTAGTCCAGCCCACTCAGTGTCCTTAAGCATTTCCTTAGTGTACCAGGTCTGCGCTTTAGAAACGATCTGAACAGACGGATCATCAGCCACCAGAGCAAAGTAGGAATGCAGCGGAGCAGAGGATTTTCCCACAGCGCGGCGCACATAAGAAAGCGTCTTTTGGTGATCATCCTCAACCGCTGCCAGCACTTCTTCATCACTGGAAACAAGAGGAATCCGCTTACGACCTTCTTTCTTATAGATAGACGGTACGTCTGTGGTGAAGTTTGCAATGCGCCAGCCGTTGTTACCGTCGCGCTCAATCATCAGATCGATGACACCGAGATGAGAACCCCAGAAACCGCCCATAGCAACTGGTTTGCCTTGCAGGGTGCCTTTGACAGCATCAACGCCAGGAATACCATCATAGCTAGGCCCCGGGAAGACATCGTGCTGGTGACCCGTAAACAGAGCATCAATGCCTTCAACACCAGCGATGTGTAGCGCAGTGTTTGCAGCTCCGTCTTCATGTTCGCCACCAGCGATACCACCGTGACACAACGCAATGATGAGGTCGCAGCCTTGTTCCTTCATTTCAGGAACCCATGCACGCGCAGCATCAACCATGTCACGAGTGTTCGCCTTACCAACCAGGTGACGGGAGTCCCAATTCATGATCATTGGAGGAACGAAGCCAACAAAACCCACTTTAATCGTGTGCTCGATGCCAGCACCGTCTTTGATCTTCTTCTCAACAATAGTGTACGGCTTCAGGAACAGATCATCCTTACGGCCATTGGAAGCAAGGGTGGTACCTTTGGAAACATTGGAAGAAACAACAGGGAAGTTTGCGCCAGAAAGAACCTTCATCATGAAGTCCAGACCGTAGTTGAACTCATGGTTTCCTAATGTGCCAGCGTCGTAACCCAGTACGTTCATGCCTTTGATGACCGGGTGGATATCACCTTCACGCATGCCGCGCTCGTAGGCGATGTAGTCGCCCATCGGGTTGCCCTGCAGGAAATCACCATTATCAACGAGCATGGAGTTGGTTGCTTCAGAGCGCAGCTTTTTGATGATAGTTGCTGTGCGAGCAAGGCCAGCCGTGTCCATTGGGCGGTCAGCATAATAGTCATATGGAGCGACGTGGACGTGGAGGTCGGTTGTTTCCATCAAACGCAAGTGCGCTGTGTTCTCTTTTGCAAGAACAGAATATGGATGCACCATTGCAATGGCACCGGTAGCGGCCATGCCCCCCAGCACGCTACGACGATTCATTAAAATAGGATTAGACACGATTGCCTCCTAGCCCGTGGAAAATGCAGAACATAATTGTCAGCATGAATTTTGCCCGATCCTCCAGCTTCTGGTCGCAGCAGCAAGAGGGTTCTTAGGCCCCTAAATACCATGCATTCCCCTCAGTTTGTGGGCCTAATGTATCAGGAACATGAAACAGGTTCTCCAATGCGTAAGGCAGATCCCCTAGGCGGTGCGCTAATCCTCAGAAGACACTGGGTTTTATCTGCAATGAAAGATTTTGCGTGAAGCGCAAATATCTGTGAATTTGTGATGGTGACCTCAACTTTGCGTGAACTCTGCTCAACTGATTGCATGCCGGGTTGGCAAAACAGGTTGCGAATGTGCAAAGGACAAAGAACGTCTTTGGTGAATTCTGTATTGCTCTATTCTTCGTGCGAAGTATACCAAGATATAAAAGAACCATCGGCAAAAGCTTGCACATTTAGATTGCAGGCATATTTGTTTTCAAGATCATATTATCCCTCTCTGCAATACAGAGCTTTACAGGGTGTGCACTATGGACAACGACAGACCTAAAGGATTGTGGGGGCGCCTCAAAGGCGGGTTCACATCAGGCAAGAACCATAAGGATACTGAAGAGACTATGGCTGGGTTGACGCAGGAGCGCGTTCTCGACGTGCTCAAACAGGTTAAATCGCCTGATGGCAAGAGCAATATTGTTGATCAGGATCTGGTTGCAGACCTGTTTGTATCAGATGGTCGTGTCGTCTTTTCTATCAGAGTACCCGCAGAGCGAGCTTCTGAACTTGAAGGGCTTCGCTTGGCCGCTGAGAAGGTTGTGTCGGTGCTTCCTGATGCTGAAACGGTCCTTGTCGCACTCACAGCAGAAAAACAACCTGGCTCTCCATCTGCGCCACCACCTGCTGCACGTAAAGCTCCGCCGAAAGGCGCTCCAATGCCAGCAAAGCAGGAAGTACCTGGCGTGAAACACATTATAGCTGTTGCATCAGGTAAAGGTGGGGTTGGTAAATCAACAACATCAGCCAATCTCGCACTTGCTCTTTCTGCAATGGGCTTGAAGGTTGGTTTACTGGACGCTGATATTTATGGCCCATCAATCCCAAAGCTTATGGGAGCCTCTGGACAGCCGGAAGTTCTTGAAAACCGTATTATGAAGCCTGTGGAAGCTCATGGCATCAAGCTGATGTCTATTGGTTTTCTGGTAGAAGAAGAAACAGCCATGATCTGGCGTGGCCCAATGGTGGTGTCTGCTCTCAATCAGATGCTGCGCGAAGTTGACTGGGGTGAGCTGGATGCGCTTATCGTTGACCTCCCGCCAGGAACGGGTGATGTTCAGTTGACTATGGCTCAAAAAGTACCTCTGACAGGCGCTTTGGTCGTTTCAACACCACAGGACCTTGCGCTTCTGGATGCACGCCGCGGTATTGCCATGTTTGAGAAAGTTGCGATCCCTGTCTTGGGTATCGTCGAAAACATGAGTCACTTTGTCTGCCCAGACTGCGGTGGCACGCATGAGATCTTTGGTCATGGTGGTGCAAAAGCAGAAGCTGAGAAGATGAAAGTCCCATTCTTGGGTGAAGTGCCCCTGACGATGGAAATCAGAGAACAATCTGATACAGGCACTCCAATCACAGTGAGTAACCCAGACAGTCCAGTCTCAAAGGCCTACGGCATCATTGCTGCTGGCCTGTGGCAGGGCGTCCTTCAACCCACTGGCGATGCTGCAAGGTCAGCACCTAAAATCGTTATTGGTTGATCGGTAATAAATTGACTTGATTGATAAGGCTTCACTTAGACGGCAGGTAGTCATCTCGTTGACATCTGCCGTTTCTGTTTGCAGTGCCCAGTTCTACGAAATGCAATTATGAAAGGCAGAGCTCATCAAGTGCCGACTTTATCCAGTCTATGAATGCCTTGCACTTATGTTTCTGAAATGAATATTCCAACCCAACCAACATATAGTGAGCAGTTGCAGAAATTTCGAATTCGAATGGTTTCGCCAGAAGACCAAGTCGTGCGTCATGCGCGCACAAAACTTTGCGACCAAGAATAACACCAGCCCCCTCAATCGCTGCATCCTGAGCATGGTCAATTTGAGAAAAGTGCATCCCTTTCTCCGACCAAGAGGCCCTAGAGATTCCAGCAGTCTTCAACCATGCCTTCCATCCCGGTGCGTTCAAGAATGTCGCCATGCTGTCTTCGTGAAGCAAAGTAAAGTTCTTTAGGTCGGCGGGCTCATTCATTTCATTCGCCAGTCGAGGCGCACACATGGGTGTAAGAAAATCTTCCGCTAGAAAATCAATATGTAATCCCGGATATGGCCCACGCCCAAAGCGGAGCCCGAGATCAACATCGTTCCTGTAGAAATCTACGAGCTTCAAATTGGCGGAAATGCGAAGTTCGATTTCAGGATAAGCCTCCATGAAGCGATAAATCCGAGGCGCAATAACTTTGGAAGCTGTTCCCGGTCCCGTGGATATAACGAGGACTTTATCCTCATCTACTCCTTTAATGTGAGCAACAGCCTCGCTGAAGTTTTCTAACCCAGCTTCGACGCCCGGTAATAAACGGTGCCCGGCTGAAGTAAGCTCAAGTTGACTGGCAGCTTTAGCAAGGTTTATATGCGGTTCTCATGTCATGGGGAGAACCCTTTGGACAGACTCTATGTGCGTAAGAGAGGGAAAACAGCGATGTAAGCTTAAGAGCTAAACTATACACTGCAAAAACTGGCAATCAATAGGTAAAGTAAATAAGTCGTTAATGCATAAATGTAAATTTTATTAATTAGAAAATTTATTTAAATCAATGAGTTAATGAATGTATGTGCAGGTTGAATTTACTGTTGTTTACCAACGGCACTGAATAATAGTGCCTAAGTCCAACAAACTTAAATTATTCTGCAAATTTGATTCATAAATTGGCAAGAAATGAAGGCCTAGCTTGCTGTTAGTCCCAATGAGGACTGAGGCTTCTGGGGCTCAAAATGGAGTTTAAAACAATGTTCTCTAAATTTTTTAAGGACGAATCCGGCGCAACTGCGATTGAATATGGTATTCTAGCAGCGTTTATCTCGGTAGTTATTATTGGTGTGGTAACTACGCTGGGAGAACAGCTACAGGTAGTGTTTCAGAGTGTGATTGATGCACTTGATCCGCCTCCGCCTCCACCCAAGTAATCCAGATACTGATGAAACTTAATAATAAAGCCCAACTGCCTTCAGTTGGGCTTTATTACATTTAAGTAGCTCAACCTTCACCCACCCGTCACACTCATATGACGCGTTCCAGTAGCGGACTTGTTATCCCGGTCGATAATAAAGTCGTGGCCCTTTGGCTTTCGTGCAATCGCTGCTTCAATCGCTTCCGAAAGCACTTCATTTCCTTCAGATGCTCGTAGTGCTGTACGCAGGTCTTTTTGATCTTCTTGACCAAGGCACATGAACAACTGCCCGGTACAGGTCACACGTACACGGTTACAGCTTTCACAGAAGTTGTGCGTCATCGGGGTGATGAAACCAAGACGGCCACCAGTCTCTTCAATCTGCATATAGCGGGCAGGACCGCCGGTCTTGTACGGAATGTCTGTCAGTGTGTACTTGGCGGAGAGTGTCTTACGCACGTCGCTCAGCGGCAGATACTGCTCATTCCGGTCCCCATCAATTTCACCGAGTGGCATTGTCTCGATAAATGTCAGGTCGTGCCCGCGCTCATGTGCCCACTCCAGCATCGGAATGAGTTCATCCTCGTTGAAATTCTTAAGTGCAACAGCATTCAATTTGATCTGAAGACCGGCTTCCTGAGCAGCCTTAATGCCATCGAAAACCTTCTGAATCTCACCCCACCGGGTTACATCTTTGAATTTTTGCGCATCTAAGGTGTCGAGAGAAACGTTGATGCGCCGCACACCTGCTTCATACAGTTCTTGTGCGTAGCGTTCGAGCTGCGTACCGTTCGTGGTAATGGTGAGTTCATCCAGTGCGCCGCTGTCTAGATGTCGCTTTAGGCCGCGGATGAAGCTCATAATGTTCTTGCGAACCAACGGTTCCCCACCAGTGAAGCGGATTTTGCGGACCCCTTTTTCAATAAAAACAGCGCAGAGGCGATCCAGCTCTTCCAGCGAAAGAACGTCTTTTTTGGGAAGGAAAGTCATGTGCTCAGACATGCAATAGACGCATCGCAAATCACAACGATCAGTCACAGAGACGCGAAGATACGTCACGGCGCGGCCGAACGGGTCAATCAATGCTGGGTGGGCACCCTGCTGTTTGTCCTCGGCATACTGCCCCATGGAAACCTCCACTCACGTATCTCTTTTGGCGACGAATTTAACAATTCTAATGTAGTACGCAATGAGTTAGCGTCAATCCATCAGAAAGGAGTTCCAGTGGATTTAAATAGAAATATATCTTAGAACCACAGGTATAATTCCTAAATCATCAATACTGAGTTCCATGAACTTGGGCAAGGATAAAAAAATATGTCGGATACACGCTGGCCTACGCAAATCCACCTAAAAAACCAAGGCAAAAATCTTGAAATTACTTTTGATGATGGCCTTGAAGTCTCGTTTACCTCGGAGTTTCTGCGAGTAATGTCTCCATCAGCAGAAGTGCAAGGGCATACTCCAGATCAACGAAAAGTGATCGCGGGGAAGCAGGACACAACGATTATTGGTGTAGATCCAGTTGGAAACTATGCAGTAAAGCTGACATTTGATGACCTGCACGATACTGGGATTTTCACGTGGGCGTATTTTCAGGAAATGAATGATCAAAAAGAGTTTTTATGGAATCGATATTTGAGTGAACTGCAGGACCGTGGATTGAGTAGAGACCTCAGCAAGTAGGGCTGGCACAAAACCAGCCCCATGCATTCTAGCGAAGCACGACCACTTTCGTGCCTATATTGACATTGTCATATAGATGGATGACGTCTTCATTTGCCATTCTGATGCAACCAGATGAGACTGCCGAACCGATCGTCCATGGTTCATTGGAACCGTGAATGCGATAGATGGTGCTGCCAATATACATAGCGCGTGCGCCAAGCGGGTTATCAAGGCCACCCTTCATGAAGCTAGGCAGGTTACGTCCTTTACGGCGTTCACGATCAATCATGACCTTTGGTGGTGTCCAGCTTGGCCACTCAGCTTTGCGGGTAATTCGGTGAGTTCCTGACCATTGGAAACCCTGACGGCCGACGCCAACACCGTACACCATCGCGGTACCATTACCGCGAATATGGTAGAGGCGTCGATCTTTTGTGCTGATCACAATGGTGTTTGGACCGTATGAGCCGTTGTACCTGACCTGCTTACGTTTGATCGGAGATTTTCCATGGTGAGCAGAACCATAGGAAACCCATTTTTTGGATGCATGATCAAAGAACTTGCCAGATGCTGCGGCATCTGCCTGAGTTCCGGTAAATAGTGCTGCGAAGCAAAGAGCAACACTCGCGATAAGTATGCGCATTGATACCCCCTAGGATATTGTTGTTTGTTTTATCTCGTTTGCATGAGGGAATTTATGCAGCGAGTAGGGAGACGCTCGCAGCTTAGAATGTCAAATATATTAATTGTTGAAGTAATTCAGACTAGAACTGCTGCTATATACTTCTTATGGAAAAGGAAATTACTAGAGAGCCATTCGAAGATGATTTACATTCATATCGAGCTTGATTTGCATCTATCTAAAACGCAACTTAATATAATGAAAGAAGCTTGAATTCAGTTAATTTGAATTGTGATTGAATGAAATTGTCATGAATGCAGGCAACGAAAAAGGGCGCTCCAAAGAACGCCCTCCAATCTCGGTATTATTTCACCAGAACAGTTAGCTCAGGTTCAGCTCTTTAAAGAAGTCATTGCCTTTGTCGTCCACCACGATAAAGGCAGGGAAGTCTTCAACTTCGATCTTCCAAACGGCTTCCATACCCAGCTCTTCATATTCAACCACTTCAACACTCTTGATGCAGTCTTGAGCAAGGCGGGCAGCAGGACCTCCGATAGAACCGAGGTAGAAGCCACCGTGAGCCTGACATGCACGGCGAACACCCGCTGAGCGATTGCCCTTGGCAAGCATCACCATGGAGCCTCCAGCGGCCTGAAACTGGTCCACATAAGCATCCATACGGCCAGCAGTGGTTGGGCCAAATGAACCAGAAGGCATACCTTCTGGCGTCTTAGCAGGACCTGCATAGTAAACCGGATGGTTCTTGATGTAGTCAGGGAGCGGCTCACCGGCCTCGAGACGATCACGGAGCTTGGAATGGGCCAGATCGCGGGCCACGATCAACGGACCGCTCAACGAAAGCCGTGTTTTAGTTGGATGCTTGGTCAGTTCGCCAAGGATCTCGCTCATTGAGCGCGTGAGGTCAACCTTTACAACATCATCAGAAAGATCGGTGTCGGTAACTTCCGGCATGTAGACTTCAGGATTCCGCTCCAGGTCCTCCAGGAAGATGCCTTCCTTGGTGATCTTGCCAGTCGCCTGACGGTCTGCTGAACAAGATACGCCAATGCCGATTGGTAGGGATGCGCCATGGCGCGGCAGACGGATCACGCGCACGTCGTGGCAGAAGTATTTGCCACCAAACTGTGCGCCAACACCGCTGGACTGTGTCAGCTTATGAATTTCAGCTTCCATTTCCAGATCACGGAATGCGTGGCCGCCTTCGGAGCCTTCTGTCGGCAGCTCATCTAGGTAACGGGCAGAAGCCATTTTTACGGATTTCAGATTCAACTCTGCAGATGTGCCGCCGATGACGATTGCGAGGTGATATGGCGGGCATGCCGCAGTGCCAAGAGTGAGAATTTTTTCCTTCAGGAACTCAATCATGCGATCTTTGGTCAGCAGGCTCGGAGTACCTTGGAACAAGAAGGTCTTGTTAGCAGACCCACCGCCTTTTGCCATGAACAAGAACTTGTACGCGTCATCACCTTCAGCATAAAGTTCGATCTGAGCTGGCATGTTGTTCTTGGTGTTCTTTTCCTCGAACATGGAAATCGGCGCAAGTTGGGAATAGCGCAGGTTCTTTTTGAAATAAGCGTCACGTGCGCCTTCACCGAGCGCTGCTTCGTCATGTCCGTTAGTCCAGACTTTGCGGCCTTTCTTACCCATCACAATTGCAGTGCCAGTGTCCTGACACATTGGCAATACGCCAGCAGCTGAAATATTCGCGTTCTTCATCAGGTCAAAAGCGACGAATTTATCGTTTGCAGTTGCTTCAGGGTCGTCGAGAATTTTACGGAGCTGCTCCAGATGGGAAGGGCGCAGGAAATGGTTGATGTCTTTAAACGCTTCTTCGGCAAGCAAGCGAAGACCCTCTTGCTCCACCTTCAAGATTTTCTCACCGTCAAACTCAACTTCGCTCACGTACTCGGAGGTCAGTTTGCGATAAGGAGTTTTGTCTTTACCCAATGGAAAAAGAGAGGTGTGAACGTACTCGGGAGCAAGTGTTTCGGACATCTTGGCACTCTCTGGCTATTTTGGTGTACCGCTGTACACTGTTGAATTTGCTGAGCGCCGTTTTATAGAGAAAAAGCCGAGGGGCAAAGCCCCTCAGCCTTCAAAACTTGTCAAATTTGTTAGATTACGCCGAATTGTCGTGAGACTTGGTGGAAAATGCAAGGCTCTCTTTGGTGCAATCCATCAACGAGTAGCATATAGGTCCAGTTTCACAGTGACCTTATTGCTGACAGTGCTGTCTGGCACGCCATCACCAATCTTGAAGTCACTGCGAGATAACGTTGCTTCACCAACCGCGTGAGCGGTTTTACCTTCAATGGTCAAAGTGAAGGGCAAGAAAATAGCAATCTTTGCACCTTTGAGTTCCAGCGTACCTGCAGCCTCATAGAGATCACCACCAGCAGGAACCACGTTATCTACGCGAAACACAGCATCAGGGAAGCTGGAGATATCCAGCCACTGTGGAGTTGTGATTGCACCTGCTGCCTGCGCATCTTCTGTTTTTACGCTTCCAGTGATGATTGTTGCCTGAATCTGGGCTTTGTCGAGTTCTTCTTTGTCGAAGATGATCTTAGCATTCCAGGTGGCAAAAGTGCCCGTAACGGTGTTTCCGTTATTGATGACCTCAAAGCCAAGCGTGCTCTTATTGCGATCCACTGACCATTCATTTGCAAAGGCAGATGAAGCTGCTCCTACCAAGATGAAGGTCAGAAATACGCCGGCTTTAAAGAACATATCGGTCAATCGTTTCATGGTTTTCTCCAGATCCTCAAATTAGGCTTTTGAGGACAACATACGCTGTAAGACTTTATCCTTGGATATGAAGTAGTGCTTAAGGGCAGCTCCAACATGTGCAAGGATCACTGCGATAAACGCATACGCAGCCCAGCCATGCACTGCGGTGAAGAACGCAGATACATCTGCTTTTTGCCCCAAAAACTCAGGAGTTGGTAGATGCGGAATCTGAAAGAGGTTAAAGAAAACTGTCGGCAGTCCAAGCGGACTGGACGAAACCAGCAACCATCCTGTCAGCGGCATCAGCAACATCAGAGCATATAGGCTGATGTGACCCAAATGCGCAGCAAGCTTTTCCCAAATCGGCATTTCGGCGGGTAAATCAGGTGTGATACCAGTGATTTTCCAAAGGATGCGTAATGAGACCAATGCCAAGACGACAAAACCAATGGACTTATGAAGCTGATAAAGAGAGTAAGTGGCAGGCTCGAAAATCGGCAGCGTGACCATATAAAGGCCAAATCCCAACATACCAATGATAAGCGTTGCTATGGTCCAGTGTAGTGCAATTGCCACGATGCCATAGGCTGATCGAGTGTTCCTGATCATGGAAAAGACCCTTTGATCGAGGGAAGGGGCATCGCTGCCCCTTCTCAAAGTTCGACCAGACCCGTCAGAGCATTCTCAGCATCCGACAGGCCGGAAACATTACTTAACAGTCGCTTCGAAGCTGATGTTGATATTCACTTCGTCTGATACGTAAGGAACAGCCATCGCCATGCCAAAGTCAGAACGTTTGATCGTGGTAGTCGCATCCAGACCAACAGCTTGTTTCTTAGCCATTGGGTGCTCACCAAGCTGATTTACAACAACTTCAAGGACAGTTGGCTTGGTGATGCCACGAATGGTCAGATCACCAGTCACTTCCAGCTTTTTCTCTCCAACCTGCTCAACCTTGGTGGATTTGAATGTTGCGGATGGGAACTTGGCAACATCGAACAAGTCAGCGCTTTTGAAGTGCTCATCGCGTGCAGCCCAGAATGTGTTGAGAGAGTTGACATCAATTTCGACGTCTACTTTAGAATTTGCTGGGTTTGCTTCGTCGATAATCAGAGTAGGTGTCCAGGTGCCAAAACGACCGTCTGTGGTGGAATAACCCAGATGGTTGTAGTCAAAAGCGAGATTTGCGTGGGACATATCAACGTCGTAAGCAACAGGTTCAGCAACCGCTGCTGTAGCGAGGAAAGAAGCTGCGACTGCGAGCATTCCAAAGCGAACTGATTTCATTGTAATCTCCAATTATGTTGAACTGTGAATTTCAATCTTGGGCATACAATTGGCAGATGTTCTGGGAATTGCAATTAAACGCATTGTTCATCCCAGGTGCACAATCACGAGGAAGTCAGCAATATCGCCAATTTTTGCAAACATTGTTGCGGAAATGAGTTGTCACTGTGGCAATATAATGGAGATTGTAAAACCAGATGATACAACTGCAAAAATATAAGGGTTTTACATCACACTTTCGTGTGTGATCTGTCAGTTAGAAACTCTAGTAATAAAAATGGGGAAGGGAGGCACACGTATGCGCCTCCGATCAGGTGCCTATGGTTTGTAAGTGAAGAGAATGCCGTTTTTATCGCGTAGGAACTCAAACTTTTCCTTCTTCAGAGTGTCGCGCAGGTTCGGCAGAACGCTCTTTTCATCAGCGATAAGCATATAGCCACCAACACGAAGGTGACTGAGCATACGCTGTAGAAGTTTAACACGTGCATTGTTCGGCAGCTCGTGGAAGAAACGGTCAGCAACAATTACATCAAGATCTTGTGGGGGCGTGTAACCAAGTGCATCCACGTGAACAACCTCAATCGGCAGGTTCTCCGTGTCTACTCGCTCCTGCAACTGGTCCAGCCCCACTTTGGAGCTGTCGACAGCAATTACATTGTAACCGCGCTTGGCAAGGAAAATCGCGTCGCGTCCCTGGCCTGCACCCAGATCGAGAATTGTGCCGCTGTCAAAGTCGAGGTTTGAGAACAGCGTTGTAAACTGCTTGGAAGTATGGCCGAAGTAACTTTCGTCCTTGGCGTAAATCTTATCGTATTTCTGCATAACTCAGCCTGCGTGGATCTTTAAAGGAAGGATATACAGGATCGCAGAGAATGAACAAGCCCAACTCGGCGGATACAGGTTGGGCTCTTGAGCTTAAGTAAAGCTTTGCTTCATGAAAAGGGTCGGTTGTCCGAGATAAGTCCCGTCCGTATACTTCTCAAAACCAACACGCTCAGCAAGGCTGACACTGGCTTTGTTCTCAGGGGCAATAATGCAATGAACTTCAGGAAACAGTCTGGAACTCTGTAACCAAGACAGGCTCAGCTCGACAGCCTCCCGGGCATAACCTTTGCCATGAAACTTGGGCGAAATCACCCAACCAGCTTCTGCAAATCCATCAAGGCTTGGGGTGATGTCTCGTTTGAAGTCAGAGAATCCAACATCACCGATAAGCTCACCGCTGTCTTTCTCAATCACAGCCCAATACCCAAAACCAGAGAGGCTCCAGTGCCCGGCATACTTGAGGATGCGCCCCCACGTATCCGTTGGGCTGGAAGGCTTCCCTGAAATATAGCGAACCACATCAGGATGTGCCCACAAAGCGCAGCATGCTTTAAAATCTGAAGTTTGGTGAGCCCGCATGATAATGCGCTCGCCGTTAAGTGTTGGAGCAGCTGTACAGCGTTCTTCTTCGATAATCACGAAAGCAGTCCTCAAAAGAAAAGCCGGAGTGTTGAACACTCCGGCACCCACAAAATTAATATTGAGCGTTAAAGGCCAAGCCCGCCAATGCAAGAGTACTTTATGTTGATGTAATCATCCACGCCGTATTTGGAGCCCTCGTTCCCCAATCCGCTTTCTTTATAACCGCCAAATGGAGCATATTCGGTTGTGATCACACCTTCATTTACGCCAACAAGACCATATTCCAATGCTTCCATTACACGGAAGGTCTGACCCAAATCTTGGGTGTAGAAGTAACAGGCAAGGCCATACTCAGTGTCATTCGCCATCTTGACCACGTCATCTTCACTTTCAAATTTGAAGACAGGTGCAAACGGACCAAACGTTTCTTCCTTGGCAACCTTCATGTCTGGGGTCGCATTAAGTAGGAGGGTAGGCTCAAAGAACGTGCCACCCTGAACATCTGGCTTACCGCCTGTTACCACTGTTCCGCCTTTCGAAACGGCATCAGTGATAAGTTCTTCGACTTTCGCGACAGCATGCTCATCAATCAGAGGGCCCTGGTTGGTACCCGGCTTCAAACCATCACCAACGCGTAGCTGATCTTCGATAGCAGCCTTCAGCTTTGCCGAGAACTCGTCGTAAATACCTGCCTGAGCGTAAATGCGGTTTGCGCACACACAAGTCTGGCCAGAGTTCCTGAACTTGGAAGCAATTGCACCTTCGACAGCCTTATCGAGATCAGCTGAATCAAACACGATAAATGGTGCGTTGCCGCCAAGCTCCATAGAGACCTTTTTCATGTTAGCCAATGCTTTGGAGGCAAGCTGCTTACCCACTGGAGTAGATCCGGTAAAGGTGATCTTGCGGACCTTGTCGTTCTCACAAAGTTCGTCAGCAATCTGAGCAGCTGAACCGGTGATGATGTTGATCACACCGGTTGGAATTCCTGCCTGTTCCGCAAGTTCACCCAGGATCAACGCAGAATAAGGCGTTTGGCTTGCCGGTTTGGCCACAACAGTACAACCAGAACCAAGAGCTGCCGCCAGTTTGCGCCCCAACATAGAGCTTGGGAAATTCCAGGGTGTAATGGCACCAACAACACCGATAGGTTCTTTGGTCACCATAATACGGCGGTCCTTCCAAGGGGACGGGATCACATCGCCATAAACCCGTTTGCCTTCTTCAGCGAAGAAACGAATGTAGTTGGCTGTGATCGCAACTTCTCCAGTAGATTCAGCCAGCGGCTTACCCATTTCAACAGTGAGTAGCTCAGCAAGGTCCTTCTGGTTTTCAGTGATCACGTCTGCCCACCGCAGCATCAGATTGCAGCGCTCATCTGCTGTCATCTTAGACCAGACAGCAAAAGCTGCATGGGCTGCATCGATTGCATCTGCAGTCTCAGGACGGCCAAAACGTGGAACACGCCCGATGATTTCGCCAGTGGCTGGATTGTTTACAGAGATGGAGTTGCTTTCATCTCCGCCGACCCATTTTCCTCCTATGAGACAAGCTTCACGTAGGAGCGGAATTTCTTTGGTTGCTGAGAGTGTTGTGCTCATAAGTATCTCCTGATGAAGTCATATCCCGCCAGGCAATTAAGGAGAGATAGAAGAACAAGACCTAACGACGGTTTTATCTGACCTACACATATAAGTGGTAGTTCTAGGAAAAACACCTAGTCCCCATAGGATTTACAAAGATTGATCCATTCTGCAATGCAAATCAGGGTGTGTAATGATTGTCTCTTTCTCAATGCAACACGAGTAGATCCAAAACTCATGCTTTCATAAGCTGTTACGAGAATGAGGTTGAGATGGGTTGGGCGGAAAAATCTGGAATGATGTCATTCCGGAAGACTGCGAGAGCACCCGTTCTGTTGAAATGTCATTTGCTCCGCTCAAATGAACAAGGTCAATCTGCATTTATGTCTTCGCATGAAGCAGGCGCAATTGTGCTTATCCGCAAAATGTGTCAGGAGCGACTTGCTTTGAAACTCGAATAGCTAAGGTCGCTCCATGTCAGACACGGTCAATCTCTCATTAGAAGAAGCACGCAAACTCACTGAGGGTGCTTTGTCTGCCAACAAAACAGATCCTGCAATTGCGAAGATCGTTGCAAATGCTTTAGTGAACGCGGAGGCAGATGGTCAGGCAGGCCACGGCCTTTCCAGAATTCCGTCCTACACCGCCCAAACCAGAACTGGCAAGGTAGACGGCTTTGCCAAACCGGAAGCAGAGCTGATCACTCCGGTTGTGCAGCGGATTGATGCTAAATACGGATTTGCTTACCCAGCAATTGAAGTTGCGCTGCCATTTCTGAAAGACGCTTCCTCGCAAAATGGGCTGGCTTTGAGTGCGATCCGTCATTCTCATCACTTTGGGCAAGCGGGGGCCCACTGTGAGCGCTTGGCACGCGATGGAATGGTTGCGTTCATTTTTGGCAATGGGCCTAAGGCAATTGCTGCCTACGGCGGCAAGAACCCTATGTTCGGAACCAATCCAATTGCATTTGCAGCTCCTAATGGAGATGGAGAGCCACTTGTCATTGATCTTGCGCTCTCACGTGTCGCTCGCGGAAAGATCATGGCAGCGCAACGAACGGGAAAATCTATCCCGGAAGGTTGGTCACTGGACAAAGACGGGCAGCCAACCACCGATCCGGAGGCGGCGCTTGCAGGAACTATGATCCCTATCGGAGAGGCCAAAGGAGCGGCTTTAGCCATGATGATTGAGATCATGGCTGCAGGCCTATGCGGAGCTGCATTTGGTTTTGAGGCGTCCAGTTTGTTCTCAGGAGAGGGCGACGCCCCTGATCTTGGTCAGGTTATTCTGGCAATCAACGCAGATCTTGTCTCTGGCGGTTTGTTTGCTGAACGAATGCAAACGCTTGTTGCTGCGATTGAGGCTGAGGAGGGCGCACGTTTACCGGGAACATCTCGTCTTGCAGCCCGCGAAAAAGCAGAGCAATACGGTGTCAACCTACCAAAGCCTATCTACGAAGAGGCAGTCCGCCTCGCCGGGCCGTCAACTTAGTCGTATTCACGCTCATAGTAGAAACCGGCTTTTGCATCTCCGTCGGAGCCGGCTTCACCACGAAGCTTCAGGAACTTCGTGACATCAATATCAACAGTTGCTGCATTGTCACCTGTTGTCGGCTCCTGTGTCACGCCCAAATAAATCCGCTCACTTATATAGCCACCAACGGCCAGTTCTGGATTTCCCGCTGCATCAAACTTGATATCGATATCGCTGACACCGAGTAGATTGCGGAGTGTGCCCAATGGCCCTTCCACGCCAGTGCCTCCGGTTAGCGTTGCGATCGCGCTTGCAAGGCTTGCCAGCTGAATTGGCGAAAGATCGTTGACAGACTCGCCAAACAACAGTTGCGCAAGGACCTCATCCTTTGGCAGGCTTGGGACTGAAGTGAAATCAATCACCGGCATATCAGCAGGTCCACTCACCAGGACAGTCACTTCCGTTGAGCCAGATGTTGTCGTTGCCGCAAAATCGAGTGTTGGTACAAGAGAACCACTAAACGTCACATTACCGCGGCTGAGTGTCAGGCGTTTTGACAAAATATCGATACGGCCACGCACCAGAGAGAAAGCGCCCACGGTCTTCACATCATCGAGCTTGCCGCCAATGTTAAGTGATCCACCGGCTTCAGCGTTGACGCCGCGCCCACGGATGAAGATTTTGCCTGGTGCTTCCACGCCAACATTCAAACTGGCTTTCGAGATCGGGCTGGGTTGCTCGTTTTTCTTGGCGTTTTCCCGCCCTTCATCTTGCGCAAGGATCTTCGCTTGGTTGAGGATAGGCTTGGGCGCATTCAAATGCCGGACGATCACAGGATTGATACTGGAGTTAAAGGAGCTCGGAATTTCAATATCTGCCTGGTTAATGGTGACTTTGCCCGAAATTGCAGGAGGGGCGCCTGCATCGGCAAGAGAGCCCTGTAGTGCAAGATTGGCGTCAATCAATGCACTAACAAATGTCCCGTCAACATAACGGCCACCATCAATCGTGAGTTCCATTTGAGCAGGCAGGCCTGAACCCAGTCCAAGTTTGCCATCCAGTACCAACGTGCCACCATTACTAAACTTGGCAGCAAATTTATTGATCGCAATCTCTTGCCGTGTGACCTTAATGTCACCTGAGTAGTCTGTCAGCGTCATGCCAGTTGAGAGCTGTGTGGTCTCAAGGTTCACAGGTTGGATATCAATGGCGATCTGAGGATCCTTGAGGGAGCCGGAAACTGACCCGCTGAGACGGAAGCCACCACTGCCACCCAAATTCTGCTCGATCAATTTAGCTCCCACCACATCAAGGGGGATGTTGCCTGATGTGGTCAAAGACACTTCTTGACCATCTGCAAGCCCGATTGCCCCTGAAGCCTCAACGTTCAGGCCTGAACTGTTGGTGACGATGGTTTTTTGGTCAATTTTGTTGTCAGCAAACGAGCCGGTGCTCTCAATCTGAAGTGGGAGGATGCGGTTATCCTGAAGCGGCTTTGCTGAAAACTGGCTCAACGCAAGCCGCCAGCTGACTTGAGGTGCGTCGTTCTCGCCAAAGGCGCGAACGGTCCCGTTGAGAGCACCATCCAAGGCAAGGCTTGGAACAAAGGCATTCGCTATGGAAAGTGGCAGTTGCTTCAGTTCGGCGTTGATGTTGAGCTGATTGCTGTTGCTCCCGTAAACATTTAAAGAGCCACTGCCAAGAGCCAGCTCAAAGGAGGACACAGTCCGTTTGTCTTCAAGTAGCGAAATCACTGCTGGTTGCTTGAGGTTTGTCTGAATGCCCTTGTAGCGGCCATTAAGAGAATTCAGCGTAAGAATGATCCCTTCGGGAACAGCTTGCACCAGCCCTGCGCTTTGAAGTTGGTCGTTGTTTTCAGCAAATTCGGCATTAATGGAAAAGCCAGTTGCAACCTCTGCACTTGTCTTGCCTTCAACAGGTGTCGCATTCAATGTCAACGATCTCAGGTTTACCCCTTCCACTTCAACACCATCGAGCGCAATGTTCGCATTTGCAGCTGGGCGTGTGAAAGGTTTGTCTATCCAGCCTTTTGCGACAAAGGACATGATGGAACTTTGCGCAAACCGAAGGTTTTGGCTGCTAAGATCAAATGAGATCTTGGCATCTCCGTTGTCTTGCTCAATATCGATTTGTCCATGAGCCTGACCTTCCATCTCGGTCAAGGCCAGTGATGACAAAGTGCTCAGATCATTGGCTTCAATGGTGAACTGCCCAACCAAACCTTGTGGTAGAAGCGCAAGATCAGTAGCATGTGCATTGCCACTGAGTTTGTTCCCGCCGAAATCAAAATCCAGTATCGGAACAGACAGTTTGCCAGCCTCACTCAGCAGCTTGAACTTGCCAACAAGCTCTTCCCCTTTAAACCTGCCTGTAAGATTGATGTCCGAATTGGGAGCCGTTTCAGAAAGCGTCCCATCGGCTACAAGCTTCAGCTTCTCTAAGGGAGTGCCATCCATCTCAATCCGGTCAGAGTGTATTTCAAGTGTCACTTCAGGTGCAGAAGTATTACCTGAAACCTTCCCGCTGGCAGTGAGGGCCCCACTTACACGGGGCTCCAGCAGATCGAGTTGATGCACTTGAGCAGAAAATGCACCATCCAGCTGACGATCTTGCAAACTGCCATGAGCTTCAAATTGTCCAAACATGTTCTCAAAGGAAAGAACTTCCAGTCGGCCATATGAAGCGAGCAGGTCGGTGCTATCAAGGGTTGCTGCAAGCTTGGCAGAAAACCTACCCGGGGAAGTGAGAATTCGGTCAATGCGCTCATTTTGCATACTCACACGGCTGCTGGTTCCCTTGAGATTGATCTCTCCAGATTGTTTTTGGAAATCCGCTAGCAAGGACAATTGAGCCTCAACAGAGCCGCTTACGTTTTGCTGCACAAATCCTGACAGAAGGCTAAGGTCAGATACAGAAAGATTGCCCTGTGCCTGTCCGTTGCTCGGCGAGAGTTCTACCAGATTAAACCGTGCAGCCGCTGCATCACTCTCCAAGTGTAACTCGCTTAACTTTAGTTTTTCCTGATTTGGAAACGCGATGCCTTTGAGTGAAACACTTATATTCTTGATGTTTTGGTCTTGTGAAGCTGGAGCAAGATGGACACCACTAACTTGGAGACGCGCTTCAAGCGGGATGGACATTATCTGCGCGGAAATGTTTGCACCATCACCCTTTGCAGAAAGGCTTAGCGCCCCCAGATCCGCTTCTTGTGTTTTAATCTTATCTGCTTGAACAGAGAAGTCCCAATTCAGGCTCTCAAGCGGTCCCGAAGCCGATGCAGTCACAGACAAAGTATCCAGTTGAACGGCCTGCTCGCCAGTCTTGATGAGAAGTGGTTTAGTGTTGCTCTCAAGTGTCTGGATTTGGACCTTCGCTATCAAAGAGTTCTTGTCAGTTGCGTATGTGTTCTCCAAATGCGCTAAGATCGCACCGGTTGAAAGCTTTCCGGTTACTGAAAGCGGCAGATAATCTTCATTGAGTGTCGCGTTTGCAAACCACGTGGTCTGCCCTGCAAATAGGCTGGAGATAGAAGAGGGAAGAAACTGCTCAAGTTCCCCTGATAAATGTGTAGTTAGTGACTTCTGCGTTCCATTTTGCGCAAGAGTAATCTCACCATCAATGGCTCGAACCCTATTCAGATCTACTTGTAATGAAGACGACCAGTTTGTCAGCGGGCCGCCACCTTCCATACGTAGCGCAAAACTCGGTGCATCCGGAAGGTCAAGAAGATTGGCAGTCAGCCCATTGGCTGCTTCAGAGACCATGCCACGGAAATTGACTACGCCATCTGCCGGATCAAAATCGACGTCAATGCTTGCTGTGCCCTGAACGTCGCCAGTGCGTGAAATGTTGAGCTTGCCGGCAATTTTGTCAGGAGAACTCGCATAAGTCGCAGTGCCCGTGATCTCGAACTGTGCAGGCATACCGGCAATAGAAGCGGGGAGGGCAAGTTCTTTGATGTTGAGGCTTTGGAGATCAATGGTGTTGAAAGGCAGGGTAATGCCTGTTTCTTCAGCAGGGGCAGGTTCAGAACCCGGACTTTCTGTAGCTTCTGGCAATCGTGCTAATGCAATCCGTTGTGCTGCGCCCTCGTGAATATCAAGTGCGCCGAAAAGAAGCGAAAGCGGTGACCAACGAACTGAAGCTCTGTGAACTTCAAGCCATGTGCCCTTCGCATCGGAAAGATAGACCCCATCGGCAAACAGATTGCCGGAAGCGGTCAGGCGAGGTTGATCAATCCTCACATCTGGCAAAAAAGAGCTCAAAGTTGATCCGAGGAACTGGCGACCTGCCTGAAAACTAGTTGTCACCACAAGTCCCGCATAAACCACAAGTACCAGCACGAGAAGAAGGGCTAGTATTTTGCCAAGGGTCATTGTGATACGTCGGACCAGTTGCATTCGCTCTTTGATCTTTCTCTTTTTGTCGCATGCCTTCTGTAGGCGGAGCTGATTAGAAGGACTGACTTAAACCAATATAGACTGCAAACGGCGGATCATTGCGCTGAGGTTCAAGTGGGACACCAACATCAAGCCGCAAAGGGCCAACAGGTGTGAAATAGCGCACCCCTCCGCCGACACCTACGCTGAAGGGCTCATCGAAGTTTGGAAACTGGGTCAAATATGCAGCGCCTGCATCTACAAATCCGACGAGACCAATGTTTTCGGTAATTCTTGTTCTGACTTCACCATTAAACAACATGAAACTGCGCCCACCCGTAACTTCGTCATCCAGGCGCGGCCCCACGTTTTTATAAGCATACCCTCGGATTGATCCACCACCTCCAAGGAAGAACCTCCGTGCAGCGGGGACATCCTGAACCGACGGGGCGATAATTGCACCAGCTGATACGCGGCCAGCTAAAACAACACGGTCCGTACCTACAATCGGCAGGTAACTGGCAATTGAGCCTTGAGAATACAGGTTTTCGGTATCACCAAGCACGTCATAGGCTGGTTCAAAGAATAATTTGGCTTCAATACCATTGGTCGGGTTCAAAGCGTCATTGCGTGTGTCGTAAGTCAGGTCTGCAGGAATTCCCAGTAGAAAGTAATCATTCTGGCCGAAAACGTCCCGTTCATTGGCAAAATAGACTTCTGCACCAATTCGGCCGCTCAAAGCCTCTGTAAAATCACGGGATAGATAAGCATCGTATGTAAATGACGTGCTGCGATAGTTATCTGGGTTTTCCTGAACGGCAGCAACGCTGGTTGAAAAAGCGGTCAACGGTCCAATCGCACCGGGTTTTTCAAAGGTGACGCGGGCGGCATACTCAATCTGCTCGTTATTTACGGCAAGAAGCTGGCCGACTGCGCCGGTTACTGAAAGTCGCTCCGCTTTTCCAAACAGATTGCGGTGTCGCCAGTATCCATCAAAACCAACGCCTTCATTACTGGAGTAATTGGCACCAATTCCAAAAACTTTCCGTGGGCGTTCTGCCACAACAATCGTCAGAGGCAGTTCACCGTTCGCATCAAGCTGGTCATCAGGTTCAAAGCGAATGCTGGAAAAGACTTCCAGATCCCTCAGTCTGCTCTGTGCGTGAGAGATAACTTTGGCATCCCACTGCGCACCGCGAGGAAGGTTTGCGTAACTGCGAACAAACTCAGGATCCATTTTGACTGTGCCGGATACAGAAATCGGACCAAACCGCGCATATGGTCCACTGACAACATCCAGTTTAACTTTGAGCGTCTGACTGGCGTGATTGGCCAGTAACTGCCGGTTCCCCACTTTCGCAAATGGATATCCTTCATCCTTAAGGAACTTAACGGCCTGCTTCTCTGCTTCCAGCACCTTAGCTGAAAGTGCTGGCATTCCTTCTACAAGGCCGAGTGACTGCGCGTTGGGCAGGTCAAGTCCATTCTCTGTTGCCGAGCCTTTATAATTTACATCTGCGTTGCCAAAGTGAAACTGAATACCTCTGTTAATCTCCACGAGAATAGGAATAGGGCGCTCTGTAATTTTCTCAGGATGAAGGATGGCTTGATTAAGTGGTGATCCTGCTACGGTGATTTGAACCAGAGCACCATAGTATCCATCTTCATAAAGCTTACCGATCAGGCGTTCAAAGTCCTGAGTTGCGCGGGCGAGAACGCCACTGGCGCCAGACGGGAGCTTCTTGACGTCCTGAACTAGAAGACTGACGGACTGCAGCTCTTCCTCAAGTTCACTCGGCTGGTCTTCATGTTCCCCAATAACACGGAACTCAACGGTGTAAGGTGTCGGGTCTGGCACACCAGCTAAGCTATCTTCATCACTCTCGGCTTTTTCACCCCAGAGATGGTATCCGAAAAGTTCAAAGGCATAGGCTTGCGAAAAGGTGCTGAATGAAAGGCACAAGCAAACAAGCAAAGCAACAGCGCGAGGAATTTTGACGTTCCATGGCCAACCAGAGGCTATACGCTCTCGTCTGTTTTTATGCTTGTAAAGCAACTAGGATAGGCTCCAACAATCTTCCAAAATGCAGATTGTTCTCAGCTCATAAAGCTCTTGGGATTAGCCCTGAGAGAATCTGCTCACGCGATAATTAAAATTCGCATGATTGGTGTGTTGAAAGCAAACCGCAATTGTCACCTCTTTGGTAACAGCACTTAAAAATTGGGCATGGATTGTGGGAGGCGAGAAAAGTCCCGGCAAAACGCATAATTCGCCGGGACCTTATTGTTTAGATTTCTTCGTCAGGACGTCCAATACAGGTGTAAGAGAAGCCGTGTTTTGCAACTTCGTCTTTGCCGTAGATGTTTCTGAGATCCACGAGCACTGGAGTCGCCATCTCATTTTTAAGGCGGCTGAAGTCGAGAACGCGGAACGCATCCCACTCGGTCACAATAACCAGAGCATGTGCACCCTTTGCAATCTCGTAGGCATTACTTCCGAATGTAACATCCTCTAAAAGCTCTACAGCTGAATCCATACCTTCAGGATCATAGGCGTGAATGTCAGCACCTTTGTCTTGAAGCGCCTGAATAATGGAAAGGGCAGGGCTGTCGCGCATATCGTCTGTGTTTGGCTTAAAGGTCAGGCCAAGCACTGCGATTTTCTTGCCGCGAACATCCCCACCAATAGCCGCTGCTACTTTCTTGGACATAGAACGTTTGCGCTGATCGTTGATTGAACATGTGGTCTCAATTAGGCGAACAGGGCTGGAGTGGTCCTGCGCAGTCTTAACAAGCGCAAGTGTATCTTTCGGGAAGCAGGAACCGCCATAACCGGGACCAGCATTCAGGAACTTGCCACCAATGCGGTTATCAAGACCGATGCCTCGGGCAACATCCTGAACGTCTGCTCCAACTGCTTCACTTAGATCAGCAAGTTCGTTGATGAACGTGATCTTCATGGCAAGGAAGGCATTGCCGGCATACTTGATCAGCTCAGAGGTGCGACGGCTCGTGAACAGGATTGGAGAATGGTTGAGATACAAAGGACGGTAGACTTCAGTCATGACCGACTTCGCGCGCTCATGAGAAAGGCCGACAACAATACGGTCAGGACGTTTGAAGTCATTAATCGCGGCACCTTCGCGCAGGAACTCTGGGTTCGAAACAACTTCAAAATCCGCATTTGGATTTGCTTCGCGAATAATGCGCTCGACTTCATCTCCCGTACCAACCGGAACAGTCGATTTTGTGACAACGACTGTAAAGCCATTAAGGGATGTTGCGATCTCTTCAGCCGCTGCATACACATAGCTAAGGTCGGCGTGCCCGTCTCCGCGGCGAGAAGGGGTGCCGACTGCGATGAAGATGACGTCGGCTTTACGAACCGCGTCAGGTAGCTCAGTTGTAAAGCTCAAACGGCCAGCTTTCACATTGCTGGCAACCAACTCTTCCAGGCCCGGCTCGTAAATTGGGATCTGTCCGTTCTTCAGCTTTTCAATCTTGTCTTCCGCTTTATCAACGCAGATGACTTTATGACCAAAATCAGCAAAACACGTGCCTGAAACCAACCCGACGTAGCCGCTACCTATTACTGTAATTAACATTGTGTCTCCTGCACGAGCCGATCATTTCTGGATGTGCAAATAGGTTTGTTTAAGTTGAAACGCAATAGTACATAACCTGAGATGAAACACATCCCACAGTTAGGTATATCCCCCTGATAACGTGGTATCCTTGCCTGAAGAAAGACACGTATTGTGGTAAAATTGTAGTCGAATTGTGACGAGTATTAGAGAGTATAGCTCTGTTATTTATCTAAAGTTCTAGGAGAATACATTTCTTTTCTAAGTAGGAAAATGCTGCCTACTAAGAATTGGATGGTTAATGTGCTGATTTAGATAAAATTACATGAGATATACAATTGTAAGAATAAGTAGAAGTACGCCCGTTTTTCTCCGGCTGTAATGCTTCTTTTTGATTCTACTCCTTGCGCCAATAGTAGCTAACTTAAAATTGCTAATAGTTTATCCCAAGGATTTTTCCCGTATGACGCGAACTCAAATATGGAGAGGATGTGGCAAAAATATGCCTTTGAATTTTTGAACTACAAAAAATAAGGGTATGAAAAATAAAGATTGAAATTCGAAAGATTTCGAAAAATGGCAGAAACTAGCACCTATATTATTTATTAGAATAAAAATGTAAGTAAAATTTATTCTTATTTTCTATTATAATTACTATAGTTTCTGGTGAGGTTTTACTTGGTGTCGAAGGTAAAAATTCTTCAAGAGAAATTGACAGAACGTGTTTCACTGATTTACCAGCGATATATTCATTTGGGAATGAATGGGTTGGGGTTATGTATTTAATTGTTGATGAACAACAGCTTGTAACCGATGGGTATGCATCTGGATTTGAGCGAGAAGGTATTTCGACAAGTGGCTTTAGTCCGGACGACTTTCGGGATTGGTTAAATACTGCACCTGATACTGAGTTCGAGGCCGTCGAAGCTATTTTGATTGGCGAGATAGGGGAGCATGAAAAGTTCCCGCAAATTATCCGCCGTAGATGTTCTCAAAAACCGGTATTGGTTCTGAATAGCAGTCCGGTTTTAGAGCAGACACTGAAGTTGTTTGCTGCTGGTGTAGATGACGTTGTCCGCAAGCCGGTGCATCCGCAAGAGATACTTGCGCGTGTTAACGCAATCAAACGCCGGACAACGAACCAAAGCATCAATGTCGAGCTGGGTGACCTTACGGTATACTTTGATGGACGGGATCCTGAAATCAAAGGGAACACACTGGCATTACCACGCCGAGAACGTCGTATCCTTGAGTATCTTGCTCAGAACAACGGGCGTCGCTTGACGAAAACTCAGATTTATAACTTTGTCTATGGCATCTTTGAAAGTGAAGTAGACGAAAATGTAATCGAAAGTCACATCAGTAAGCTAAGAAAGAAACTACGTACACAGATGGGGTATGATCCCATCGATTCAAAGCGTTATCTTGGCTATATAATTAATTCTCTATAACAACAAAAAAGGCTGCTCGAGCAGCCTTTTTTGTTGTTTAGGTCTCGTATCTTTCGTGTTTTACAGAAGCTGAGCCAGCTCAGTAAATGCGTCCTGGCTTGAGGGTGCATCCAAGCCCTGTACAAGCGCATTGTAGACCTTTGGGGCAACCTCAATGGCTTGGTCGAGTAAGGGATCCACTCCCTCTTTATATCCGCCCATCATGCGTAGATCTTTGGTATCTTCAAACTTCGCAATCATTGCCTTCAATTTCAGGATGAGCTCACGTTCCTGAGGGGACCAGCAGCTCTGTGCAAGTCGCGAGATGGAGCCGAGGACGTTGACGGCAGGATATCGGCCTTCCTCAGCAATATGCCTATCCAGAACGACATGCCCATCCAGTAGGCCTCTGATGTTGTCTGCGACAGGGTCATTATGGTCATCACCATCAACCAGCACGGAAAAGATCGCGGTCATCATGCCGCTTCCTTCAATGCCAGGGCCTGCACGTTCTAGCAGGAGAGGGAGTTCCGAGAATACGCTTGGTGGATAGCCGCGAGAGAGAGCGGGCTCTCCAGCTGCCAATGCAACGTCACGTAGAGCATGTGCGTAGCGAGTGACGCTATCAACGATCAATAATACAGATTGTCCTTGATCTCTGAAGTGTTCGGCAACTGTCATCGCTGTTTTAGGAGCCAGCCGCCGCATCATGGGGCTTTCATCACCTGTAGCGACCACGACCACTGATTTGGAGAGTTGATCACCAAGTGTTTCTTCGACGAACTCACGAACTTCACGGCCACGTTCGCCGATAAGTCCGATAACGACAGTGTCGAAAGAGTTACTTCGTGCGATCATGGAGAGCAGCGTTGATTTACCTACGCCAGAACCGGCAAAAATACCCAGGCGCTGACCATGGCAAATCGGTGTAAAGAGGTCGAGCACCCGTACCCCAGTTATGGCAGCATCTTTAACTCGCGCACGGTGAACTGGCGGAGGCGGGAGGGTATTAAACGAAGCAAGAGATGGTCCTTCAGTCATCGGACCAAGGCCATCGATCGGCTGTCCAAACGCATTGATAATGCGCCCACGCCAGTTGTTGTCCGGATAAAAGCTAAGTTCGCCGCAACGCTTCACTTTGATCCCAAGACCAAGGTCAGATCTGGATGCATAGGGCTTCACAAGTACACTATCAGGCTCAATTCGGATGACTTCTCCAAATTCTTCACCGTTGTTACTCATATAGGAGACTTGGTCCCCTAGGTTAACGCCACCTGAAAGTCCCTTAACTCTAAGATGGTTAGGGGTGACCTCACAGAGGGTCCCACTTATCTCAATATTCCATGAGCTTGATGGAATTTGAGCGGTAAGTTCCTGAATGCGCGCAAGGGCGGTCATAAACAGCCTTTTGAAGTGTTAGCTTTGTGCAATGGTATTGCGATGCCGCTCTTGTAGCTGCTTGAGCAAATCCTCCGGCAGCAAGTTCCGTGCATCCTGCGATAGTTTATCAACTGTTGGAAGTGTTGATGCATCCAAATCAGAAGAAGTTTTTTCCTCGTTCTCCGAGCTACCAGCCAAAGCTTGAATTAGCTTGTTCTCATTTCCCATAGAAATGGCTTCGGCAGAAGCGATATTGCCAAAAAGTGGTGGGATTTCTTTGGACTGGACAGGCAGGATTGGCGTTCCTCTTTGCGATGAGGATACCATATCTGAAGCGGGTGCAGGTACACGTGGACTTGTCTTTATTTTTTTCTCAATGGTGCTGAGAGGCGTTGCCTTGTCTGTGGCCGCGTTCTCCGCGTCTAGCACACCAGAAATCTTCATTTCTACAAGGTTTCCAGCGACGAGGCCCGCCATTCCCAGAGGGCCAGCAATCATCCCATACAGCGAGCTGCCTGCAACGCGAGAGCGAACAGAAGCTTCATCACCAGTAATCTCTCGATAAAGAGTATTTACACCGGGTATGTGCTGCAATGGATTGATGATATCAAGCAACTCACCCAAACTAAATGGCTTGGGTGATGAGGTCTTAGCATTGCTGGAAGTGTTTCCGGCACGAGTATCTTCCGAAGTGCCAGAAATTGCTTGAACCGGATTAACAGCCATCAGCTCTCTCCAAGTTTTCGTATTGTCTGCTGCCGAATACTTTCCACACTCTGCATCATCGAGTTTGTACTTTCAAAAGCACGAGTGATGGTGATGAGCTTGGTGATCTCAGAGATTGGATTAATGTTCGAGCCTTCGACGAAGCCCTGGGCGAATCCATTCTCTGTAAAATCCTGAATTGATTCTGCTAGCGCGTCAGGTATGACAGCAGAATTTCCTGCGCGGCTCAACTTGGCATCCTGAGGGATGGAGAAAAGACCGAGTACGCCAACCTGACGGCCTTCCTGATAGATAGAGCCATCCTTAGCAATCTCTGGAGCTCCGCCGAGTGGGTCCAAGATAATTGGTGCATTTCCGCTATCAAGAATTGGATTGCCTTCGATGCTCCTGAGGATGCCGTCAACACCAATCTGAAAGCGGCCATCTCGAGTATAAGCAACACCATTGCCGGTTTGAATACCTAGCCATCCGTTGCCATCAATCGCAACATCAAGAGAGTTTCCAGTTTGCTTGATCGCACCAGCTTGCGTTGAGATATAGTTCTCTCCAATAGACGCGAAGGAGACAGGGTCTTTGCCAGGGCTCTTAACGAGACTATCGAATTTGACTTCTGTGGACCGATAGCCGGCAGTTTCCATGTTGGCTACATTTCGCGCAACTGTCTCAAGTCGGCGCTCAAGGGCCATCTGCCCGGAGAGGGAGACATAAAGAGAAGGGACAACCATTATTATTAGCCTCCAAATTTAATTGAGTTAACTTGCTCAAGCGTATCTGGATTTATTCCGAAACTTGATGGGGCAAATAACTGGATAGTAGGAGATGTATTCAATCCATTAATTGCATCGTAGAGGTGAATGAACTTCTCCATAAATTTTGCAAGTTTTTCTGGTTCTTTGAAGTCTTCGACTTTTAGTTTTTTGTTTATATAAGCAGCTTGCCTGTCGACATCGGTTCCAACCATTGAATCTGGAATGCCTGCAACCGTTTTTACAACTTCATATAAAGCGCGATCTGCCAGTATGTCGTACGCACTATTAATCTCTGGGGCTTTACGTTCAAAATAGAGAGCTAAGCGAACGCCATTGTTCTCAATGCCTTCGGTTGCTTCTAACGTTTGCTGCACATATTTCTCTGTAATTTCGGTCTGTGCTTTATCAAACGCGGTTGCAGCTTCTCCAAAAGCCGCAAAATCAAAAGTTTCTGCAAATTCTTTGAACCTGGTATCAACTAATTGATTTGAAAAAGAGCTTGGGTCGGAGACGCCTTCCTTGAGTGCTTTTCTCATCATGCCTTTAGCATAAGTCATGTCCTCAAGGCCCATCGCCTTCATGGCGTAATTATAGATCCGGTCATCCTCCAGAAAGTCTTCTATTGACTTGATGTTACGGATGTTCTCTTCGTAATACTCAGTTTCACGCTTGGTCATCGGATCATTGGCTGTGCGTTCTAATGTTTGATCCATGCTCCGTGTCAACATGGTATACCGCAATACTGTGTCGATCATAATAACCCTACCTAAACTCAAATGCTTCAAGAGAATGCTCTTTAGGGCTTGTCTGAAGCTGTACGGGTGTTTGTTAGGATTTTAGCGTCTTTAACACCAGCTTCGGACAAGTAAGTCTCGCTACCACAAAATAAGAAAAGTGCTTGTCCGGTAAGTGTGTGGAGCGCAAATTGAATATTCTAGTTGGCCTCGTGATCGTTATTGGATCCATAATTGGTGGTTATGTTGCAATGGGTGGCTATATGAAGGTGCTATGGCAACCTTTTGAGCTGCTGATTGTTGGGGGAGCTGCCTTCGGTACCTTCGTGGTAGCGAATACGTTTAAGACGATTAAGGATACCGGGCGCGGTATTCATGAAGCTTTGTTGAATGCAAAGCCAAAAAAGCGTGACCATCTGGATACGCTAAGTGTGCTCTACGGTCTTATGAGAACCCTTCGTGCAAAGGGGCGTAATGATGTTGAGCAGATCATTGATAATCCTGATGATTCTGAGTTGTTTCAGCGTTTTCCGCGGGTTCTCGCGAACATATCTCTTACGAGCTTTATCTGCGATTATTTTCGTCTCATTATCATTGGTAATGTTCGTCCTCACGAAATTGAAGCCTTGATGGATGAGGAATTGCATACTCTCGGTCGTGAAGAGATGAAGCCGTATCAGGCGCTTAGTATTGTAGCGGAGACTTTGCCTGCTCTCGGTATTGTGGCTGCTGTGCTTGGTATCGTGAAAGCGATGGGGGCCATTGATCAGGAGCCGGAGATTCTTGGTAGTCTGATTGGTGCTGCGCTCGTCGGTACATTCCTCGGTATCTTTTTATCCTACGGTATTGTCGGTCCGATTGCGGTCAAGATTAAGTCCATCCGTGAACAGCGTTATCGCCTCTATATTGAGGTGAAGCAGACATTGCTCGCGTTCATGAATGGTGCAGCGCCTCAGATCGCATTGGAGCACGGCCGTAAAACCATCGGTGCAGATGATCGTCCTACAATTGATGAGGTTGAGGCGGAAACTATGAATGCTGGTCCGGTGGTGTCTGTAGCTGGAGGTGAAGCCTGATGGAGCCTCAAGAGCTGGAAATGAATGATGAGGTGATCAGCGCTCAGAACGCGAAGGTGGATTTGCCTTCTCGTTTGTTGGATGCGGCTGGTCTGGGTGTTGATCGTCTTCCGATGCTTCATGTGGTCTTTGATCGCATGGCGCGCCAGTACATCGATACACTTCGGCAGATGGCGGCAACTGCACCTTATTTGGCGGTTCAATCGGTTTCTAATGAGCGTATCGGTGATGCTCTTGAGCAATATGAGGATCGTGCAGTTGTTGCTGTCCTTCATGCGCAAGAGTGGGATGCACGCATTTTGCTCGGGTTTGATCGAACCTTCATCTTCTCTATGGTTGAAGTTCTGCTCGGCGGGGATGGTGAAGAAGAGGCGTTTCTTGAAGATCGTGCTTTGACCAATGTCGAGCAGCGGCTTGCCTATAGAATGTTCCAGGAAGCGGCTACGGCACTCGAAACGGCGTTCGAGGCGATTGCTGATACTTCGTTGAAAGTAGAGCGTCTCGAAAACCGTATGGAATTTGCGCAAACGGGCCGGAAGAGTAATCCGTGTGTGCTTGCTAAAATGACTGCTGAAATCATCGGCCGTGAAGGTGAGATCTTCATCATTATTCCTCAGTCGGTTCTGAACCCGCTGCGTGAAAACTTGACGCAGGTGTTGTCTGGTGAGGTTGCTGGTCGCGATACGCGTTGGACTAAACAGTTCCAACAGGAAGTTCAGCGTACTGAAGTAAAGCTTACTGCAATTCTTGAAGAGCAGCGCATGACCCTAGAAGAGATTGCGCAATTCGAGGTTGGTCTTGTTCTTGAATTGAATGCTACTCCAAAAACTGCCGTTCAGCTCGAATGTAACAGCCAGCCATTGTTTAACTGTCGCCTGGGTCAGGTTGCAGGGTCTTACACAGTACGCGTTGAAGAGTTGATCGAGCAGGAAGGGGAACTTCTCGATGATATCTTATCTAATTGACGGATTTTTACTCTTTGCTCTTTTGGTTACGACATGGCGCGTTGTGATCATGTACCGGCAGCTAAAGCGGCTCTCCGGCTATCATGAAGAGTATCAAAGGATTTTTGACCAGACCTCGGAAGCGATGGACAACATTGGTTTGTCTTTGCAGGAAATCCGGGTTCGCGGTGAGGAGATCCTAAGTAATCTTGGTCAGCGGATTGATGAGGCTCGCGAGGCTACCGTTGATATCTCTGGTGTGATCCTGCAGGCGCAAACAGAAATGAAAGCGCTTCAGGAACATATCGAGTGGTTGAGCAAGAAAAGTGATGAAGTTGGCATCAGTATGAATGATGCACCGCCAAGGCCAGGTGGAGATCGCGGACGACGTTCCATTCGCACTGCAAAGCCTGCTGCAACAAAGGCAAAGCAAAAGCCCGTTACGAGTGCAGCGTCCAATACTGCCGCGTTGTTGCTGGCCGGTGGAATGGGCAAGCCTGCGCCGGCAAGCAACCAAGAAAATACCGCAGTATCTGCAATAGATAACCAGAATGTCAGAGTCAGAAAAGTTTCTTTCGGCCAGAGCGCCACATTCAGATCTGTAAATGTAAAGGACGACGAAAGTCCTGAGAAGGAGAATGATCCGCAATGAGCAGCTCAAATGAAATGAGTGATGAAGCCCTCGCGTTGCAATGGGAAGCTGCTGCTTCTGAAGCCGAGATGGATATGGATATGGGTGCGCCTTCTGCAGCAGCCCAGCCAGCTGCTTCCGCGCCTGAAAAGGGTATGAGCGACGAGAACGTCGACCGTAATCTGGATGCAGTTCTAGGTATTCCGGTTGATATGCAGGTTGTTCTTGGATCTGCGACCATGCCTGTGGCCAGTTTGCTTAAGCTTGGTCGTGGCGCGGTTATACCTCTGGATCACCGCGTTGGTGAGCCTGTCGACATCGTCGTAAATGGCCGCACTGTAGCGCGTGGCGAAATCGTGGTTGTTGAAGATGATAACTCGCGGTTTGGAGTGTCTCTGACTGAAATTGTAGGCGCAAAAGGCAGCTACAACTAGCCGCACAAGAGCTGTGCTTGATTTTATATGTGTATCCGAGGCGCGTAGAGAATGAACAGTGTTGTTCCAGCTGAAATGGGAAGCGTCATTTCCAGAAAAAATGGCCATCAGAAAGCAGCAGCTTTGCTGTTGGCTATGGGGAGTGACAAGGCAACCCGTGTTCTGAAGCATTTCGACAATGATGAAATGCGGATGATCATCCGGGCAGCTGCAGATCTGGGCACAGTTCCTGCAAGTGAACTCGATGAGCTGATTGAAGAGTTCATCGAGCTTTTCTCAGGTGGTGTAAACCTGTTCGGTACAGCCGAAGGGGCCGAGAGTCTTCTGAAAGGTATTCTTCCGGAAGATCAGGTCGCCGAAATTATGTCGGACGTGATGGGCTATTCCAAGCGTTCGATCTGGGACAAGGTTTCACAAATCTCGGAGCATGTTCTTTCTACATATTTACAGAAAGAACATCCGCAAACTGCAGCAGTGATCTTGTCAAAGATCTCCGCAAGTGGTGCTGCGCGTGTGATTTCCCAGATACCGCGTAGAAAACGTAATCAGATCGTCCGTCGTATGTTGACGCTCAAGCCTATCGTCGAGGACGTTATGGAGGAAGTGCAGAAGACACTGCACGAAGACTTCATGGTGAACTTTGCAAGAACAGTGGGTACAGATTCCCACGTTCGTATGGCAGATATTCTCAACAAAATGGAACGTGATGATCTTGAAGATACGCTGGGGAATCTGCGCGAAGCTCTGCCAAAATCTGCAGAACAGCTCGATGCCTTGCTCTTCACCTTCGATGATATCCAGAACCTAGATCTGCGCACCAGAACGGCAATCTTTGATGATGTTACCAGTGAAGTTATCACTGCAGCTCTTAAAGGAACGAATCCGGAGTTCCGTCAGGCAATCCTTGCAAGTATGGCGTCGCGTGCCCGTAGGATCGTTGAGAATGATCTGGCTTCTGGAGAGCCGATGACACAGCGTGAAGTGATGGATGCGCGTCGGGCGATCACTGACCTTGCCCTTGAAAAGGCAAATTCGGGTGAGATCGACCTTGAGATCGGACGTGGCGGGGAAGAAGTCTACGTCTAGAGCTGAGACATGACTTTATTAGTCTGTCAAAACATCTTGAGAAGCGGCAGGTTTCATGTCTGAAGACCAGGATCCCGACAGTAAAACCCAGGAACCCACGGAGAAGAAGGTTCGTGATGCCTTGGAGAAAGGGAATATCCCAGTCTCCAAGGAAGCGTCTGTGCTCGCCTCAATGCTTGCGCTTCTTCTTGTGCTTTCCTTTATCGCTGTCGATAAGGCGCAGGGTCTGGTGTATTTCCTTAAGTGGTTTTTGGATAATCCGGGTGAAATCCAGTTTGTCAGTGCTGCGGAGCCTTTGCAGTTAATGTCTGCTGTGGCTTTCCAGCTTGTCTGGTTCCTTGGTCCGATCGTTTCTATCTTGATTTTCTTTGGCTTGGCTTCCTCTTTTATGCAGAATACGCCACGTTTGGTGTTGGACCGAATTGAGCCGAAGCTCAGCAAGATTTCCTTGAAAAAGGGGCTGGGTAGACTTTTTAGTGTCAATGGCGCTATGGAATTTGTGAAGTCTCTCTTCAAGCTAGTGACTGTGATCGTCGTCGCTGCGCTTGTATTGAAATCGCAGCAAGCGGTTGCGTTGACAGCGATGTACAGCGACCCAAGTCAAGTGCCTCAGCTTATTTTGTCTGTTGCAATGACTTTGCTTTCCGGTATCTGCGTTGCAACCATCTTCCTTGTTGGTTTCGATTTGGTCTTGGCGCGTTTCCAGTGGCGCAAGAATTTGCGCATGTCTCACCAGGAACTAAAGGACGAATTTAAGCAGGCAGAGGGCGATCCGCTTATCAAGGCGCGTTTACGCTCTCTTGCTCGTGATAGGGCTCGCAAGCGCATGATGTCATCTGTTCAGGATGCGACTGTTGTTGTTGCGAACCCCACACACTTTGCTGTTGCGCTGTATTATGAGCGTGAGGGCGAACAAGCGCCGCGTGTTGTTGCAAAAGGGCAGGACCTGATTGCACTGAAAATCAAAGAACTGGCCTATATTCATGATGTTCCAGTTGTAGAAGATCGACAACTCGCGCGTTCACTTTATGCCGCCGTAGAGATAGATCAGAGTATTCCAGAGGAATATTATCGAGCGGTAGCCGAAATTATTTCATATGTTTATTTAAAGCGCTAAAGACTTTGTCGAAGCGCGTTTCTGCCTTAAGAGGGTATTTTGTCTACAAAGACCGTATTGAAGAAAGCCGACTTGCCTGCAAAATCTGAAGATGTTTTGCGCGAGGCATTGATTGCAAACGCTATGAAGCCCATCGCAGCCGAGTTACGGTTATGTGATCTGTCTTCTTTAGCTCGCCATATTCTCTCAAATGAAGCTGCTAATCTCACAGATTTGCTGGAATCTTCGTCGGAGCTTTATTTTAAGCCTGACACACTCACCTATGCTGGGACGTCGTCAATCGATTTGAACTGGAACGGCGATGTAATAGTTTGCTTGCATATGAAGTTTGTAAATGACGGCGTGAGTGTCATGTTTCATTTGTTTTTGCTTGCATTAAACTCGGCCGTTGATGTCAAGTTCATTGCATTTGAGCAGCCTTCTGAAGATCCGCAGGAAAATACAAAAAGGCTGGAAACAGCGCTTGCGGACGCATCTGTTATTTCTTAAGAAATATATTAATTGTATATTTACCTAAAATTTTAAGATAAAAAGATATACTTGACTAACCAAGTATATCTTTTTTTGCTTTTTCCGGAAATATTGATTCCGCCAGCTACGGACAAGATTGCACTGCTATCCACTTTTAGCAGTTTTTGTAGCGGAGTGGATTTTTTGGAGCCCGTATATCTTTTTAGTTTGGTTTCGCGGCAAAATTCTTGGTTGTCAGTGCGACAGTCGACAATTTCCGAAAATATCGCGAACGTTGATACTCCTGGTTTTGCAAGTAAGGATGTCGAGCCTTTTAAGGACATTCTGGATAAAACCAGCATTCAGATGGCTGCTACTCAGTCGGGTCATATCAGTGAAGATGGAACCAATGCCCGTCGTGTGCGGGTGAAGGGTGGCGAGGCGTGGCAAGTTACCGTCTCAGATAACTCCGTTTCCCTAGAGCAAGAGTTGATCAAGTCAGGTGAGGTTGCTCGTCAGCACTCGCTTAATACTCAGCTTGTTGGGTCCTTCTATGGTTTGATGAAGAGCAGCTTAGGAAGATAAATATTATGATTGATCCACTTGTCGCTTCATTAAAAATTTCCTCCTCGGGTTTGAGGGTTCAGTCACAGCGTATGCGCGTTGTTTCGGAAAACCTGGCCAACGTTCAGTCGACTGGCGATACCCCCGGAGCGAATCCTTATCAGCGCAAGACGATTACCTTCAAGAGTGAGGTTGATCGCGCGCTTGGTGCCAATCTCGTTGAGGTTAAGAATATCGGTACGGATAAAGGTGATTACCGTATTGAATTTGATCCGTCGCATCCAGCGGCAGATGAGAATGGCAACGTAAAATATCCAAACGTAAACACTCTGATTGAGTTGGCGGACATGCGAGAAGCCTCGCGTTCTTATGAAGCTGGTCTGCAGATGATGGTCAAATCCAGAGAAATGATTACCCGTACAATCGATTTGTTGAGGAGTAGGTGATGGCGGATCTTTCGGCGTTGAGTTCAGTGTCGCGTGTTTCAACGTTTACCAGTGGGGTAAACGATGTTTCGTCTACTGCTCGTACTCGTCAGTACTTGGTAGGCGGGGCGCAGAATACGCAGGCGGCCCAAGAGGTTCAGGGCAGCTTTGCTGACACTATGGCTGATGTGGTTCGTGAAACTGCAGGCGATTTGAAAACGGCTGAAGCGACATCTGTTGCGGCGGTGCGTGGCGAGGTTTCGGCTCAAAAAGTGGTCGAGGCTGTGATGAAGGCAGAGCTTTCCTTGAGGAGCGCAGTAGCTGTGCGTGACAAGGTTGTTGAGGCCTATCAAGAATTCTCTCGTATGAGTATTTAATTGTTTGAGAAAAGGTTTTTCCTATGAAGGCTCTTGCTATTGCTGCGACGGGTATGTCCGCTCAGCAGAAAAATCTCGAAGTTATTTCAAATAACATCGCGAACATGAATACGACTGCCTTTAAGGCGTCTCGTGCTGAATTCTCCGATCTGCTTTATCAAACTGATCGTGCAGCTGGTGTGTCCAATCGTGGTGGTGCTGCGCCTGTTCCTGAAGGAATTCAGCAAGGCCTTGGAGTGAAAACTGCAGCGGTTCGTAAGTTGCATTCTCAAGGTGCGCTACAGCAAACCAATAACGCATTTGATCTGGCGATCGATGGTCAGGGTTGGTTTGAAATTATCGGCCCTGAAGGTGAGGCGCTCTTTACGCGGTCCGGTGCATTCAATGTGAATGGTGAGGGGGCTCTTGTAACTCTTGATGGTTATGAGGTTCAACCTGGCATCACTGTTCCGCTTGAGGCTGTTAAAGTTACTGTCAATGAAAGTGGTGAAGTGTTTGCTACTTATGCTGACGGAAATCCGGCTACGAGCATTGGTCAGCTGAACCTGACTAACTTTGTGAACGATGCTGGCCTAAAGGCGATTGGTGGCAACCTGTTCCGCGAAACAATAGCTTCTGGTGCACCTAATACAGGTATTGCCGGTGAAGGTGCGCTTGGTGTTATTCGTCAAGGGTATCTTGAAGGCGCTAACGTCGATCCTGTTAAAGAGATCACAAGCTTGATCAGCGCGCAGCGTGGGTACGAGATGAATTCCAAAGTGATTCAGGCAGCAGATGATATGGCTGGAACTGTGTCCAAGGGCATTCGCTAAGGGCGCGGTGATGAGTGCTTCCAAGCGCCTATATAGCCTGGCATTGCTAGCGTGCTGCATGCCGTTGTTTTTGACAGTGGCATCAGCAGCAGGCCGGCGAGAAGTTGTAAAACTTCCAGTGCCGGCCATGATGATTTATCCGGGTGATAAGATCGAAGAAGGTATGCTTCGCGAGCGCGGGTTCTTCAAGAAATCGGTTGCGCAGCTTTCGATTGTAGGTCGAATGCAAGATGTGGTTGGGCTGGAAGCGCGCCGTACCCTTTTTCCAGGAAAGCCAATTCCCAAAAACGCGGTTCAAGATCCTGTTGTAGTGCGACGCGGTTCCTCTGTTCTGTTGGTTTTTAAAGAAGAAGGCTTGGAAATCCGCGCCATTGTTGAGGCGCAGGAATCTGGGGCGATTGGTGCAAATATCAGGGCTAAGAACCCTGATACAGGTTTAAGTGTTTTAGGCAAAGTGCAAGAAAACGGATCTTTGCTGGCTGAAGGGGAATAACACCGTGCGTTCTGTAAGCCGTTCTCTGGGGGCAATTTATCTTGCTTTTCTTGCTTTGTTTTTATCGTTTGACAGTGCGTCTGCACTCGTCCGTATCAAGGATATAGCTGATCTGCGCGGAATGCGTTCTAATCAGCTTGTCGGCTATGGTATTGTGATTGGTCTGAATGGATCTGGCGATACCATGAGGAATTCTCCGTTCACTGAACAGTCTTTGCAATCCATGCTTGAGCGCATGGGGGTGAACGTTCGAGAGTCTAACTTAAGATCAAGGAATGTAGCGGCAGTTGTTGTGACTGCCGAGTTGCCTCCCTTTATTGGAAATGGTGCCCGTATTGATGTTTCTGTCGGATCGCTCGGCGATGCGGCATCGTTACAGGGCGGAACGCTTCTTGTGACGCCATTGATGGGGGCTGATGGTAATGTTTACGCGGTTGCTCAGGGCTCTGTTTCCGTTTCTGGTTTTGCAGCTGCAGGTGATGCTGCCAGTTTAACGCAGGGCGTTCCAACTGCCGGAAGTGTTTCAAATGGCGCGCTAATTGAGAAAACGCTGCCTGATTATTTTTCTTCTCTGCCGCAGCTGGTGCTGGAACTAAAAAATCCAGACTTTAAAACTGCTGTGCGTGTGACGGATGCAATCAATGCGTTTTCGCTGAATCGTTATGGTCTGAAGCTTGCGAGTGAGCTTGATTATAGATCAGTTCAGGTACAACGCCCTGCAGGTATCAGTTCAGTTCGTTTCATTTCTCAGATTGAAGGCCTGATGGTTCAGCCGGATACGCCAGCAAGAGTGGTCGTGGATGAGCGTACTGGAACCGTCGTTATCGGTCAGAATGTGCGGATTTCAACAGTTGCTGTGACGCACGGCAATCTGACGGTTCGCGTCTCTGAACGGCCTGAAGTCTCTCAGCCGTCACCGTTTGCACAGCAGGGTGAAACGGTAGTTGTGCCTCGCACAGATATTGATGTGGTGCAGGAAGATGGTCAGTTGCAGTTGATTGGTGGGACTGATTTGCAAACTCTGGTTAGGGGGCTGAACCGTATTGGTTTGAAGCCGAGCGGCATCATCGCAATCCTTCAGGCGATTAAGCAGGCAGGGGCTCTCCAGGCAACTCTGGTGGTCAAATAAGACCGCACGGCAATTGGATAAGCCACGGGCAAGCTTGTGGCTTCAATGTACCGCTAAACCTATTGGAACTGAGTTGTAATGCCTCTCCTAAAGCTCTCTAAGAAGAAGTTCTTTCCCCTTAAGTGTGCCGGGGTATCTCTCGGTTTGTGCATGACGCTTGTAAGCGCAAGTGCACAGACAAACGAAACCGAGACGGAAGAGCTGACTATAGCAATTGAGCAGGCCAAGAACTACTGCGAAGCGATTGCCGATCAGGCAAAAGATGCTCGGATTGCTTGGCAAATGCGTGCTCTGTTTGATGTTGAGCATCAGATGAAAGCTAAGATTACAGAGCTCGACGCCAAGATTGCTGAGTTGCGCATGTGGGTGAAACGTCGTGATGAAATCCTGCAGAGAGCGGAAGGGCATGTTGTTAATATCTATGCCAACATGCGCCCGGATGCAGCGGCGCTGCAGTTGACGTCTCTGGATGATGAAACAGCCGTTTCAATTCTTCTCCAGATGAAGGCGCGGAAAGCCAGCTCGGTGCTTGCTGAGTTGGCCTCAGAGCGCGCAGCCTATCTTACTGATCTGATGGCAGAACTTACAGCTCGAAAGGCCGCCAAGCAAAGTATGGGAGTTTCACAGTGAAGCGCACTTTGGTATGCATTCTCGCCGCAATTACGCTCACTGGCTGTAATGCAATGAAAAACGTTGGCAAGGAGCCGCATCTGACCCCGTTGGGGCAGGGACTTCAGCCAAATGTTGCAAGCTTGCCGGCAACTCCAGCGAAAAGTGGCGGCCGTTCAAATCGCGCTTATCACGGGCTTTGGGCTGATGGTGAGCAGGATTTCTTCCGCGATCCCCGAGCAAAGCAAATTGGCGATGTTCTTACCGTTGCGATCAAAATCAACGATAAGGCTAAGTTAGACAACTCCAGTGAGAGATCGCGTGATTCCTCACGATCTACTGGATTGAGAGGTGCGTTCTCTTGGGCTGGTGTTGATTCAGGAGAAGCAGACGCAAGCATTTCCGGTACTGGTGAGACAAGCAGTAGAGGTGAGGGCGCGATTGATCGCAGTGAAGAGATCAAACTTTCCATTGCAGCAGTAGTGACCAAAGTGCTTGCCAACGGCAATCTGATCATTTCAGGGCAACAGGAAGTTCGTGTGAACTATGAGGTTCGCGTTCTGTCAGTTGCCGGCATCGTGCGTCCCGAAGACATCACAGGTCGAAATACCATTGAGTATGACAAGATCGCTGAAGCGCGTGTTTCTTACGGTGGCCGTGGCCGCGTGACGGAAATGCAGCAACCAAGCGTTGGTCAGCAAATCATTGATATCATTAGCCCGCTCTAAAGGAGGCTTCTATGGCTCTTAAACCACAGTTGCCAAAGCCACAGTTGCCAGCCTCCGAGAATTCTTGGATGGGCGTTGCAGTCGCTGCTATTGTGGTGACTGCCGTTGCAAGTGCAGGTGGAATGGGAATCGGCTCTACGCTGGTTGATCAGGTACACGGCAAGTATCTGGAAGAGCAAAAGGCCAACAGCGGCGCTTTGATCAATCCGGAATACACAGAAAGCAGTCAGATTGTCTCGTTGAAGCCAATCGTGACCAATCTGTTGTCATCATCTAAGAACTGGATTCGCATCGAAGCATCAGTCGTTTTGATGCAGCGCGGAATCGAAGAACAGGATCACTCCTTGCTGGTTAAGCAAGTAGAGCAGGATCTGCTGCTTTACGCCCGTACATTGGGGCCACGCCAGCTCGAAGGCACTCGTGGTTTGCTGCGCCTGCGTGATGATCTTAACGAGCGCGCAAAGATGCGCGGTGGAAAATTTGTCAAGGAACTCGTCCTTGAATCTGTGGTGATTCAGTAATGCGTTATTTTGCGTTTCTTACGGGTTTTTTGAGTTTATTTGCGTTGTTTTGGGTCGCACCAGCCTCCGCTCAGGATATCAACCTGAGTGATTTGCTTCCGGCAGGACAGGCATCTGCGAGTGGTCGGATTATCCAGTACGTCATGATCCTGACGGTGCTCTCATTGGCGCCGGGGATCCTGATCATGGTAACAAGCTTCACGCGCTTCGTTGTTGCTTTGTCATTCTTGCGGTCCGGTATCGGTCTGCAGACGACACCAGCAAACATTATCCTCATTTCCCTCGCATTGTTCATGACCTTCTACGTCATGGCACCAACGTTCGATACCGCGTGGAAAAATGGTCTTCAGCCGCTAATCAAAGAGCAGATCACTGAAGAAGTCGCCTACGAAGAAATGACGAAGCCGTTCCGACGATTCATGTTGGATAATGTGCGCGAAAAAGACCTGGTCCTCTTCGATGATCTTGCAGTGAGCGCGTTCAACTATGAAAAAGATGCACCCATCGAGGAGCTCGACCTCCGCGTCCTCATTCCAGCCTTCATGATCTCAGAACTGCGGCGAGGCTTCGAAATCGGCTTCCTCATTGCATTGCCTTTTGTCGTCATCGATATGATTGTTGCAACAATCACAATGTCCATGGGCATGATGATGCTCCCCCCTACAGTCATCTCACTCCCCTTCAAGGTATTATTCTTTGTCTTGATTGATGGGTGGTACTTGCTAACGGGCGGTCTGATAAGATCGTTTACCTAAACTTAACCACGAAAAGTCCCGTTTCGGGGCTTTTTTCTTGCCTAAGTCAGTGAGTCAGTTTCGCGTAAGCTTTGTGGGTCATCTTTATCTTCTGTTACAGGCTTTGGCCTTCAAAGTGCATGATGCAACTCTGTAACTCCGGGAATTTAATCCGGAATGTCCCAATTCTTCTTATACAGGGACAAATAATATGTCTTCTCTTTTGACTAACTCCGCAGCCATGGTGGCTCTGTCTAACCTTCGCAGCATCAACAATGATATGGCGATGACACAGAACCGCATTTCTACCGGTATGCGCGTGAATGACGCTTCCGATAACGCTGCGTACTGGTCCATCGCAACTACTATGCGTTCAGATAATTCTGCTTTGGGTGCTGTTAAAGATGGGATCGGTCTTGGTAAAGCAACTGTAGATATCGCATTTACTGCTGCTTCAAAGTCGCAGGAAATTATGGAGCAGATGGTTGCAAAGTTGACCTCTGCAACAACACAGAGCCAGGATGGTCGCGCAAAGATTCAGCAGGATCTCAATGCGCTTCAGGATCAGCTGCGTACCAATGCCAGTTCAGCGGTATTTAACGGTGATAACTGGTTGTCTTTGGATAAGCAGAATGACAACCTGAATCCGGAAATTACTGGTTCCTTTACACGTGATAATGCCGGTAATGCGACGCTAGAAAAAATTGAGGTTGATCTCTCCGCTGTTGTTCTTGTTGACCTTGATGGCGATACTGCGCGCAACTCTGGTATCCTGACTTCTGACGGGCTGGGAGCTGCTGGTACTCCAGCTGTTGTGGATGATCCGGCAACACCGGGTGATGAAACTGCGGCGGCTGTGCCTGGTACTGGTGTGATGGGTGCTGCAGCGGCTGCTTTTGCTAAAAATGGTGGGACAGGTGCTCTTGATACTGCGAACCTTCTCCTTGATGGTGAGGCCACTATAACCGTTCTGAACTTCGATATTTCGCAGCTTCAGGATACAACAAACGACAACGCCTTGCTCGAAGGTCTGATTTCCTTTATCGATACAAAAGGTAAGGAAATGACTGATGCAGCAACCACGCTTGGTTCTGCTAAGATGCGTATCGATATGCAGCTTGAGTTCGTAAACACACTTACAGATGCTGTTGATCGTGGTATTGGTCAGCTGGTTGATGCGGACATGAATGCTGAATCCACTCGTCTGCAGGCTCTTCAGACCCAGCAGCAGCTTGGTATTCAGGCTCTGTCTATTGCAAACACCGGTTCCCAGAACATCCTCAGCCTGTTCCGTTAAGTCGGAAAGCTCTGAGAACCTTAGAAGCTTGAAGGCCCCGGTTAATCGCCGGGGCCTTTATTTGTAATTATGCTAAAAATTTAGATAAAATTATCATAAGTCAGGTTAAGGCAAGTTCGATAAAATATACCAGTATTTGAGAAAAGATTTCTTAAGCTTTATCTCGTGTTGGGTTGTTTTTTTAGTTGAGCGGTGCTTGATGTTAAGTAGTCAGTTAAATATCTCCAGGCAATGGGATCAGGAAGTTGGTCAAGTTGACCTCTCTGCGCTCACATCTGAGCAAAAGCTTGAGAGCCTAACGTTTGCATTGCGGGGCAATGAGCGGTTTTGGAGTTCTGTTGTTGCGCTTGCGCGAGATGTGCTTTTTGAACAGGAAGGTCAGCTTCGTCAGATTGAGTGCGGTGCAAATACGATTGTAGCAATCAATGCAACGGCAGATCGTGTGAGTAAGCGCTTAAAGGGGCAGGGCTGTGGTCTGTCTGTGCATGGCCTGCCGAGCATCCAGCGTATTACGCACGCGGATGTATATACCTGATACTCTTGGTTTTCTCTAAAAATAGCTTGTATTGGCTCCGAGAAAGCGTGGATTTTCGCCCAATGTAAATCCTGATCACGTTCGCGCAAGGTTGAAAAGCGAAGGTAGCGCCATTGATACACCTGCAGAGGTCGCAATGGCAGCTCGTGAAAACGCCGAAAAAATCTATGGTAATCTGGCCGAGTTAGGTGCAAAGCGCCTGATGGTGCTCGCTTTTATTGGGTTATTTACGTTTGTTGCGATTGGCGCAGCAGCATATCTCTTGTCTCGTCCGGAGCAGGAAATTCTCTACGCTAATCTGGAGAGGGACGATGTCACTCAAATCGGTATGGCATTGCAGGCTAGCGGCGTTCCGTTTGACGTAAATGCAGACGGTACATCGATTTCAGTCGGTGTCGGCGCAACCGCTCGCGCTCGTATGCTGCTGGCGGAAAAGGGTCTGCCGCGTGGGTCGGGTGCAGGTTATGAGCTCTTTGATGAGATGGGTTCTCTGGGCCTGACATCCTTTATGCAGAGCGTGACTAAGGTGCGTGCGCTTGAAGGGGAAGTTGCTCGCTCAATCCAAAGTATGCAGGGCGTCAAAGCCGCTCGCGTGCATTTGGTTCTTCCGGAAAAAGCAACATTCAGACGTGAGAATCAAAAGCCGACAGCGTCCGTTCTTATTCGCGCCGAAGGTGTTCAGACAAATTCGGTTGCGCAATCTATTCGTTATCTTGTTGCAGCTGCCGTTCCAGGACTTACTGCTGAAGCGGTGACAGTTCTTGATACTGAGGGGCAGCTTCTAGCTGCTGGTGAAGATGCGCAGAGCGCGTCCACAGGTCGTAAGGCAATGTTGGAAGCTGATTTGGCTTCACGCAAGGAAAATGCGATCCGCCAGGCGTTGGCACCTTATCTCGGTGTAAATAACTTTGAAGTCAGCGTTTCTGCCTCTGTGAATACAGACAATCAACGTGTCTCTGAAACCTTATATGATCCTGAGACACGTGTTGAGCGATCTTTCCGCGTTGTGCGAGAAAATGCGAGCGCTCAAAATGCAAGTTTGGAGAATCCAACTACTGTTGAGCAAAACCTTCCTGAAGAAGCGGTGTCATCGCAGTCCGGTGAGCGCTCTTCAGAAGAAAACGAACGCCGCGAAGAACTGACGAACTACGAGATCTCCTCTCGCACCGTTGAAACCATCTTTGATGATTATCGTATTGATCGCATGAGTATTGCTGTGCTGGTTAATCGTGATCGTCTTGTTGAAGAATTAGCACGTCGTGTCGAAGGGCAAAAAGGCGATGCTATTGTTGATGGTGCCGAAGCAGATCTGACCGAGAAGGTCGAGCAGATCGAAGAAATTATCGCAACGGCAGCCGGTGTTGATGTTGCGCGCGGCGATAAGGTTTCTGTTTCTGCCGTGAACTTTGTTCTCGCTGGTGAGCAGCTTGCTGCTATTCCAGAGCGGACCTGGCAGGACGTATTGATACGCAATATGGGGTCAGTGGTTAACGCTGGTGCAATCCTTATTGTTACGCTGATGATTATCTGGTTCGGTCTGCGTCCAGCTGTTGCCTTCCTTATTCCGAAGCCTGAAGAAATTGAAGAAGGTTTGCCCGTTGGTGCTAACTCCAACGCTGTTCGGGATGGTGAAATTGAAGGCGAAGAAGGCCAGTTGCCAGATTACACAAACGGGGACGGGATGTCTGGTGAAGGCGTTGATGCGACCGTTGTGAATCGTGATAATCTGCGTAAGCTTGAGCGTGCCGTTGAAATGGATGACATGCAGGCGGCAATCATCCTGAAACAGTGGATGTATGATCAGGAGCGTGCTGGATGACACGCGGCATCAACGACTATCTAGCAGACTTTACGACAGATACAGGAGTTACCACCAAAGACCTTCAGGATATGCAGGAAGTGATTTCCATGCTTCCGAAGGGGTATGGCGAAGGTGGCGACTGGGTTAACCGCGTCTTCGAGGCTTATGAAAATGGGTTCTCAGAAGGGGAAGAGGCTGCCAGGTCGGGTGCAGATGAGCGCGTCAAGAAGATGCGTGAAGAATTAGAAGTTGAGCTGGCTGACCGAGAAAAAGCATTCAAAGAGGGGGAGGGTGAGAAGTTAAAAGATGCTTTTCAGCATTCTCTCGTGGAAATTGAAGATAGACTGTCTAAGGCGGTCTCTGAGATTCTGGTTCCGTTTATCGAAGAGAGTGCGAGGGATCGTGCCGTAACCTCATTGGTGCAGGTCGTACGTCGACAACTCTCTGAAACGCCTGAAGTCGTGCTTGAGGTAGCTGGCCCCGAACATTTATTTGATTTGTTCGGCAAAAGAGTTGGCGAACTTTCAAACACAATAAAATTTTCTGAAAACTCCAGCACTGATCTCGTGGTGAAGGTGTCTGACATGGCACTTTCCACCGGCCTAACGGAATGGTGCGAGGAGCTTCGCAGTACGCTGGGAGAGTAGTAGCCATGGCGTTGGAACCACAAGAACTGATTATCGTTCGCAGGCGTAACAGCGACATGATCACCATACATAAGTCAGGTGTTTGGAAGATTGCCTATGCAGATTTTGCAACGGCGATGATGGCATTCTTCCTTCTCATGTGGTTGGTCAATGCATCTGATGAGGCTTCTCAGCGCGGTATTGCAAGCTACTTCAATCCGATCAAACTAGTAGATTCTACTGCAAGCCCAAAGGGTATTCGAGATCCTGAAGAAACACCGTCGATCACTGATAGTGATGAAGGTGTCGATGATGGCAAGCCTATAGGTGCTGGCGGTACGGAGAAAAAGGGTCCAACGTCAGGTGGTGGTGTAGAGAAGCCTGAACCGGTCTCTGATCGGGAGACGGGTGAAAATTCTAATCTAGCTGGTGCGAACGCTGAAGATGGTGGTGTTAAGCCAATTAATGCCATTAGTCGCGATTATGAGCGTGATGCCCGGTACAGCGAAGCGCAGCTTTTTGATAACCCTTATGCTATCCTTGCGGCGCTCGCTGCAGAGGCTGAATCAACGGTTGAGACAGACGGCTCGCCTGGAACAGGTGGTTTAGGCTCGCTCAAGATGGCGAAGACCCCGGTTCTATTTGCACTTCCGAACCGTGATCCGGATGGGCAAGGTTTGGCTGACGGAACCAGTTTCCGCGATCCGTTCGATCCTTCTGGTTGGCAAGAAGATGAGCTGCCAGGCAATGCTCCTTTGCTCGCTCAAATTCCGATCCTTCATGAAAAAGAAGAAGGTATTCCGGCGAATGAGTTGACCGCTGAGCAAATCAAAGTCTTGGAAGAAGCTTCTGAGCTGGCGCGTGGAGGTAAGAACCTCCCGGCAGTTTCGGGCGAGGCGTCTGCAGAAAATTCCGTGATTGTAATCGGTGACGCTCCAGATGGTGAAGGTGAGAGTTTTGCCGAGGGAGAAATTCTGAAACAGCTTGCTCAGAGCCAGGCAGAAGCAGATGGCGAAGATGCTGTGATGACGCGCCTTATTTTCGCTGAAGTGAAAGCAGGAACAGCAGCCACTGACGATGCTGAACAGGAAGTTCCGACATTGATCGAGGACGCTGAAGAAATTCAGAAAAACGCAGGCATGAAGGTTGATATAAAACAGCCTGATCTCGTTACAGAGCCAGTAGAGCTGGCTGATGCGAAGCTTGAAGCTGTTGTAGTAGTTCCTGCCGCAAAGCCTACAGAATCATCTCAGAAGTCCGAAACTGGTGATAATGAGGATGATGAAGGCAATAAGCAGCTGGTCTCTCTGGCGAACTCCGTTGGTGAAGCGCTTGAAGGTATGAAAACCGGAGCGAGCATCGAGTTCACTCACTCTCAAGATGGTGTTCTGATTCGCATCATGGACAATGACGACTTTGGAATGTTCGCTGTCGGGTCCTCTGAGCCTCATCCGGATGTTGTGAAGGCGATGGAGCAAATTGCGAAGGTTCTTGAAGAAGAGAACGGTGAGATCGTAATTCGCGGCCATACTGATGCACGGCCATTCAAATCCAAGCGCAACGACAACTGGCGTCTATCTACAGCTCGTGCCCACATGGCTTATTTCATGCTTACTCGTGGTGGCTTGGATGAAAACCGTATCGTAGGCATTGAAGGCTATGCAGACCGCCGTCTAAAAGACGTTGAAGAGCCATACGCTCCTCAAAACCGCCGCATTGAAATTATGCTGATGAAAGGGAAGGCTTGATGCTGGTTAGCGCTGCAAGAAAAGCTGGAACTTCTCTCCTGAGATCTGGACTGTTGACCACAGCGCTGATTTTGGCTGCAAGTCCTGTTGCGATGAACCTTCAGCCAGCATCGGCCCAGATGGTGTCTACAGCGGATCCTGATCTTATGGTTCTGGAGCTGCAGATTCTTCAAGATGAGATCATTAAGGGGAATCTGGAAGCTTACAATTTGCTGCAACCTTCTCTCATTGTGATTGGCCGTCGGTTCCTTCGGCTGGATCCTGAGATTTGGAAGCTGGAGAAAAACTCGCGTGCTGCTGTATCATTTATGCTCAGCGGCGGATCTGGATCTGTCTTCCAGGAGCTTGCTGTTCAAGGCGTAAAGTTTACTGGTGATCCGAACCTGTTTGCTGGCGCCATGGCCTACTCGCAAGGCAATCGCCAAATGGCGTTGAACTTGTTGTTAAAGGTCGATCCAATAACGCTTCCGGTAGCAGTTGCAGGGCAGGTGGCTCTGGCGCAGGCGATTTTGATCTCTAATGAAGATCCGGCAGGCGCACAGCGCTATTTTGATCTTGCGCGCTTGATGATGCCAGGGACGCTTGTGGAAGAGAGCGCATTGCGCAGGCAAGCGCCAATGGTTGCGGAGCTGGGCGATACGGAGAAGTTCGAGAGACTGTCTCGTCGATATTTGTTCCAATATAGCTCCTCAGTATTTGCCTCTGAATTTCGGGACACGGTCGCTGATGTGATCAGCGGCTCTGATTATCTGAAGCAAGAAGATGAGTGGGACCGTGTGTTCCAGCTGGTATCGGAGTTTGACGAGGAATCTCAAAGTATCCTCCTCCTTCGCCTCGCCAAAGCTGCTTTGATCAGTGGTAATACGGCTTTTGCAGTCAAGGGAGGCGCTGCATTTCTTGATCTGAACTCAGATGATGCAGAGCGTGTGAGTGAAGCCAAGCTTTACCTTTCAGCCGCCAAAGCTTCCGGTGAAGAGTGGGAACAGGCAATCTCTGGTTTGGTTGAGGTAAAGGCTGCAGACTTAAGTGCTGGCAATCAATTGATCCAGACTGCTGCAATCGCGATGGCAAATACTATTCGAGAATGGCCACAGCCAGAAACACCTGCAGCCTCCGAGTTTGTTCCTTACGTCCCACATGTTGGACTGGAAGAGAAGCTATACGACACAGAAGTGTTAGTCCCATTTAAAAGCGCACTAAACGATGCAGATGAAGCACTGAAAGAGGCCGAGTTTTGATGAATGCAACTCTTCCGAATGTAGATCGTAGTGCTCCTGTTAAAGACACTGTAGATACTCGTAAAGAGTCCGCTCGTTCCGAAAAAGATGATCGTGCGAACGGGTTTGATAAGGTCATCGATAAAGTTCGGGATGATAAAAAAATCCCGGATCGCAAAGATGCGTCTAACGAGAAAAAAGAAGCAAAATCAGCGTCAACCGAGACCCAGTCTGATAAAGGCGATTCTGAAGCATCAGAAACGATCAAAGACCTTTTGAAAAAGGCTGGTGCAGGTTCATCTGATGCCGCCGGAGCAGACGATACTGTTGCGAAAAATGAGGTAGCCGCCGCTCAAAAGGCTTCAGGCGCTGCCGAATTGCTTACAGATGAGTTGTTGGCCAAGCAGCTTGTCGTCAATGCAGCAATGACAGCTGAGCAAAAAGCTGGATTGCAGATGAGTTCAATGACCAGCCTCGCTAATATGACCGGTTCTACCGTCACCAGTCGAGATGGGACGATGGCTCAGGTCTTGAACGCGTTAAGCTCAAAAGAGTTGAAGGCCTTGAATGGCGAAGCCGATGCAAAATCGGGTACCGCGAAAACGAGCGGAACTGCTCAGGGGCAGGGTGCCTCAGAAGTAGGCAGCCTTAAGTCTGCTAATGCTGGTCCAAAGCTCGAAGGCAGTGGTGCAATCAATTTGCCTCAGACAGAAGGAAACGCAACCGGAGCTAAGCAGCTATCGGCTGATTTCCTGCTAAAGCAAGGCAAATCGCAACCAGATGCCTCTGCAAGCCAAACTGCCGGTAAGCCTGCAGTGGGTGGTGAAGTTAAAGTGGTGAGTCTTGAGACGCACCTTCCACCTGCTGAGTTGGGACGTCCTGCGCAACAGGTTGCCAGTGCTTTGTCCAAGCAACTCTCTCAAGCGGCATCTGCAGCAAATACCGCTCAGGAGTTGGCAGCTCAAGCTGCTGACGCAAAAGCGGCAAAGCCCGTTAAATCGCTCGAGATCCAGCTGCGCCCGGACAATCTTGGTGCTGTTCGCGCAAATATTCAAATGCGCGGTGGTGAGTTGGAAATTTCTCTTGTCACGAACACTCGGGAAGCAGCGGATATGCTGAAGGGTGATCGACAGGCATTAGCACGTGTTCTGCAAGATGCTGGTTATCGCACGGAAACACAAAACATTACCGTCAATTTCAAAGAGGAAGTATCTGACCAAATGCGCCAACCTGGGCAAAATCAGGAACGGTTCGGTCGGGGAGAGAACTCTGAGGGAGAGGGCGGCGAAAGCGGAACTCAGCAAAACTGGGAAGACCAACCATATGCGGATCATGCCGGGGTAGGGCAGAATGAAGCGGATGCTCAAGATATTCGCAGCGGCATCTATTTGTAGTTTGATAGCATTCTCTGCGCAGGCGGCTGGAAAGAAAAAAGCCATCCGCCTGTGTGAGCGTCAGATGCAGGAAGCGGCACAACAATACAACGTGCCGCTCGGCATCCTTTATGCGGTTGGTCTGACAGAGACGGGCCGCAAAAACTCTCTACACCCCTACGCTCTCAATATTGCAGGCAAAGCTTACTTCGCTGACAGCGCAACAGAAGCCCTGGCCGCAATTAAGAGATCGCGAAATCGGGGTGTAAAGCTGATTGATGTTGGTTGTATGCAGATCAACATCTACTATCATCTCAATAAGTTCTCTGATCTCCGGGCAATGCTCGATCCCTCGCAAAATGTTGCTTATGCAGCAAGATTCCTCTCTGAGTTGAAGCAGCGTGAGAAGAGCTGGACCATGGCAGTCGCCAGGTACCATGCCGGGCCAAACAACAACCCTGCACAAAAGCGTTATGTTTGCCGCGTGATCAAAAATATCGTCGCGTCCGGTTACGGACGATGGACGCCGAACTCATTAAAATTTTGTAAATAATTCAACAGGTTTCGGGTCAGGCTCAGACAAGATTAACAAGCTTTACTGCCATGAGTTAATTTTGCAATTGATGTAGCCAGGAGCACACCATGGGCCTCTACGGAATTATGAATACCAGCGTGTCAGGTATGAACGCGCAGTCGAACAAACTCTCAACTGTCGCAGACAATATCTCGAACGCGAACACCGTAGGCTACAAACGCTACAAAACCGCATTCTCGTCTTTGGTCGGTTCTGGCGGCGGCTCAGGTCACGAATCCGGCATCGTGAACACAACCGTTGTTCAGTCCGTCCGCCAACAAGGCGCCTTCAACTTCACCTCCCGTGGTACTGATCTCGCGATCAACGGTAATGGCTTCTTCCCCGTACAGGATTCGCAAGGCGGCACGTATTACACACGTGCTGGAGATTTCGTGCTTGATAAGAATGGGCAGATGGTAAATTCTGGCGGCTATAATCTGCTTTCTGCAGGTGGAGCGCCTGTTACTGTTGATCTGAATACTCCGGTTTGGCAGGCGAGTGCTAAAGGTGAGCTTGCTGCCAAATTGGATTCCAATAAACCTGCGCCTGCCTCGGTTCCGACGAGTGGTCTGCCTGACGGTGATTATAGGACTTCTGTTAGTACGTTCGATCAGAGTGGAAATGAAGTAAAAATTAATATAGTTTATACGAAAGCTAGTCAGGCACACATTGATCCGACTGATTTAACGAGCGATGTGACCGGGTCTACTTGGATCGTAGAGGCGACTGCAGCTACGGATTTAGGTGATGATATATCAATATTCCCTCCTGCTGTTCCTCCTGCTCCTGCTGGCGCTTTTCAACTGCATTTTACAGGGGATGGTAAGATTGTTGGCGGTTCTGACACTGATTTTCAATTTAAAGTGCCCAACGGCGAAGTTGTTACGCTTGATCTGAGTAAGTCAGTAACTGCAAGTGAAAAGTCCAGCATTATTAAAGTCGATGTTGATGGATATAAGCCGTCAGCAATTCAGAGTGTGCGTATTGAATCTGATGGGCGTATATTCGGCGTTTACGATAGTAGTGCGGAAAAACTTCTAGATCAGATCCAGATAGTGAACTTTTCAAACCCTGATGGTCTTCAGGCTAAAAGCGGCAATGTTTATGCTGCAACAGATGCTTCTGGTGATGCAGCAATAGGTTTTCCGGGCGATAGTGGTTTTGGTTCGCTTTATTCTGGTGCAGTTGAGGGGTCGAACGTTGACCTTGCAGCTGAACTAACTGAGATGGTTCAGGCCCAACGTACCTACAGTGCGAACACAAAGGTGTTCAACGCGAGCTCCGAGTTACTCCAAGAGTTGAACAACCTGCGCTAGGAGTTTCGGTATGTCTCTTACTTCCGCAATGCTCACGGCGCAATCGTCCATCGCAGCTCGCTCTGCTGAGATGGCAATTGCGTCCCGCAATGTCGCTAATGTCAATAATCCGAATTACACTCGCGTAGAAGCGAGCGTACAGAACATTGTTACTGATACAGGATCAGTTGTTTATGTTTCTCATGCGTCTCGCATGGTCAATCAAGCAGCATTTAAAGCAACCCTGAAGACAGGTAGTGCTGCCATTGCTGCGGGTTCCTATGCCAAAATGCTTGATCAACTTAACCCGTCTGGGCAAGTGCCTTTTGGTACAAGTACTGCTGCTGCAATGGGTAAGCTGAATGAGACACTTGTTGCTTATAGCAATGATCCGTCAAATAAGGTGCTCGGACTCTCGGTTTTAAATGCAGGTCATAGCCTGGTTGATGGATTGAAGCAGTCTTCTGAGACTCTTAAAGAAGCGCGCTTGAATTCTGATGCAGCTATGGGGCGTGCGGTAGACAATATCAATAATATCCTTTCTGATCTTGAGGGTGTTAACGATAAAATCGTTCTAGGCACTGCTGCTGGTACGGACGTCAACGCGCTGATGGATCAACGCGATGAAATGCTAAAGGTTCTCTCGGAAGAAATAGGTATCGAAGTTCTTCAGCAGAACAATAACGGGGTTGCGATCTATACCGACAGTGGCATCACTCTTTTTGAGAAAAGTGCGCGCGAAGTTACATTCGACACCTCTCTTCATTTAGGGTCAGAAGATGTCGGAAATAATATACTTGTAGATGGTATTTCTGTCGCAGGTCCTGGTGCGACTGCCCCAGTCACTGGTGGAGCAATTGCTGGTTATGCCAAAGCGAGAGATGAAACTCTTGTTACGATGCAAACGCAGCTTAATGCCGTCGCGGACGCGCTGGTTGAGACCTTTAGAGAGCCGCAGCCTGCTCCGGGTACAAGTGATGGGCCTGGTTTCTTTATCCTTGATGGACCTACCACTGCGGATGCTGTTAGTCGTTTGCACGTAAACCCATTGGTCGCGGCAGATGTTAACCTGCTTCGCGACGGTGGCATCACGGCAGCCTACAAGCATAATACGGGTGATGCTGCTGGTTATTCAGATCTGCTTCGCGGCTATACAGATAAACTTAATGCTGTGCAGTCTTTTACCGGAGCCACTGGAGTAACTGCTAATTCTACCCTGCAGGATTTTACTGCAAATACGGTGAGTTGGTTTAGTGCTGAGCGCAAGGTCGCGACCGAGAATTCGACGTTGAAGGCATCTGCGTTTAGTTCAAATGCGCAAATGCTGTCAAATACGACTGGTGTCAACATTGATACTGAGATGCAGCGCCTTCTTACAATTGAAACAGCCTATTCTGCGTCTGCTCGTTTGATGACGACGGTTGATAAGATGTTCAAAGAGCTCTTGGGAGCAGTGAGATAAAATGGTCTATTCAGTTTCTACATTGTCGAGTTCTTTGCGTTTAACTGACTATCTCATCGAGCACAGAGCGCGGTTAGATAAAGCGGTAATCGAAAACGCTTCAAAGAAACATGCTGATTTTGGCTTAACCTTAGGTGCACAGACCGGGATGGCAACATCCTTCCGTTCTGAATACTCACAGATGGTAAGCCAGCTGAACACGAATAAGCAGGTCATTACCCGTTTTGAGGTAATGGATACAGCTCTGGATAATGTTGAAAAAAGTGGAACGGACTTTCGTTCGAACTTGGTAGCATTGCAGAAAGATGCTGGTACTTTAAAGACTGCCTCGGATCTGGCTTATACAGAACTAGGCAAACTGACAAATGCCTTAAATTCGAATGTAGGTGGAGTGTATGTATTTGGCGGAATTAATACAGGGACTCCGCCAGTTCGTGATTTCGATTACGTGTCACCAACGTCGTCACCTGCAGATCCCGCAGGCCCTGAACAGGCGATTGAGCAAGCGTTCGATACTGTCACAGGGTTAACTATTGGTACTGATACTGCGCTTATTGAGGCGCTGCCTGATGCATCTTGGGAGGCTTTTTTAGATAGCCCCGAATTCAATAGTATTTTTGATGCTAGTTGGTCACCGACATGGACTTCTGCAACTACAGAGAAAATGCTGACGACGATCAGTCCTGGGGTCACCACGGACGGTTCAGGTACGGCAAATTCAAAAGCATTTAGTGAATTGGCTAAAGGCTACGCGATGGTAGCAGTTTTCGGAAAATTTGACATTGGAGAAGGAGCTCAGGAGCTCATTTTCGACCGAGCAATTAATCATCTGAATGTAGGTGTTGGTAAGACAATCGATGTTTCGGCTACCAATGGTGCGATTAAGGCTAATGTAACACGCACGAACACTGACATTGAAGCCAAACGAGATGTTTTGAATGTCCAGATCATTGATCTTGAAAACGTCGATGAGAACCGTGCTGCTGTCGAGTTGAGTCAAGCTCAAACTCAGTTAGAGGCAACTTATTCAATTACTGCCAAGATCAAAGATCTAAATATCATGAAATATTTGTAGGTCATTAGAAGAGACGAGTTGAATTTCTCTAGGAGTGTTGAATGTATCAAATGTCTTATGCAGAAGCTCTTGAAGACTCTTCTTATGACAGAAGAGGGCAAGAGCGAGAGCTATTTTCTCTGGTGGTGGCTCAGCTGCACGCCGCTAAGGAGCATGGGAATAGCTCTAGCGAGGCTGCGCAGGCTTTGAAGTCAGTCCATCGTTTGTGGAGCATTTTGATCGACGATCTGGGAAATCCAGATAATGCGTTGCCCGCTGAGTTGCGTGCAGACCTTATTTCAATCGGAATTTGGTGCGTGAAGCAAGCTGATCTAATTAGAATAGGAAACTCAGACGATTTCCAAAGTTTGATTGAAATCAACGAGCTAGTCCGTGATGGCCTTAGTTAATTAAGGGGATGTAGAATGCGTTTGCACCTAAAAGCAGGTGAAAAAGTCTTTATCAATGGGGCTGTTCTGTCATTTGAGCAGAAGACATCGGTAAAGCTTCTAAATGACGCAAGTTTTCTTCTTGAAGCTTATGTTATGCAACTCGAGGAGACGACAACGCCTTTGCGGCAGCTGTATTTTTACATTCAAAATGCACTGATCGATCCAAAGACCGAGTTAGACAGTCTTCAGCGTGCCCTACTGATGTTGGCGTCTATTCGGAAAGCTGTTGAGAATACCGACATTCTTGATGGTCTTGAGCTTGTCGAAGTGAAGATTAATAAACGCCGTTACTTTGACGCTCTCCGGACGTTGAAAAAGCTATTTGATGTCGAGTTATCGATCTGGTCTGAAGACAACGAAATGGATCAAACTGAGGCTGTTATAGCGCCCTTCGCTCGTGCTGTTGGCGAAAACTAAAGGATTTTTTCATGAGTGTTGATCCAGTATCTTCCGCAAATAATACTCAGAATAATGAGCCTGTCTTCAAGCCGCAGGGCAGTGAGCAGGCTTACTTAGACTACAATGCGTTTCTAATGCTGTTCATGGAGTCTCTCAAGAGCCAGGATCCGACAGATCCGTTGGATACTGCTGAGTATATGGGACAGTTGGCGCAGTTCTCCGCTGTGGAGCAGTCCACCAAAACGAACACACATCTGACATCTATGCTTCAGCAGAACTCCATCAATCAGGCCAACAATCTGATTGGTGCGACGGTGGAGGTGCCAAACGCAGATGGCACGGAAACCATGACTGGCAAAATCAAGTCTGTTCAGATCCTCACAGATGGGTCAATTGCCACTCTGGAAGACGATACAAAAGTGGCTCTGGTGCCTGGTATCCAGATTTCGCGTCCTGTACCTGCTGCGACGACTGACACTGACATTGATACTCCTGACGAGTCTGATGCTACATCTTAATGGTGAAGTGAGATCATAAAGCAATGAATGAAGCAGATGCACTCGATATTGTGCGTACCGCAATTTGGACTGTGATAGCAGCAACTGGTCCCGCCGTTGGTGGGGCCATGCTTGTTGGTTTGATTATCGCTCTGTTTCAAGCGCTCACACAAATTCAGGAAATGACACTTACGTTCATTCCGAAGATTGTTGTGATCTTTATTTTGATTGCCATGACAGGCCCGTATATTGGTTCACAGATTTTCTCGTTGACCGAGATGGTCTATGGACGGATTGAATACGGGTTTTAGAGCCGCTTTTTCAGGTTCGCTATAATAAGCTATGAGGGGATAGCTGGCGCTGTTTCCCCTCTAGGCCACCCTCACACAAGCTTCCTTCTTCAATGTTTCTGCCTAAGTAGAGCAGTATGCTTATACCGAATTGAAGGGTGCGAATGTCTCAGACAGTGACGGGAATTGCTGCTCCAAACAGCAAACGTGATATTGGATTTGCAGTCGGAATTATCTTCATTCTGTCTGTGCTGTTTCTTCCCATGCCAACGTTCATGATCGATTTCGGTCTTGCAATATCAGTTGCATTATCGGTTTTGATCTTGATGGTTTCGCTCTGGATCCAGCGGCCTTTAGAGTTCTCCTCATTCCCAACTATTCTGTTGATCGCAACCATGCTTCGGCTTGCGCTGAACATTGCGACAACGCGTGTCATTCTGGCGAACGGTCATGAAGGCCCGCTCGCAGCTGGGTATGTGATCAACGGCTTTTCTCAGTTTGTCATGAGCGGTGATTTTGTCATCGGCCTCATCGTCTTTGCGATCCTTGTAACGGTGAACTTTTTGGTGATCACCAAAGGTGCAAGTCGTATCGCAGAAGTTGGTGCACGTTTTACCCTTGATGGAATTCCTGGCAAGCAGATGGCGATTGATGCCGATCTGTCTGCTGGTATGATTGATGATAAAGAGGCGCAACACAGGCGAGCAGAACTAGAAGAGGAAAGCTCTTTCTTTGGTGCCATGGACGGTGCCTCGAAGTTTGTGCGCGGTGATGCTGTCGCCGGATTGATTATCACCGTTGTAAACATCCTGGGCGGTATCGTCATTGGCGTTACACGCTACAATATGGACTTAGCCGAAGCGGCTGATGTTTTCACCAAACTGTCTGTTGGTGATGGTCTTGTTTCGCAAATCCCGGCGCTGATCGTTTCTCTCGCAGCAGGTCTTCTTGTCTCGAAGGGGGGGACCAGAGGGTCAGCCGAGCAAGCTGTAATGGGGCAGTTAGCGGGGTATCCTCGCGCTCTCGCTGTCGCATCACTGCTGCTTTTGCTACTGTCGCTGCTTCCGGGTCTTCCATTCCTGCCGTTTGTTCTCTTAAGCGGCATATTTGGGTTTTCTGCTTACATTATTCCCAAAAGGGCGCAAGAGGCCCAAGCCGAACTCGCTAAAGCCGAGTTGCAAAAGGTTGAGATGCAGAAGGAAGTCAAGAAAGAGTCTGTAAAGGACAGTCTTGTACTTTCTGAAATTGAAATGCGTCTTGGCAAGCAGCTCACTGCCCGCCTTCTGGCCGCAAAGCCAGAAATCGGAAATCGCATCAACAAAATGCGTAAGAAGTTTGCTGAGCAATACGGGTTTGTGGTTCCAGAGATCAAGGTTACTGACAATCTCAACCTCGAACCTAAGAGTTACGAGTTCCGTATTCACGGTACTATTGTTGCCTCAGAGAACATCAAAGTTGGTGAACTGATGGTGATCGGCGGCAACCGAGAACTGCCAGCTCTTCCAGGAACCGAAACGCGGGAACCTGCGTTTGGTATGCAGGCCATGTGGATTCCGATGGCTTTTGAGCATGAAGTCAAACGTCAAGGTTATACGACCGTCGATAACCTTTCAGTTGTGCTGACACATCTGTCTGAAGTGATCAGAAACAACCTCTCACAGCTTCTCTCCTATAAGGACATGCGCAAGCTCTTAGACCGCCTGGATCCAGCTTACACGCGCTTGATCGACGATATCTGTCCACAGCACATCTCTTACTCAGGCTTGCAGGCTGTGCTGAAGCTGCTGCTTGCAGAGCGTATCTCCATCCGAAATCTATCTTTGATCATGGAAGCAATCGCTGAGATTGCGCCACATGCACGCCGACCAGAGCAGATTGCAGATCACGTACGCATTCGTATGGCGACGCAGATTTGTGGTGATATCGCTGGAGATGGGAGCCTTAAAGTCCTTCGCCTTGGTAATCGTTGGGATCTTGCATTCCATCAGGCGCTTCGCCGCGACACAAATGGTGAAGTCATCGAGTTCGATATGGAGCCTTCTCAGGTCGAAGAATTCGCAAAAGACAGTGCGGAAGTTATTCGCGAGCATATCTCTGCGGGTCAGCGATTTGCTGTCGTCGTTGCTCCGGAAGCGCGCCAATATGTCCGCATGATCACCGAACGTATGTTCCCGGCGCTTCCCATTCTCTCTCATATGGAAGTGGCACGCGGCGTTGATATCGAGGCATTGGGATCAATTTCGTGACCTTGGAAAATGCTCCAGAGGCAATCTTGAGTGTCTTCGTGGTCTTTTGCCGCGTCGGAGCATGCCTCATGGCCATGCCGGGTTTTTCGTCGCCACGTGTGATGATCCGTGTTCGCTTATTCATAGCAATATCTGCAACCCTGGCGATCTCTCCTCTCATATTGGAGGTGGTTGAGCCGATCATCTCAGCTGCGCCTTTGGATGAGTTGCTGCGCATCATTTTTGTTGAACTGTTGATCGGACTGTTGATCGCAGCATTCGGACGAGCCTTCTTCGGAATGCTTCAGATGATGATTGGCGCGGCTGCAAACGCATCCAGCTTCAACCAGCCTGTCACTATTGTCGAAGAATTTCAGCAGCTACCACCATTGGCATCTCTGGTTACGCTCACCGCAACTGCCATGTTGTTTATCACTGGGGCACATGCTGATGTCTTTGTTGGACTTGCCGAGAGCTATCGGACAATTCCGGTGGGGGGAGAATTTGTTCCCGCAGCGGCGTTAGATCAGTTCTCAACCAAGCTGATGCAGGGTCTGTTGCTGGCATTACGCATCACAAGTCCGTTTTTGATCTATGGCGTTGTAATTAACCTGACTCTGGGCCTCACAAACAGACTAATGCCTCAGATGCCAGTCTACTTTGTGGCACTACCTGTTGTTATGATGGGAGGGCTTTTCATCCTCTGGCAGATCATAACTGAGCTGTTGCGCCTGTTCTATGCTGGGCTCGGCGATTGGTTGGTATTGCAGTAAAGCCATGGATAAAGCACGCATCACACGCCTCCGGCGCATTTTGAAGGTTCAGGAACAAAAAAAGCAGATGATCAAGTACGACATCGCGGTTCTTGATAGCGAAATTCAAAGGTGCGACGAAGAGAGCGAGGAGTTGGTCAGCCACTGGGGACGTCATGAAGGGGAGTTGCGTGAAGTGATGAACCGGGCGATCTCCAGGCGTCTGGAGACCAACAATCGAAGCAAGTCTCTGAAGGAAAAGCACAAGGGCGAGTTGCTCGGCAAGTTGCTTGATCAGAAAAGGCAGACCTCCATGACTGAAAAACATCATGGCAAAGCTCTGGTGTCTTATCACCGGACCGAAGAGAAAAAGCAGCTTCAGGAAATCGCCGAGCTACAGGCGGCGCCTAAGAAGGTCAGGCCCAGATAAGTCTGAGAAATTAGGGTCTTTCCAATTATATATGCCCTTCTTTTGACTAGTGGGAGTGCTCATGGCCATTCAGCCTGTCAGCGATCTTGTTCTGGACGTAATAAATCAAGCAGACCCTTTTGAGGTTAGAGCTGCCACGCGCTCTCTTAAAGCTCCCGCCGTCGTTTCAAAGGATTTGCCTGTCTCTGAGCCATCATGGGCCTCAAGCAGCTTTTCCAGGTTTATGGCGGAAGCTGACAATGCATCCGGCACGGCTCAGGCAAGAGGGCAGGAGGGTGTTGAGAGCTTAAAATCAATGGCTAACCGCTACTCCAAGAAACTTGAGACAGCTGATCTCGGTGAGAAGCTGGAAAGTGCTGTCTTGCAGACCTTCGTGAAATCCATGCTGCCAAAGGAGACTGTAAACGTCTATGGCGGCGGGACAGCAGGCACCATGTGGAAAGGCTTGATGGCGGAGCAGCTCGCAAACCAACTCGCCAAAACAGGTTCTCTTGGTCTGGCAGAAATGCTCCTGCCAGATACCATTCGTCCAACTCTCCCAAAGCAAGAGGCATAAATGTCTGAGATGATCGACAGTGAGCACAAGGAACTGGTTTTACATGACGAAAAACCAGTGGTTCAGGATACTGGGCAGCTTGATGACACCGACGCTTACATCTTGCCGGAAGACTACATTGCTCTTTCAAAAAGTATCGGACGTGTAGACAAGCTGCTGTCGACTGAAAATGAAGCTCTGATCGGCAAAGGCGATATTGATCTGGAAGAGAGCGCCTATCTCAAAGGCCGTGCGATGCTTGATCTTGATATGGCGGGCAAGGCAGTTGGCCCTGAAAATTTGCCAAGCGAGATCGTTGTCCGGCTTCAGGAGCTTCAGGAAAAGCTTGCAGTTAATATGAAGCTGCTGTCGACCCAGCTCAATGCTGTCAAAGAAGTATCTGGTCTCCTGTCACAAGTGATGAAGGATCATGACTCTGATGGCACCTATGAATCTCTGGTTGGAAGCTGGTAAAAACGTATGTTGAAAGTTCTCGTAACCGGAGTTTGGATCTGTCTCGTCACCGTCGGTGCAGCCTACTTTACAGCTCTGTACAAGACCGACTTTGATCCGATGCTGCAAAAGAATGCGCATTTGGAAGGACTGGATTATCAAAGCACACCGACCATCAACGTTCCGGTGCTCGAAGATGGCAAGATCCACGGTTATATTGTGGCGCAGTTTGTGTTCACGGTTGATAGTGAACTGCTTGCAAAGCTGGCGGTTCCACCTCATGCGTTCATCGTCGATGAAGCTTTTCGTATCATTTACAGCAAGGCCGACAAAGAGTTTGCCCAGCTGAAAAAATCTGACCTGAAGGAGTTGACCGACGAGGTCCGTGACCGTGTCAACGAACGCTTCGCGACAGATATCGTGCAGGACGTCCTCATTCAGGACTTTACATTCCATGTGCCTGCGAGTTTGAAGGACAAGATTGTTGAAAATGCTGCCAAACAGGCAGCGGCTTCATAATGTATCGACGACGATGATTATCTAGATGAATTGCCAGTATAAAATTTTGCACCGAGCCGTTGGAGTGGTCGACGTACAGGACGAGGGGCGTGATATCAGAGCCAACGCTGTGGTCGTCATGCGCCCTGGAGCTGCCCCTCCCTCCTACGAGATCCTTTACGCTCCTATTAAGCTCTCTCAGATGTCTGCGGGGATGGTTACAGGAATGACACCTCACGGTGAGGTGCGTTTGCGGCTCTCAGGCATTTACGGTGCAAAGCGACCGGTAATTCAAACAGATCAACCATACTTGGTTCTGCTCGGGGCAAGCGGGCGTAACGCCCGGATAGATACCTTTAAAATGCCAAAAACTGAGCAATAAAAAAGCGGAGCACAGGCTCCGCTTTTTGCTTATTGATTGAGATCTCTGAACCTAGGCATTGTCGCCAGTCTTTTCAGCTTGCTTGACTGCAAAGTTGGTCAGATGGTCCATCATCTCGACAGCTGCCGCTTCTGCCTTCTCTGCATCGTTGTTTGCCAAAGCTTCAGCAAGCTTATGATGGCGAATAGCAGAATCTTCGAGTTTCTCAGCACCGCGGAAAGCACTCCAGGCCCGGCGGCTCATAGTCTGTAGCGGAGCCACAGCGCGAGCTGTAAACGGGTTCCGAGAGACGGCACAGAGCACTTCATCAAAAACCTTATCTGCACGCAGGTAGCCCTTCACATCGCCTGCACGGGCCTGCGCAAGGATTTCTTCAGCACACTGGTGCAGAGCTTCGCGCTCTTCTGCGGTCGCACGCTTCACGGCGGAAGCGACGAGGAGCTGCTCCAAAGGCTTTCTGGTTTCCAGAACCAGAACGTACTCGGAAGTCTCAATCTCAGAAACAAACAGGCCTTTGCGCGGGCGAATAACGATCAGCCCCTCGGTTGAAAGGCGTTTGATGGCCTCGCGCACTGGAGTCCGGCCGATGCCGGTCCGTTCGCAAAGGTCACCTTCAGTCAGCGCCATGCCAGGCGCAAGGTCAAGGTTGACGATCAGCTCTTCAATCAGACGATAAGCTTTATCGGCAAGGCTCTCCTTTTTATGGGTCGCCAGTATCTGCTCAATAGCCATTGGGTTTCTTTCTCATCCAGGCTTTTTTGTTCTCAGGTGCTGTTCAAAAAAGGACAGCAGTGGCAGCCCTTATAGGCGGCGGAACAGAAAATTGTATTGTTCACTCTCGTAACGTTGAGTGATCCACGAAAAAAGGGCCTGCGTTCAAGCACAGCAGACCTGTCATCTCTTAATATCAGGTTTCCCCTTACCTGAGTATACCTATCTTTGCTGATGTTCAGCAGGAAAATAGTTTCCTCTTAGTATAGGAAAAGCCTGTTTGCTCAGTAATGTGGAGGTTTCTGGTTCGCAGGTGTTTGTTCAACCAGATCCTGAATATCAAGCAGGTGGTCCTTCATCTGTCCCATTGCTGAGACGAGTCGGTCAAGAACCTGTGCCTGATTGGAGACCACATCATTGAGTGTTTCGATCGTTTCGTTCTGGTGTGCGATATGCATTTCCAGTTCGTCGACCCGTTCCTCAAGACTCTTACTCATAACTTATCCTAGAGCGTATCTCCTTGAAGAGCCAATCGGTTCGCGAAAGAGGATACGCATACAAATAACTGAAATGACCTAAGCCAAAGGCAAGTTGCTTCAGTAGGCGTCGTAGGGGCAGGGGTCTTCCAAAACCTCAAACTTGTCAAGTCTGGGGAATGCGGCAGCGCAATAAAAATTCAAAAACACGCAGGATACGGATGTTCTATGGCATCTCTTGTGGGTTTATCCCGTTCTTTTTTATAAGGCGCTATCGATATCTCGCAATATTACCTGTCTGGCTAATTGCAATTTGTGTTGATTTCTGATGGTTATCCTATAGGTAAAGATTAGGAAGAAATCGAGAAGTCGTAAACGCAATGACAATTTGGTGATATAGTGTCGCCGTTATGGTAATGCTTTACGGCGACGTTAGGTAACGTCAATCTAGTTCTTCAATGTTAGGGGGATGCATGTCTGAGAGAAGAGAAGAAACGCTGAACCCTCTCGCGGAAGCGGAAAAAGAAACGGGTCACGCTGATCAGGAACTTTTTGGAATTGGCGATCTGGCTGAAGAGTTTGAGATCTCTACCCGATCCATCCGGTTTTATGAGAGTAAAGGTCTGATCTCACCTCAGCGCGTCAATGGTGTGCGTATCTATAATCGCAAAGACAGAGCGCGCCTGGCGTTGATCCTGCGCGGTAAAGCGATTGGTTCCTCTCTCTCCGAGATCAAACACTTCCTGGACCTTTATGGTCAGCACGGGGAAGGGCACCGCCAGCAGCTTGAGTACCTTGGGTCTCGAACCGGGGAAGTGCTGAAAGAGCTGAGCGCAAGAAAAGAAGCGCTGGAAGTCACGATCTCCGAAATCCAGTCCATACATGACGAATGTATGGCTAAGCTTTCTGAAGAATAAAAACACTCCAAAACCAGCTGGATAACAGGCTTGTGTGACACGCAAAACGCGTATCTGCAGGCCTGAACTCGTATAAGCTCCTGATAGTATTGTGTAAAAACTGTTTAAATAATCAAGTTCGATTCTAAAGTATAATTACGACACCGCGAATATGTGGTAAGAATACCTATGTAATTTCAGGTAAGTAAGAAGGAATAAAACAACCTGAGGATGCTGTTCTAGGTAGTCATACCGATTAGACAGTGCTTCTGAAATTTTTAATTATTTCCGAAGTCAGAAACGAAACTTAATGTTCTAAAATCGACCATCGAAGAATTAATCGCATATGATTGTGCGATGTCGTTGATTTGGTTTGTGCTATGAGTGGGTAATCTCGTCGCGGAATTACGTGTAAGCCGAAATCGAAAAACCTGAAGAATGTATCTCGCAGCGAAACTGCGTCATACATCTTTATGTGGAGAAGACGGCCTTCCATCCTTCCGTTGCCGAATAATCTCTCAAAGCCAAAATTCCTGAATAAACTGCAGCAATAAGCAGTGTTGAAGAACAACTGGAACAAGCAATAAAACGGAATGAGAATACCAATGTCCTTGAAAAAAAACCTCTTGCTTGGTGGTAGCCTGTTCGCAGCAGCGGTTGTGGCTGGCCCTGTAATGGCAAAAACTCTCGTGTACTGTTCTGAAGGGTCTCCGGAAGGCTTTACACCGTCTCTGTACACCGCAGGCACCACATTTGATGCAAGCTCGCGTCAGATCTACAACAAGCTGGTGGAGTTCAAGCCTGGCACAACCGAAGTTGCTCCGGCACTGGCTGAAAGCTGGGAAGTTTCTGAGGATGGCAAGGAATACACCTTCCACCTTCGCAAGGGTGTAAAATTCCACGACACAAAGTGGTTCACACCAACCCGTGATTTCAATGCCGATGACGTGATCTTCTCATTCGACCGTCAGGGCAACAAAGAAAACCCATATCATAACGTGTCTGGCGGTACCTACGAGTACTTCAACGCCATGGACATGCCTGACCTGATCGACAGCATTGAAAAGATTGATGACTACACCGTCAAATTCAAGCTGACCCGTCCAGAAGCTCCGATGATTGCGAACCTGGCAATGGACTTCGCATCCATTCAGTCAGCAGAATACGCAGACGCAATGGTGAACAGCAAGGACACCTTTGATCAGAAGCCAGTTGGTACCGGTCCTTTCCAGCTCGTTGGCTACCAGAAAGACGCTCTGATCCGCTATAAAGCAAACCCTGATTACTGGAATGGCAAAGCGCCACTCGACAATCTGGTCTTTGCAATCACACCAGATGCATCTGTGCGCTATCAGAAGCTCACTGCAGGTGAATGTCAGGTTATGGCATATCCAAACCCGGCTGACCTGGATGCAATGTCCAAAGATCCAAACATCACCCTTCTGCAGCAAGAAGGTTTGAATGTTGGCTACATGGCATACAACACCCAGCAGGCACCGTTTGATAATCCAAAAGTGCGTAAAGCGCTGAACATGGCTATCAACAAGCAGGCAATTCTGGACGCAGTATTCCAGGGCGTCGGCCAGATCGCGAAAAACCCGATCCCGCCAACAATGTGGTCCTACAACAACGAAATTGTTGATGACCCATATGATCCGGCAGCAGCAAAAGCGGCTTTGGAAGCGGAAGGCGTCAAAGATCTGACAATGAAGATCTGGGCGATGCCTGTACAGCGTCCATACAACCCGAATGCGCGTCGTATGGCTGAAATCCTTCAGGCTGACTTTGCGAAAATCGGTGTTAAAGTTGAGATAGTCAGCTACGAGTGGGGTGAGTATCTTAAACGTTCTTCTGACATCAATCGTGACGGCGCAGTTCTGCTCGGTTGGACTGGTGATAATGGTGACCCGGATAACTTCCTTGCAGTGCTGATGTCTTGCGATGCAGTGGGTGGTTCCAACCGTGCGCAGTGGTGTAATGATGAATTTAATGATCTTGTTGTACAAGCGAAACAGGTATCTGACGTAGATGAACGCACAAGACTTTATGAGGAAGCTCAGGTAGTATTCAAACGTGAGGCGCCTTGGGCAACTATTGCGCACTCCCTTGTCTCTGAGCCGATCAGTGTTCGTGTTGAAAACTACAAGATTGATCCGTTTGGTGGCCATTACTTCTATGGCGTAGATCTGAAGTAGAAATAATTTTCCGCTGGACAATTTGTATCCCGGCGATGTATTCGCCGGGATACTTTTTTGGAAAAGTCTTCCATACCGCAAGTGGTGGCTTGCGGATAAACAATCCTCTGATTGGTGTGACTGAAGTATGCTTCGTCTCATATTAAAAAAACTGGGTTTGCTCATCCCGACCTTTATCGGGGTTACCTTGACCTCGTTCTTCTTCATTCGCCTGCTGCCAGGCGATCCAATTCTGCTTTTGGCTGGCGAACGCGGTGTAAGCCCTGAGCGCTATCAAGAACTTATGGTGCAGTTCGGCTACAATGAACCGATCTGGCAACAGTATTTCACTTACTTGGGCAATTTGGTTCAAGGGGATCTTGGCGTATCTATTGTCACAAAACAGCCTGTTCTTCAGGAGTTTATGACGCTCTTCCCGGCAACGGTAGAGCTTGGCCTCTGTGCAATTCTGTTTGCAATCGTCGTGGGGCTGCCTGCTGGTATTATCGCAGCTGTAAAGCGCGGTAAGGCACTGGACCACACTGTTATGACAACAGCGTTGGCCGGTTATTCCATGCCAATCTTCTGGTGGGGCCTGCTGCTGATCATCTTCTTCTCCGGCATTTTGGGGTGGACACCTGTTTCAGGTCGTATCTCTCTGTTGTACTGGATTGAGCCTGTTACAGGCTTCATGTTGATCGACACATTGCTCTCAGATGAGCCAGGTGCATTCACCTCGGCTGTAAGCCATCTGATTCTCCCAACCATTGTTCTGGGCACTATTCCACTGGCAGTTATTGCGCGTCAGACGCGCTCTGCCATGTTGGAAGTTCTGGATGAAGATTATGTGCGTACTGCACGTGCAAAAGGTCTCTCCAACTTCCGTGTGGTCGGCATTCATGCTCTGCGTAATGCGCTCATTCCGGTCATCACCATTATTGGTTTGCAGATCGGCGTGCTGTTTGGCGGCGCAATCCTGACTGAGAGCATCTTCTCCTGGCCGGGAATCGGCAAATGGATGGTTGATAGTATTTTCCGTCGTGACTACCCGGTTGTGCAGGGCGGTCTTTTGATGATTGCTGCAATCGTCATGATCGTGAACCTGATTGTAGACCTGATGTACGGTCTGGTTAATCCGAAAATTCGGCATACGGAGTAAATCATGGCTGACGTGACACAAAATTCCGGACCGGATACCCGGTTTGAACTTATCGTCAATTTCTGGAGACATTTCCGCACCAACAAAGGGGCTGTTGCGGGTCTGATCTTCTTCCTGACGCTTGTTGTTATTGCTCTGGGGGCAAGTGTTTTTGCACCTCACTCACCAATCGAACAGTACCGTGATGCACTGCTTCTGCCACCTGCGTGGCAGGAAGGTGGAAGCTGGTCTTACGTTCTTGGCACAGACGCTGTGGGTCGTGACCTGCTGTCTCGCCTGATTTACGGCAGCCAGTTCTCGCTCTTCATTGGTGTGGTGGTTGTATCTGTTGCGCTTGTTGTTGGTGTGTGTCTCGGTCTGGTGGCCGGTACGTTTGGTGGTTGGGTTGATACCATCATCATGCGTATCATGGACATCATTCTGGCATTCCCGTCCTTGCTGTTGGCTTTGGTGCTTGTTGCTATTCTCGGCCCATCGCTCCTTAATGCGATGATCGCGATTGCGATTGTGCAGCAGCCATACTATGTGCGTCTCACCCGAGCATCAGTGATGTCCGAAATGAGCCGTGAGTATGTGATGGCCGCGCGTGTTTCCGGTGTTGGTACTCTGCGTCTGATGTTTGTGACTGTGCTGCCAAACTGTATGGCTCCACTCATCGTGCAGGCAGCGCTCTCATTCTCCACCGCGATCCTTGATGCAGCGGCTCTGGGCTTCCTCGGTATGGGTGCTCAGCCACCTCAACCCGAATGGGGCACGATGCTTGCTGAATCCCGCGAGTTCATCCTGCGTGCGCCGTGGGTTGTCACCTTCCCAGGTATTGCGATTTTAACCACAGTGCTGGCGATCAACTTGATCGGTGATGGTCTGCGTGACGCCCTCGATCCTAAGCTGAAGAGGAGCTGACGATGGCCCTTCTTGAAATTGAAAACCTAACGGTTGAATTCGACACGGTTGATGGACGTTTCCGGGCTTTGGATGGTGTGAGCTATTCCGTAGATCCAGGTGAAGTTCTCGCTGTTGTGGGTGAAAGTGGATCTGGTAAATCTGTAGCCATGTTGGCTGTTATGGGCCTGCTGGCCAATAATGGACATCTATGGGCGGACAAGCTGGAGTTCGAAGGAATTGACCTTCTGACCATGTCTGCAAAAAAGCGCCGCGAGATCATTGGTAAAGACATTTCCATGATCTTCCAGGAGCCAATTGCAAGCTTGAACCCGTGCTTCACTGTCGGTGCTCAGATTGATGAGACCCTCAAAGAGCACACCACAATGAGCCGCGGTGAACGTAAAACCCGTGCGATTGAGCTGCTCGACTCCGTTGGGATGCCTGAATCTGCGAAGGCACTGAAAAAGTACCCACACCAGATGTCTGGTGGTCAGTGCCAACGTGTGATGATTGCCATGGCAATTGCGTGTAAGCCAAAGCTGCTGATCGCTGATGAGCCAACAACTGCGCTCGACGTGACCATTCAAAAGCAGATCCTCGATCTGCTCCTTGATCTGCAGCATGAAAGCGGCATGGGCCTGATCATGATCACCCATGACATGGCGGTGGTTGCAGAAACAGCTGACCGTGTGGTGGTTCAGTACAAAGGCAAGAAGATGGAAGAGGCAGATGTTCTCTCACTCTTTGAAAGCCCAAAGAACCCGTACACTAAGGCTCTGCTTTCCGCGCTTCCTGAAAACGCAACAGGCGATCGTTTGCCAACGGTCTCTGATTTTCACCTCGGCGATGAAGGAGCTGCATAATGGCTGACGATATCATCCTCGAAGCGCGCAATCTGGTTCGCGAATACCGGACCAAAGAAGGTCTCTTCGGAAAAGAGCATGTTAACCGTGCTCTGAAGGGCATCAGCTTTAGTCTGGAACGCGGCAAAACGCTTGCTGTGGTGGGAGAATCAGGCTGTGGCAAGTCCACACTGGCGCGTATTCTGACCTTGATCGATCCGGCAACCTCAGGCGAGCTCCTCATTGAGGGCAAGCCGATCAACATCTCAAAGGAAAAGTTGTCCAAGGACATGCGCTCCAAGGTGCAGATCGTGTTCCAGAACCCGTATGGGTCTTTGAACCCGCGCCAGCGTGTTGGTGACGTTCTCACTGAACCTTTGATGATCAACACTAACTTGTCTCCAGCTGAACGCCGTGACAAGGCGATGGAAATGCTGGTCAAAGTCGGTCTTGGTCCTGAGCATTTCAACCGCTATCCGCACATGTTTTCTGGCGGTCAGCGTCAGCGTATCGCGATTGGTCGTGCACTGGTTCTCAACCCGTCACTCCTCATTCTTGATGAGCCTGTTTCAGCGTTGGACTTGTCCGTTCAGGCCCAGATACTCAACTTGCTTGCGGATTTGCAGGACGAGTTCAATCTGACCTACTTGTTCATCTCCCACGATTTGTCTGTGGTGCGCTACATCGCGAACAAGGTCATGGTGATGTATTTTGGTGAAGTGGTGGAATATGGCACACGCGACGAAGTGTTTGGAAACCCTCAGCATGAGTATACTCAGACACTGTTCAACGCGACGCCTCAGGCAGATGTCGCCCACATCAAAGCGCGGCTTGCTGCTTCTCACTAAGTTGATTGTGTAATTTGAAAAATGAAAGGGCGGTTCCCAGTGGGGAGCCGCCCTTTGTCATTTCATTAACGATTTTCCCAATTCAGTGCAATGTTGAAACAATTTCTTTGAAAAATGCGCAATTAAGAGGAGATTTTACCGAGATTTACGTATATGGTACTCCCGTTTGCAGCTGTTGCATATGGGGTGTGCTGGGGAGGACACAATGCAGCGGAGGGAGGTATTTTGTGCTCTATCCGCGCTATTTCTTCCTGAAATCATTCTGAACATGGCTTCTTCTTTGAGAAGAGGTTCGTAGGCTTGAGGTGAGCCTGCGGTGTGGCGCTGCAAAATCCTATGAGAAGAACTGCATCAAGCAGCTTCGATAAATGATCAAAGGCCTTGGCTTTTGCATTCACTTTAGGTGATTGGGGACACGAGAAATGAAAAAATCAATTCTTATGGGCAGTGTGTTGGCTGCAACAATGGCGTTTGCTGCACCAGGCATGGCCAAAACACTGGTATACTGCTCAGAAGGTTCTCCTGAGGGCTTCACACCAGCGCTCTACACAGCAGGCACAACATTTGATGCGTCTTCCCGCCAGATCTTCAACAAACTGGTTGAGTTTGAGCGCGGTACAACAAGCATTGCTCCGGCACTGGCTGAAAGCTGGGACGTATCTGAAGATGGTAAGGAATACACCTTCAAGCTGCGTAAGGGCGTAAAATTCCACACCACCAAAGACTTCACTCCAACGCGTGATTTCAACGCGGACGACGTGATCTTCTCCTTCGACCGTCAGGGCAACAAAGAAAACCCATATTTCGGCGTTTCCGGCGGTAACTACGAATACTTCAACGCAATGTCCATGCCTGATCTCATCAAAGAGATCGTGAAGGTAGACGACTACACTGTGAAGTTCGTTCTGACCCGTCCAGAAGCTCCGATGATCGCAAACCTTGCGATGGATTTTGCTTCCATTCACTCTGCTGAATATGCAGAGAAGATGATGAACAATCAGGATGCATTCGATCAGAACCCTGTAGGCACCGGCCCATTCCAGTTGGTTGGCTATCAGAAAGATGCGATCATTCGCTATAAAGCAAACCCGGATTACTGGGCTGGCAAAGCACCAATCGACAATCTGGTATTCGCGATCACTCCTGATGCATCCGTTCGCTATCAGAAGCTGAAAGCTGGCGAATGTCATGTGATGACTTATCCAAACCCTGCTGACATTGCAGCAATGAAGGAAGATCCATCGATCAACCTCATGCAGCAGGAAGGTCTGAACGTTGGGTATCTGGCATACAACACCCAGCAGGCGCCTTACGACAATCCAAAGGTGCGTAAAGCGCTGAACATGGCTGTCAACAAGCAGGCAATTCTGGGTGCGGTGTTCCAGGGTGCTGGTAAAGTCGCTTCCAACCCAATTCCGCCAACCATCTGGTCTTACAATGCAGACCTTCAGGATGATAAATATGATCCGGTTGCTGCAAAAGCTGCTCTGGAAGCGGAAGGCGTTAAAGATCTGAAGATGAAGATCTGGGCGATGCCTGTTCAGCGTCCATACAACCCGAACGCACGTCGTATGGCTGAAGTTATTCAGGGCGACTTCGCGAAGGTTGGTGTTGACGTTGAGATCGTTTCCTACGAGTGGGGTGAGTACCTGAAGCGCTCTAAAGAGCTGGACCGTGACGGTGCTGTTCTGCTCGGCTGGACTGGTGACAATGGTGACCCGGACAACTTCCTCGCAGTTCTTCTTGGCTGTGACGGTGTTGGTGGTTCCAACCGCGCTCAGTGGTGTAACGCTGAATTTGAAGACCTGATCCAGAAAGCGAAAGTAACTGCTGACGTTGCTGAGCGTACCAAGCTCTATGAGCAGGCACAAGTGGTCTTCAAGCGTGAAGCTCCATGGGCAACCATCGCTCACTCTGTTGTTTCTGAGCCTATCTCTGTGAAGGTTGAAAACTACAAGATCGATCCATTCGGTGGTCACATCTTCTACGGCGTTGACCTCAAGTAATTCAGAGTTCTCTCTGGAATACGAAAAGCCCCGGCCATGTGCCGGGGTTTTTTTGTTTTTGTATGCGGGTGTGTAAAAACTTATCCCCCTGGCTCGAAATCATGCCCATACTAAGCGCATGCCTACGTAACGGGCTACTGGCGGAGCGACCGTCAGTATGTCGTAGGTTGGGCGGGGCTTCTGGAAGACGTAACGCACCTTTCAGTGGTCCGGTGAACCGAACTTCAAACGTGACCGCATGGTTTGAGGGGAAGGGCCCAGGACTATAGGGTATCACGCGGTGACGGATGCAGATGCACCGGTGGGAAATCCACTTTTGCTGAACGTGTCTGTCAAAGACGGAGGAACTGTCTGAGCAGGGAAACCTGACTGGATAAGCCACTGTCTTTTCAGGAAACTGACTATCGTACCTTATAGGCAAAAGAGGCGACGTTGTTCATTATAAGAAAGCCCGGGCAAGGCGTGTAGCCAATGCCGAAGAAACTAACTTAACAAACAGCGCAGGTATTGCCTGCCGCCTTGCTCATCCCGATTTCCGGGAACTCTGTTCCAACACTGCATGGAAGGCCATGCGGTGCTTTAAGTGCTTGTTTATCTGCCAAGAAATCAGTGACTAGTTCCAATTACCAGATGGATTGCCCCGCACGGCTTAAAGTAGCATCAGTCTCATACATATAGATAATGGGCTGGGAGAGCGTGAGCTGATGGACAATTATTTAAAAGAGTTCCCGAACAAAGAAGGCTACTTTGGTGAGTATGGCGGTGCATTCTTGCCGCCTGAGCTGGTGCCTCAGTTCGAAGAGATCGCGAAAGCCTACGAAAAGATCTCTGGCGATGCCTCCTATATCAATGAGCTGCGCTACATCCGCAAGCACTTTCAGGGCCGCCCGACCCCCATCTCGCATGCACGCAACCTGTCCAACCGGATTGGCTCAGGCGCGAACATTTACTTAAAGCGGGAAGACCTGAACCACTCCGGCGCCCACAAGCTCAACCACTGCATGGCAGAGGCTCTGCTGGCAAAGCACATGGGCAAGAAGAAGCTCATTGCAGAAACCGGGGCAGGCCAGCACGGCGTGGCCTTAGCAACAGCTGCAGCTTACTTTGAACTCGACTGCGAAATTCACATGGGTGAAGTGGATATCGAGAAAGAGCACCCAAATGTCGTCCGTATGCAATTATTGGGTGCAAAACTCGTACCGGTTGGTTTCGGTGGTCGTACCCTGAAAGAGGCTGTGGACTCAGCGTTCACATCCTATCTGGAGCAGGCCGATGAGGCGCTGTTCGCAATCGGCTCTGTAGTGGGTCCGCACCCGTTCCCGCGCATGGTGCGCGACTTCCAGCAGATCGTGGGCATCGAGGCTCGTGAGCAGTTCACTGAAATGACCGGCAATCTGCCAGACCATGCTGTGGCATGTGTTGGTGGCGGCTCAAACGCAATGGGCCTCTTCTCTGGCTTCATTCAGGATAACTCAGTCAAACTGCACGGTGTTGAGCCAATGGGTAAGGGACCTGAGCTCGGGCAGCACGCAGCAACCATGACATTCGGCAAACCGGGCATGCTCCATGGCTTCAAGTGCCGTGTTCTGGAAGATGAAGCAGGCAACCCTGCGCCTGTGCATTCAATTGCCTCTGGTTTGGATTACCCAGGCGTTGGACCTGAGCACTCCTACCTGCATGATATCGGTAAGGTGCACTACACCTCAGCGACCGATGATGAGACTTTGCAAGCCTTCTGGGCACTCTCGCGTTATGAGGGGATCATTCCTGCACTGGAAAGCTCTCACGCAGTCGCGTATGCGATGAAGTTGGCTAAGGAGTGTCCGGGAGAGACAATCCTCGTCAATCTGTCAGGGCGTGGTGATAAGGATCTGGATTATGTCGCCGACAACTTTGGCACAGGCGAAGATCTGAAAATATAAGAAGGACAGAAAAGGGGGGCTTCGGCTCCCTTTCTTAATGCGGATCGAATGACTTGATCAGGCGTTCCGATTTCGGATCGCGACAAAAGAAGTGTAAGAAACACCGCCTGCACCTGAGATAAAGGCTGCAACATCACGCGCCGGGCCGCCATACATCACGGTTTGGAAAACAACCACGAAAAAGAACAGCATCACAGACGCTGCAAAAGTCTTGCCGATAAACAAAAAAATCCGGTTCATAGACGTGATCCTGACCTTTAAAACTGCCCAAATTTCAGAAGCCCATCTTAGAAAAACTGCTTCAGACTTTCAAAGAATTTCTGCTTCAAAACAAAGAGTTGTGATGTGCACCACGAAAACGCCAAGGCACAACATGTTTCCAAACCCTCTGGGGCAATATGGGGAGGCAGAGTGTGTGTACAAGGAAAACAATGGAAGAAAATAAAAAAGCCTCCGCGAATAATCGGGAGACTTAAAGTCTTCATAAGAAGAAATGGTGGGCGATGAGAGACTCGAACTCCCGACATCTTCGGTGTAAACGAAGCGCTCTACCAACTGAGCTAATCGCCCCCGTAGGGTGGTACGCCGTGTGGCGTGAGGAGGTGTTTAGGGCCTTTGACGGGTTCTCGCAAGCCCCTGAAGAAACTTTTCCCAAAAGAATTCCAAATATATCGCTGGAGGCGGCCCCGTTGACACCATAGGCTTTGTATTACTTATATTTTTCAGAGGGTTGAGCTTGGTGATAATTTGCATAAGGCATGTTGCTCACACTTAGGAGTTGTTTGCGTGGCGAACGACGAACAAAGAACAGCTTCGCCACATAAAGCCGATAGGCGGTGAACAGAGCAAGCGAACCGCTAAGGCCAATCAAAATGAGATCAGGCGTCTTGGAACCAAGCACTGGCGCAAGGATACTGATGAGTGTTGGACCTGCAACACTGCCCGCAGCCCAGATGAAAAGCAGATAGGTCGACAACGCAACACTGCTTTCTGGTTTCCGTTCAAATGCGTGAGCCACGCAGATAGATTGCAGCGGGAAGGAGAGGCCTCCAAGAACAACCAGCACCAGACCCAGCATGCTCAACAGATGGTAATTGTGCAGGAAACCGGAGTTCCAGCCCGTGAACGGATCAGCAATCAGGAAGGTCACCATGATGACGGTGATTAGTGCCGAAGAACCAAGAATGAGCCATCTGCGGTCCATGCGGTCAGCAAGAGAACCAAAAGGCCATTGGAACATCAGACGACCAATATAGATCATCGCAATCATAAGAGCCGTAGTGCTGCCTCCAACCCCGGCCTTGGACAGGGAGTAGGGCACAATGGTCAAAAGACTGGTGACAATAGCACCGGAAGCAAAAGCGCCCAGCACAGCCACAGGAGACTGAGCCCAGATTTCTTTGAATTTAATGCGCTTTGCTTTGTATGTGCGTGGTGGCACAGAGCGGGTCATGCAAAGCAATACAACAGCTGCGAGCAGAACGGCGCTGAGCAGTTCCAGCATTTGCAATGGAACCTCGGTGAATTTGGCAACGAAAATCTGTGAGAGAATGGCCATTGCACCAATCACAATGGAGTTCACAGATAAAATACGCCCACGAACTTCGTCTTTGATAGATTCATTCAGCCATGCATCAGCTGTGGCAAACAAAACCGCAAATGCCGCCCCCATGAAGAACCTGAGTACAGTCCAGAAAATGATGCTCTCTGTATTCTTGAAAAGCAAAACAAGAAGAGCTGTCAAACCAGCAGCGCCAGCAAAGGCCCTGATGTGTCCGATCCGGTTGATCATGCGTACACCACGCATACATCCAACCATGAAGCCAAGAGAGTAAGCCCCTGCCACAAGGCCAGCTTGAGAGGCAGAGCCGCCAATGCTGGCGATCTGAAGCGGCAAGCTTGTCAGCAAAGCAGAGCTCGCCAGTTGCGCAAGCGCACTAGCCAGAATGATCGCAAACAGAGAAACGAGTGAAGCTTTAACCATGCAGCCATTGACCTGCACCTGATGCGGCACAGTGTTCCTGTATTGACGTTGTTTCTAGGAAAACAGAGCTTTCCGATTGACTGAATGTTTCGCAGGGGAATGTGACTGCATTAAGCGAAAATTCGATCCAAGCAGTGATTTATTGATGGGAATTACGTGGGGGAATTGAGACGGATTTGCGGCTGTAAATAAAACTGCCGCCCACTGAACGAACAGGGGCGGCAGAGTATCTTGTATCTAAATCAGAGAGTTAGGTCGGTGCGTTCTCGGCACTCAACTCTTTGACTGCCGCTTCCAGCTGGTTGTAGTGAGAAATCACCACATCAGGCCCCAATTCGCGTACAGGAATGTCTGTGTAACCGAAATCTACGGCGATCACGGGCAGGCCAGCGTTACGTGAAGCGTTGATGTCAGCCTTGGAATCGCCAATGAAAATGGAGCCTGCGCGGGAGCCACCGGCAATGTCGATTGCACCAAAGACTGGCATCGCATCTGGCTTGTTCTTGGAGAACGTGTCTCCGCCCACAACAGCATCAAACAGGTGTTCCATTTCCATGGCCCGAACCAGCGGTTTAGCCAGTTTTTCCAGTTTATTTGTGCAGATAGCTGTTTTCCAGCCAGCATCTCTCAGCCGTGCAACTGTTTCCAGCGCCTGCGGGAATGCATGGGTCTTGTCTGCAATATGTGTCTCGTAGTAGCGAATAAACTTGGCAAGCAATGGTTCCAGAACTTCATCCGTCACTTCAATCTTGCTTGCTTCGAGCCCACGGCTCATCAGCACTTTCACGCCAGCGCCGACCATTTTCCTGACCCGTTCAGGCTCAATGGCTTCAAACCCGGCTTCTACCAAAACATGATTCATCGACGCTGTGAGGTCTCCCATGGTCTCCAGGAGAGTACCGTCTAGGTCGAAAACCAGAACTGGTGTTGTCATACTTAAGCTCGTTTCTGTTGAGAAAATCTGCGCCACACTACCGAAATTCACCGTGAAGTCAATTTGCGAGGAAAACCTATAGTGTGTTGGGTGGATTGCTGCTTGGCGGGACACACACCTCATGGTAATCAGCAGGAGTTATGTCACAGTAGACCCAAGCGCAATAACTAGGCAGAATTGTTCTTGTCTGTGAACGTTTCCGAACAAGCTTTGGGTCTGGGGAAGAGAAATTAGTCAGATGGCAATGAGTTTGAAGGCGCAGGCCGCAGCTGCAGCACTCAAGGAAGTTAAGCCCGGCATGAAGTTGGGGATAGGTTCCGGATCAACAGTCAACGAATTGATCCGCCTTCTGGCAGAGATGGTGAAGGATGGCTTTGAAATCATCGGCGTGCCAGCCTCATCTTATTCTCAAGCTCTTTGCGACGAGCTTGGAGTGCCGTTGACCACGCTGGATGAAGCGCCAGTGCTGGATCTGGTTATCGATGGGGCGGATGAAATTGATCCGCAGTTAAACCTTATCAAAGGCGGCGGCGCAGCGCTGCTTCGTGAAAAAATTATTGCGGCGGCTTCCGGAAGCATGCTTGTGATTGCTGATGAGAGCAAAATTGTTGATACCCTCGGAAAGTTTCCGCTTCCCGTGGAGGTTGTTCCGTTCGGACTTGAGGCTACTCGCCAGATGATGCAAAACAGCTTGGACGCTGAGGGGCTGCAAGGTGAGATGATCCTGCGTATGGCAGGGGAAAAGCCACTTGTAACCGATAACGGCAACTACATCCTTGATTGCCACCTACAGGCAATCAGCAATCCGAAGTCACTGGCAAAACGTCTGGAAGTTATTCCAGGTGTCGTTGAGCACGGGTTGTTTATTGATATGGCAGCACGGGCCTATGTTGCCGGTACTGATGAAATTCGTGTCTTGGAACCTTAAGCTGTCCAGACAGTCATTTTAGGACAGCTGATTAAAATATAGGGGAGCCATTTTATGCTCGCTAAGTTCAAGTCTGCAGCAATTGCAGGTGTTGCATCACTGGTTGTTGCTGGTGTGCTGATTTCCAGCCCGGTTATGGCTCAGGACAATTCCATTTCTGAAAGCCACATCGAAGCTGCAAAAGCGGCTGTTCGTGCAACAAAGTCCATCGAGAACTTCGATAACATCCTTCCAGATGTTGCAGAGCGTACTCGTACCCTGTTTATTCGTTCTAATCCGGCAATGAGCGCTGAGATCGACATCGCTGTGAACGAAGCTGCTGTTGAACTTATCCCGCGCCGTCAGGAGCTGGATCGTGTGATCTACGAAGTTTGGGCTCGTCGTTTCTCTGAAGAGCAGCTCAATGAAATCGCAACCTTCTACAACTCCGACACCGGTAAGCGTCTTGCTGACCTGTCGGGTACACTGTCTGCATTGACGATCGGTGCTGCAAAGCAATGGAGTGATGCAGTCAGCACCGATATGGTTGCAATTTCACGGAAGAAACTTGCTGAAATGGCTGCTCAATAAGCGATCACGAAATCGCAATCCAAAATGAACAGTTAGATCAGATACGCCCCTTGAAATTTGGGCGTATCTGGCCCAAATCTGAGCCTACGTTTTTATAAGACAAGACCTTAGAGCGTAACGAAACGTCGTTGCATAAGGTTTATTGCAAACGAAAGTGGGCTGTAATGACTAATTTCGACTACGATCTCTTTGTTATTGGGGCCGGTTCAGGCGGTGTACGTGCAGCGCGTATCGCAGCAACCCATGGCGCCCGTGTCGGTATTGCTGAAGAATTTCGCTACGGCGGGACCTGTGTTATCCGCGGCTGTGTTCCCAAAAAACTCTTTGTCTATGCGTCTAAATTCACCGAAGAATTCGCAAATGCGGACGGGTATGGCTGGAGCCTGAACGGCACGCCAACCTTCGACTTTGATAAGCTTGTCGAGAATAAAGACAAGGAAATTACTCGTCTGGAAGGCATTTATCGCCGCAATCTCGATAAATCCGGCGTAGAGCTGCATGACAGCCGCGCAGTGATTGAAGGCCCGAACACCGTTCGCTTGCTTTCTACCGATCAGGTCATCACCGCTGAGCGCATTCTTGTCGCTGTCGGCGCAACTCCAAACGTTGACGCAGGCCTTGTTGGCTGTGAGCACACCATCACATCTAATGAAGCTTTCCATCTCTCTGAGTTCCCGAAACGAACAGTCGTCGTCGGCGGTGGTTACATCGCCGTTGAGTTCGCTGGCATTTTCAACGGTATGGGGTCAGAGACCACGCTTCTGTATCGCGGTGAAGAAATCCTACGTGGTTTTGATATGGACCTGCGCACTGGCCTGCATGAGCAGATGGTGGAAAAGGGCATCACCGTAAAAACCAAGTCCACCATTGCATCCATTGAGAAGCATGAGGGCGGTCTGACAGTCACGACGCACGCTGGTGAAGTGATTGAAGCCGATCAGGTTCTCTACGCAATCGGTCGTCGCCCGAACACGGCAGGCCTCGGTCTCGAAGAGGCTGGCGTTGAACTCGACAAAGCCGGTGCAATCGTCGTTACTCCGCAGAGTCAGAGCTCTGTGCCAAGCATCTTTGCTGTGGGCGATGTCACCAACCGTGCCAACTTGACGCCAGTTGCGATTCGTGAAGGCCATGCTTTCGCAGACAGCACCTATGGTGGCAAGGAGTGGCATGTCGATCACTCTATGATCCCGACCGCAGTCTTCTCGCAGCCTGAGATCGGCACTGCAGGTCTAACGCAGGAAGAAGCTGAGGCGCGCTTCGACAACATCGATATCTATTCCTCATCCTTCCGTCCGATGAAGAACACCCTTTCTGGCAAACCTGGCAAGATGTTCCTCAAGATGCTGGTGGATGCGGATACCGACAAAATCCTCGGCATTCACATCATGGGTCCAGACTCTGGCGAACTTATCCAGATCATCGGCGTGACCCTGTCCATGGGCGCCACCAAGTCGGACTACGACCGTACCATTGCGGTGCATCCGACTGCTGCAGAAGAATTGGTGACAATGCGCGAACCATCTGAGCGTATCCGCAAGAATTAAACTTTAGTCGACTTTCAAAGAACCGCTAGTCTTTGCTAGCGGTTCTTTTTTGTCCTGCATCTGGAGCAGGGCATCTTTCTCGTTTTGATAGGAATACCCGTGACTGACCTCACACAGGACCAGATTTGCTATTTTGGTTATGGCTCACTCGTAAATGAAGAAACATTGCCCGCAGGCACGACTGTGGTTGCTGGACAGCTGAGTGGCTGGAAGCGGGAATGGCGTGGCTGCTCCAAAGGCAAAGAAGGCAATGGCCGCATGTCAGGCGTTGGTGTCTGCGCATTGGGTGTCCGTCGTGAAGAGGGCTCTGTCATTCGTGGTGCGATGGTGCTTGATACAAAAGCAAACCTGCCGGCGCTGGATAAACGTGAATGGCATTATAACCGCAAATCCCTCTGCGATGATAGTTTCGTGCCCGACTGTGGCAGGCAGATGCCATCAGACACGTTCCTTTATCAGGTGCAGGATCAGTACGCGCACTGGGGCAATGACGAGCACCCAATCCTGCAAAGCTATGTTGACTGCGTCATGGCTGGATTCCATCGCCTGTGGGGGCATGAAGGATTGTTGCACTTCATGGAAACCACGGACGGCTGGGATCGTGTACCAATCCTAAATGATCGCTCAGAGCCGTTTTATCCGCGTGCTATTGTTCTGTCCAAAGAACTTGCGGCAACGATTGACGATCTGCTGAAATCTGTGAATGCTCAATATTTAAATCGCTGAAATTAGGTTCATGGTTCGCGAGTGTGAACGCTTCATGTATCTTTACACAAGTGTTCATCTGCGATCTTGAAGGGCGCTTTGAAATAATTGTCTATCAAGTTCTAATTTATTAGAACATAGTAGCTCTAAAGCAAATTGGTTTGATGGATTCTCATAAGGCCTGATTTTTTTGAGGTATCCTCAACCTACAGCGATAAAACAACGTATACGTCCCCCTAGTCAGATAAACGGGCTGCGTGTATAAGCCTTTCTGGGCTTTTGTCTCATGATGAGAATAGCTCAAAGAATTAACGCTGCCAAAGAGAGGCGCATAGGGCGCGCTGGCAGCATTCCGTATTGATGGAGTTTTAAAATGGCGGACAAATGGACACCGGATTCCTGGCGATCAAAACCGATCGTGCAGGTACCGGACTATCCAGATAAGGAAGCAGTGGCAGACGTTGAAAGTCGCCTAGCAACTTATCCGCCGCTCGTGTTTGCAGGTGAGGCGCGCAAGTTGAAAGCGCAGCTCGCTGATGTTGCCGAGGGGCGTGGATTCCTCTTGCAAGGTGGTGATTGTGCGGAGAGCTTTGCAGAGCATCACGCTGATCACATTCGCGACTTTTTTAGAGCATTCCTGCAAATGGCCGTGGCGCTCACCTATGGTGCGCAGCAGCCAGTTGTAAAAGTGGGCCGTATTGCTGGTCAGTTTGCAAAACCACGTTCTTCCAATATTGAGAAGAAGGGCGATATTGAACTGCCAAGCTACCGTGGTGACATCATCAACGGTATCGAGTTCAACGAAGAGTCTCGTATTCCGGACCCTGAGCGTCAGGTGAAAGCCTACCGTCAGTCTGCTGCGACGTTGAACCTGATCCGTGCGTTCGCGCAAGGTGGTTTTGCCAATCTGGATCACGTCCATCAGTGGATGCTCGGCTTCGTAAAAGACAGCCCGCAGGCACACCGTTATCAGGAAATGGCAGATCGTATTTCCGACGCTGTCTCCTTCATGCGTGCTTGCGGTGTTGATCCCGACAATACACCACAGCTGCGTTCCACCGATTTCTTCACCAGTCACGAAGCATTGCTTCTGGGCTACGAAGAAGCGCTGACACGCATCGATTCCACCACTGGCGAATGTTACGCAACATCCGGCCATATGCTCTGGATCGGTGATCGTACGCGTCAGTTGGATCATGCACATGTTGAATTCTTCCGTGGCATCAAGAACCCGATTGGCCTCAAATGTGGTCCATCTCTTGATCCTGAAGAGCTGATCAAGCTGATCGACGTTCTGAACCCTGAAAACGAAGCTGGTCGTCTGACACTGATCACCCGTTTCGGTCAGGACAAGGTGTTCGAACATCTCCCAGCTATGGTACGCGCTGTTGAGCGTGAGGGTAAGAAAGTTGTTTGGTCTTGTGACCCGATGCACGGCAATACCATCACAGCAAACGGATACAAAACGCGTCCGTTCGAGCGTATTCTGCGTGAAGTAGAAGCATTCTTCGCGGTTCACCGCGCTGAAGGCACTCATGCAGGTGGTGTTCACGTCGAAATGACTGGCCGTAATGTGACCGAATGTACCGGTGGTGCACGCGCGCTGTCCGCAGAACAACTCGGTGATCGTTACCACACCCATTGCGATCCTCGCCTCAATGCGGATCAGGCTCTGGAGCTGGCGTTCAAAATCGCAGAGAACCTCAGAAAAGAATCTGATACGCGCCTTGCAGTGAACACTTAACTCTATCTAGAGTATTCATATGATGATCAGGGGTTGCACATTGTGCAGCCCCTCTTTTTTTGATAAATATTTATATGCGAAGCACATAGAAAATTGGAATGATGTGCCTCCTGCCTTTCATTGCCCGATGTTTTTCTAGGTTTTTTCGCCCTCAGGGAGAGTTTGTTGCTTCAGAGCGATTCTTTGTTGTCTGGCTATTCAATCCTTATTGTGGATGACAACAACTACATGCGTTCCATCTTGCGCACTATGATCTCCGGCTTTGGCGTGCGTTCCATCTACGAAGCAGGCGACGGGGCGGATGCGATCGCAATTCTGCTGGACCGCAGGCCTGATATTGTGCTGTGCGACTGGATCATGCACCCGATTGATGGCAATGACTTCCTCCGTATTCTCAGGCAGGACGAAGATTCTGAAATTGCCAAGACCCCGGTAATCGTCATCACGGCTGATTCCCGCCGTTCCGTTGTTGTGGCGGCGCGCAATGCTGGCGTAAATTACTTCCTTGCCAAACCAATCGCGCCCGCAATTCTGTATGATCGCCTGAAGGCCATCGTGATGCAGGGGGATGAGCCTATTCAGGCCAGGGACATGGCACAGATGCCAATGGGCACAAGGCTGCAACAGCATCTGGACCTCATGGCAAAGGCGAAAGATTCTGGGCAGGTGAAGAAGAAGTCGTCAGATTGATTTTCACCCTGTGAATCCTTTCCTCAACCGTCAACTATGTGATGGATCGACTTTTCTCTGCTACAAAAACGCGGTACACGAGAACCAAAGCTATTAAAGCTCGAAGCAAACAGGGCCACCCCTTCCATCCACTAAAGCCTTTGAAGTTTATATGATGATTAAAGACCAGTTCCGTTTGGCCGTCGTACAGGCCAACCTTTGCCTTGGTGATATCTCCGGTAATGCTGAGAAAGTGCGTCATCACCGAAAGCTGGCCGCCGAACAAGGCGCTGATCTGGTTTTGTATTCTGAGCTGTTTCTGGCTGGCTATCCGCCAGAGGATCTGGTCTTGAAGCCAGCCTTCGTAGCTGCCTGTAAGCGTGAACTGGAAGGCTTGGCAAAAGAAACGGCTGATGGTGGTCCCGCACTGCTCGTTGGCCTGCCATGGGCCGAAGAGGATAAGCTCTACAACGCCGTCGCACTGCTCGACAACGGCAACATTGAGGGCCTGCGTTACAAGGTCGACCTGCCAAACTATGGCGTTTTCGATGAAAAGCGTGTCTTCGATGCTGGGCCCAATCCGGGTCCGATGAGTTTCCGTGGTGTGCGCCTTGGCGTTCCGATTTGTGAAGACACTTGGTCCGATGAGGTTTGCGAATGTCTGGAAGAGACAGGCGCTGAAATCCTGCTGGTTCCAAATGGGTCTCCTTACTACCGCGATAAAATAGATGAGCGCATGCAGATCATGCTCTCTCGTGTTGTCGAAACGGGCCTTCCGCTCGTGTATTGTAATCAGGTTGGTGGTCAGGATGAGCTCGTGTTTGACGGCGCATCCTTTGCCCTCAATCATGATCGCTCATTGGTGATGCAACTCGGTCAGTTCACCGAGGAAACAGATTACCTCGACTTCAATAAAGATGCAGAAGGTCTGTGGTTCGCAAAACCAACTCGCATCGTTCCAATGCCAGATACACAGGAAGCAGACTGGCTTGCTTGCGTGCTTGGCCTGAAAGACTACGTAAACAAGAATGGCTTCCCCGGCGTGGTGCTGGGCCTGTCCGGCGGTATTGATAGTGCGATCTGTGCGGCCATGGCCGTTGATGCTCTGGGCGCTGATCGTGTTCACTGCATCATGCTACCATACCGCTACACCTCCGAGGAAAGCATCAAGGACGCCAAGGCCTGCGCGGATGCACTTGGGGTGAAGTACGATACCATTCCAATCGCAGAGCCTGTCGAGGGCTTCCAGCAGACGCTGGCTGGCGTATTTGCAGGCACTGAGAGCGGTATCACCGAGGAAAACCTGCAGTCCCGTTCTCGCGGTGTCATCCTCATGGCTGTATCCAACAAATTCGGCTCCATGGTTGTGACCACCGGCAACAAGTCAGAAATGTCTGTCGGTTACGCCACCCTTTATGGGGATATGAATGGCGGCTTCAACCCGATCAAGGATCTTTACAAGACCGAGGTTTATCGTCTGTCTGACTGGCGCAACAAAAACCATCCGGCAGGTGTTATGGGGCCAGCGGGTGAGGTGATCCCGAACAACATCATCGTCAAAGCGCCAACAGCTGAGCTGCGTGAAAACCAGACCGATCAGGACAGCTTGCCAGAATACGATGTTCTGGATGACATCCTGCATTGTCTCGTTGAAAAAGAGTTGAGCCTTGACGAGATCGCCAAGCGCGGCCACTCTGTAGAAACCATCCATCGAGTCGAACACCTTCTTTACATCGCAGAGTACAAGCGTCGTCAGGCTGCACCGGGTGTCAAAATCACACTAAAGAACTTTGGGCGCGATCGTCGCTACCCAATCACCAATCGTTTCCGGGATCGAACCTAGAACCACACGCGGCTTGAGATCTTACTTTAAGAACAAGCAGGCCGCGCTCTGGACTTGATCTCTGGTGCTCAGGCAAGCATCACGCCTTGCCTGAATCACTTTCTACGCTTTTTAGGTTAAGTCTATGACTTTCTTCCAATTTCTCCAGCGCAACCTGCGCTGGGTCGCGGGCGGGTTTCTGCTCGGGTTTGGCTCCAGCTTTGGTCAAACCTTCTTCATCGCGCAATTTTCCTCTCAGATCCGTGAGACCTATAGCCTCTCTCACGGTGATTTCGGCTCAATTTACATGTTCGCGACACTAGCAAGTGCTGCAACGCTCATCTACTTGGGCAGGATAGTCGATTATTATCGCCCTGTGGTCGTCGGGTGTGCTGCAATTATCATTCTTGCCGGATTCAGTTTCTTAATGAGCTGGCATAACTCCATCATATTACTTGCAATTTGCCTCTATGGCTTACGACTGTTCGGGCAGGGCATGCTCCCCCATACTTCGCAGACAGCCATGTCGCGCTGGTTTCATGGCTCCAGAGGGAAGGCACTCAGCCTGGCCTCTTTTGGCAACATGGCAGGCGAAGCGCTTTTGCCATTGGCCGCTGTCTCGCTCATGGTCGCATTCTCATGGCGGGATCTCTGGTCCGCAGCGGGCATAACGCTTCTCGTCGTCTTCCTTCCTCTGGCTTATCTGACCCTCAAGAAAGACCGGACACCGGAAAACCCGCTTGAGTCTTCAGGCTCAAATGGCCCTGCTGTGAGCTGGACCAGAAAGCAGGTGATGTCGGACTGGCGGTTCTGGGTGGTTATGACAGCCGTGCTCGCTGTGCCGTTTCTTGTCACAGGCCTCATGTTCCATCAGGTCCACTTCATGGAAGCAAAGGGCTGGGCACGGACTGTAATCCCATCCTATCTGCCACTTTATGCAGCGGCTGGCGCTGTGTTCTCTATGACTGCTGGTATGTTGATTGACCGTTTCTCTGCCGTCTCATTGCTCCCGCTTTCTGTTATTCCTCTCGGTGTGAGTGTGCTCGTGTTTGCCTTTGGCGGCGAAGAGTACTTTGTGCCAATTGCGATGATCATCCTCGCCATAACCGTCGGCTCCTGGGGGGCGATTGCTTCTGCTGTTTTGGCCGAACTTTACGGAACAGCTCATCTGGGATCCATCCGTGCAGTGTATTCCGCCATGATGGTCTTTGCCTCTGCGCTAGCTCCGGGGCTTATGGGTATCCTGCTGGATAACGGTATTGAGCTGGACACTCAGTTTGCATTCTCCAGCCTTTATTGCTTTGGCCTGGGCCTGGTTTTGTTTGCCGTAAAGCCGCAGCTGATGCTGGTTCGTTCTCCAGCTTGAATTCAGCAAAAGCCGGTAACTGAACCTAAAACCCGAGATATTCCGTAGGTATCGGAGATTGGCTGGTTGACCCGTACCGGCCAACGCGATACCCGAGTGTCAAACTTGTTTATTGATGAGAAGGCTCAGCCATGAGTGTTACTGTTCGCTTCGCGCCATCTCCGACTGGTCACATCCATATCGGTAATGTGCGCCCGGCGCTTTTCAACTATCTCTTTGCTAAGAAGCAGGGCGGCAATTTCGTTCTGCGCTATGACGATACTGACGTGCAACGCTCTAAAGAAGAGTATGCAGTTGGTATTGCTGAAGACTTGAAGTGGCTGGGTATCAACCCTGATCGCGTGGAAAAACAATCCGGGCGTTTTGCATTGTATGATGCAGCAGCTGCCAAGCTGAAAGACGCTGGCCTCCTTTACCCATGCTACGAGACGCCGGAAGAGCTGGAACGCCGCCGTAACCGTGCGCGTGCTCTGGGCCGTCCTCCTGTTTATGACCGTGCGGGCCTGAAGCTCACTGACGAGCAGATTGCTGCTTATGAAGCAGAAGGCCGCAAACCACACTGGCGCTTCAAACTGCCAAACCACGCAGAAGGCGATGCGTTCTCCACTGTCAGAACAGAAGTGCATTGGGATGATGTGATCCGTGGTCGTCAGACCGTTGATCTTGCCTCCCTGTCTGATCCGGTGCTGATCCGCGCAGATGGTACCTACCTCTACACGCTGCCATCCATTGTGGATGATGCGGATATGGGCATCACCCATGTTATTCGCGGTGAAGACCACATTGCCAATACCGGTGTACAGATTGCCATATTCCAGGCACTGGGGACACAAGTTCCTGAGTTTGGTCATCACAACCTGCTGACCACAGCATCAGGTGAGGGGCTCTCCAAACGCTCTGGTGCCCTGTCTATCCGTTCACTGCGGGAAGAGGGCTATGAGCCAATGGCAGTCTGCTCCCTTGCAGTGCTGACAGGCACCAGCCACGCGGTTGAACCTGCTCCAACCATGGAAGCTCTGGCAGACATGCTCGACTTCTCCGGCATCTCCAAGTCTGCTGCAAAGTTTGACCCGGAAGATGTGGGCCACCTGACTGCAAAACTCGTCCATGCCATGAGCTTTGCTGATGTTGCAGACCGCCTGAAAGCTGACGGCGTTGAGGGTGATGAAGCGTTCTGGACTGCGATTAAAGAAAATTGCTCCACCGTAAGCGATGCGAAAAAATGGTGGGAGCTGATCGTTGGGTCTGCCACGCCAGACATTGCCGAGGAAGACAAGGACTTCATCACTCAGGCCACAGCTCTGCTTCCGCAAGAGCCATGGACCGAGGAAACATGGGGCGAGTGGACCAAAGCTGTCAAAGCTGAAACAGGCCGCAAAGGCAAAGGTCTGTTCATGCCACTGCGCAAGGCAATCACAGGTCTGGCACACGGTCCAGACCTGAAGAATATGCTACCTCTTATCGGTCGGGAAAAAACTTTGGACCGACTTTCCTGATAGGGCCTGTGCGGGGTTCAACCTCGCGCGGCACAAACTTCTTCTGAACAAGCGGAGGCTCGGAGATATCACTCTGGGCCTCTGTTGCATTTACAGTCTGACGCAGCTCACTCTGGTTCGGAATAGCAGGGTAGGTCGCTGTTGCGCCCGGTGTCAGATCTTCCAGCTGATTACCCGGAAGGGCCTGCTCCAGAGGTGGGATCGCAGGTGTCGGCTCTAGATTGCCAGGTTGTCCACCAGCTGCGTCACAGGAACAAGCCGGGTTGTTCTGCTGTCTGAACAGATAGGCATTGGCAAGGGACGTATAAGGCGCACCAGACAAAGAGCGCATCTGCGCAGGTGTTTCCTGAGGAACCTGGAAGACATAAAGCTCAGTGTCCTGACTTGGACACAGCGCCTGACAAATCTCTCCATCTTCCGTCAGATCTTCTGCACTGGAATTCGGATTGATCGGGAAGTAGTAGCCATCACACTTGCGCACACACATGGTCGCATACTGCTGACCACCAGAGGAGAAACCTGCGGTCGAACGCGGTTCCAGCTGCAAAGGCTGATTGGCCTGCGCAGGTGGCGGTGTCAGTGGCTGGACTTGCTGGTCAGAACGATCTGAGCAGTTCAGATCAACCAGCGCTTGCTTCACTTCAGTAAGCCGGTCCTGCAAAACGCTGGAATACAGTTCCTGCTGTCTCTGACTGTCGAGATAGGTCAGATTCTCATTCATCTGCTGAAGAGAGGAACTCAGCTGCTGGCACTGAGCAGGGCCAAAAGAGCCATCACAGCCGAAGTTGGACATCTGGGACTGCACATTTCGGATATGAACCAGCTGCTCTTCATAGGCCGTTTGCCAGCTGTTGGAGCTGCCATTGCTTTCGACCTGCTCAGAAAGCTCGATAAACTCCGTCTCAAGCCTGTCGCACACCTGAGGGCGTGCAAACGCACTGCCGGTCCAAATAAGGGAGGCGCCAAGGGCAAGAGCCACGGCTGCGCATGAGTGCGCGAAGGGGAGTCTGGAAATGGTCATAGCCCGCAATACTGGTTTCCTCAGAGAAATCTTAGAGATAAGCTATTCTATGGCCTTATTGGGGCAAAACCAACGGATTCCGGTAGGTTTTACAAAAATCTCTGGTTCTCTTGCTGGTAGTTGCCAAAAAACCTCCTATATCGGGAGTGATTTGATTTGTTCTTTTGAAAATGGAGGGGAGCCGTGCAGATCTCTGCGCTTGGGAAAACAGTCCTGAAAATGGTGAGCACCGCGACGGTCGTTCTTGGAGTAACGCTGGGGATGCTTGGCACCGCTGCGCAGGCACAGGAGCCGGATCTGATCTTCAAGAAGTCAACCGTCTGGAAGTTCTTGAGCCCGGACCACAAGCTGGCGACTTACGCACTGGATGACCCGGAAGTCGAAGGCGTCGCCTGTCACTTCACAGTGCCCGAAAAAGGTGGCTTTTCCGGATGGCTCGGACTGGAAGAAGAAACCTCCGATGTCTCATTGGCCTGCCGTCAGGTTGGCCCCATCAAATTCAAAAGTAAGTTTGAGCAAGGCGACGAAGTCTACCGCCAGAGCCGCTCGCTGTTCTTCAAAAAAATGCGCATTGTCCGTGGCTGTGACGCAAAGCGAAACGTGCTGGTCTATTTGGTCTACTCCGACAAGCTCGTAGAAGGCAGCCCGAAGAACTCTACGTCTACCGTGCCGATCATGCCGTGGGGCGATCAGGTTCCGGAAAAGTGTGCTGACTATCTGGATGACTAAAGCCTGTTCCTGAAAAGTGGCTCCGGTTTTCGGATAAGAATACGCGTAGATTTGACATCTGCTTTTCAAGCACTTTGAGCACCGCTGGGCTATCTCGGCGGTGTTTGTGTTTGAGGATCCCGTTTAACGGGTGGAGCAAGGCGAACAGGCTTTGCCTGCGCTACTTGTAAATAATGTTTCTTCGGCAATGGCTGCTCGCCTCGCCCGGGCCTTTTATCATGAACGCGCGGGCTCCCTCTCGGACAGACGTGAATGACACGTCCCCGTGTCACTGACAGGTTTCCCTGTCATCGACAATTTCTTGTCACCACCGGACGCCCTCCGGAACGACCCCAAACTCCCTATACCACTGTGGCCTCAAAAGGGTATGGCGCTTCACCGGACCTCCCGACACGATACGTTACCTCATGCCGGCAGCCCAACCCCACCCACGCCGCGGAATGGACGGTCCACTCCTGCCCGAATGCGTGGGCACGAGACACAGAGTAAGGCAGCTTTTAGGTGACGGGGATAAGTTTTGTTCGGCCCAGCCAGCAACCCGCGTCGTCACCCAGCGCCGTCATCCCGCGCAAGCGAAGCGCGATGCGGGAACCAGAGCCTCACCTACTAATAATCTCAGCAGGAATTGCACTGGATACGGGACCCTTGCTTCGCTGCGTCCGGTATGATGGCAAGAGGCACTGCCGCCTGAAGCCCAGCCTCCACACACAACCACCTCAACATCACCTTGCCAGCAACACAAAACAACCAGTTTGCCGATTTAACTGTTTTAGGTGAGCGAAATTCATGCAAAGAAAAAGGCAGCGTGGAACGCTGCCCTTAAAATTTGGGGAACTCTCAGTTTTATCAGCACCATCTAAAGAGATGGCTTTGAACTCACGCAGAGTTCATAAACAGGTAAACCGCAAGGAAAATGATCGGGCTTGAGATAGCACTTGCCACAATCATTGCACCCATAGCCTGCTTCAGCATAATCAACCCCCGTTTGAATTATGAAATGCAGTTCTATTGGGGATATATTAGCACAGCTAATTCAAATATGCACTATTAACCATATCCCTGATAAGGGACGTGGCAATTTGCGCATATTTGTCAGGTCAGTAGGTTGAGGCCATCTTTATCTTGAATGCATCTTGCGAGGTGAGCAGAGCCTCCAGAATCGCATTGTCCTGCTTGTAGATGTCTTCCCGGAACTGAAGTTCCCCATCATCACCAGCAAAAGCGGTGTAATAGCGCAGATGCACGGGCACGGTCTCTTTCAGCTTCAGGCGAACAGTTTTGCCCCGGGCGCGCAGCTTTTCCATCTTGGCGCGGCTGTGGCCCGAACCGGAAAGCAGCACTTCCCCGAATGTAAATGGATCCTGAACCCGGATGCATCCATGGCTAAAGGCACGCTGATCTTTATTGAACAGGCGCTTGGATGGCGTGTCGTGCAGATAAATGTTGTGCTTATTGGGGAACATGTACTTCACAGCACCCAAAGCGTTTTTACGTCCGGCCTTCTGGCGGAGCTGATACCCGAACCTGCGTTTGCTGACAGCATTCCAGTTGATTGCCGTCGGATCGACACGCCGACCATTCTTGTAAACGTTGATCCCGCTACCAGACAAGGCAGAGGCATTCTTGCGCAGCTTGGGCAAATACTCATTGGTGGCAATGGACCAGGGCACCCCCCATGTCGGATTAATCTCTGCATACTCAAAGGTGTCAGAGAACAAAGGCGTGGCATGGCGGGGCTTGCCCACTACGCTGCGGGTCTCATAAAGCACGTCCGTGCCTTCCATCACCCGCACAATCTGTTCAGCCACGTTGACTTTCACATAGCGGCCAGAAGGAAGCGGATCATCCCAGCGCATGCGTTCCAGATTAACAAGGATTTGATCGCGGCGGTCTGTGAGTGAGGCATTCAGCGCTGCCCGGGTCTTCTTGCCAACAACGCCGTCCACGCTCAAACCATGACGTTTCTGGAAGCTTTTTACGAGCGCAACCATATCATCATTGTAAAAGGCGGGCGCCACGTCTTGCTCGTTGGCGCCGGAGTATCCGGAGTAATAGGGCGCATAGCCCTCGGTTTGCAGTCGTTTCTCCAACTGCGAGATGCGCGCACCTGTGTCACCGGGCCGGATGCTCGGGCCATCTTCGATGTAGACAGGGTAATCAGAGGTGAGGGCCGCGTTATATCGGGCCAGCTGGTCTTTCAAAAGATCGTAGGACGGTGCCTCTGGCTCAAGGCTGGCAAACAACTGCTCAACAGACCGGGTTTCTTCCAGCCGAGTAAGCATGTCATTCAGCTTTGGAACCTGCGGGGTGATAAATACATTCTTCAGCACCTTGGTCGGGCGCACAACGCCGCCAGCAAGGTGGGCGCCGTAACTGGCAAAAACGCGGGTCAGCTGCAGCTCAACAACAGCGATCTCACGCAAAGTGGCCGTTGCGTTGGACGCTTCCATCACATCCAGAATGGAAGCCAGCTGCCGGACACCATAGGCTTGCGGATCAAGCCCATGGGTTGGGGCCTTGCGAATCTCGTCAATCAAATGGTTGGCAAGCGGCGTCAAAGACTGGTCTTCAAACCAGACAGGGCGGAAGTTGCGTAAGGAGTAAGCCTCTGCCAGGGCATCCACTTGCCGCGAACTAAAACCAGCTTGCTCGATTTCATCTTCAGAAAAGATCAGATCCCGGATGGTTTGCTCCAACTCAGACAGCTCTGACAGGGATGGATCTAGAACTTGCCCGGCAGGTCCAGTGAGATCCGGAGCTTGCAGCTCGCTTTCTGGCAGGACTAAGGGATCAATTTCCGGCAGTACAAGATCGTCCGGGGAAGGCGTGGCAGCTGGTGGTGAGGCCGCAGTCTCATTAAAATTTAGCGGGTCTATAGGGTTCACAGAGGAGGTGGCATTACCGGTCGCACTTGAAGGCGAACTCATTCCAATCAGACTTGCAGCGACAACGGTGGCACAGATACTCTTGTGAGACACGTTTTACTTCCCTGTTTTTTCTTGGCTTTCCCTTAGAATTGCATCTTCGGGTAGAAATTTTGTATTTAACTTAGTTAGAAATGTGGGTGATCTGGTGAGACTAAGACTTGACCTGTAAGCAACAATCAGCGAAAAGCAACATATGAAAACGGCGATGCACACTTCTTCTTGCACCATCATTATTTGCAGCTAGCGACAACGCTGGCTGTGGCCGTTCTATCCTGCCTTGATTCTGCGTGAGATGAACGCCCGGCCAGCTGGCCAGGAGACGAACCATTATGAGCGCAGACACAGCCCAGGGCGACAAGGGACTTCTGCTCACCAATACTTTGACACGCACAAAAGAAGCTTTTGTGCCAATGGATGCGTCCAACGTGCGCATGTATGTGTGTGGTCCCACCGTTTATGACTACGCCCATATTGGTAATGCGCGCCCAGTCGTAGTTTTTGACGTTTTGGCCAGATTGCTGCGTCAACTCTATGGCAAAGAGCATGTCACATATGTGCGAAACATCACAGACGTTGACGACAAAATCAACGAGCGCGCAGCAAACGAAGGTATTTCCATTCGTGAGCTGACCGAAAAAACCGCTGGCCAATACCATGAGGACATGGCTGAGCTGGGGGCACAAGCGCCGGATATTGAGCCGCGGGCAACCGACCACATCGAAGAGATGAAAACGATGATCGAGACACTCGTCGACAAAGGCCATGCCTATGTCGCGGACGAGCATGTTCTCTTCAATGTGCCAAGCATGCCCGAGTACGGCAAACTCTCCAACCGCACACTGGACGAGATGATCGCCGGTGCGCGTGTGGAAGTCGCGTCCTACAAAAAAGACCCAACCGACTTCGTGCTTTGGAAGCCATCCAAAGCGGATGAGCCGGGGTGGGAAAGCCCATGTGGCATTAAAACACCAGGTCGTCCGGGCTGGCACATCGAATGTTCCGCAATGTCCGAAAAGCATTTGGGTAAAGTCTTTGATATTCATGGCGGCGGTGTCGATCTGACGTTCCCGCATCATGAAAACGAGATTGCACAATCCAGATGTGCTCACGGCACGCATGCCATGGCAAATGTGTGGATGCACAACGGCTTCCTGCAGGTGGAAGGCGAGAAGATGTCCAAATCTCTGGGCAACTTCTTCACCGTTCACCAGCTGTTGGACACGGAAGAAGGCGATGGACGTAAATGGTCTGGTCAGGCCATCCGTTATGCTCTGCTTCAAACCCAGTATCGTCAGCCAATCGACTTTACATTCAAAAGTCTGGCAGAAGGCGAAAAGCAGCTCACCCGCTGGATTGAGCTGATGAAGAAGCACGGTGTCACAGCACAGGAAAATGGCGCACTGGATGAAGGTGTTCTGGAAGGCCTGAAAGACGACCTGAACACACCACGTGCCTTTGCCGCTCTTCACAAACTGGCCCGCGATGCACGCGGGGGAGATGCAGACGCTGCACAGAAATTAGCTAATTCTATCAAATTCTTGGGCTTTGACCTTGAATCATTTTCCAAAGCTCAGGAAGAAGAAAAAGCTGAAGCAGATGCCTCTCCGGAGCTGAAGGCCAAAGTGGAAGAGCTGATTGCAAAACGTCTGGATGCCCGCAAGGCAAAAGACTTTGCTGAAAGCGACCGCATCCGCGATGAGCTGGCAGCCGACGGCATTGTGCTCAAAGACATGAAAAACAAGGAAACAGGTGAAATCGAGACCACCTGGTCCTGCGCTTAACGAGGTTTCAGAGCCATGGACTACGCAGATACCACAAGGAAACTTGAAGTCTGCTCCATGGTTCTATCCGGGATAACCCGTTAGGCTTGCTAAGTTTTCTCAAGGCGCCCGCAATACGTGCCTTGAGAATTCCTACGGAGACAAAGGGAAACCTCCGTCACATGAGGGGAGCCTGAGGGTGAACTCAGGACAATAAGCAGGGTAGGCATACTATGACGAAAGAGCGTCTGTATCTTTTCGACACGACATTGCGCGATGGGGCTCAGACCTCCGGCATTGATTTCTCCGTGGACGAAAAAATTGCCATTACCGACTTATTGGAGAGACTGGGCGTCGACTATATTGAAGGCGGTTACCCGGGCGCAAACCCAACAGATACACAGTTCTTCTCCGAAAAAAGAACAAAGAAAGCGACCTTCACCGCGTTCGGCATGACCAAGCGCGCTGGGCGCTCTGTCAGCAATGATCCCGGTGTTCAAATGGTCCTCCAGTCGGCAGCAGACGCCACATGTTATGTGGCAAAAAGCTGGGACTACCACGTTGATGTTGCGCTGAAGTGCACCAACGAGGAAAATCTGGAAAGCATCGCAGACACCGTCAAAGCCTCCGTCGAGGCGGGCAAAGAAGCCATGATCGACTGTGAGCACTTCTTTGATGGCTACAAGGCAAACCCGGACTACGCTCTGGCCTGCGCACAAACCGCTTTTGAAGCTGGTGCGCGCTGGGTGGTTCTGTGCGATACCAACGGTGGCACACTTCCACACGAAGTCACGCAGATCGTCAATGCAGTGATGCAAGTGGTGCCGGGCAGCAATCTGGGCATCCACGCTCATGATGACACCGGCCATGCGGTCGCGAACACGCTGGCAGCTGTCGTCGCTGGCGTCCGTCAGGTGCAGGGCACGCTCAACGGCATTGGCGAGCGTTGCGGCAATGCTAATATGATCACCCTGATCCCGAACATGCTGCTGAAAAAGCCGTATCGTGATCTGGTCGAACTTGGCATTGTTGTCGAGGATCTGACAGAATTAACAGCAATATCAAGGAGTTTTGACGAGATCTTGAATCGATCTTCCAACGTCCACGCTCCTTATGTCGGCGCCAACGCCTTTGCCACCAAAGCAGGCATCCATGCCTCTGCCATCCTCAAGAACCCAGATACTTACGAGCATATCCCACCAGAAATGGTCGGTAATCAGCGCCGTTTGCTTGTCTCCGATCAGGCTGGAAAGTCCAACCTGCTTAATGAGCTGAAACGCCTTGGCGTTGAAGCTGACAAAGCCGATCCGCGTCTCGACCGTCTGCTGGCCGAAGTGAAGGAACTGGAAGCTCAGGGCTTTGCCTATGAAGCCGCAGACGCCTCCTTCGAGCTGCTTGCACGTAGACGCCTGCATTCCGTGCCGGATTACTTCGACGTCCTGTCCTTCCGCACTGGTGTCGAGCGCCGCTACAATGCGCTGGGCGAGCGTGTCACCGTCTCTGAAGCGGTCGTAAAGGTGGAAGTAGATGGTGAGAATTTCATGTCTGTCGCAGAGGGTAATGGTCCGGTCAACGCACTCGATCTGTCGCTGCGCAAGGACCTCGGCAAATACCAAAGCCTGATAGCTGACCTTGAACTGATAGATTATAAGGTGCGAATACTGAATGGTGGCACCAGCGCGATCACACGCGTTCTCATAGAAAGCCAGAACAAGAAAACCGGCAAACGCTGGTTCACAGTCGGCGTCTCTGAAAACATCGTAGACGCGTCCTTCCAGGCCTTGGTCGATTCCGTTCGTTATTGCATTTTCAAAGCGAATGAGCTGGAAACAGCCTGAAAAGCGCCCTAAAGGCTCTTGAGCACGAAACGATTTGTGGTCGCGGACGCGCGGCCACGCCTTCCTTTTTTAACTGGCGTCAGGATCTCTGGCGCCTGTTTACGTTGTAATATGAGGGTTGTATGAGCCAGTCAGCGTCCGCTGCTGATCCGCTAAGCACGCCAGAAGCGTTCAAGGCTGGACTGATCGCAGCAGTATCTGCTTATCTCATGTGGGGCTTTGCTCCCATGTACTATAAGCTCACAGCAGACATGCCGGCGATCATCGTGATTTGCTATCGCGTGATTGGCTCCGTGCTGTTTCTTGGCGCCTTTCTGGTCATGAGCAAACTACGCAAGGAGGTCCTTGCGATCTTCTGCGACTTCTCGCGCCTGCGATACCTGCTGGTGTCGGCCTCGGTCATCAGCATCAACTGGACCATCTTTATCTGGTCGGTGGAAACGGGCAGGGTGCTGGATGCCAGTCTCGGCTATTTCATCAACCCGCTCGTCAGCGTAGGCCTGGGCGTAGTGCTATTGTCCGAACGTCTGTCCAAAGCGCAGCTTGTAGCGCTGGCGATCACCATCTTTGCCGTGCTCTACAAAACCTTTGAGGTAGGTGAACTGCCGTGGGTGTCTGTGGTACTGGCCCTCAGCTTTGCGCTCTACGGCTATGTGCGCAAGCAAGCCCCTGTAAGCGCCGTTGCTGGCCAGTTGGTGGAAGTTCTGCTCGTCCTGCCATTCGCGCTAGTCGGCATCTGGTACTTCGCGCAGGCTGGCACTGGTGGCATCTATCCGGCAATTCCGGTGGAACACCCATGGTTCTTGTCTCTGCTGCTGTTCACAGGTGTGATCACAGCAGTCCCATTGGTGGTTTTCGCCTTTTCAGCGCGCCGCTTGCCGATGATTTACATTGGCTTCTTGCAATACATAGCGCCATCCATCCACTTCCTCAGCGCCATTTGGCTGTTTGGTGAAGAGTTGTCGATTGAGGGCTTGTTTGCGTTTGGAATGATCTGGTTCTCACTCGTCATCTTCTCGGTCGACGGTGTGATAGCAAGACGCCGCGTTGCGAAGCTGGCGTAACTGTAAAATAGACCGCAATTAAAAAAGGCCGCTGAATACTCAGCGGCCTTTTTGTTACATATCCTTCAAATCAGGATGTTCAACTTTGCAGCCCTCAATGGCCTTGCAAAGGATATCGACGCTTTGAGCAACATCCTCGGTGATCTCGTAGGTGATGTCGCTGTCCGGGCGAATAAAGCCAAGACTACGCATATGGTCGAGCAATTCCACCAAAGGCGTCCAGAACTGGTCAAGGTTGAGAAGCAGCATGGGCTTGTCATGGCGGCCAAGCTGAGCCCAGGTCAGCATCTCCACAAGTTCCTCAAGAGTGCCGATCCCACCGGGCAGTGCGATAAACGCATCAGCTTTTTCAAACATGGTGCGTTTGCGCTCATGCATGTCCTGAGTAACGATCAGCTCATGAGCATCTTCCAGCATCACCTCTCGTTCCATCAGGAACTTCGGAATGACACCGGTGACTTCTCCGCCATTTTCAAGAACAGTTTTCGCAACAGCTCCCATAAGTCCAATGGATCCGCCACCATAAACGAGTCGAATCCCTTCACGGGCTAATAATTCACCAAGCTGAATCGCCGCTTTTTCAAACAGCGGCTGACTTCCAGCATTGGAGCCGCAATATACGCAGATGCTTTTCAAGGTTTTCATAGGTATTCTGTCGCATTAGGCTAGGGGGAACGTCAAGCAAGGCTCGTAAAATGAGGTTAACTTCACTATATGCGCAACTTGCCTGACATGGCGCACCTTGCCCCTCGGGTTAAACATGTATAACAAACACGATTAAAGTCTGTCCTTTTTGCCTAAAGCTAAGAAAAAGAGACAGCCGGATAAACTGATATCCGGACAATCTGATATAATGTCAAAGCATGCCATGTCGAGTGAACTATGGTCTGCTTGAGGAGCAATTGAGAACCATGTCGAAATCGGGGATGAACTGGTTGCTGACAGTTGCTGTAGCTGTTGCTGCAGGCGCAATCGGTGCGGGGGCGTACTACCTGAGCAAGGAAGATACTTCGGTTGTTGCAGAAGCTGAAAAGGCTGTTGCAAAGCTGGAGGCTGCTGCAAATGGCAAAGTACAGCTCAACTCGTCGGGCACTCAGACGGACAAGGCAGAAGCTGGCAAAGCTCCTGAAGTGACCACTCAGCTGGATACCGCCGCTGTTACCACCGACAATGTTCCAAGTTTTGATGTGATGCGCGTTGAGCCGTCAGGCGACGCCGTTGTCGCTGGCCGCGCTGAAGCTGGTTCCATTGTTGCGCTCATCTCCAACGGGGATGTGGTCGGCAAAGGCATTGCGAACAACAGCGGTGAATTTGCAATTGTTCTTGAAAGACCGCTGAAGCCGGGCGACCATGATGTCAGCCTTGAAGCGACCAGTCAGGAAACTCAAGAAAAGAGCGGCTCGCAGCAACACATCGCAGTGTCTGTGCCTGAAGACGAAACTGGCGAGGTTCTGGTTGTTCTGAATGAACCAGACGCACCATCGAAAATTCTCCAGCTGCCGGAAACACCTGTGACTGCAGAACCCGTTGCAACAGCGAATGCAGATGCAGCTGCACAGACCCCTGGCGCAAAGGAAAAAGCACCAGCTCCGGTTAATGCAGCGGCTGAAACACCAGCACAAGTATCTGCAAATACTGAAATTGCCGTCACTGAGACGCCTGCACCTGTAAATACAACATTTGCACCAGCTCCAGAAGCAGCCACACAGACCGCTGACGCGCCTGTTGAAGTCGCAGCGCAAACTCCGGCGCCAGTTGAGACACCTGCAGCACCGGTTGCAGCCGCAACTGAAGAGCCGCAGCTGACTGTCAAAGCCGTTGAAACTGAGAAGGGCAAGGTCTTCGTTGCTGGCGAAAGTGAGCCTGGCGCGCAAGTTCGTGTTTATGTAGGCGAAGAGTTTGTTGGCGAAGCACAGGCAGGCACCGAAGGTCGCTGGCTCGTGGAAGCTGAGAAAACAATCCCTGCTGGCAATGTGGAAGTCCGAGCTGATAAAGTCGAGAACACCAACGGTAAAGTGGAAGCCCGCGCACAGGTTGTCTTCACCAAAGGTGAGAATGACGTTGCCATGATCCCGGTTCGCCTTGTTGCGGAAGGGTCTGGTTCAAAAGGAGCCTCTGCAACCGTTGGCATTGGCGAGTTGCCGAACGTTATCATCCGCCGCGGCGATAACCTTTGGACTATTTCCCGTCGTCTCTATGGCAAAGGCACACGCTACACCACCATCTATCAGGCCAACAGCCAGCAGATCCAAAATCCGGATATGATCTTCCCGGGGCAGGTGTTCATGTTGCCTGTGGCTGACCTGAATTGGAAAACAATTAATAACTGATCTGGATTCTTCTCTTCGAACGTCCTATTTAAGAAGAGAAAGCTTTCCAGATTGATCTTTAGGAAAGCGCTGGATGAGCAATCCAGCGCTTTCTCTGGTTTGCGATCCTACTGCGTGCTCCCGAAAAGTGGTTCCGGTTTTCGGATAAGGGTGCGCTTCAAAAGAGAGCGAAAGACTCTCTCCAATCTGATGGCAATGAACGCGTTCTGGATCATTGCTCTTCTGATATGACATTCCAAATTCGCCAACCGCTTCTGCGTTTTAAGAAGCGCGCCGGGCAACAAGGCACTAGCATGACTGCAACAAGCAAAAAACAGCAGGCAAAATCCGCCCCTGCTTTGGATGCAGACGATAAAGGCTTGCTTCGTTCACTGAAAACTCTTTGGGTTTACATGTGGCCAGATGCAAGGCCGGAGCTTAAAAAGCGTGTCGTTCTGGCCCTCGCGGCGTTGATTGTCGCAAAAATTATTACCGTTTTCGCACCCTATCTTTATGCATGGGCAACCGATGCCCTGACTGACGCCAGCGTTTTGCCAAAATGGTTGCCGCCAATTCTTGTCGCGCCAATCATGTTGGTCCTGGCCTACAACGTCGCCAGAACAATGGCTGTCGGGTTTAACCAGATCCGTGATGCGATCTTTTCAAGCGTTGGCCTCCACGCCGTTCGCGAACTCGCCAATCTGACCTTCCAGCACCTTCACGCCTTGTCTCTCCGCTATCACCTGTCACGCCGCACTGGTGGCCTGACCCGTGTGATCGATCGCGGAGTGAAGGGGATTGAAGGCATCGTTCGTTTCACGATCCTGAGCGGTATTCCAACTGTCGTCGAATTTGCGATGATGGCTGTTGTAATCTGGTTCCAGTTTGGCCTCTGGTATGTCCTGGTCGTTGGCGCGACTGTCTTTGCCTACGTCTACTACACAGTCGTCGCCTCCGATAAGCGTATCCAGATCCGCCGTGACATGAACAACGCGGACAATGATGCAAACAGCAAATCCGTTGACAGCCTTCTGAACTTCGAAACCGTCAAGTATTTCGGCAACGAGGAAATGGAACGTGGCCGTTTTGATAAGGCAATGCGCGGGTATGAGCGCGCTGCAATCAAAACATGGACCTCGCTCTCCTGGCTCAACTTCGGGCAGGCGCTGATCCTCGGTGCAGGTATGACCACATGTATGGTTATGTCCGCCATGGCAATTCAGCGCGGTGAGCAGACCATCGGTGATTTCGTCATGATCAACGCGCTGCTCATGCAGCTGTCGGTTCCGCTCAACTTCATTGGCTTCATCTATCGCGAAATCCGTCAGGGCATTGCTGATCTGGAAGCCATGTTCTCCGTACTGGCCGTAGAACCTGAAATTCAGGATGAGCCGCTTGCGGAGAACCTGAAGGTCAAAGAAGCCACCATCAAATTCGAGGACGTGCATTTCCACTACGACGAAGAGCGCCCGATCCTGAAAGGCGTGAACTTCGAAGTGCCTGCAGGCAGCACCATCGCGATTGTTGGTCCATCTGGGGCAGGCAAGTCCACGATTTCTCGTCTGCTGTTCCGTTTCTATGATGTCACCTCGGGCCGCATCACTATTGATGGCAAGGATGTCCGCGAAGTGACGCAGAAATCCCTGCGCGATCACATTGGTATGGTTCCTCAGGATACGGTTCTGTTCAACGACAACATCGCCTACAACATCGGCTATGGCCGCGTAGGGGCATCAGAGGAAGAAGTGAAAGAGGCAGCCAGACTGGCTCAGATCGATCACTTCATCGAAGCTCTGCCACATGGCTATGAAAGTGAAGTGGGCGAACGTGGCCTGAAGCTCTCAGGCGGTGAAAAGCAGCGCGTCGCGATTGCAAGGACCATCCTGAAAAGTCCGCCAATCCTCATTCTTGATGAAGCAACCTCGGCTTTGGACACGCACACAGAGCAGGAAATCCAGTCGGCTCTGGATATTGTCTCCAAAGACCGGACCACGCTTGTCATCGCCCACCGTCTCTCCACCGTGGTGAACGCAGATCAGATCCTCGTTCTGAAGGCAGGTGAAGCGGTTGAGCAGGGGACGCATGCTGAACTGATGGCAAATGACGGTCTCTACGCTTCCATGTGGAGCCGCCAGCGTGAAGTCAGTGAAGCGGAAGCGCGCCTTGCGCAGATGCGTGAAGATGATCAGGGCTTCATTTCCAGAGGTAAAAGTGCTGAGGAAAGCCTAATTGAGGGCATAACTGATAAGAAATAGTGGGTTCAAGTGATTGCTCAGCGCGCAATCAGGGGAATCTCTGTTTAAATAAGCTAGAGTTGCTTGCACAGATCTCTCTGAGTTGCTCTATGAGCAGAAACTTAACGTCTGAGGGGTTCAATAGCTGAACCCCTCACTCTAGCAAAGGTGGTAAAGATGTCTTTGGCGGACAGCATTTCCAAGACACTGGTTCCTATTCATAAAGAAGGCTACCCGTTTATTGCCATTGCAGCTGTCCTGACCATCATTTTGGGATGGTTCTGGTCGCCCCTATTCTGGATCGGCCTTTTCCTGACTGGATGGGTCTGTTACTTCTTCCGCGATCCGCCGCGCGTCACTCCTGTTAAAGACGGCCTGATTGTTTCCCCCGCAGACGGAACTGTGTGCCTGATGGGGTCCGTTATCCCGCCACGGGAGTTGGATCTGGGCGATCAGCCGATGATGCGTGTGTGCATCTTCATGAACGTCTTTAACTGCCACGTAAACCGTGCGCCAATGGCAGGCCGCATCACGCGTGTGGCTTACAAGGCCGGAAAGTTTCTGAATGCGGAACTGGACAAGGCAAGTGAGCACAATGAGCGCAATGGCCTGATCATTGAAAACGACAATGCCCGCATCGGCGTTGTGCAAATCGCTGGCCTCGTAGCACGCCGTATTGTGTGCTTCGTAAAAGAAGGCGAAAACATTTCTGCAGGTGATCGCTTCGGTCTGATCCGCTTTGGATCCCGTCTTGATGTTTACCTGCCTCAGGGGACAAAGCCACAAGTTGCCCTTGGCCAGACCATGATTGCTGGTGAGAGTATTCTGGCAAATCTGAAAGATGAAGAAGCAGGCGACATCGTTGCCCGCGTTTCTTAAGGTAGTATAGCGTGTCAAATCCATTTCCTCCCTATGAACCGGGAGGTCAAACCACCAATGCGAAAGGATCCACGCGCAAGCGTATTCCGCTTCGTATTGTTTTACCAAACGTCGTCACCTTGCTGGCGCTATGTTCCGGCCTGACAGCCATTCGCATGGCCATGGAAGACAGGTGGGATATGGCGATTGCAGCCATCTTCCTCGCCGGCATTCTGGATGCTTTGGACGGACGTGTCGCGCGCATGCTCAAAGGGTCTACCAAGTTTGGCGCTGAGCTGGATTCGCTCGCAGACTTCGTGAACTTTGGTGTTGCCCCAGGGATTATCCTTTACGCATGGATGCTGGAAGATGCCAGCTCCCTCGGCTGGATCGCCTCTCTGCTGTTCTCCATCTGCATGGCATTGCGACTGGCGCGGTTTAACGTGGCGCTGGACGATCCGAATAAACCAAAGTGGGCCAACAAGTTCTTTACCGGTGTTCCTGCTCCTGCAGGCGCGCTGACAGTTCTGCTGCCGATTTATCTGGAACGTCTGGGCGTGCCGCATTGGAACGAGCTGGCTCTGCCGGTTGCGCTCTACACCATGTTCGTCGGCCTCCTGATGGTCAGTCAGCTGCCAACCTTCTCTGGAAAACAAATCGGCACCCACATTCGCCGCGAATGGGTTTTACCGCTGTTTGTTGTCGCTGTCGGTATCATTGCACTTGGTGCAAGCTATCCGTTCGAGTGCCTGACCGTGATCAGTTCCGGCTATCTCATCTCCATCCCATTCGCATGGCGCTCCTATAAGATCCATTGTGTAAACGGCAAGGGCAGCCACGCTGATTGTGATGTGGTGACCACCGAGATCGAAGAGGAAAGCGTTTCGGAAGACAAAACGTCTTTGAAAGTCAGCCTCGAAGACATTGCGAAAGCTGGCGTTCCTGATCCTAAACAGGACAAAGAAAAAAGCAGCGAGTAGCTGTTCTCTGCTATCTGATTTTAAAAGGCCGCGGCTTACTCTGCGGCCTTTTTTATGACCTCTGTGAGCTGAGAAGGGGAGAGCAGACTGAGGTGCGAGGAATGCAGCGGCTGGATTGCTGACCACAAGCAACTGGATCGATCTGCCTCCAGCGTCTTATAGCAGGCAATAAAAAAGGCTGCCGAAGCAGCCTCTTTCGCATTTGTTATCAGTGAAAGCCTTACTCAGCGGCTTCAGGAACCCGCTTGACCTCTTCAGAAGCCTCATCACCAAAGGTTGGTTCTCTCGGATCCTGATTGCCATTTGCAAGCGCATACTGATCTGCAGACATCTGGCCTTTGCGTCTGTTTGTAACCTGCCCATAACCATTCGCAAGATGCATAGGCATCACCAGAGCAATCGGGATCACAACCAGCGTCAACATGGTTGAAAACGCCAGACCGGAGATCACCGCTGTTGAGAGCTGCACCCACCAACTTGCAGTGACGCTGCCAAAGGTCGTGACCTGATTGGTAAAGTCAAAGCTGATCTGCGTTGCCATTGGAATGAGCCCCGCAATCGTGGTGATTGTGGTCAGCATCACCGGGCGGACACGCTGAGCGCTTGTACGCAGTGCTGCATCTACCGGGCTCTGCCCATCTTCACGGAAACGATTGTAGGTATCGATAAGCACGATCGCGTTGTTCACCACGATACCAGCCAGCGCCACAATACCCGTACCGGTCATGATGATTGAGAACTTCTGCCCCGTCACCAACATACCAAGCAGCACACCAAACACACTCATAACCACAGTCGAGAGCGTCAGGAAGCTCTGGTAGAAGCTGTTGTACTGGGTCAGCAGAATGATGAACATCAGGAACAGCGCACCAATCATTGCCTTCATCAGGAAGGCCTGAGATTTAGCTTGCTCTTCATTCGCCCCACGGAACTTGATGAACACACCATCCGGCCATTGCTGAGCATCGATCCATTCCTGAATCTCTGCCTCTTTCTCGGTCACGAGGAAGCGGTCTTTATCAACGCCAGCTTTAACGTCCAGAGAGAACATGCCATTGCGGCGTGTAATGCTGGAAACCTTCTGCTTCGGTGTCCGCTCCACAAAGTTGGAGAGGGGAATCTGACCCAGCTGAGTACGAAGGCGCAGCTCATCAAACTTGTCCAAAGTCCGTTCGTTCTGAGGAAGACGCACACGAATGTCCACTTCATCCTCTGAGTCAGACGGGCGATAGTCACCAATCAGAACACCGTTGGTTACAAGCTGAACCATAGCGCCTACAGCTGCGATATCAGCCTTATAACGTGCCGCTTTTTCGCGATTGATGGTCAGTTCCCAGTCAATGCCCGGTAGCGGACGGCTGTCTTCCTGATCACGCAAGCCATCAACAGTGTCGATGTGATTGCGAACGCGGTCTGCGGCTGCAACAGCTGCTTCATAGTTGTTTGAGTTGATCTGCAGCTGGATGTCTTTACCAGTTGGAGGACCGCCTTCAACCTGCCGGGACTCAACCTTGATACCCGGAAGCAGAGATGTTTTCTCACGAACGCTGTTAAAGATTTCCTTTGCCGACGGGCGGCAACAGAAGTCAGCAAACTCAATGTCGATTGAGCCAATTAGATCCGCAGGAGCGTTGTTGCCACCGCCACCACGCACCCCAACAGGGAAGGCGCGGGTTACGACATTTTCAATGCCCGGCTCAGCCAGAATGATGCTGTCAACGTCCCGAACCAGTTCAAGGGCCTCTAGAGCGGACATGTTACCGCGAGCGGTCACATAGAACTTACCCTGCTCAGGCTCTTCATCCACGAAGAACTCTGTGCCGGCGTTACCTAAGTAATAATTGAAACTGATCCCAGCACATACCATAATCATGGCAACTATTGCTGCAGTACCAGCCCACCAGTTGCGAACTAGGTAGCCCAGTACAGTAATGTAAAGTCGCGTAATGCCTCTGAGTTTGGAGGTGTCAAATGTGCCATCACCCGAGAAGACTTGCGCTGCTTCGAGTTCAATCGTCTTTCTCTTTTCAACTCGCTTTCGAGTGAACTTAAAAATCGGCGTGAAGAGCTTTAGGCACACCCAGAAAACTGGAGCTGCAATTGTGAGTATTACACCAGCATAAATAGTAAAATACACGAGGACTTTAATGGTCCAATCGATTACAAAACCGAGTGTTCCTGAGATTGCGGCAATGAATGAGAAGATCAGAGTGAATGAATAAGCGGTAGTCCCAACTCCCACTTCGATGAAAGGAGCTACCGGTGAAAGGAAAGCAACAATTAGGGCAAACAGAAGCCCAATGATGCCTGCCATCACATATTCTCCATATTTGCTCATAAGCGCAAAGACAGCGGCCAAAATACCACCTGTCACGGGCAGGAACACCATGGCCGTCAGCAAAGAGCCAGACAGAACGATGATCACCATGATTGGCAGGTAGCTCATAAACTCGCCTGGTACGCCCGGCCACAGCAACATTGGCAAGAAAGCCGCCAGCGTTGTCGCCGTGGAAGAGACAATCGGCCAGAACATCAGCTTGGCAGCACGGATGTAAGCATCCCGTGGAGGCATACCTTCAGCTGCCTTACGGTCGGCGTACTCCACCATCACAATCGCGCCGTCAACCAGCATACCAACAGTCAGCACCAGGCCGAACATCACCATGGTGTTCACGGTCATACCGATGGTCGTGAGTGTCAGGAAGCCCAACATGAAGCTTGTTGGAATAGCCAAACCAACCAAGATGGCAGACCGCAAACCAAGAGCAGCAATAACAACAACCATCACGAGGAAAATTGCTGTCATGATGGAAGATTCAAGAGAGTTTAGGGTCTGAAAAATGTTGTCTGATACATCGAGCATATAACTCACAGATACTGTACTTGGCAGCTCTGCAGTAACGTCTTCAACAACAGCGCGAACAGCAGCATTGTTCTCGATAATGTTCTCGCCAATGCGTTTGATCACATCCAGAGAAACAGCAGGCTGACCATTCACAAGCGTAAAGGTGCTTGGATCTTTGAAGGTGCGTTTGATCGTAGCAATATCGCCAAGTGTAACAACGCCTTCACCAGCTTGTTTCACCGGTAAGGAATACACATCATCCGCATCAAGGATCAGACCTGGCACTTTGATGTTGAAGCGGCCAGCACCTCCATCAATAAAGCCCGCAGCAATCAGCTGGTTGTTCAGCCGAAGCGCGTTGATCAGCTCGCTCTGGCTGATGGAGTAACTTTCCATCTTGAGCGTATCGATGATCACTTCCAATAGCTCATCACGCTGACCAGTCAGCTCAACCTCTTTCACGGACGCAATGGACTCGATCTCGTCTTTCAGACGGTCTGCAAGACGGTAAAGCGTGCGGGAAGGAACATCACCGGAAAGGGCGATAGTCATGGTTGGCTGAAGAGCCATATTGTGAGTACTGACAGTCGGTTCTTTGGCGTCCTCAGGGATCTTGGTTTTCGCCGTGTCAACCTTTTCACGAACGTCCGTCAGCGCTTTGTCTTTGTCGACATTAATGTCGAACTCCAACAAAATGCCCACGTGGCCTTCGGCGGCGATCGTTGTGATCTCCTTCAAACCTTCAAGACCGCGCAGTTCAGTCTCCATCGGTTGACCGATCAGACGGGTTCCGTCTTCAGGAGAAATACCGGACTGGCTAACAGAAACATAAAAGAAAGGAACATCAATATCAGGCGCTGCTTCTTTGGGAATCGCGATGTAGGACATAATGCCTGCGATCACCATGAAGAGCATCATCACAAAAACTGTTTTGGGGCGTTGGAGCACCCCTTCCAGCATGGATATCATTGTGAAACCTCCGCGGTTTCAAAAACGGGATGAACAACGCGGCCTTCTTTAACGAAGTCCTGACCAACAGTAATAACGGTCACTTTTTCTGGCAGCCCCTTGAGCCAGACCCCCTTTGTGTCTCCGCCGATCATTTCAACAGGATAGAAAATGACTTTGTTGTCTGCACCAACGCCGCGCAGGCCAATATCCCCATTGTCAGCAAGGGTCAAAATACCCGGCGATACAAAGTGTGCTTTCTCGTTGGCAAGTTGCAGCTGAGTGCTGGTCGTAACGCCGTCTTTCAAATCAAAGTCAGTATTCGGCAATTCAACTTCCACACGGAAAGTGCGTGTGTCCGGATTAGCAGAGCTTGCAATGTAGCTGACTTTACCTTCAACGGATTGGCCGGTCACCAGATTCACAACAGCAGTCTGGCCAACCTTTACAGACTGAATATTGGATTCTGAAACAGCACCGATTGCAAGCATTGGGTCCGGCGCCATAATTGTCGCGCAGACTTTGCCAACACCCAGCATTGCCCCCACTTCTGTCAGTGGTGTCTCGATGATCCCATCAATAGGCGCGCGGATTGCAGTGCGTTCCAACTCTAGTTCAGCTTCCTGCAACTGGGCTTTAGCCGCGTCGCGTGTCGCTTTAAGCGCGATCACACGGTTCGCAGCAGAAAAGCCTCTGTTGTTCAGCTTGCTGGCAGCTTCAAAATCAATATTGGCCTGAGCCAGCGCAGCATTGGCTTGAAGAACGCGTGCTTCACGTGCGCCGCGATCAAGGGAACAGAGCAAATCACCTTTTCGAACGAACATGCCTTCCGTTGCTGGGCGTGTACGCACCACACCAGCTGTTTCCGAATGCACTTCAACACGCGTATCTGCCTGCGTCCGTCCGCGCATTTCCAAAAATGGAGTTCGTACAGTCGCTTCAAGGCTTTGCACTTTTACGGCAAAGGGAACAGAGCCGAGAGCTTTCACTCTTTCTGCTGGTGGTGGTGTCGAACCTTCGCCCGTACCCTGACCCATAACCACAGTTGTGCCGGTCGCCATCCAGATACCGATTCCGGCTGTAAGCCCCAAAGCCAGAACATGTGAAAATCGAATTGCCATTTTTCTCTCCGCCGGTTCTAGGCGATTATTCAGCTGCTTGAGCGTGGGAGACACGCTCGCTGGCGATGCGCTCAAGCTTGCTTCGGTTCATTTTCATGTAATTAAGGGAAGCACTCAGTGTGGTAATGCCGTATTCCAGTGTCCAAGTGCTTGCCGGATCCTCACAAATCTCAAGCTCGTGGTTCATGCCCCCGATCTTGAGCTCCAGATGCTCGATGCGGCGGTCAATCTCCTTGGAGATAAACTCGCCACCAACCCAACGGCTATAAAGAGCAAGAAGAAGAAACGGGGATCTGAACAAATCTTCGACAGGGGTCTCAGAAAGCTCTTGTACAAAAGCGTCACGACCCGCCGGAGTGATAGAATAGATTTTCCGCGAAGGTTTGCCTGGTGAAATTTCTTCGCGCCATGTCACAAGACCGTCCTGTTCCATCTTGGCTAATGATGGATAAATTGACCCGTAACTGGCTTCAATGAAATGACTGAAATGCCCTTCTTGCGCAGTCTTGCGAATTTCATATCCAGTAGCATCCCCGCTGGATAATATGGCAAGACAAAATTTACGTGTGCTCATTCCCCACCACATCGCACTGAGTGTTAAAAGAGACCTCATACAGATGTGAGGTCGAATAACTTACTGAACTTAAAAGACTAAATTTCGATTAGAGCTAAAGTCTGATCACGTTCGATATATATCGACTAGATATATGCTAAACTTTTTACTGAAAGCTCTAAACACTGTCAAATGTAGAAATGTAACAGGATGTCCCGGTCGCGCTACATAGGGTTCAAATTGTTCTCACGCTCGAAATTTCAATGGTTATCCATCAATTTTAATAAAGATTCTGCAAAAGAATGTGTTTGCCATCACAGGTTGAGCCAGTTTTCTTGAGTTTAAGAAGAGTTGTGCATTGGATTTCTGCACAAACCTACTTGTCTTGTCTTGCTGTTTTGAGGTGAAGTGTCTCCAACAAACGTACAAAGGTATTTCATGATGGATTATGCACGCGATATGATTGGGTATGGCAGGAACACGCCGGACCCTAAATGGCCAGACAATGCGAAAATCGCGGTTCAGTTTGTCATCAATTACGAAGAAGGTGGTGAAAACAACATCCTTCATGGAGATGCCGGCTCCGAAGCTTTCCTTTCAGAGATCGTTGGGGCGCAACCATGGCTGAACCAGCGGCACATGAATATGGAGTCAATGTATGAGTACGGCTCGCGTGCTGGCTTCTGGCGTCTGTGGCGTTTGTTCCGCAAACATGGGCTACCGGTAACGTGTTATGGTGTGGCTACCGCATTGGAGCGAAATCCCGAAGCCGTTGCAGCCATGAACGAGGCTGACTGGGAAATTGCATCTCATGGCCTCAAGTGGATCGAGTACAAAGATTTCTCTGCCGATGAAGAGCGCTGGCACCTCCAGCAGGCAATCAAGAGCCATATGGAGACGACTGGAGAGCGCCCTTACGGGTGGTACACAGGCAGAAGCTCCGTCAACACTCTGCCATTGGTAATGGAAGAAGGTGGCTTCCTTTACAGCTCAGACAGCTATGCAGACGATCTGCCTTATTGGGTTGAAGGTCCAAACGGCCCGCACTTGATCATCCCTTACACGCTGGATGCCAATGATATGCGGTTTGCAACACCGCAGGGCTTTAACAGCGGTGACCAATTCTTTACCTACCTGAAAGATAGCTTCGACACGCTTTACGCAGAAGGAGAAGACGGAGCGGCCAAAATGATGTCTGTCGGCCTGCATTGCCGCCTTGCCGGACGTCCCGGCAGAACAGCAGCTCTTGCCCGTTTCTTGGATTATGTCTCCCAAAAGCAAGGTGTCTGGGTGCCGCGCCGTATCGACATTGCACGTCATTGGCATGAACATCACAAACCCTAACTGCTTCAAAAGCTGAGGTCTTTGCCTCTCTTGCTTCAGGTGAGAGAGGTTTACTCAACATCTGTAGAAAAGCCATCTTGTTCTTGAACTGGCCGCAATCCAGCCATTTGCAGGCCAGACACACCCATTAAGGCCTTGATGGTCGCACCCTTTGAATCCACATAGTGAATTGTGCATAGGTTCAAATTGTCGTGACCATCTGTCTTCCTCAATTAGTTATTGATAGAGACAAGTTAGAAACGCAAATCGGCTGTGCGATATGCTTATTGCAACATGCTCGGCAATCTAACTTAAGGAACAATAATAGGGTGACCATGAGCTTTTTAAGTACAACTGCCGAGAAGGCGAGGCATTGTAACAAAGGTAGTTTGTCCAGACGTGGTTTTGTAATCGGAACAGCAGCCCTCGCTTTGGCAGGCTGTCAGACAACCGGTGCTCCAAAACGCAAGACTGTGGCCGACCTTCGCCAGGATCCGTACTACAAGGCTGTTTATGGCCCGATGCCGGAAGAAAAATTCCCCATCCCTGCAGTCAATCTCAATCAGATCCCAGACGGTAAGTACCTCCGTCAGGTGGTGGACTACAACGGCCCGGAAGTTGGTGGCACACTTGTAGTCGACCCATCCAACCGCTTTCTCTATCTGGTGCGTGGTGATGGCACTGCCATGCGCTACGGTGTTGGTGTGGGCCGTGCTGGCTTCAGCTGGAATGGCGATGCTGTCATCCAGTACAAGCGCCAGTGGCCAAAATGGACACCGCCAGCAGAGATGATTGCACGCCAGCCAGAGCTTGAAGAATTCCGCTATGGCATGGCGCCAGGCATTGAAAACCCGCTGGGCGCCCGTGCGCTTTACCTGTTCCAGAACGGCAAGGACACATTGTACCGTCTGCACGGAACCAACGAGCACTGGTCTATCGGCAAAAATGTCTCAAGTGGTTGTATCCGAATGCTGAACCAGGACGTGATTGACCTGTACAACCGCGTGCCAAATGGATCACGCGTTGTGGTGCGTTCGGCAAGTAACCCAGTGGAACCACTCAGCGTCTAGCTAAACGTAACATCGCGAAAATGACTGAAAGGCCTGATATCACTGTCAGGCCTTTTGTGCATCTGCCTCTGGAAAACGCGGTGGCAGATCAAGGAAAGTGTAACGAACTGTAGCAAATCGCCGGTTCAGACAATGTCATTACGTTTTTACAAACTTCAAAATGCACATGTCTCACAAAAGCAATGTAAAACACTCTCAACTAATGTGTTCTTTCAAGCGTGCTTGAATCGCCAAGAGGCTCCTCATTGATCCAGTGAGCCTGAATAGCCGCAAGTACTGCAAATTCTGGTAGGAGTTGGGTGTTTATGTCCCGTTCTAGACAGGCTGTAAAAGTTGGTCTGATCGCCGTCGTAATTGGTGTTGCAGGATTATATATCGGCAAGCCGGTTCTGTTCTCCCAGCCTGTCCCCCTGTTCGCTTCCGTTGGACTAACGCTCTGGCCAGCTGAGATGGCTGATGTCGCCGTGAAGGGCTCTGGCAACAAACAGCAGGGCAAGCGTGGCAGCGGAAAACGTGGCGGTGGTGGCAATCAGGAAATTCTGGCTCGCGCCCGTAATGTGACCACAGGCGTAACCGACACGTTTGTCCGTGCAATCGGAACAGGCCGTGCCGCAAAAATGACAGATCTCTACCCGGAAAGCTCTGGACGCATTCAGGAGCTGCCTTTCAAGGCAGGGACACGCGTCTCTACAGGGGATGTGGTTTTACGTCTGGATGATGCAGAAGAGAAACTGGCGGTCAACCGCGCCAAACTTGCGCTTAAAGATGCTGAAGAGCAGGTTGAGCGCTATGAAAAGCTGATGTCTTCACAGACCATCTCGACAGTCCAGATGCAAAACGCTGTGCTGGCAACAAATCAGGCCCGACTGGATCTGGACAAAGCCAGTATCGATCTCGATCGCAGACTGGTGAGAGCGCCATTTGAAGGTATTCTCGGCATCATGGATGTCGAAATTGGCGACTACGTAACCCAGTCTTCTCGCATAACAGGTCTGGACGATCGCTCAAGCATTCTGGTGGAATTTGTCGTGCCAGAACGGTTTGCCAACAAGGTCAAACGCGGGGATTCTGTTGAACTTCGCACAGAAGCCATGCCGGGGCATACATTCAGCGGTAAGCTAACGGCTCTGGAAAATCGCGTCAACTCCGAATCCCGCACCTTGAAAGTACAGGCAACAGTGGCAAATCCTGACGATCTTCTGAGGTCTGGGATTGCATTCGACGCTCGTGTCCAATTGGAAGGGGATGAATGGCCATCCGTCCCGTCCATCGCGCTCAAATGGGATCGTTCCGGCCCGCATGTCTGGCTTGCTGAAAACGGAGAAGCTCTGCGAGCCGACGTAACCGTCATTGAACGCAGCGCTGACCGGGTATTGATCGAAGGCGAGGTAGAGCCGGGTGATATCGTGATTACAGAGTCAGTTCGCGACTTGCGCCCAGGCACGAAAGTCACGCTTCAGGCTGAGCCGGGCTTTACTCTAACCAATCCCGAAGGTGTAAACGCACCGCTCGTGAGTGAGACCCAGACCTTAGATGAGAACGTTGGTGCTCAGCGTAAAGGGAAGGGTAACGGTCAAGGCAAGAATAAGCCAGACACAGGCACAGGCCAGACCGATAAGAGCGAACCAGTAAAAAGCTCTGGTTCCCAATCTGGAATATCGCCTGATGGCACGACGAAATCCAGCTCCTGAATGACTGACCCAAAGGTGTTTCTATGACAACCGACAAAAATTCGACACGGGAAAGTCACTTGAGCGGATTGTATGCCTTGTGTGTACGGCGCCCGGTTCTGGCAATTACCCTGAACCTTCTTATTATCGTGGCCGGTATCGCAGCATTACTTGGCGTTGAAGTGCGCGAAATGCCCAATGTAGACCGACCCGTTGTAACGGTGACGACCACATATTCAGGTGCTCCGCCAGAAGTTACGGATGCCGAGATAACCAGTGTGCTGGAAAAAGCGATTGCCCGGACCGCAGGCATTGAATCCATTTCCTCCAACTCAAAATATGGCCGCAGCCGGATTACTGTCGAATTCAATGACAGTGTCGATGTCAGTGAAGCAGCCAATGACATTCGTGATGCCGTGAGCGGAGCAGGGCGTAACCTACCCGTGGATGCGGATACGCCGGTTGTCGTAAAGGCCGACGCGGATGCAGATCCCGTTATGCGCGTTGTCGTAACTTCTGATGAAATGCGCATTGAGGAACTCAGCAAGTTTGTTGATGATGAGATTGTTGACCGCATCACATCCGTACCTGGTGTTGCCAGTGTTGATCTGTATGGTTCTCAAACACCAGTCTTCAAAATCGCGATCAACGTGCAGGCTATGTCCTCTCGTGGCCTGACACCTGATAATTTACGTTCTGTCTTGGAAGAACTCGCGCTTGATACCTCCGGCGGTTCACTGGAAACAGGTGATCAGGAGCTCTTTGTTCGCGCGAATTCCGATGTGAAAACAGCCGAGCAAATCGGCATGGTCAAGCTCAATGAGACCACCAGAATTCGCGATATTGCCTTTGTGAGTTATGGCCCGGAACGCGCATCCTCTGGCGCATTCTACAACGGCAAACGTGCCGTCGGAATGGGTGTTATTCGCTCGGCAAATTCAAACACGATAGATATCTCCAACGATGTTCGCGCTGAAATAGAGCGTATGCAGGATCAGCTACCAAACGATGTAGAAGTCAACGTCAGTAGTGATGATGCCACGTTCATCGGTGGTGCAATCAAGGAAGTCGTATTTTCGCTGTTCCTCTCCACCAGCATTGTGATCGGTGTGATGTTGTTGTTCCTTGGGTCCATCCGCGTCACACTTATTCCAGCCGTAACTGTTCCTGTCGCTTTGATTGGTGCATTGGTTGGCATCTGGCTGGCGGGTTTCTCCGCAAATGTTTTGACGCTTCTGGCGCTGTTGTTGGCAACCGGTATGGTGGTTGATGATGCAATTGTGGTTCTGGAAAATATCTCTAAACGCGTTCACAAAGGGCAGGGGCCGCGTGCTGCTGCGATCCTTGGTACGCGTGAGGTCTTCTTCGCAGTTATCACCACAACGGCAACTCTGGCTGCTGTGTTTATTCCAATTTCATTCCTACCAGGCAGTGTCGGCAAGCTCTTCTCTGAGTTTGGCTTTGTGCTTGCAATCAGCGTGATGCTGTCCTCCTTCGTTGCGCTGACACTCGCGCCGATGATGGCATCCCGTCTGCTGCGTACCAAAAATTATGAGGACACGCACAAACCCTCTGCGGCTTGGGTTGTGATCTCCAATATGGGGACTGCCATTGAGCGCTGGTACTCCAGCACGTTGGATTGGACATTACGTCGGCCATTCATACTACTGGGCGCCGCAACTCTCTTTGTAATAGCGGGGGCATCCCAGTATACCTCACTGCCGCGTCAGCTCACTCCAACAGAGGACAGGTCTGTGATTTTCATGATCGCTTCCACTCCTCAAGGGGCAAGTCTGGACTACACCGCAGGCAAAATGAGTGAGCTGGAGTATATCGCTCAACCCTACGTCGAAAATGGTGAGGCGCGCAGCATCATGAGCCTTGTTGGCATGGGCGGGCAAATCAATCGCGGTTTCCTTGTCATGTCTTTGAAAGACTGGGCGGAGCGCGATCGCAGTCAGCAGGAAATCGTCAATGAGCTACAGCGTAAGACCGCAAAAATCCCGGGTCTGAAGGTGCGTGTTGCTCAACCAAATACAATCGGGATCCGCGGTGCTGGGCAGGGCCTTCGCTTTGCGGTGACCGGCACCAATTATAATGAACTGGCTGAAAATGCCGATGATATTGTAGCTGAGATGCAGGCCCGCTACGGTGACAAAGTTGGCTTTGCCTCTGTGTCTTATGAGACGACACAACCGCAGTTGTTGGTGAATGTAGACAGAGAACGTGCAAACGATCTGGGTCTGTCTTCTGATCGGATTGCCTCCAACTTGCGTATGCTGCTCGATGGCTCATCTGTTGCAGATCTCTTCGTAGAAGATGACGGCATTCCGATGGTGATGGAAGCTGGTGGCCTGCCATTGCAGTCTACACGCGATCTTGAAAACATCTTCATCAAGAGCAAAGACGGTACCATGCTGCCTATGTCTTCTATTGTTTCCATTGAAGAAGAGGCTGTAGCGCCGAGCCTGACGCGTGAAGAACAGCAAAGGGCCGTCCCCGTCACCATCTCCATTAATGATGGTTACGACCTTTCTCAGGCAATCTCTGACATGAAGGAAGTTGCAGCCGAGGTCTTGCCAGAAGGCACCAACGTCACACTTTTGAGTGAAGCAGCCGTTTTGGAGAAAACCACGTCCAACGTCTACATGACGTTCCTATTTGCAATCCTCGTGGTCTTCCTTGTGCTTGCTGCGCAGTTTGAAAGCTTCATGAGTGCCTTTGTCATTCTCTGTACTGTGCCCTTTGGCATTTCAGCGGCGATCATCTCCATTGGCCTGACGGGAGGGTCTATCAATGTCTACTCCCAGATCGGCATCATCTTGCTCGTCGGCCTGATGGCCAAAAACGGCATTCTCATTGTGGAGTTTGCAAACACCTTGAGGGAAGAGGGGCGTTCAGTCTTTGAAGCGATCCACGATGCATGCCTCATCCGCTTCCGCCCAGTTGTCATGACTGTGGTCTCTACGGTCCTTGGCGGTGTGCCGCTGGTCATGGCCTTTGGTGCAGGGGCAGAAGCGCGCATTGAGATGGGATGGGTAATCGTTGGTGGTTTAGGCTTTGCAACACTCTCCACACTCTTCGTGACACCAGCCGCCTACTTGCTGCTGATGCGCTTTACGAAGCCACGCAAAGCCAGTGAAGAAAAGTTGCACAGTGAGCTTGATAAAGCGCTGGGCACCACGAATACGCCAGCAGAATAGCTGCAGTTAAGGACAAGCCGAGATGATAACAATGCTTGCATTGCCTTCATCTCGGCATTTCTGCGCAAGATAAAAGATGTCCAGCCGCAGTGTGACCAGGTGGGAGTTTGCGCCCGGCTCGGTCGTCTCACTCACACGGTGACCAAGATCTTGCGACAGCTCCAACTCAAAGAACGCTTCACTTTGAGAAAAGTAGGAGAGCAGCAAATCCAGATCGAGCGCCTCATTACCGGCGGCGTCAACGACACGGGTCTGGCGAAGCTTGTCGCGCCACATAAGCTCGCCGCAATTATCAAGAAATTGCTCGCAGGAGACCAGCTCGTCAAACAGTTGATGAACACTAGAACGAAGCATCTAATCTATACCCAGCCTTTCAGATGCAAATTGCAGAGCGAATTATAGTCCAAAGATCTGATTTCCCCTCAAAACCAAACGATAAAATTGAAGGCATGAGCCATTTGATTGCACAGCATCAGATCACTGAAGTCCACAATACCCCTCAATTGTCACAGAAATGCAATAAAGCGCATTGAGTGCGCCTTGATCGTGGTATGCTCTGATTTTCCCTAATGGAATTAAAGGTGCGACCACGGAGAGAAATGATGCGCTCACTTAAGTTTTTGATGGTGATACTGACAGGTCTGTCGACAATGCTGATATCAGTCTCACTCGGTAATGCCTTGAGCATACAGCAATTGACAGAAGTGAGTGGACGAGCGGAAGTTGTCGATAAACGCCAGCTCAATATCTATCACCAACATGGGATTATTCGCGTTGGTCTGATGTGGCCTGCAGAAAATCATTACTCTTTACGCCGACAGCTGGCGACCGCAGTCAAAGTGAAATGTCTGATGTTCGGATCTGAAGCATCTGCAAGCTGCGTTGCAATTGATAAGTTCGGGTCGCGCTGGATGCTCGGCAATGCTAATCAGATGGCGTTCACAAAGTAAGGTGTTTAAAGGCGCCGACAGCCCAATGCTCTCGGCGCTTTCTGATATTACTTATTGCTTGCAAACGTCTTCAGCATGATTTCAACGAAGAGCGCAGCATTCGCGTCAAAGGCCACTTTACAATTGGCCTGTTTGGTGCCGCGATGGTTCTTGTCAATAACTGTGCGCCCAACAGTCAGCGCCCCCTGAGTTTCAATGTCGACCGGATATTCTTCCAGTGTAATCACGTCTGGCTGAATAAGGTGCGCAATACAAAGTGCATCATGCACGGGCGCACTGTGCTCAACATCCATCTTCTGGATCTTGTCGTGAATGCCAATGCGGTGACCAGTGCAAGCCGCCATTGCCTTGCCTGCAGGCGTGCCCAGCTCATCAAACTGGCGACATTGTGTTGCTGTCACTAAAGCTTTGTGTGTTGCGTCCAACGGCACCATGGTCAACTTTTCAAAGCCAGCATTGAAGACTGCATAGGCAGCTTCAGGGTCAGCCCAGATGTTGAACTCCGCAGCAGGGGTTACATTGCCAACGTCATGCCCACCACCCATGATCACGACTTCAGGAATAAGGTCCACCAGCTTCGGCTCAACAGCCAGCGCTGCTGCAATGTTCGTAAGCGGTGCAACTGGGACAAGCGTGATTGGATCAGTTGCATTGCGGTAGGTCTCTACCAGATACTCAACCGCATGCTGCTTTTGTGCTTTTAAAGAGGTTTCCGGCAAAGGAAGATGCTTGCCATGGATCTTCTCAGTCAGATCATTTTTCTTGCGCGGCGTCGGAAAGTCATTTCGTACCAGAGGCTTGTGACAGCCTGCATAAACCGGAATCTCAGGCTTGCCGATATAGTCGAGCACGCGAAGGGAATTATCTGTGCAGTAATGCAGCTCAGCATTCCCGTTCACGGTGGTTACGCCAATCAGGTCAAGATCTTCATGCAAAGCAGCCAGCATAATGGCAACAGCATCATCCGTGCCCGTGTCCACATCTAGTATCAGTTTTCTTTTCATTATTCGCTCCCGGGAAGCTGATCGCTGCTAACTCTATGGGTGCGCAGCGGCAGCCTGATATGAAGACGCATCATCGCAATTGATTGAAAACTTGCATGTGATGCGAGAAAAAAGAGATAAGGAACAACAGACTAGATTATTCTTTCCGGGTCAATTAGGTGTGTAATGTAACCGCCGATATATCACAGCTTCATCCCGTTATTTGAAGAGTACATAATGCCTGCAAACCCCATTTTCTCTGAGGACTATTTCCAAGCTCAACAGCGTTTCATGGACCTGGCCAGTCGACTTGGATTTGAGACAGAGATCATCCCGCACCCAACCTTCAAGAGTGAAGAGGGACCTGTGCAGATGGCTGTTGCTTTGCAAGGCAAGCCAAACAGTGAGCATGTGGTGTTCATCACTTCTGGCGTGCATGGAACAGAACTCACAGCGGGCTCTGGAATTCAGCTGGACTTGATGCAGCGCTATCTGGAGCAGCTGCCAGACAATACAAAAGTGGTCTGGGTGCATGCAGTTAATCCTGCTGGCTGCGCGATCTTTACGCGGACAGATGAGAACAACGTCGACAACAATCGCAACTTCATTAATTTTGATGGAGACCTTCCTCAAAACCCAGACTATGAGGAGCTGCACACTGCCATTTGTGCGCCGCAGATCACAGGCGAGGAGTGGCAGGCTGCCAATGCCGAAATCAAAGCTTATACGGAAAAGAACGGGGCTGGCGCTCTGACGCAAAAAGTGTTGAAGGGGCAGTACACGGTCCCAATGGGTCTGTTCTATGGTGGGGAGGAAACCTCCTGGTCCACCAAAACCCTAAAGCAGGTCATTGTCTGTTATGGACAAGGCGCAAAGCGTGCAACGATCATTGATCTGCATACTGGTGTTGGCCCCTGCGGCTTCTGTGAGGTGATGGACCTCAGTTCAAAGCCGGGAGAAGAGGCGGAATGGAGCCTCATTGGTGGTTTCATGTGCGATACTTTGGACAGTTTGGATCTGGAGGTCCCACCAACCAAGCTGATCCTGGAGTTTGGCACCGTCCCATTTGAACAAGTGCTGGACGCTCATCGCCGCGACAACTGGCTGAAACGCAATCGGGGCACTGTCGCCCCAGAGTTGGCCGCTGAAATCAGGCAGGAGCTCAAGGAGGTGCTCTTTGTTGATACACAAGAGTGGTGCGAAGCACTTCTGACGCAAAGCCGCGATGTTTTTGAACAGTACGTTTTGAAAGCCACTATCGACGCTTAATGACCGCTTAGGGTGCGATTTCAGTCCCGTCATAGGCCAGGCATTTGCCGGTTTGGGATTGATCCACCTTACTGATCACATCCAGCAACATTGCAGCAGACTGCTTTGGCTGCATCAACTGGCTTTCTTGAATGCCGCGTTGAAACGGTTTTGATAGGGAGCTATCCACCGTGCCCGGATGCAGGCCAATAATGACAGAGCTTTGATGCGTGCGCTGCATCTCAATCGCAGCGCACCTGATGAGCATGTTAAGGGCTGCTTTTGAGGCCCGGTACGAATACCATCCCCCCAGATAATTATCAGAAATGCTGCCAACGCGCGCTGAAATGGCTGCGAAAACGGCTCTCTTGTGTTTGGGTAACAGCGGCAGAAAGTACTTCATGATCATCGCTGGTAAGATCGTGTTCGTGCAAAACGTTTCTTCCATTCCGGCGTAGGTGAGGGCACGGATAGTTTTTTCAGGTTTCGTGGTGGTGCTGTGAAGCTGCCCCGTGGCCACGAAAATCAGATCCAGTCCACCAGCTGCTTTAATTGCATCTGCTGTGGCATTGAGCCCGTCTGGATCGTCCAATGAGAAAGTTCGACTTTCAACACGTTCATGGGCTGGGATTCGCTCTAAAGAACGGGCAAAACAAAACACAGTCGCCATGTGATAGCGATCAAGGCATTCATTGATAAAAGCAGAGCCAATCGCGCCGCTGGCACCAAAAACGGCAATCCGTTTGGGAGAAAAGGGCATGACAGGGCCTCTGCAAGCGTTGAAGACGCAAGCAGTGTTCTTGAGGGACACAAAGCCGTCAATTAGCGGAATATGAGAGCCGCTCATGCAATCTGTTTAGATATGATGTATGGAAGAAAATGGCTGGGGATCCTGGACTCGAACCAGGACCGACGGAGTCAGAGTCCGCTGTTCTACCATTAAACTAATCCCCAGCAGAACAGGAGGGAAGTGTTCCCTACCTGGCAATTGAAGCTTTTAATACGTGAGTAATTGGCTGGGGATCCTGGACTCGAACCAGGACCGACGGAGTCAGAGTCCGCTGTTCTACCATTAAACTAATCCCCAGCAATAACAGCACGTTAGCTACTGCCAACCAACAAAGTGAAGCAAGTCGTTCAATTCGTCGGTGAGAGGGCTTTTAGTGTTCGGACCGGACCTTGTCAACTTGGTTCTCGTGAGTTTTAACAAAATCAGTGGGCTAAGCGGATTTCATGCCCTTCTCTTGTGAATAAGGGCATGGCGCTGCGTGTTTATGCGCAAATGTGCTCTGGTTATGGCACGGCTGTATCAACTCCGACCACCGGCGAGCCGATTTGTAAGCCTCTGGAGTTTCCTGCAATTTGAGAGAATTCGTTTAAATTTAGGACTGTACCATTCAAATGGGGCGATTGCTGTTTGCCATGAAACTGTTACAATGTTGCCAACTTAAAATGACTTCAGTCCAGATCGCATTTAGATGCCTCATGGACTGCACAAAGGCATAGCACTTGAAGAAAACGGGTGAGCGGTCCTCTTCGGATGGAGCGAGAACGCCCGGCGTCCCGGGAAGCTCAAAAAAGGGCAGACGGAAGCAACGCCATAGAAAGCGCCAGGGTGGAGACGCCAAAAATGCGTCTTTGCACCGCGCTGAAGCTGGTCATTCTGCTGGGATTGCGGAAGAGGCTGGCAGTTCTCGTCCTGAAGGCGCCAAGCGGCAGAGGAAAGCACGTCGCGCAAAGCCTAATCGGGCAGAAAGACGTGCGCTCCTAAACCAGAAACTACATGCGCCCGTTGTCAATATTGATCCGGGCGGCACATCAGTAGAAGTTATACAACCTGCTCCTGCACCTAAGGAGGAGGCTAAAACGCATGGGTCAACGCAAGTCAGACAATCTGGGTCTGCAGAGCAGCATTCTCCGCGTCCTTCTCAAGGCTACAGATCCCGCGAAAATGATGCAAGCCGACGCCGTCATCCTGCGGATGTGCGGGGTGATGGGACGCATCGTTTTCCTTCGCGCCACAGACATCAGGCGACAGGGTCTCAGGAGCTCTACGCAGCTTTGGACCTCGGTACCAACAATTGCCGGTTGCTGATAGCCAGACCGGAACAGCGTGGATTTCGCGTTGTCGATGCCTACTCCAAGATCGTACGCTTGGGGGAGGGGGTCGGGCGTAATCGGAAACTCTCTGATGACGCTATTTCACGAGCCATCGAGGCCTTGCAGGTTTGTCAGCAAAAGATTTCCGAGCGCGGCGTTCTGCGGGCACGGCTCATTGCAACTGAGGCTTGCCGGGCAGCTGAAAATGGCGAGGAGTTTGTCAGCCGTGCCAAGAAAGAAGCGGGGCTGGAGCTTGAGATTGTCAGTCAGGAGACTGAAGCACGCTTAGCCGTTGCAGGGTGTGTTTCTCTGGTCGATCCTGAGGCTGATGGTGTTTTGCTTTTCGATATTGGGGGTGGATCCTCTGAGATTGTCTGGCTCGATCTGCGCAACAGATATGGTGCGCGGGGATATGCACTGACGCGCTTTGTCCGAACATGGACGTCTCTGCCTCTGGGCGTTGTAAATCTGGCGGAAAGTCACGGAGGTGTGCACGTCACACCAGATGTTTTTGAAGCTATGGTTGGTGATGTCTCGCAGCGATTGGAGAATTTCCCTCTTGGCAATGAACTCTCCCGTGCTATAGAGCGCGGAAATGTCCATATGCTGGGAACATCCGGGACGGTGACTACATTGGCCGGGGTCCACTTGGGCCTTAAACGCTATGATCGCCGCCGCGTTGATGGAGCATGGATGGAACAGGAAGATGTTTCAGCCATGATTAACCAGCTTTTGAATATGTCCTATCAAGAACGGGTGGAAAACCCTTGTATTGGTGAGGACCGAGCCGATTTGGTGCTAGCAGGTTGCGCAATTTTGGAAGGAATACGCCGCAGATGGCCTTGTCAGCGTTTACGTGTGGCTGACAGAGGACTGCGGGAAGGCATTTTGATGGAGATGATGGCTGCAGACAAAGTCTGGAGCAACTCCAACCATAAACGCCGGCGCACCCCTAGAAAGGAATATAACAGATGAGCGGCAACTCTAGTGGTCGTGGATCAGGTGATCGGGGCATGTTTCAGCGCGTGAAAACTGCGCGTAAACGGTCCAACTCCTCAACACTCTGGCTACAACGCCAGCTGAATGATCCGTACGTCCGCCGTGCCAAGGTCGATGGCTATCGCTCCAGGGCGGCCTACAAGCTGATCGAGATCAACGAGAAACATGAAATCCTGAAGCCGGGTATGCGTGTGGTCGACTTGGGATGTGCTCCAGGTGGTTGGTCGCAGCTGACGGCGCCGATCGTTGGCTCAATGGATGATGAGCCATTAGTGGTTGGGATTGATTATCTCGAAGTTGAGCCGATCCCAGGTGTTGTGATCCTTCAAAAAGACTTTCTGGATGACGATGCTCCTGATGAGCTGATGAAAGCGCTCGGCGGGCATCGCCCAGATCTGGTGATGTCTGACATGGCAGCGCCAACGACAGGCCATCGTCAAACAGACCACCTGCGCACGACTTATTTGTTCGAGATCGCAATCGATTTTGCGCGTCAGAACTTGAATGAAGGTGGTGCATTCCTCTCAAAGGTGTTTGCCGGTGGCGCTGAGGCAAAGTTGCTTCAGGATCTGAAGAAGGAATTTAAGTCTGTGGTGCATATCAAGCCACCAGCGAGCCGTAAGGGCAGCCCTGAAATGTTTATTCTCGCCAAGGGCTACAGAGGCTCCAAATAATGTTCAGAAAGGCTGGTTTCGACCAGCCTTTTTTATTGATGTGAGCCTCCCCCTTTGAAGTGGTCCACGCCTATAGTTAGGAAACCGGAGGACCATAGATGGCTATCAAGCGCCCCAAACCTGAAGATATTGTTGTGAAGTTACGGCAGGTTGAAGTTCTGATGGGGC
>NZ_LMCF01000068.1 GCF_001623075.1 Pseudovibrio sp. Ad37
GGAGGGCGCTCACCAGGAGCATACTATGCCAACACCCGCTTATATCACCATTGAAGGGTCAACTCAGGGTCCAATCACTCAAGGCGCGTTTACTGAAGATTCCGTCGGTAACGTGTGGCAGGAAGGCCATGAAGACGAGATCATGGTGCAGGCCATTGATCACACCGTCATCATTCCTCGTGATATCCAGTCCGGCCAGCCAGCTGGTCAGCGCGTGCACACTCCGTTCAAGTTCACCTGCTCCATGAACAAGTCCATCCCGCTGCTTTATAATGCGCTGGTCTCTGGTGAGATGCTGCCGAAGTGTGAAGTCAAATGGTACCGCACCAATTCTTCCGGCAAGCAGGAGCATTTCTTCACCACCTCCTTTGAAGATGCCCTGATCACCAATATCGAGTGTGGCCTGCCACATTGTCAGGATCCGAAGAACGCTGACTTCACTCAGCTGATCACCATTGAACTGTCTTACCGCAAGATCATGTGGGAGCACACAGTCTCTGGCACGTCTGGTGCCGACGACTGGCGCGCACCTGCAGCTTAAGTCTCTATCCTCATTGAGGATGGAAGTCAGATCCGGGCCAGCTTTGGCCCGGACACTGCCTATGGGTGAGTACACACCAGGCAGTCTTTGATTTGGGCCTGATCTGCGGAGTTGGAATATGCAA
>NZ_LMCF01000069.1 GCF_001623075.1 Pseudovibrio sp. Ad37
AAGCTCCTTCATCAGCAGCTCGAAATGCTGGTCAGTCCGGATTGATCGCTGGTCGAAAAGCAGGCGGAGAAGCCGCCAGGCTGAACGGGATGACCAATATCAAAAAGAATGGCAAAGCTCCCGATGTCATTGATAGTTCAGCTGACGCTCCCAAAGGAGCAAAAGGACTAAATAAAGGGGAAAAAACAGAACTAAGTGCCGATGAGTGGGAGGCTCAACGACCCAAAGGTACTCCCACAAAAAGTAATAAGAAGTTTGTCAAAGCGGAAAAATATGCGGATGGGTCCTACAAGGTTCATATGAAGCATCCAAGCGGCGATACATATAGTTTGCCTTATGATAAGGATGGTAATCCCGACTTCTACAGCGTTAGAAATGAATCGAATAATAGTGAGCTTGTTGAAGCGGTCTATCCTGGTAGTGAAGTAGAGTTGCCTAGGTTGGCGCATCCAAATGATTACGCGAAAAAATATGATCTGAATACGCCACAAGGGTATGACGATGCGAAAAAAGCAGCTCGTGGAGCTGACAAAAGAGCAGCAGAAGGGGAATTTCAGAAGACGCCAGGATACCAATGGCACCATAATGGTGGCAAGAGCATGATTGCGGTTGATAAGCACGTCCATCAGCTTTTTAAACATCATGGTGAATTTTCGAGAAACTTGAAGAAGTAAAGGAAGAATAATGCCTCTGATCGATCCGATCGCACAGCCTGCTGATGAACGGGAAATTGAAGCCTTTAAAGCGTGGGCTAAATATCCGGTTCCTGATGATTATCTTGCTTTTTTGAGAAAGTACAATGGTGGTTATCTGACTGGAGATAGTCCGTGTTTTTATAACAAGGATAATCATCGGTTAGCTAGTATTACGACCTTCATGCACATATCTGAAGTGGTAGATAAATGTATAAATAGAATATTTGAAAAGAATTTCTCTTTTTATACAGTTAAATTTGAAACTGGTAATATACAGGATGACTATTTTGCTCCCGATCATTACATTAAAATTGCCGATGGCGCAGAACATGAACATGTAGTGATCAACCTAAAAACTGGCCATGTTATTGGCTTTACTGATGATAATCGCGAAATAGAAACAGCAGAAGAGTTCTTGGAAGAATGCTCATTTCTTGCGGATAATTTCGATAGTTTTTTCTCGCAGATTGCTGATGACTTGCCTGATTGGGTCTGACTGAAACTTGACTGGCATTACGATGGTGACACAAGCATGACTACAGTCGATAGTGATGCTACTTAGCTCTTTAAGCATCATCATGAAATTTAAAAAAAAAAAGGTGCAGCGTAATTAGCCTTCTTCTTTCGGCAACTTTATTAAGCATATCTATTATGAGAAATGATGCCTCTTATCGATCCGATCGCGCAGCCTGCTGATGACAGAGAAATTGAAGACTTTAAAGCTTGGGCTAAATATCCGGTTCCTGATGATTATCTTGCTTTTTTGAGAGAGTGTAATGGTGGATATCTGACTGGAGGTGGGCCGTGTTTTTTTAACAGCAATGATCAATCAGTAGCAGCTGTTACGACTTTTATGCATATATCTGAGTGAGCCTCCCCCTTTGAAGTGGTCCACGCCTATAGTTAGGAAACCGGAGGACCATAGATGGCTATCAAGCGCCCCAAACCTGAAGATATTGTTGTGAAGTTACGGCAGGTTGAAGTTCTGATGGGGC
>NZ_LMCF01000070.1 GCF_001623075.1 Pseudovibrio sp. Ad37
TTTCATTGTTGAACACTCTTTCCAAGGCATCCCGGTCCCTCCCTGAATGCCATGTTAATGTGTCAACCATCTCTCCGAACACCTGTAACCTATGTCTCCGGTATGTACACACCGAGCCGGGATCCATGGACCGCCCCCTCAAACTCAGCCGCTTTTTGTGCCGGTACTCCCTAGCAGCCACCTCATCAGCCTTGTCATCAAAGCCATTCAGCGCTGCTCTAGATCCCGGATCACCGCTCCGCTTGCCCGGGATGACGTCAGAGAGCGACGATAGCCCAAGCCCCAACACCGTCATCCTGCACTCGATGCGGGACCCAGCAAATCTCACGGAGTCCTCCAGAAAAGAGCTTCGCAAACAAGACTTTCTCAACGGCTCTGCGTCACACCCCTTAGAGTCATTCTGGTTCCTGCACCCGATTTATTTGCGTAATCCGATCTTAGCTGTTGATTTGGGAGGCAATCATCTTTTTTCGAGCCGTTCGTAAGAAATCAAAGTTTAGTGCTATGAGGCGTATAAGCTGACCGAACTGCAGAAGAGCAAAAAATAAAAGTAGATAGTTACTACCAAAGTCAAAGATCGCCTTTGAAACCTGCTCTGAGCCACAACCCAAAAGCAAAATAGACTTTTTCGAGAATGTGATCTCTGCAACGTGGCATGCTATTACAAAACAGAGGGAAACACCGGAGAATAGCGCAATTTCGATGAGACTTCTGAGACGGTTCAGTGTTTCGATAGATAAGTCATTAGCAGCTCCGTCGGACGCAATGAATTCTTGAGCCATCACTTGAGGATAAATAATACCTACCCAAGCTCCAACAATGCCAAACGTAATTGCAGAAATTCCGAGAAGCATCGCCAATGCTTTTGAATACTGCTCTGCTTCGACCTCGATCCCCCACCATAAGAAAAAGAAGGTCAAAAGAACCGTAATAACAAGCGACCTCATGCTACGATTTTGCCTATCGCGTCCTGCTCGCGAGCATGTCTTCTGTTCTCAATAACTGGTTGAATTAGCTGATTTCGCTGCCTTGACAGTGCCCGGCATACCTCACTTGCAGCAAGAATATTGGTTCCATCTCGTCGTAATTCTAGATCAATGGAGTTTGAGATCGACATGCCACTTAGCATCACTTTGCGCTGAGACCCGCTTTCGGAAATCCAAAACCCTAGATCTCCGATCTCACCTCTTTCATCAAAAACTTCAAAGTTTCTAATAATTTCTTGGAGCTCCTCGAGGCTCGGCCTATATTGGATATCTTGAGTGATGGTTCTGGGCTGATTTAGTTCTGGCACATGCCCAACAATGCGATCAAAGAGCCTCTCCATCACCTCTCTTTGATCTGGGACTTGAAAATCAAATTTTTCGCGCCGGACCATTCTGGTTATGCGATTAACGTTACGGACAAGATCATCAGCAGCACTGTCGCTTTTACTTAATGTTGCTCGGAATTCAGGCTTAACATTTTCCTGTCGCTGGTTTCTTCCATACCCGATTATTTCTCGTCGCTCAGAGAGTATTTTATATTGAGAAAAGCTGCGCAAGAACCCGTTGAGATACCGTTCCATGCTTAGTTTTTCGGGCGAAGAATGTGAAAATACAACTGTTGCCAGTACAGATTCCCTTGGAATGAACCAGTAATAACTGGGAGAGCCAGGAATAATGTTTTCTCCTCGAAAACCTGTTTCTTCTACATCCAGATTACCCGGCTGTTGATCAGATTGTATGCCTAAGACTTTGCCTTCATCATTTGATACTTCATTCCATAATGTCAGTACTTGATCTTCATTCTGATCAGGATCGCTGAGGTCGCAATAATAAGTATTTAAAATATCTTTTGCTGCGTCTGGCTCAAATGTTCTTGTTTGATTAAGTACTCTTCGATCAGTGGCCCATAATTTCAAAGATGACAGCAGCTCAGGTAAACTGCAGAAAACTAAATTTCCATCACGGTTGTAAAAGCCGCATTTATGAACGTCAAAGAAACGAATTTTAGCTTCCAGCATGTGCACCTATTTTAAATTATTTTTCAAAATATCATACAATTATAAGTTGCTGCAATAATCATATAAATACCCATTTTCAGTTGCCCGATTGAGTGTTCCTGCGAACATTAATCATCAGATGATCCATTCTCTTCTCCCCCACCTGCAACAACTCCCCATTGACACCGCATGCATCTGCAGCCATCCTGTTTTTCGAGGCTTCACAACCTCTCTAAGACAGCGGTTACCGCTCCCGTCACTGGCGGATTTTTTGTGCCTGCTTTATAGGTAGCGCGCAAACCCTTTGCTATGAGCGGGAGGGCGGTGAATACAACACCTCCTTCGGGGGGGAATAAACTCGCCTGTCTGTCTTACAGGTTGTGAATCTCCCGCTCGCCAGCGGGCCATCACAAGCTCGTTGCCGTTGCGGTCCTTCAACACCCTAAAGACAGAGGGATTGAGAATGGACGACACCGCATGCGCATGTAGCGCCACAAACACGCTTCAAAACGAAATTGACGAAGTCATCATAGCCGTCTCGGATTTGGAAAATCTGGCTTATATGCAGCAATTAGTGTTGAATGAGCGGATGCAGGAATGCCGGGAACGCGATGCTTTGTTCACTCTGCAACAAGCCTTACGCGATCGACTGGAAGCACTAGAGCGTGCTGCGCCAGATCTGATTCAGGTTTCTCATTTTAACTTTTTGTGATTCAATGTTGCCATCCTTGTTTTTGGAGGGCACATGGGCAAGCCATATCCGATAGAATTACGTGAACGGGTTG
>NZ_LMCF01000071.1 GCF_001623075.1 Pseudovibrio sp. Ad37
CCCAATCAGAAGTGGGGAGCTGACATCAGCTACGGTGCGCCTCGTCTCGGATTATCCGAGGAGGCATATGTTTGGAATGCAACTTTAGAAAGGAGAATGAGATCATGCCATGTCTCCCGCTACGGGGGGATAAGAGCCGAAACGGCGGTGACCTGTTGTTGCTGACAGGGTGACGTAGCCCGTGGGAAAAGGGGATTGAGGCGAAATCCGTTACGCCGAGATGGTCCTCCAGGCTGAGTATTGGAAAGTTGAGGAACACGAACCTGTCCACTCGTATCTGTGGGTTGGAATGTCACCTACACCCACGCGGATTAAGGGGCGTACCATCAAAGAATAGCTCCACATGTAGCGCGAGCTGATTTGCATCCGGGGGTAAATGTATGGCTTCCCGTATGGGCTGTGATGAGAACGTAGCCAGAGCACAGCATTGATGGCGACTTGCGGCAAGCAAGGGCAAAGACTGCGACCGGCGACTTCCCCAATACGCTTTTAAGTCCAACATATGAACGAGGGAAGGCATGGATGGAATGCTAAGGAAGC
>NZ_LMCF01000072.1 GCF_001623075.1 Pseudovibrio sp. Ad37
GAAGCAGAGCTTCGATCAATTCCCATTCGCTGTCCGTTAAATCGCCACGTGCCAAAACTGCCTCCTAAAAGACAGTCTTGAATCATAAAGCAGATGATTTTGGAATACACTTTGTCAACAGAACCTAGATTATCTCACGTATAGCTCGTGGCAATATAGTGCTAAAACCATTTGTGTTGTGACCATTTTAAGATCAATCTATTTCTTTATCGCAGTTCCACTTGAGAGCAGCGAGGGCTGCGCTCGTAGCCCAAGCCTTGGTCACGTCCCTGCGCAAGCCGATACCGCTAATCAGGAAGCGGCACAAACGGAAGAGACAAGTTGGGTAAACTGCGCCGATGGGGGCAAGCACTGCTATCCCGACAGCGACGGCGTTATCACCATGTGATACGGTAAGGGAGGTAATTATACCTACATCCTCGCTCAGGGTTTGGATAGAATTTCTTGCAACAACTTCTGGGGTAACCCATTGGATGGTCAAAACAAGAAGTGTGCCTATACGACAGCGAACCTACTGAAAGTCGCACCTGAGGGTAGTTATATTGACGTAGCAAAGGAAGGTGCGACGTTCAACCTCCCTGACACAGGCAAGATGCACTGGATCCGATATGGCAGTGGCAACAGTTGGATGTACACCGTAATATCCGGTGGTGGTGAGCAAACAGTGGCATGCACCAACGATTACTTCAACTACAACCCGCTCAACGGCACCGACAAGGTATGCCAGTACAGCAGTTGTCAATGCTTGGTGGCAATCAGTCCAATGCCGTCACAACTGCAAAGCTTTCAAAGCGGCGGCTCTGGCTCAATGATGGATCGTGTGTCCGCCTACGTCCTGAATATCGCAACCATGTTTGGTCCTACGACTTCGTACATCATCGAACGGACGAGGGCAGGGCCTTCAGAACACTCAACATTCTGGATGAGCACAGCCGGGAATGTTTGGCTATCCGGGTAAAGCGAAAGTTGAACTCAACCGAGGTCATTGACGCTTTGACAGACCTGTTCATCGTGCGCGGTGTGTCCGCCTATATCAGGTCGGACAATGGCCCCGAGTTCATCGCCGAGGCCGTCAGAAACTGGA
>NZ_LMCF01000073.1 GCF_001623075.1 Pseudovibrio sp. Ad37
CGCAGCAAGAAGTTATCAAGCACTGTGGCAGGCCGTAGGCCAAGTCTGCGACCTCTTCACAAAGCAAGAGTGCAACAACTTCTTCAAAACAGCTGGATACATGACCGATTAAACGCGACAAGCTCTAAGTCAATTGCTTATAGAATAAATTGCAAGCTAAGCGCGACCTAATGGTGAGGCTTTTGCTAATCTATCCTGTGGTCAGTTTGTCAGGAGGCATTGGAAGGCAGCATACCTGTTGCTCAGGTTGCCTCGCAGCACGGTTTAAAGAAGGCGCGGCTTTATTACTGGCTGAAAGATCCCCGTTACAATCCCACTCTTGAAGGGAGTTCACCGCACACAACTGAAACAGGTTTTGTTTCTGTCAGTGTCATCGAGGAGAGCGCTTCACGGCCAGTGATGGCGAATACTGAGCCCGCTGCGGCCAAAGCGGATCCACTTTGTCGTGAAATCCGGCTTGCGGGCGGTCATTACGTTCATCTGAGCGGGCCAGTCAACTCTGCTCTGGTGGCGCAGATCTTACGGGAGCTGTGCACATGATCCCGGTTCCGAGCAATAGAGCTGGCTCGGGAAATTTGGACAGATTGTGAAAGTGGATTTAGCTCCTGAAACTGGCATGATGCCAAGAACAGGAGACCATCATGAGCAGACGTCCTCGCCGGAACCATAGCCCGGCTTTTAAAGCGAAAGTGGCACTTGCTGCTATTCGCGGAGAAAAAACCTTGAGTGAGTTAGCTCAGGACTTTGATGTGCACGCGAACCAGA
>NZ_LMCF01000074.1 GCF_001623075.1 Pseudovibrio sp. Ad37
AACATTCTGGATGAGCACAGCCGGGAATGTTTGGCTATCCGGGTGAAGCGAAAGTTGAACTCAACCGAGGTCATTGACGCTTTGACAGACCTGTTCATCGTGCGCGGTGTGTCCGCCTATATCAGGTTGATCAGCCCCACTTGAGTGGTCCGGTTTGAAAGTTAGTGCATGACTGGCCTTTGGTCTACTGGAATGATTACTTCAGGAGCCGGTGGGCGGAAGTTCAGCGCACTATGGGGGCGCTTCTGGTTATAAAAGGTGATGTACTGCTTAATGGATTTTCTGGCCTCTGGCACACTGGCGTAGGCCTTGAGGTAGACTTCCTCATACTTGATGGTGCGCTAGAACCGTTCGATAAAAACATTGTCGCGCCATGCTCCCTTGCCATCCATGGAGATCTTGATCTTCTCACGCTTGAGCACATCGGTGAAGTCTATGCTGGTGAATTGAGAGCCCTGATCAGAGTTGAAAATCTCTGGCTTGCCGTATTTAGCGAGTGCATCTTCCAGAGCTTCGATGCAGAAGGTAGCCTCCATGGTGATTGATAACCGCCAGCTCAGAACTTTGCACGAGTACCAGTCAATGATAGCGACCAGATAGGTGAAGCCCTTTGCCATGGGAATGTAGGAAATGTCGATGGCCCAGACCTGACTGGGTCTTAAAACCTCCACATCACGCAGCAGATACGGGTAGATTTTATGTTCTGGCGCCGGTTTGGACGTATTGGGTCGTCGGTGGATTGCCTCAATACCCATCCTCTTCATCAAGGACCTTACTCC
>NZ_LMCF01000075.1 GCF_001623075.1 Pseudovibrio sp. Ad37
TGTGGCGCGGCGTGAGATTTTGCATAGGTGGGCGATATAACGTGCACAGCGGCCTTTTTTCTTTCCCTACAAAATATGAGCGTTAGAAGGACGACAAAACGTGACTTTCTAACGCCCGGTTTAGTGATCGTTTAAGACACCCTTTTGGGAGCTAAGTTCTCTGCATCTGCGCCTCTGGCCAATGTCCAAATGCTTCTAAATGAGATACAGCTCGTTCCAGCAGCTCCAATCCCATAGGAGCTAGCACCCGTCGCCAGATTGAAGCAGCGTCGTCTCCGTCCTGTACGAAGCTCCAATCCTGCAAAAGGACTGGTCCTGTGTCCCAGCCATCATCCAAGAGATAGACGCTTCCACCAATGATTTTCTGGTGTTCTTTCAAGGCGTCAACAATTGCGTTTTTGCCGCGATATAGAGGCATTAGAGATGGGTGATAGCCGATAGCGCCATGACGAGGTTTCATGAGGGCACTGGGAGCGAGTTTAACGTGCGCATGAGCGCAGATAATCACGTCACAGTCCGGCACATCTGAAGCGATTATAGGTGCGCGATGTGAAGGTGGGATCGACACAGCCAGACCTTTGCTCGTTGCATTGGTGTTTAGCCTGTCTCCTTCCGGCGCTATGACTTTCACAACATCATGGCTGCTATTCAGGACCATTTCCAGAGCCCGTTCACCAAGCCACTTTTGTCCAATTACCACGACTTTCATGATGGCATTCCTTCAACGT
>NZ_LMCF01000076.1 GCF_001623075.1 Pseudovibrio sp. Ad37
GCTTTGCTGTTGTGGCAAGCGAAGTGAAAGATCTCGCAAGCCAGACAGGTCAGGCAACTGACGAGATCGCCTCCAAAATCAGTGCTATTCAGAGTGAAACCAAGCGCTGTGTGGAAGAGATTTCAGCTATCTCCCAAAAGATTGAGGAGGTCAGTTCAACCGCAACTGCAATTGCTGATGCAGTGGATCAACAGGCCATCGCAACCAACGAAATCTCTTCGAGCATTCAGTCCGCCTCTCAAAATGCGAAGGGCGTGACAAGCGAGCTAAGCAACATCCTTGCAACTGCTGACGAATCCAAACGTGCTGTTGCCACGGCAACATCCGCTGCGACAGAACTCAGCCAGCAGAGCGAAGCAATTTCAGAAGAAATCTCTCATTTCTTCTCAAGCATCCGCTGCCTTTGATTGTCGCGGCGACAGCTCAAGCATTCCAGAACGGCCTTCTTCAAGAGGGCCGTTTTTGCATCTGCAATCCAGAATCGCCGCTCACAAAACCAGCTGGCACACGTCCCTAAAC
>NZ_LMCF01000077.1 GCF_001623075.1 Pseudovibrio sp. Ad37
TCACCTTTTATAACCAGAAGCGCCCACATTCATCGCTTGACTGGAATACCCCGGATCAGGCTTACTGCACCCACCCGCAGCACATAACTCAAGCTGCTGCGTAATCGGAGCGGATCCACTTATAAAAGACGCTCACCTGTCCAAATAAACGGAACCACCTCTACTAATCAATGTTCTGTATATTCCATATTAGATTTAGAAGAAAAGCATGTCATCGCTGTTTACCAAAATAACCTTATGGGCCTTTGTTATGGCCACGTCATTTTCGGAGATTTTTCCTGCTTATAGTGAAGACTTTCAATCTATTACTCAAAGCGCAGAAAAAGGTGATGCCGCAGCGCAGTATAAACTTGGGGTCGCCTATGATGAAGGAGACAACGTAGCACAGAGTTACACTGAGGCGGAGAAATGGTTCAGAGCCGCAGTTGAGCAAGATGACAGCGACGCGCAATATAATCTCGGGTACATCCATGAAAACGGAGTGGGCGTACCACAAAATCTTGTAGAGGCTCTAAAATGGTACAAGCTCGCCGCTAAACTGGGCAATGCCGATGCGCAAAATAGTCTTGGCGCTATGTATTTCACCGGGCAAGGCGTACCACAGAGTTATGTGGAGGCTCTAAAGTGGTTTAAGGTCGCCGCTGAGCAAGGTCATGTCACAGCCCAAAATAATCTTGGAGACATGCACAAAAATGCGCAAGGCGTACAGCAGGATTTTGCTGAGGCTCTGAAATGGTACAAGCTGGCTGTTGAGCAAGGTGATCCCATTGCGCAATATAATCTCGGGTTCATGTACGTCATTGGTGCAGGTGTACCACGCAATTATGCGGAAGCGGCAAAATGGTACAAACTTGCCGCTGAGCAGGGCTACGCCTTTGCACAGTACAATCTCGGAGTCAGTTACACCAGTGGCCAAGGGGTCGCTCAGAGTTATGCAAAGGCAGCTGAATGGTACAAACTCGCCGCTGAGCAAGGGCAATGGCAAGCACAAAATTATCTCGGAGATTTGTATAAGAATGGCCAAGGCGTCACTCAAAGCTATGAGGCGGCAGCGAAATGGTACAAGCTGGCTGCTGAGCAAGGCCTTGCCCAAGCCCAAAATAGCCTCGGAGACTTTTATAAAAGCGGTCAAGGCGTGGCTCAAAATTATGAAGAGGCGATCGAATGGTATCAGTCCGCCGCCGAACAAGGCCATACAAGGGCGCAATATAATTACGGTGGTATGTATGCGAAGGGCAACGGCGTCGCTCAAAGCTATATACCAGCATATGTCTGGTATTCTATTGCAGCTGCAAATGGGTTTGTGAAGGCGGAAAAAGCGAGAGATCTGGCCGCAAGGAAGCTCAACCGGAAAGATTTAGCGCAAGCCCAACAAGATGAAGTCATTGTCAAACAAAAGCTCAGTGGTGAATACTTTCAATCTATAGTTCGAGCCGCTGAAAAAGGCGACGCTGAAGCTCAATATAAACTTGGGCGTGCGTACGGTGATGGAGGTGGCATACCAAAGGATTATGCGGAGGCTGTAAAATGGTACGGGCTCGCTGCCAAGCAGGGCCATGCTGCCGCTCAAACCTATCTCGGCGTCATGTACGACAATGGCCAAGGCGTAGAACTGAATAATGCAGAGGCAGTAAAGTGGTACAGGCTCGCCGCTCAGCAGGACCATGCCGCAGCTCAGAGTTATCTCGGGTATATGCACCTCAAAGGAGAAGGCGTACCAAGAGACTATGTGGAGGCTGCGAAGTTGATCAGGCTCGCCGCTGAGCAGGGCGTTGCCAAGGCACAACATAATCTCGGTGTCATGCTCTCCCGAGGAATAGGTGCACCACAAGATGATGCTGAAGCAGTAAAATGGTACAAACTTGCTTCTGAGCAAGGTTATGCCAGAGCACAATTTTCTCTCGGAGACAGCTACGAAAAAGGTGTAGGTATAGATAGAAACTATTCACAAGCATATATCTGGTATTCTATGGTAGCTGACAAGAGAGGGTTTGAGTTAGCGGCACGTGCTAGAGATAGGGTCTTGAAGAAGCTCACACTACAAGAATTGTCTGAAGCCCAACAAAAACAATCCGCTCTTTATGAGAAGTTAAAAGAAAACAGCGATTGGACGCCATAGAAACTATATCGCAAACTGACTTCGAACGGATAATCCCGGTAATCCCCCCTGAAATTGATCGAGTTTAAAAGTAGAGATAGTGTTGCCTCATATTGAGGACTGAATTTATGAAGAAATCTCGTTTTAGCGACGCGCAGGTTATTGCAATTTTGAAGCAGGGAGAAAGCGGTATTCCCGTTGCGCAGCTTTGCGGGGAGCATGGTATGAGCGCAGCC
>NZ_LMCF01000078.1 GCF_001623075.1 Pseudovibrio sp. Ad37
TCGAGAGATGGAGGAACCACTACAACACCAAACGACCCCACAGTGCTCTGGGCTACCGCCTACCTGCGACAGAGGCTATCGTACCGATAGACCAAAGGCCAGTGATGCACTAACTTTCAATCTGGACCACTCAAATGGGGCTGCTCAGCGCCCGTCCGTTTTTAGCTGTGTAAACCAATGAGAACACTGCGGATCAACGGATCAACGGATCAACGGATCAACGGATCAACGGATCAACGGATCAACGGATCAAAATTAACAACTGGAGTTGAAGATAAATATGAATAATCGCACTGATCAAATAGCGCCTTAGGGAATTCCCCTTAAGCCTGTGGAAAACAGCCCTGATGGCCACTTCGAATTAAGATTGAAGTAAATTACCCTTCAATTGCCCATGATTTAGCGCTCTCTGTCACTAGGCACTTCTAATATTAAAATCGAAATTTAAAATTTGTCAAAACATACATATCTTAAAGAATAGCTACAAAATAGCATAAGTATTTCAAAATACTTATGCCTAACTTAGACGGTGCAAATACTAATATGAGCCATGTGAGTTATTAGTATCTATTTAACGCGCGTAGATTTTCATAATTATAATTTTACATATTTATGCTTAGTTATAATTTAACGCAAAGTTAGATATGAATTTTTAACACCTCAACTCAACAACCAATACGTAATGATGAAGTAGAGTATTCTTTATTTTAAAAAATATTTCTTATTAATAAGATTATTTATTATCGTTAATATGTATCGTTAAAAAATATATTGCTAGATCAAAAATAATTATGTACCGATGATACGTACTTATCAAAAATACCCAGTTAATTTAAGGCGTTAAAAGTGGAACTACTTACTCCAATTGGGAATGAGATATGGATGGCTGATGGGCCAAATGTTGATTTCTATAGTTTTCCCTACCCCACGCGTATGGTTATTGCCCGTCTGGAGGGCGGACACCTTTGGGTGTGGTCACCGATAACAATTTCCGTAAGTCTTCGTTCCGAAATTGAAGCACTTGGTCAAGTTTCACACTTGGTGAGTCCAAATAAGATTCATCATTTGTTTCTGGCGGACTGGAAGGCAATTTGGCCTAATGCAATCCTTTGGGGGCCGAAGAGCACAATCGACAAACGCAAAGATCTCGCATTTGGTCCCGCATTGGAAGACATTCCCCCATCGGAATGGGGGCCAGATATAGACCAAGCCTGGTTTCGGGGCTCATTTATGATGGACGAAGTTGTGTTCTTTCATCGACCTTCCCGTACGGCCATCTTTGCGGATCTGATTGAATCATTTACTGAGGACTTTCTTCAAAAACATTGGAGTTGGTGGCAACGCCCGCTCGCCCATATAGACGGGATTACAGCAAAATCACCGCATGCACCCGGCGAATGGAGGTTATCGTTTACCGACCGAAGTTTTATCCGCACAGCACGCGACAAGGTTATTGACTGGGCACCGGGTCAAGTTACGGTCGCGCATGGGGAATGGTGCCAATCAGAGGGGAAAAGGTTCGTAACACGAGCTCTCGAATGGATTGATTAGCTCTAAAGCATCAGGCGTCGGCATTGGTAATGCCCATACTAAGTAATTAATAATATTACTATACATACCAACACTGACATACAACAAAATATTTTCAACTTACAAGCTACTAAGTACACATAGCGCTAATTTATCATGAAATCACATAGTATTATTAACTATTAAACTTATAGCCATCTTAATTTCAATCGAATTTTCCGAAAATAAATCCGGAAAAACACTCAAACAACATTCGAACATTCGTGATTTAAATCAACATTTGATTGGATGAGGAACATGCAACTCTCCGCAAATAGAGACTGGGTGGATTATGCTCGCATTGTTTCGGGGGTGCTTTTCATCGCCGCCGGCATCGCCAAAGCTTTCCCTCAGATTGAAGATATTGGACAGACTCTTCAGCAAATGGCCCAGGCGAATTCCGGCACTGTACTCGCCCCGTTAAGTACATTTTTGGCAACACAGTATTTGGCGGTGAATGCACTTGTGGGTGTGGCTTTTGTGGCTTCCGGTCTGGCGTTTCTAACCAGGCGTATGTTAGTTTTGGCCGCCACAGGCCAATTGATCATGTTAGCTATGTTTATTGTCTTGTTGTTTCGCTTTCAGCCATCAATCCTCGTCATTGATCTTCCGTTTATGCTAGCTGCTGCATTCGTCTTGCGGCGAGCCTTGGTCTCGCGGCAAGAACAGGTGGTTTCGGAATGAATGCTCCTGCGCACAACCAGTCGAATGCTGCCCAACGCATTGTTGTTGTGGGTGCTGGCCTTGCCGGACTAACAGCTGCTATGCATCTGAACGATGCAGGGTTTAAAGTCGAAATTCTCGAAGCCTCAAGTGAGCCGGGTGGAAACGCTTGGCTGACGACAACAGGAGGGATGCGCCAACCCACCGCCGGTTCGTGTTTTCGCTTCCCGACCCCAGGAGGGGTCGTCGAAGACCTGCTAACCCGTTTTAAGCTCAGTGGTAAATACCATTCAACCAGCACATCAATGCAGGTCCTATTTCGCACCTCCGCCCTACTACGCAATTTGCACGAAGTGATTGTTTCTTATCTGCGGCAACCTCGTTGGTTGCTTCACCCAAAAGTCTGGGGTCTCACTGGCAATCTCTTGGTCGCCGGACTGACCGGCCGGCCCCTTCTCCCGGCAAGCAAGGAACTTGGCGAACCAATTTTTGCCGACTTGTACACTTTTCTGGATCGGTTGAGCCCTGGAAAAGGCCGTTTCCCGTCGGTTCCCTGGGTTCCAGAATGCGGCATAAGCCGTGACGAAATGATGGCTTTGGACCAGATGACCATACGGCAATTCTTTTTCGATCCTGAGATGACGCACCATCTACCAAATGACCTTCAGCCTCCGCGACGGCTAGGCCAACTTGTACGTCTTGCCCTCACCACAACGCTTGAAGTGGAAGGCCTGCTGCTCGACAACTGCTCGGCCTATGTCGGATTGTACTTTCTGGTGGGATATTTGTATGGCGACCTTGTGGCGCTGTCGGGCGGGAATGGTGCCGTATCCGAAGCCTTGATCAACCATTTGCGCACTCAATCCGCCGTAAATATACAAACCGAGTCTAAGGTTGACCGCATTGATCACGATGGCTCTGCTTATCGCGTGGAATTTACGCACGCAGATCAGCAAGAAACGCTATCATGCCAAGGTGTAGTCGTCGCAACGCCCAAACACACAGCGCTCGGCATGTTCACGGAGCTTCCTGAAGAACAAAAGGCCGCAATCCGTGAAATCGAATACTCAGATTATGCCATCGCCAACGCTCGTCTAAGTGATCCTGTTTGGACGAAGTATTTCGGTGCCTATTTTATCGGAGACACACCTGACGCCGCTGCAAAGGCAGGGTTTTGCAAGGCTGGTGGTGTCGTCAATTCTACTTGGGAGGCATTCGGAGACAATCAGGGCATCGGCGGGTTTAGTATTCTCAAGCCAGTTGCTGCTCGGAAAGGTCAAGGCCAAATTACTTCCGTCAATCTAAGCGTGCTACGCAACGAAGCGGAGACTGAAGTGCGTAGGATCCTTGCAGCCATTGGCGCCAACCCCGACATTCTCGAAGATGTTACCTTGCACGTTTGGCCCAAAGGTCTTGTTTCGCCGCGCCCAGGTCAGATAGCGCGGAGGGTGTTTGAGACAGCCAGCGCTCCTTTCGGCGCCATAACATTTGCCAATCAGGATAGCATTGGCGTTGGTTGCCTTGAGTCCGCAGTCGAATCCGGAGCGTTCGCGGCACATCAGATTGCACACATTCTCAATCAAAACTCGATCCCACGCTGCGAAGTAACAAAATGACCAACTTGGGGGACTAAAATGTTCATTGTAAAACTGGACGGCCAGGCTCCGGGTGGGCGCGATATTCTTGGCGGTAAGGCCAACTCACTCAATCACATGGTCGCAGAAGGCATGCTCGTTCCTGAAGCCTTTTGCATCACAACCGAGGCATTCCGACATTTCCTCGACACCAATAAGCTAAACCAGCTAGATCACTCAGAGTTACCTGAAGCAATAAAGCAGGCAAAATTTCCAGCTGATCTGGAACAGGAATTACGCCATTCCTGTAACATGCTGGGCAACGTCTCGATAGCCGTGCGCTCTTCAGCAACGGTTGAAGATGGAGACAAAAGCTCATTTGCCGGTCAGTTTCAGACCTTCCTCAACCTCAGTGGGGCTGACGAGGTGATTACCGCAGTCAAACGCTGTTGGGCCTCGCTGTTCGATGAACATGTGCTCAGTTATGCAGAACAGCGCTCTGAAGTAGAAGAACAGCCCGTTATTGCAGTTGTCATTCAGACAATGGTTCAGGCAGAAGTCGCAGGCGTGCTCTTTACTATCGATCCGATGGGAGAAACCGAAGAATGCATGCGGATCGAAGCTTCCTGGGGCGTCGGGGAAGGTCTTGTGTCCAGTCAAGTCAGTACGGATAGTTTCCTGATCCGCCGTGAAGATCTGACGTTAGAATCCAAATCAGTGCGCTCTAAAACCATGTCGACCTTCTGCCAGCCAGACGGTGGCATTGCCTTGGTAGAAACTCCTGCCGAAAAGGTCGATGCTCAGACCTTAACGACCGAGCAAACTTCAAAACTAGTCGCAGCAGCGAATCAGCTCATGATGAGCGCTTCATATAAAGGGCAAGAACTCGATATAGAATGGGCACTGCACGATGGCGAGATGTGGATTCTACAGGCACGCCCGATCACTGCGATACATCGCTCCACGGCTAACAAGGTCTATGCGGATATCGACGAAGAAAACATCCAAATCAAAGACAATGCGCTGTTCTCACGTATGGATACCGGTGAGATCGTTACCGGTTTGATGTCTCCGCTAGGCTTGTCCTTCTGTCGTTTCTATCAAAACAACATCCATGGACCTGCCGTGAAGACCATGGGTCTGCACAAGATGCTCAAGCCCAACACCTTCATGGGTTACGTACGCGGTCACGTATATCTGAACATATCGTCCTCGGCGCATATGCTAACGCAATGCCCTCCAACTCGTGACGCTATGAAGTTTACCGCCCGCTATGCAACCAGCGATGTGGATCTTAACACCTACAAGAATCCTTATGGTGAGCCCACCAAGGGTCTGGGCTATTTCTTCAGCTCAACATACTGGCTTGCACGGCAGTTCTACAACCTGACAACTGCCGAGAAGACAGCCAAGAAGATGGAAACCTTGCGTCGTGACCGCACTGCCCACGCGTTAAGCCTCAACTTGCCAAGCATGTCGCGCGAGGAATTGAACGTTGAGCTCTCACGCATCGACGAAAACTTTCTGACGTCCTGCGCCGCTTACATGCCTTTCTTTTTACAGAGCTTCGCGCTTTATGACGCGCTTGCCGAAAAATGTAAGGAACTGTTTAAAGATCAGGGTAACGGGCTGGAGAACCGTATCAAGGCGTCACTTAATAACCTGCGTACAATTGAAGTAACACGTGCCATTCTTGATCTCACTGAAACAGTGCGGGCGCAAGCAGATTTAGCGCGTCTCATCATTGATACACCGTCCAATGATATCATTAACGCCCTCCGAGCCATTTCGAGTGGCCCCGGTTTCCTTGACGGCGAATTTTCAGCATTCCTGCGTGAATTCGGTGCACGCGGTCGCCAGGAATTCGAATTGACTATTCCTCGCTGGGCTGATGATCCACGTTACATTTTCGACGTTATCCGGCTTTATCTGACGAACGAAGTCGAGCTTGAGAAAAAAATGCAAGCTAGTGAAGCCCTTCGTGGAGATGAGACCAACCGGTTGCTGGCATCCCTCTCAGGCAAGGAGGGGTTCAGCCTGAAATTCATAATAAAGAGCTATACCAAGATGGCAGATCTGCGTGAACGTGTGCGCCCTACCTTCATCGCGGAATCGTGGTTCTATCGACGGATCATCATCGAAATGATGTCACGACTAGCCGCACGAAACGTCGTGAGCCTAAATGACCTTCCCTTTATCGATTTCAATCTCTTCCGGGACTACATGGCCGGTAAGATCACTGAGCTAGAGGCCTTCAGCAAGGACATGATCCTCGCCAATAAGCGCGAGAACTTGATCAACCTGCGTAGTGAAGAACCACCAATGAGCCTGATCGGAGGTTACGAACCCAAGCGTGCAGCAGCGCCAGAGCTGACCGGAGATGGCCAGATGAAAGGCCTCGGTGCTAGCCCAGGCATCGTAGTAGGGCCAGCGCGTGTCATCACCGACCTCCCAAAACAGGCGGCTAGCTTCCGCAAGAATGAAATTCTTGTCGCGCGCTTTACCGATGCATCCTGGACACCGCTTTTCACCCTTGCTCAGGGTGTAGTGACTGATATTGGCTCAGCTCTGTCTCACAGCTCTATTGTCGCGCGAGAGTTTGGCATTCCGGCGGTGGTTAACACCCGAATTGCCACCGCACAAATTCGTACTGGAGATACCGTCACCATAGATGGCGACGGTGGATTAGTCAGTATCGACCCCAAGACCACAATCAGTGCACCGGTAGCAGTTCAGGCAGACAAAAATCGCAACTGCATCAATGAAAGCGCTTGATATGGATGTCAGCGTCAACATTATCGTTATTACGCGAAATTCGGAGTTCTTTCGGGCCGGGGCATCTGTGATCTTAGACTTTCGCGACGACCTGTTCGAGACAATCACAATTGACAGCGATTGGGACATTCTTGCTCTAACTCCGTCTGCGCCTGGACCCCATTACAGCGCAGCCAGGGATAGGGCTGTACGCTTTCTGTCGGGATCGGGTGATCGCATTTCGCTACATGTGGTGCAATCACAAAGCCTTTCCGGAGCGCTTACTAAGCTCATGGCCCGCAGCGATGGCAGCAATGTGCATCACACTGGCATGGCTTATATCGACTACTCCGACCCCTACCATTTTGGCCGATCCATTGCTGAGATCGACCAGGATTTGCAGGAGTTTTACGGGGCTCTTCACCGTGCACAGGTTCCAGCTTTTGAGACCCCCTCCTCTACGGCAGTTTTTCAATCAGCCGAGATGCATCCCTACCAAGTGCATCCAATGAATTTTATTCGTTGCGTGCTTCCATCGGACTCCGATGTGTTACGTGCACAACTTCTAACCCTTTGGATGGATTTCTACCAACTTAGCCTTGCTAACCGGCATATCAAGTGCGGTGACAAAGGCCGCCCCACCAGCGCAATGGCTAGCTGTCTGGCAAAGTTTCTCGACAGCCGAACCGAAGGTCGTTGGGTGTTGCAGTATTACACCGGTTCACTTGTATCCAGTCTGATATCTGCTTTCGAGGATCAATCCGAGATTCGTAATTTTCCGGTACTACGCGGTCCCAGCGAGCATGCACTGGCCTGTGGAGCCATGGCCAATTGGCAGCTTTATGAAATGCCTTCGGTGACAATAATAACCTCTGGGATGGTTGACGAGTTTCGCGGTACGCTCGCTAACCTGCGCGAAACTCGCGCATGCGGTTTTGTTATCTGCGCTGAGCAAAAGCCCGCGTTGTGGTACGCCTTCCAATCCACGATTAACCCCGAATCCGACAGTCGGGATGTACTGCACGCCCGCGGCGTACCTTTTGTTTATATCGACGACCCTGCCAATCTGCAGGCCGGTATGAACCAGGCCATGCAACTATACGATGCCAATCGCGGTCCGGTGTTCATACTTGCCACACAATCAGTGATGAACGTTGTTGAAGCACCTGAAAACCTGCCCCCTCCGGCACTTGTCAGGAATGAGCCAGTTAACAATGACACGATTCTTCACCTCGCGGAGTTGATTAACAACGGGCCTGATCGCTTATTGCTTCAACCTGGCCAACTACACTCTGAAAGCGCTCGCCTTCTTGCCTCCATTGCTGAGCGAGCCGGGATTGCATTGGTGGATAGCATCATACACCCCGGAGCAATCCCAACTCATCTTAATGGGCGCCCCTGCCCCAACCATCTGGGCACATTAAGTGTCTACGGCTTCAGTGATGCTGTGTACCGCTTTTTGCATCGGGACGGACAAATTGCACCGAAAACCGAACAGACTCTGATTTTTCTAGGGGACAAGGTATCCCAGGTAGTGACGCCGTTCACCGAGAATAAGTTGCACAGGAAATTCCACATCGCACAGGTGGTGAGCGAGCACGCACTGGTGGCACCCTTTGCCGATATATCAGTTCTGATGCAACCCCATGCTGCACTAAAAGAGTTAGAAGAACGTCTGGATGTGAAGCCGGAATTGCTTGCACGCCGCCGAGACACCTTAACCGCCGCATTGAAGGGACAAGAAGACTTGTCCCGGTGTGTCCCGTCACTGCCGATGACACCGAATTTCTTTTTCGGAGCTCTCGGGCAACTCCTCACCGAAATGATCGAAACTGAAGGCTATGATTTTACGAGCTTGTTTGATGTGGGGCGCTGCGGTGTTTCAGCCATTCGCAATCTGCCTAAGACCCGAGCTGGCTTTTCTGGTTGGTATGGGCGGGCGTTGATGGGCGATGCCCATCTGGCGACGCTGGCACTGGCCGAGACCTGCCCTACAGATCTGCTGAGCTTCATAGGGGACGGTGCTTTTGCTCTTGTTCCAGATATCCTGCCTAGCTTGTTGGAAAATGCTCTGTCTAATGGCGCACGACGTAACCGAAGCGTGACAACCTTTGTACTGTGTAACAGCGGCTTGTCGGCGATCAATTCCTACCAGGAGCGTATCTTGTTTAATCGCACCTCCCGGCAGATGCGCGTTCTGAATCTGTCCCCAGAGGAAAGCGCTGGTAATTTGTGCGGTTACGAGGTGGTCAAACGCACAATCAACGTATTTGACAAGGCCGAGATACGCAAAGCGCTGAAGATGCGCGGGCGGATCAATATCTTCCATGTCAATCTCGCCCACAACAACGAAGGTGACGGGATGTCATTGGCCCATGTCAGAGGATGGCAACAAGACCAATTGCCTCGCTTTGGTGCTCGCCGGGTATCGCAAACCATCAAAGAAAGGACGTGACGCACATGCAGTTTGGTTTTGTGGCTCATCCAACCTCGGTTAATCTGAAACGATATGTCAAGATGCTCGACCTCGTACAGCGGAGCACGCAGGATTATCAATCCGGTTATTCTCAAGAGCTTTGGTCACACCAGAACCTCGTCCCGTTCATGAATTTCGACCGTATTGTCAGCGCTACTGGAGCCGAGGCATCCGGACAGGTATGCTATTTGCCACTGACCGCGAAGGAGATGCTGAAAAATCCGAGGCTTAGCCTGAAACGGGTTATTGAAGGTGCAAATGATTTTGCTGCGGATGCTGCCGATATTGTCGGGCTCGGGGGGTTTACCTCTATCGTCGGCAACCGAGGTATTGAAGTTGCAAATGTCAGCTCAATTCCGGTCACCAGCGGTAATTCACTAACCGCCTATGCTGGATACAAGGCCTTGCGGCAGGTCATGAAGTGGATGCAACTGCCTTCCGCAAATCAGCGGGTAATCATCGCAGGCTATCCCGGCTCTATCGCCCTGGTCATCACACGGCTGCTACTTGAAAGTGGCTTTGAACTGGACCTCGTGCACCGACCCGGCGCAAACCCCTCTGACTTGTTGGAACACCTTCCAGAAAAATGGCACAAGCAGGTACGCCTTAGTGGAGATATCGGGGACTTTTACAAAGACAACAGGTTTTTGGTTGCGGCAACCTCGGCAGGTGGGATCATTGACCCTAAGCGGTTGTCGCCCGGCTCAATCGTCATTGATGTCGCATTACCAAGGGACGTAGCCGAAAGCGCCGCTCTCCAGCGTGAAGATATCATCGTCATCGACGGCGGCTGCGTCACAGCAAGTGACGATGTGCGCATGGGTGGTGAATCTCTTAATATCGCGATCAAGCAGCAGCTTAATGCCTGTCTGGCAGAAACTATGGTGCTGGCCTTAGAGGGGCGTGCTGAAACCTATTCGATCGGGCGTACCCTTGATACTGACAAGGTCCTGTCTATCGGCAAGATCGCCGCAAAGCACGGATTTTTCCCTGATCCAATTTCCTCTTACGGTCGCCGGTTAGAGCCGGCAAAAGTTGCCAGTTTTCGCCGCTATCATCACACCACCTCTGTAGCACCGAGCCCGGGCGAACCAAAGATAAACGGCACAAAGTTATACTCAAATGTGCACCACGACACCGCGTTGCGTTTTCGACAGCACATCAATCCCTACCTCGCAGATTTCCTGCAGACACTGCATTGCGACCGGGTCTTTACTAAAGCCAGTGGCGTTGTTCTGACAGACAGCGAGGGTCGTGACTACCTAGATTTTGTTGCTGGATATGGTTGCCTTAACCTAGGGCATAATCCGCCCAAGGTAGTCAAGGCAGTTCAGGACTTTCTGGTTGGCGACAATCCAAACTTCGTGCAATACATCTCGATGCCCCAGCAGACATCACTGCTGGCCGAACGCCTGTGTGAGCGTGTTGGCAACGGCATGCGTCGGGTTTTCTTCTCAAACTCCGGCACCGAGGCCGTCGAAGCGGCCATCAAGCTCGCTCGCGCCGCCTCTCCCCACCATAAGATTCTGCATGCTGAGAACAGCTATCATGGCAAAACGATGGGCGCACTGTCGGTTACTGGCCGTGACAAGCATAAACGATATTTCCTTCCACTCATCCCCGGCACTTTGTGCGTACCTTTTAATGATCTTGACGCCATGGAAACGGCCATGCAGCAGAGAGACATCGCCGCCCTTGTTCTAGAACCTATCCTTGGTGAAGGCGGTGTGCACGTACCGTCCGAGGGCTATTTGCGCGGTGCACGTGAACTTTGCAACCGGTACGGTGTCATGCTGATCCTCGACGAAGTGCAAACCGGTATGGGTCGTACAGGACGCTTCCTCGCCAGCGAATGGGAAGGAGTGGATGCAGACATTCTGTGCCTATCGAAATCGCTATCAGGCGGCCTTATGCCCATCGGCGCGACACTAGCAAGCACCGAGATCTGGGATCGGGCTTATGGGACCTCTGATCGTTTCCTTGCTCACAGTTCTACTTTCGGCGGCGGTAACTTAGCCTCGACCGCCGCATTAGCAACGCTGGATGCGTTAGATGATGGAACAGTCATGGCCAACGCACATCAGGTCGGCGAGAAACTGCGCGTTGACCTTAATGCGATCTCCCAGCAGTACGATTTTATTGGAGAGATCCGCGGCAAAGGCATGATGTTGGCTGTATCCTTCGATGCCAACTTCAGTCAGGCAATATCGGCCGGAGCGCATGAATTTGCCACTCGCCTACCCGGAGACTGGCACATGACCTGGAAGTTCCTTCCAGACCAAGTTCGCAAGAACCTGCTCGACGCCATGAACCGTTTTGAAGGCACTTTGTCGGAGATGTTCTGCATGCGTTTCGTTACCAAACTGGCGATGGATCACGGCATCCTGACCTTTCTAACAGCCAACAGCTCAACCGTTATTCGCCTGCAACCCCCCTTGATCCTGTCTCAGGACCAGGCGAACCGTTTCGTGTCAGCCTTCAGGGATGTCTGCCGCGATATGTCAACTTTTCTAGACTGAGGAAATATCATTGGACAATGCACTATCCACGGTCAGCTCCACGCTCCTGTCCTTCTTCAATTCACAGGCGCTGATAGCAGCTTATGATGTTGAGATCTTTGAAGCTATTGGTGACGGTGCCACCTCCCAAGAGGTGTTCGAGCACTGCAATCTACCCGAAAGCACTGGCCACCAGCTTCTGATCGCGATGGTTGCAATGGGATTTGTGGAGTATCGCGGGGATATCTATACCCTAAAACCCGATATGGCGCCCTGCCTTCTGAAGAATGGTACCCAATATATGGGAACATTGGCTCGGCATGCGAGCAAATTTCTCTACCCCCTTTGGGCAAACAGCGCCCAAGCCATTCGCACAAACAGCAACCAGCGAAAGGAAACTTTTGGCGATGAGCGAAAATGGTTCGACATCCTCTATAGTGAACCTAACGATGTGGCTGACTTTCACGCCTTCCTTAGCGTTCTTGCTGACCCATTTGTTGAGAGTTTCCTCAAGGGTTTCAACTTCTCACCGTACAAAGCCTTCCTTGATTTAGGCTCCGGCCGTGCTGCACTGCCGCGTGCAATTCTTGCTGCCAATCCACGCCTGAATGTGGCTGTCTGCGATCTACCCGAAGCGGTAGACCACATGCGCCAGGAACTAATGTCCTCAGGCCATTCGGACCAGGTCGACGTATATATCGGAGATGTAATCAGCGGCGACTTGCCAGAAATCACCCAAGACCTTGTTCATATGGGTTGGATGTTACACGACTATAGCATCAATACGCAAAAGTGCATCCTTGCCAACGTGTTCAAGGCTCTTCCATCGGGAGCAACTTTCATCGCAAGCGAAACACCGCTTCTCGACGATGAGACCGGCCCAACATTTGTTGCATTGTTGTCAATCAACATGCTGATTTCATCCGATGGTGGCATCGAAAGTACCACTGCGCAATATCTCGACCGATTGTGTGAGGCAGGTTTTACGAATGTTCGTGCAGTCACTTTGGACGGGCCACGTACCCTTTTGATCGGCGAAAAACCTTAGATCTGGAAATTACATCATGAGACAACGCATCCTGACACTCATTATTGAGAATTACGGTTTGGGACTAGACGAACCTTTATCACTGGATACGCAGCTTCTGGAACTTAACATCATAGATTCCAGTGCGTTCTTCGACCTCATCGAAATTCTGCAGTCAGAATTCTCAGTCACAGTTCCGCTTGAAGAAATCAAGCCCGAGAACTTTGCTACTGCCAGCGATATCGCCCACATGATGAACAATTTAACAGCGTCGACTATGGCCTGACCTTTCCCCCGATCCGGAGTTCCAAGAGATGATAGATATTGACTTGACGCTGCAAAAGCAAAATTTCGATGCTGCGATTGCTCTGACAACTGAGGTGGTGCAAAAGCACACCGGATACCAGCCAGATTTGTTGACACCGGATGCGGAGTTCGAGACAGATCTCGGCGTGGATAGCATAGTCCAGATGGATATCTTCGTGGAACTGATGGAGCGCTGTAGCCTGCCGGTTAACGGGGAGCAATTGGCTAGTGTCATATCAATCCGCGACCTTACGTTGAAGGCCCTCAGTCGCTTGGAAGGTCGCCCATTACCACTGCCTCAGGTAGCTGAGTTGCACAGCAAAAGCCAGCCAGTCGAACAACTGCAGGAACTGATCGAGAGCACCGCAAGTGCAACGTTGGAAGAGAACCCTTCGCCGCTCACCGATACCCGTACAATGCGAGATTTTGCAGATCTGCCAAACCGTGATTTGTTCCACAAAGTTGGAGCCTTTCACGAGTTCTATACTCAAAAACGCGATGCTGGTCATTACTGGTACGGCATGCCACTGGAAAGCCCCTGCCAGAACCGTGCTATGATCTATGATGAGGTCGCTGGAAAAAGTCGTAAATTTCTAATGTTCGCCTCGAACAATTATCTGGGGCTGGCCAATGATCCACGCGTACTTGAAGCTATTCGCGATGCTGCTGTACGTTACGGGGCGACCAACACTGGTTGCCGTCTGATTGGCGGTTCGAATGTTTTACATCTGGAACTTGAACGCAAGCTGGCACAGTTGAAAGGCACCGAAGATTCTATTGTCTTTCCATCTGGTTACTCTGCCAATCTGGGTACGATCTCTGCACTGCTGACCAATCGAGACATCGTTTACACTGATGCAATAAACCACATGAGCATTCAGGACGGCTGCAAGCTATCGGGGGCACAGCGGCGCATCTATAAGCATAGTCTCAGTTCGCTTGAGCGCACTCTGGAGCGCAGTGCGGATCACGATGGTGGCCGCTTGATTGTGAGTGATGGCGTTTTCTCGATGCATGGCGATATTGTGGACCTTCCGCGCCTCTTGAGCATCGCCAAGAAATATGACGCAAAACTTCTGATTGATGACGCACATTCCACTGGGGTTCTGGGTGCAACCGGCTCAGGAACCTCAGAACACTTCGGTCTCAAGGGCCAGATCGATCTGGAACTGGGTACCTTTTCAAAAACGCTGGCTGGTGTCGGTGGTTTTGTGGCTGCGCGTGCTGATGTGGTGGAATACCTCCGCTTCTACGCCAACTCCTATGTCTTTGCCGCAACCATTCCCGCACATGTCGCAGCTGGACTTATCCAGTCAATCGACTTGATGATAAAGGAGCCAGAGCGGCTTAAGACGCTGTGGCGTAACATTGATCATCTCAAAGGCAAGCTGCTTCGAGCAGGATTCAATCTTGGGGATACCCAAAGCGCTATCCTCCCAATCGTTATTGGTGATGACCAGTTGACACTGAAGTTTGGTCAAGCCGTGCGACATCGGGGCATGTTCTGTCAAACGGTGGTCTTTCCCGGTGTTGCTGTTGGTGATGCACGTTTGCGTATCTCAGTTACATCAGAGCACACCGTAGAGGATCTGGATCAGGCAGCTGACATTCTGATCGAAAGCGCACGCGAAACCGGGGTCACAACCGATGAATGAGCCAACTTTTTTTCCCGTCATTGACGGGTTGCGAGAGAGCGCCAGCCATACGCCAGATGCGATCGCAATATTGGGCGACGCACCTTTGACCTATAAAGAACTGCACGCATCTGCTTGTTGCATTGCAGCGCGCGTACAGGCAGAGGGGATAGCGCCGGGTGCACGTCTGGCCATCTGGTTGCGAAAGGGAAACCATGCTGTTTCGGCCATTTGGGGAGCCCTTGAGGCTGGGCTGGCCTATGTGCCGCTTGACCCCGGACAACCCGGCGAGCGCGCTATGCGCATACTTCAAGAAGCACAGCCAGAAGTCCTTGTTATTACGCCTGATCTACTATCACATTTACCCGGGGCGTTACCTGATAGCGTAAAGCTTGTCTTGCTGAGCGGGGCCGGAACTTGTGATAACAATCCTCAGTTGCCAGTCCCAGCCGATTGGATATCAGATCTTCCCCCCACAAAGCATTTACCGTTTGACGCCACCCCGGACGCAATTGCGGCAGTATTGTTCACCTCTGGTTCCACAGGAACGCCCAAGGGTGTACAAATGTCATGCCGCAACCTTGCAACCTTCATCGGTTGGGCCATCGAGGAGCTGGGGCTTGGACAGGACGACGTCTTCGCCAATCATGCGAGCTTTCATTTCGATCTGTCTACATTTGATTTGTTCGCGGCAGCGCATGTTGGTGCTTCTGTGTGGCTGGTGCCGACACCAGACCAATCAAACATCATCGCAATTGCTGACGGACTCAAGAAACATGCCGTCACAACCATTTATGCAGTTCCTTCGATCCTAACGATGCTGACACGAGCGGGTCAGCTTAGTCCGGAAATGCTGCCCTCTTTGCGCCGTGTGCTGTTTGCCGGTGAGGTCTTTCCGATCCAGAGCCTACGTAAATTGATCACGCAAGTCTCTGATAAATGCGACCTTTATAACTTTTATGGACCGACGGAGACAAATGTCTGCACATATTACAAGGTGCGTCAGGAAGACGTGTACCGGGACACCTCAGTCCCCATTGGTCAACCTTTGCCCGGGCAAACGGCTCTTGTGATTGACCCCAAAACTGACCAACCTATTGCAAATGGCATCAAGGGAGAGCTTGTGATTGAAGGCTCGCTTGTAACGCCCGGTTACTTGAATCCACCCAATGACCGTATACGCAAAGCACATGCCTCAGGACGCCATCCAACAGGAGATGTTGTCTCAAGGGAAGATGACGTTTTAGTGTACCATGGTCGCACTGACAGGATTGTTAAAATTCAGGGCAATCGAGTGGAACTGGGGGAAATTGAAGCTGCGCTTCTGCACCATAAGCAAGTGCGCCAATCGGTCGTTGTTCCACTACAGAGCCCGCGTGGGGCCGAACTCGTAGCATTTGTCGCCTGCGATACAGACGAAAACAAACCGGGAGCCCTTGATTTGCTCAACGAGCTTCGAGAGTATTTGCCGCGCTACATGCTGCCAAAACATGTGAAAATCATGCCTGCCCTTCCTCGAACCTCAAACGGAAAAACAGACTTCGTTCATCTAAAACGCATCGCGGAAGACAGCCTGATACATCCTGATTTGAGCCCAAGAGAGGGTGTACCGTTATGACCTGCACCACAGGTCTTCAGATTGTTACACCAGAAGATCCCATCGCTATTGTGGCGGCCCGACATTGCGAGGTTGAACAAGTCGCCAAGTATCCGGTTCAGCGACTGGCCCGCTGTAATCAAAGTGTCTCTGACGCTGCGTCTGCACTTCACGTCAGACTTCTCGCCCCTGCTCCCTGTGCTCCTGCAGAGTTTCGCATTCCACCCATATATGAGCGTGCGGTTTCTGCATTAACACTTAACCTGCTTTGGCTCGTACGTCAGTCGAAGCAGGATCTCAATGCAGGCAAATTCAACTGCGATCCCAAACGTTCTGACGTCATTATCGGTGTTTGCGGAGGGTTCGATTCAACTCTCCGTAACGCACTTAAAGTCTCAGGTGTGACTGAGCTTGCGGGCGAGTACGAAAGCCAAGTTTTGGCTGGAAAGCGGGCTTTGCATGCCCACTTTGGCTCAACCACCCACGACAAAGTGGGCGAAATGGCCAGTATCATAGCCGCACGTATGGGGCTTGAGCTTGGCACAAACGGCCGTATTCTAGCATTGGAAAGCGCTGAGGCAACCACCTATTGCGCATTTGAAACCGCCATTCTCGGCCTTCTTGAAGGCGCATCCGACATGGCGTGGGTTGGTGTTGGACAGCGCATAGAAGGTGCGCATATGGCACAGGCCCTCGCGTCACACTTAGGCGGCGATAAAGTGTTTAATGAAGGTGCAAGCCTTTATGGCCTGCGCCGTCTGAAAGATGCTCAACGTGACGGCGATGAAATAATTGCGGTGCTCGACGGAATGGCCTGCACTCATTCCAGAAGCAACAGCCCGCAGGCATTTCAGGAGTTGTCAGAGAGACTGAGTGCACCAAGGCAAGTTGCCGTATGTGATCACAGCGCAGCGGCGATAGGCCTTGCGAAGCCCGAGAGTTATGGGCTAGCTCACAGCGGTGCCGATGCCATTAATGCGGCCCTTTCGACGATACATCACCAAAGCCCGACGACTATATTCGGTCAAAGTCTTTATGAGCACGTCTGGGCTTTGCGCCTACGTGCTTATAACAACGAGCCTGTGCCTGCACGGGTCAAAGCACAGCAGAGTGATCTGATTGCAATTGTCGGTCTTGGTGCGAGCTACGGGCCATTTGATGGGCTGGAAACAGTTACAGAGGCTTTTCAGGTGGGCCGTGATGGAATTGCCCCTCTTAGCGCAACAGCTCTTCCTCGCACAACCACATTTGATGTTAATCGCACAGTCCCTCTTTCGAGCTATGCAGAGCTTGGGAGCGAAACTCAATCTGCGATTGTTCAGCAAGCAACATCCCGCACATCGTCTTTTCCAGACAAAGTCCATGCCCTTGCGATGCAAGTTGGGGCAGAAGCCCTTTCTCAGGTGGTATCCGAAGACACCGAGCAGCTGTGCCACTCGGTTCGGTGGTCGATTATCGTTGCTACTCAACTTTGCAGTACCTTGGAACGAGCAGTATCCAACGAAACGCATTGGCCAGAACTGAGCAAGGTGCTTAGCCTTGCCGAACGTGACAACCAGTTAGACTCTGTTTCACTGGAAGCAATGCTGCCCGGCAACATCGCCCACAGCTTGTCAGAGGCCCATAAGCTAAATGCCAAAGCTATGGCTATTGAAAGCGCGTGTGCCTCGTCACTTGCTGCTCTGGAAACAGCGGTACGTCAACTCCGTCAGAACCTTTGCGATGCCGTGCTTGTGGTGGCGTCCGAATTACCCAACAACCCACGTGACCTGACGCTCTGCTCCGCCCAACGTATGCTTTCGGCTGACAAGATTTCCCCCTTTACCGATCAGGCAGATGGATTTTCTCCCGGCGACGGTGCGGGAGCTGTTGTGTTGCGTCGATTACCAGATGCACAGGCAGAAAAGCAGACAATACTCGGCTTAATTCGTGGCATTGGCGGATCATCCGATGCGGTTTCCTTTACCGCGCCCGACCCTCGTGGGCAGATTGCAGCAATGAAACGCGCTTTGCAAAATGCTGCAATGGAACCAGACCACGTTGGGTATATCGAAACACACGGAACCGGGACTCAGCGCGGTGACGCGATAGAAATCAAAGCGCTCAATGAAGTTTATGGCGGTCATAGGAAAATTGGCCTTGGATCCGTCAAGTCGTTGGTTGGTCACAGTTTTGCCGCTGCTGGTCTTGCCGGCTTGATCCGTGCTCTGGGTGCTGTGAACACAGCACAGTACCCACCAACTATCCTTCGGGGATCCTTGTCGCATGGCTTAGATCAACAGCAAGGATCTTGGCAAATTAGTAACATCCCCCTCCCCTGGGTAAATAACGGCACATTGCGATGCGCTGCTGTGAATTCATTGGGCACAGGCGGAACAAACTTTCACATGATCGTCGAAGCTGCTCCTGAGCCTTCGACCGAATTTACGGAGAACGTATGAAACTGATCGTTCACAAAATTCGTTTGCTTGACCAATCACTTGCAACGCGTTTCGAAGACTGGGTTATCAACACCGACTATCCGACATGCCCGAAATTGCCGAGTGTGGTCGGGTTTTCCGTGCAGAGGGCGGACCCGGGATTGGACTTCGACTATTATGAAGTGATTACCGTGACATCCCAGAATGAATTTGAGAAGGACATGGCCACCAAAGGTTTCATGGCTCTGGTCGAGATGTTCTCAGAAATGGCAGAGGTTGTTGAGGAGATAGCAGGCACACGATTAGGCGACGGGTATCGCAGGGAGTGACCGACATGCACAAATCCTCAGCAATCGGCAGATTGGTTCTTGGTGATCTAACTATTTTTGTGCTCAACACATCTTGCCTCTCTTCGTGTTTGCAGCAACTGTCGGATCAAGTACTAAGCGATGCTGAGAGATACTTGTGGTCCTCCTTCCCACACAAGCGCAAGCGGCGGGAATGGATGGCGGGGCGACTAGCTGCCAAAATTGCTGTGCAGGAAACCCTTGTCGGTCAGAGTAAAACAGACTGGTCACTTCGTGATATTTCCGTCATGCCTGCAAAGGGACGTAGCGGACCCGTAAAATCACCAATTGGCGGATATTTGAGCCTCTCACATTCAGGTGCTTTCGCTGCAGCAGTGCACGCAGACAGGCCTGTTGGGCTTGATATCGAGCGTTTCCACGCATTTTCGCTACCCAGTCTGAACTATTTTCTAACGCTGCAAGAAATCGCATGCATTGAGACCTACGGATATTGCGACCATTACCTGACTTTAATCTGGAGCATCAAGGAAGCTGTACTCAAAGCCCGACAAACATCAAACCTGTCTGAGATGCGAGAAATAGAGTGTCGAGGCTGGAGTCTGACACGTGAGATTAGTGTTTACGAGCGTGGCGAGCGAATACCGAATGTACATTTCGGCTACTGGAGCAAATATGCCATCGCAACTGCCGGGAGTAATGGCGAGAGGAGGAGCGTGGAGTGACCGCTGTTCACGATATCATATATCGCGCACTAGACATTGCGCGCTGGGCGCCATCCTCACATAATTCGCAGCCATGGCGTGTGGAATTTACTTCACCAGACCACACCGTGCCTGCGAAACTGTGTATTGGCATTGACAATGCGACACGATTACGTGCGCTCGTCACCCTGGAGGATGAGATGATGATCAGTCTGGGGCTTTTCATCGGATTATTCGTCCGTGCACTCGACGTCGCTGGACTCAGCTACGCGTGCAAGCGGCTGTCGCAAAGTGATGTTGAAGTTTACGTATGTGAACACGGTAAAGCGAGACCTGAGGCACTGGACCAATTTGAAGCGATTGTCTGTCAACGGCACACCAATCGCTCGCCATACATTCGCGTTGCGCTTGACGCGGATCAGATAGCATCTCTTCGTAAACAAAGTTGGGCTCCATTAAGGATAGGCAAGCATGCATCGGTGATGCTGTTTCTAGATGATGCATCAATCGAACAAACGGCAGATCTCGTAGCAAAGCATGCTGCCTTGGATTTCGCCAACCACAGCGCATGGGCGGAAACTTATGCCCATATTCACTTTGTAGCGGCAAAAATGTTCCAACGAGGGCGTGGATTTTCCATTGAATCCCTGATGGGGCGCATGTCGTCGAAAAGACGTAAATTACTCCAGTTTATATTGCATCCGCTTTCCATGCGCATATTTACCCTCTTTGGTCTTCCCAGAAAATTGGCAACGAGCCTAGCAGATTTGACCCGCCATTCATCTGGGATTTTGGTTTTGGAAACACCATCAGAATTCTCCAGCTGCTGGGATCTGGTCGAAACAGGCAATCGACTAGCCGAACTATGGATCACTGCCACACAAAACAAAATCCAGCTGCATCCATTAAGCGTTTTATTACAGCACGACTTACCGAAACAACAACTTAAGCAAAGCCTTGGATTGTCCACCAAACCTGTATTTGTTGCACGGATAGGTATCGCTCCAAATTCTGACATACCAACACCGCGCGTTCCGACAAGCAGTTTGCTGTCAAAGCCGACACAGGCACATCCTTTTTAGCAATAAATTAAACAGAGAACAGACATGGATTTCGCGCCAAAACCCGAACAGCAAGAACGTAACGCCCACCTCGAACGTTTCGCGCAGGAAATTGCACGATCCACAACAGCCGGCGACAATTTTGATCACGTATTGTGGCGACAACTCTGTGAGATCGGACTAGCTGGGTTGCCTATTCCACAAGACTATGGCGGCACAGGACTTAGCGCACTTGAAACGATCCAGAGTTTTGAAACCGTTGCCCGTCACATCGGTGATCTTGGTCTCTTGTTCTCTCTTAGCGCACATCTGTTTGCTTGTGTGATTCCAGTTTGGTATGGCGGCTCTGATGATATCAAACAACGATGGCTTGGCCTCTTGGCGCAGGGCGATCTTATTGCCGCAAATGCTGTATCTGAAGAGAATGCAGGTTCGGATGTTTTTAGTATGATCACCAGCGCCAAACCATGCGGAGATCATTACGTCCTGAATGGTGCGAAGAGGTTTATCACTAATGCCCCGATAGCAGATGTATTGATCACCTATGCCCGAACGGATTCGAGCTCATCCTTCTTTGGATTGAGCTGTTTTCTTATTCCCAGTGACACTCCGGGTATAATCATAACACCTGAACAGCCTAAAGCTGGCTTGACGTCAAGCCCTTGGGGAAGCGTATATTTTGATGATTGCCGAGTAGATCAGAGCCTTCGGGTCGGAGCCGAAGGTTCAGGTGCAACATTATTTCATAAAAGCATGATCTGGGAAAGATGTTGTCTATTTTCGATATACATCGGCGCAATGGAACGCATTTATCAGCTTTGCCTTGAACACGCCCGAACACGCATGCAATTTGGTCGTAAGATCGGGGAAAATCAGGCAATCTCGGACCGAATTGTCAATATGAGTGTTCGAATTGAGACTGCCCGGCTGTTACTTTATAAGTCTGCCTGGCAGTATGATCAGGGGCAGCCTTGCGAACAGACCACCGCGCTTAGCAAAATTTGGATATCGGAATCCGCCGTGAAAATCGGGGAAGATGCTGTGCAGATTTTTGGCGGTGAAGCCATGATTAGAGGTCACCCCGTAAATCGGTTTATTAACGATGCGCTGCCTTCCCGCATTTTCTCTGGCAGCTCAGAAATTCAACGCGAAATTGTCGCGCGTGCAATGAAGCTGCGCTGATTAAACAGACCAAGGATTAGACATATGTCACATACGATTTGGCTACTGATAGCAAACACCGCGCTTTTTACATCACTAGGATTCATTTCGGCACTTCGCACCGGTGATACACGTTGGCCTTTTATATATGGGTTTTTCTCGATACTACCGGCAACGATAATTCTTGCATGGTATGGAGAGGGCGCTGAATGGCGGCGGATTTTGATTACTGTACTCGTCTTCATATATGTCGCCCGTATGCTATATACATTACTAGCTTGGTTTGGAGCTACAGGAGCAGCAAAGCTCAAAGATCAGACACCTACGGTCGCCCTTGTTGGGTTGCCAATTATTCTTGTGCCGATTTTCTCTTGGGTTTATCCTCTTCCGTTTTTCTGGGCTATGGATAGAGCTGATACTTTTGACAGCTTTGATGTAATCGCTCTCCTATCGTATTCAGTTGGTACGGTGTTCCATTTTGGAGCTGATCTCCAGAAATGGAGATATAGACAAAATTCCGAAAATAAGGGCAAGTTGCTGCAAAAGGGATTTTGGGGAATGTCCCGGCATCCAAATTACTTTGGTGACTTCTTGATCTACTGTTCTTTCGCTGCCATCTCTGTGACGCCTTGGGGGTTAGTCTCACCCGCAATAAATCTCTTACAGTATGCATTTGACGCAATTCCCAAGAATGAAAGCGGAGCAAAAAAACAGTACGGTGATGTGTGGGCTACCTATGCTGAAACTACACCTATCTTTTTCCCCTTTCGGCGATACCAAACCTGAGGCTATTTCTGCTAAATGAATGCCTTTTGAGCCTCCCCCTGAGCAGCCCCATTTGAGTGGTCCAGATTGAAAGTTAGTGCATCACTGGCCTTTGGTCTATCGGTACGATAGCCTCTGTCGCAGGTGGGCGGTAGCCCAGAGCACTGTGGGGTCGTTTGGTGTTGTAGTGGTTCCTCCATCTCTCGATGATTATTTGGGCTTCGCGCAGTGTGAGCCTCCCCCTTTGAAGTGGTCCACGCCTATAGTTAGGAAACCGGAGGACCATAGATGGCTATCAAGCGCCCCAAACCTGAAGATATTGTTGTGAAGTTACGGCAGGTTGAAGTTCTGATGGGGC
>NZ_LMCF01000079.1 GCF_001623075.1 Pseudovibrio sp. Ad37
AATTGGCGGTACGCTTTACAGATACAAAAGGCTATTTTGTATCTGAGGCTTCTGTCTACCGGCTACTGAAAGCGCAGGACCTGATTACCAGTCCCGCTTATGTCGTCATCAAGGCCGCAGACGAGTTCAAGGATAAGACAACAAAGCCGAACCAGTAGTGGCAGACTGATTTCACATACTTCAGGATTATCGGTTGGGGCTGGTATTATCTATCGACTGTACTGGACGACTATTCCCGCTACATCATCGCCTGGAAGCTGTGTACCAACATGAAAGCAAAGGATGTCACTGATACGCTCCAACTGGCGCTGGATGCCTCCGGATGCGAGCAGCCAAAGGTGCTGCATCGTCCGCGCCTACTGTCTGACAACGGCAGCTCATACGTCTCATCGGATCTGGCACAATGGCTGGAGGAAAAGGACATGGAGCATGTCAGAGGCGCTCCCTATCATCCGCAAACGCAAGGCAAAATCGAGCGTTGGCATCAGACTATGAAGAACCGCATTCTGCTGGAGAACTACTACATGTATGAGGATTTAGAACTACAGATCAGTCTGTTCGTCTATTACTATAACAATCAACGCTACCACGAAAGCCGCGGCAACGTCAAACCGGCAGATGCTTACTTTGGTCGTGCCAAGCAGATTTTGAAGAAAAGGCACCTGATTAAACGACAAACGCTTCAAAATCGTCGCTTGTGCTACCACGCACAGGCCGCTTAACATCAACACGTAAACGGCCCAAACACTTCGTTATTCAAAAGCCAAATCTGCCCAACTTCATATTGCATTGCCAAGCAGAAAGATAGAGACCTGATAAAACATGAAACGCAACACGCATTGTTTACAGTGATCTGATGAGTTGCGAGGCAGGATCTACGTTTTTATTAAAATACGCTATGTGTCATGAGGTAGCGGAAGCAGGCCGTAAATATCTGTATTTTTACTGTTATCTGCTAAATTCAACATATATGAGTTATGCAACAACCAAGAAATTGTTGAATGAGTTGATGTGAGGTTTGCCTCACACATGCTATGCACTATTGAAAAGCCTTGAGTATTGGCATACACGCTGCAAAGCCAAACAAATAAATCGTAAAATAGAATTCACGGAATTAAGGATCATTCATGCGCGACGGTGGACGAATTGCGGCTGCAATTGAAGTGCTGACAGAGATTAATGAGCGCCGCCGTCCTGTGCAGGAAGCCCTGAAGGACTGGGGCAACAAGCATAGGTTTGCAGGATCCGGTGATCGGGTTGCTATCGGCAATCTGGTTTTTGATGCGCTGCGCCACAAACTCTCCCATGCTCAGGCGATGGGATCTGACAGTGCGCGCGCGCTTGTTTTGGCAACCTACATCTGGGGCTGGGGCAATCAGGTGGAAAAGCTGGAGCAGGTGATGGAAGAAGACCGTCACGCACCAGAACCGCTTTCCGACGCTGAACGTGACGCATTGATTGAAAACAAGCAAGTCGGCGATGACGACCAGATCTCAGCAAATGTTCCAGAATGGCTCTGGCCGCACTTTCAGGATAACTTTGGTGATGAGACGCTGGCCGTTGGGCGTTCTCTTTCTGAACGTGCGCCGATTGATATGCGCGTGAACACTGTCAAAAGCTCGCAGGAAAAAGTCCTCAAGCGTTTGTCTCACCTTCATCCAGAAGTAAGTGGATTGTCTCCCGTCGGCGTTCGTCTTGAACCTGTAATTGGGCCACGCAAATCACCTCACGTTCAGGCTGAAGAAAGCTTTCGCAAAGGCTGGTTTGAATTGCAGGATGAGGCCTCTCAGATCGCGTCTATCCTGTCAGGCGCTCAACCGGGAGAGCAGGTTCTGGATCTATGTGCAGGCGGGGGCGGTAAAAGCCTCGCTCTAGCTGCGCAGATGCAGAACAAAGGACAGATCTACGCTTACGATGCTCACAAGACGCGTCTAGCGCCACTTTATGACCGTATGGCCCGCGCAGGGGTTCGAAATATCCAAACGATTGACCCACAAACTGGTTCTCTTGATATCTGCGAAGGCAAGATGGACCGCGTGTTCGTGGATGCGCCTTGTTCAGGCACTGGTGTATGGCGTCGTCGTCCAGATACCAAGTGGCGTGTAACAGAAAACGCTCTGAATGGACGTGTTGAAGATCAAGCTCTGGTTCTGGAAACTGCGACACGCTTTGTGCGTTCAGGTGGCAAGCTGATTTATGCAACTTGCTCTTTGGTGCCAGCGGAAAATCAGCTGCAAGTCAAAGCTTTTCTAGAAAAACATGCTGACTTCAAGCTTGTTGATCTGGCGCCGGTTTGGGAAGAGCATTTCGGTGCAGTAGCATCCCGTCGTCCGCTGTTTAAGGATGGCGGTATGATCACTCTGACGCCTTATCATACCGGTACTGATGGCTTCTTCATCGCGATGATGGAACGTATCTGATATCATCAAATTGGCATAATAAAAAAGCATGCCGCATATTAAATGCGACATGCTTCGAAACAGCAAATTAACGACGTGATTAGCTGGAGGCTTTCTCTTCAAGCTCGTCAGGTGTCTCAGATTTACCCTCGATGACTTCTTCCGCCAGCTCTTCAGAAGCGGCCTCTTCACTTTGTGCTTCAAATACGCTTTCACCAGCCTCTTCCAAAGCCCTGGCTTCTATGCTTTTGTTTTGCTCCGAAGGCTCAGGTGCAACTTTCTCCTCGCGCACGGGCCGCTCATAACCTTGCTCAGCAAGATATTCGACCTCTTTGATCGCAGCTTCAGTCGCATCCAAAAACTGACTGTTTCTGGATGACGAGGTCAAGACATCGCGAGCGGCATCAGTAGCACCAGCTGCGGCAAGAGCTGCGCCAAGTGCATTGCTGACTTGCTTATTGCCTGGTGCAAGCCGCCATGCGGCAGCTGCGTGATAAACACCGGCATAAACAAGACCAAGTTTGCGCTTGCCAATACTCAGATGAACGAGCGCAGCCGCGTTCTCAGGCTCACACGCATGAGCCAACTCAAAGCTCTCAACAGCACTGGAGGTGTTATCTTCCAGCAAGTAAGCGTGGCCCATTGCGACAAGCACTTCGACATTGCGGGGCTGCAGATCATGGGCCTTGTCCAAATGCGCCAGTGCTTCCTCACTCTTTTTGCGAATGATGAGTAGCTTTGCGAGACCAACCAGAGCAGGAACATATTGCGAGTCAACTCTGAGTGCTGCCCGATAGTTCAGGGTCGCTGATTCTGCTTTAGTTTCCGCACTCAAAGCATCGCCAAGAAGTGAAAGAGCAGGTGCGCTGTTCGGGATCAGTTGCACAAGGCGTCGAGCATAAGGCTCAGCTTCTGCATGCCCATGCATCTTGATCAAAATGGTTGCGAGCCCATAAAGCGCATTCCGGTTCTCCGGCTCAGCTTCCACCACCGCATCAAAGGCTTCTTTAGCTTGTTCCAGATATCCCAGCAAAAGCAGCGCATTACCCATGTTGGAGCGTGCAGCCAAGTGTTCTGGTTTCATGAACAATACTTTACGCAAATGGGCGACGGATTCCCTCAAATCTCCATTGCGCAACATAATCGTTGCCATCTTGAAAAGAAGCTCGACGTCATCAGGGTAGCGTCCAACAAGATCCTGATAGACTGGGATCACTTCATCAAAGCGCTCGTCCTGTTCCAAGTAGGCAATAGCATCAAGTGCAGCATTGATTTTTTCTTGCCGGGCGTTAGTGTCCGGTGTACCGCGCAGTGTCTCTGTCATCTTTTACGGACCCCCTCGTTGGGCAGTGCCGCCCGTAGATCCATTCGGATGGATCTGCTGACAGGCAATTCTGCGAATCAAATTCGTATCTATGCACGATGAAGCCTAAGCGGTTGGCAAATCAGCGTCAAAGGTGGAACGGGTTGATCCTGAAGGAAGGCGTGGATAGATGATATTGAACGCATCAAAACCACATTCAGGGGCTAGTGCCTGGGAAAAATCACCAATATTCAAGACAGCTTAACCATTTTCCGTTTTCTTATCGGTCAATGGAATGAAGCAAAGCATCCGACGCAGGGCAAAGGGTTATGGCGGAGAAATACCGTGCGAAAATAACGACACAGGCAAGTTTGTTTGAAGACGAACATAACGTCGAGTTGTTGAACTATTTGCCTCTGCGCATCATCGCGACTGGCCGCTTTATTGAGCGCCGGCTTTCCGAGCATTTACAGAAGCAATATGGTTTATCGCTTCCCTCGTGGCTCGTGCTGAGTGCGCTGGAGCGGATGGGTGCTGTGTCTGTACGGGAGTTGGGGCCAGTTATTGGATTGGATACGGTGGCTGTATCGCGTGCTGTAAAGCGCCTGTCAGAAGCAAATCTTATCAAAAAACATGAGCACCCTCGAGACCGTCGCCTTGTCCGTTTGAACCTGGCAGAAGATGGACGCGTTGTTTTGCGAGCTCTAGAGGCCCAACTCGAACAGCTGGAGAAGAATCTGCTGCCGCAGTTAGACGTGCAGGAGCGCATCAGATTGGGGCAAATGATGAGCCGTATCGAAGAACACGAGCAGTCGATATTGTAGCTGACTGGACCTTCGGACAAAGCACACAGAAAAACATCATCTGCCCTTAACGGAACCACGATTTTTCCGCGTAAAAGACCTTTCCAAATCAATGCGCACAGAGTAGAAGCTGCGCATGACAGACCGCATCCTCATTATTGATTTTGGTTCTCAGGTCACTCAGCTGATCGCGCGCCGTGTGCGCGAGTCTGGTGTGTACTCCGAGATCGTTCCGTTCCAGTCTGCAGAAGCTGCTTTTAAGGAGATGAATCCAAAGGCGGTGATCCTGTCAGGTGGTCCGGCATCCACGACTGAAATGGGGAGCCCACGAGCACCCCAGATCGTATTCGAGGCAGGCATTCCTGTTCTCGGAATCTGTTATGGTCAGATGACCCTTTGTGTCCAGAATGGCGGCAAAGCGGAAGGCTCTGATCATCGCGAGTTTGGCCGCGCCTTCCTTGAAATTAAAGGGAAAAGCCCACTATTTGATGGGGTTTGGGACGAAATTGGCTCCAAACATCAGGTTTGGATGAGCCATGGTGACCGTGTTGTCGAGCTGCCCGAGGGTTTTGAGGCAATTGCAACCTCTGAAGGTGCACCATTTGCAGCTTATGCAAATGAAGCCAAAAAGCAATATGGTGTTATGTTCCACCCAGAAGTGGTTCACACTCCCGATGGTGCAAAGCTCATCGAGAACTTTACGCATAAGATTGCAGGTTGTTCAGGCGACTGGACAATGGCTGAATACCGCCAGCAGGCGGTAGAGAGTATTCGTCAGCAAGTTGGCGACAAAAAAGTCATCTGCGGCCTGTCCGGTGGTGTTGACAGTTCTGTTGCTGCAGTGCTGATCCATGAAGCAATCGGCGACCAGCTCACTTGTATCTATGTTGATCACGGTTTGATGCGCATGGGTGAAACGGAGCAGGTCCTGTCCATGTTCCGTGATCATTACAACATCCCGTTGGTACACGTGGATGCTGCTGATCTGTTCATTGGTCAGCTGGAAGGCGAGAGCGATCCGGAAGTCAAACGCAAAACCATCGGCAGGCTCTTCATTGAAGTGTTCGAAGAAGAAGCGAAAAAGCTTGGCGGCGCGGACTTCCTCGCACAGGGCACGTTGTATCCTGATGTGATTGAGAGTGTTTCCTTCACGGGCGGTCCATCCGTGACCATCAAGTCACACCACAACGTGGGCGGCTTGCCAGAGCGTATGAACATGCAGCTGGTTGAGCCACTTCGTGAACTGTTCAAAGACGAAGTTCGTGATCTCGGTCGCGAATTGGGTTTGCCAGACAGCTTCATTGGACGCCATCCATTCCCTGGTCCGGGTCTTGCGATCCGCTGTCCGGGTGGTATCACCCGTGAGAAACTGGATATCCTGCGTCAGGCAGATGCCATCTATCTGGATGAAATCCGCAAAGCTGGTCTCTACGACGCCATCTGGCAGGCATTCGCTGTTCTGCTGCCAGTTCAAACCGTTGGCGTTATGGGCGATGGTCGCACCTACGAGTTCGTCTGTGCCTTGCGTGCAGTGACCTCGGTTGATGGCATGACAGCAGATTTCTATCACTATGACATGGAATTCCTTGGGCGGGCTGCAACCCGCATCATCAACGAAGTCCGCGGTATCAACCGCGTCGTCTATGATGTGACCTCAAAGCCTCCGGGAACCATTGAGTGGGAATAAACTCATCAGAAACCGGGGAGGGCAACTTTCCCGGTTTTTTCTTGTCAAGAGACCAATGCGGCTTCTAATTTTGCATGGATTTCTAATTTTATAAGTTCGTTCATACTGTTTGATGTTTTGGAATTTGGGGGCAGTCGTCAATGGATCTACCTGATGCGGAGTTATATCTAACTGAACAGCATAGAGAACTCTTGCTTTGCCAGCGAACCGATTTGATTGGCAAGGATGAAGACGCAGTCCTTCGTCTATACCGAAAACACATCGCCAAAGCTGTTCGAATGTTGAAGGATCACGTCCCGGATCTTGCTGCGAAAGGGCGATTCCTGGATATCGGCTGCGGCCTCGGATTTGGCCTGCTCGTTTTAAAGGAGCTTTATGGGGCGGATCATTGTTTCGTCGGCTTAGACAAAGATGGCAAAGACACAGAAATCAAATATGGTTTTAAGCTTCATGCAGAAATATACAACGACCTGACGCGCACAGCCGAGAATTTGCAGCTTAATGGGATTGCACCTGAAAACGTCAGTCTTATCAATTTGGATCATAACGCGTTTCCTGATGGTACTTTTGATGTCGTTGTGTCTTTTCTCGCTTATGGTTGGCATTTTCCAATTTCAACGTATTTTGAAACATTGAAGCAAGTTACCAGAAAACAGAGCATCATCTACCTCGACCTACGCCGTAAGATAGACGGCCTCTCAATGATGGCTTCAGAGTTTGATCTTGTCTGGGCAAGAGAAAATAAGAAGGGTGTCAGTACAATTTGGCGAGCGCGTTAGAGGTAGTCTGAGCGTCAAGGCTACCCAAACAACTTCGCGCAGCTGATGCAATAAAGAGCGGCTGGGTCTACGCGCAGTCGGGCTTCGGGAATGTCGTCTCCGCATTCAAGGCAGAAGCCGTACTCCTCCTCTTTGATCCGCTGCAGGGCGCTATCGATCCGCTGAAGTTCTCTGGCGCGTTGGCGGTCGTTGGCTTGAGCCATCGCTTGCCGTTGCATAGCGTCCATGCGGGAGAGGCGGCCAACGGACTGTTGGTCAAGCGTAACCGTTGCACGGTCTCCCTCAGAGATAGCAGTGAGCTCTGTCAGTTCCGCCTTTCGTGCAAGAAGTAACGTCTCTGCATCATTGAGAGCCAGTGTCATCAGATCATCTCCCGCCCAAACCGTCAGGTAGTTAGTATGAGCGCGAATTGAGAAACTGTGCAAGCAAAACAAAACGCCCAACATAGTGGACGTTTAAGGGAGTGGACTAGATTTTCATCAGGCTGGAAACGGTTTCTTTTTCGCCCACAAACTCTACACCCAGTGTATCCGCTGTCCTCCAGCGGACTTCGGTTTGCACGCGCTGGCGCAGATGAACCAGATAGAGTGTAAACTCATCGGGAATATCGATCGTTGTTTCCATCTTCAAGCGGGCACCGAAATCGGACAAATCACGAATAACACAGTCGAAAACCATCGACTGGCTCGCGAAAACAATGCGCCCTTCCTTAAGCGTACGCCGACGGCGAACGCGGCGACGTTCACTAGTTTCTGTTGCACTGTCACTTTCGGACATAGAACTTTCCAGGCACTGTTTCTGTTTGTGAAACCTTAGATCTTGCGCAAATATAGGAGTCAAACAGTCAAGTTATGATATATGCAGATAAACAACTCACCCTGATTTAGCGAGAAAAGCAGCATGATCTCAAGGGTTCTGCGAAAAAGAATTGGGTAAATGTATAAAACACCTTACGCAGCGACGGTCAGGCTTATTGATATTTCACCGCGTATGGTCACAGTGCACAAGCCTATCTAAGGGCTTTAACGTAAAATACAAATCTAAAGGGTCACTCGATGACGCTGTTATTAGTTGGGCTATTCATCTTTCTGGGAATTCACTTCGTCCCATCTTTTCCTGGGTTTCGTGACACAGTCGTTCAGCGCATTGGACTGAATCCATACCGGGCGATCTACTCACTGATCGTGCTGACAGGCCTTTTTTCCATGATCTACGGCTTCGTTCTGGCGCGTGAGGAAGATCTGTTTCCGCTGTACGTAACGCCATTCTGGCTACGTCATCTGGCTATGACATTGCTCTTACCAGTCTTCATTCTGGTTTTTGCGAAATTTATTCGCGGTAATATCGCCAAGTGGACCAAAGACCCCGTTATTCTGGCGGTAAAGATCTGGGCAATCTCCCATTTACTGGTCAATGGTGAGCCATATTCTGTTGCTTTGTTCGGTGGCTTTCTTGTCTGGGCGATCTGGGCGCGGATCTCTCTGAAGAAGTTTGATCGCAAAAACACTGCAGTCGAAGAATTCCCACACGCTCTGCGCAATGACATCATCAGCGTTGTGTTGGGCATGCTCCTCTACGGATTGTTTGTCTGGAAACTACACGAACTGCTGATCGGTATGCCGATCCTGACCTAGGCAAGCTCTCAAATCGGGAGATTTCAGCAAAACCGCGTGCGTGACTGATCAGTCACGCACGCGGTTTTGCTTTAAGCTGAGTATTTTGCGTGACCCAAAGATTGTTTTGCAATTAAGAACTCTGTGAAATACCTTTGCCCTCAATTGATCTTGGGGGAGAGCAATTCATGACATTATTGATTTCAGGTCTCACCGCATTTTTTGCGGTGCATTTGATCCCTTCGTTTTCAGGGCTTCGAGAGAGTTTGGTTCAACGTCTTTCGTTTAACGGCTATCGCGGGCTGTACACACTCATCTCATTGGGTGGATTGGTTGCAATCGTCTACGGCTTCGGTGCCGCTTGGAATGGTGATTATGCGCCTTGGTATGTCGCACCAAGCTGGGGCCGCCACGTCACCATGCTGTTGATGCTGCCTGTTTTCCCACTCTTCTTTGCCTCTCAATTGAAAGGCAATATTACACGCGTCACCAAACACCCGTTGATCAATGCAACCAAGCTTTGGGCGGTTGCTCACCTGTTTGCGAACGGAGAGCCTTACTCCGTGATACTGTTCGGCTCGTTTTTAATCTGGGCAATTCTTGTAAGAATTACGATTGCTCGCCGCGAGCGTATCAACCCGCCAAGCCGAGACTATCCAAACGCAACGCGAAACGATGTGATTTCCGTGGGTCTTGGTTTGATTTTCTACGGCCTGTTCGTGTGGAAATTACATGCAATTTTGATTGGGGTGCCGATCATAACTTGACCTTTTGCATGAGGTAAGGTTTCAAGACAGACATCAAAGTGGTCTCTCTCGGCAATTACACTTGTAAATGTTGGCAGGGAAAACTCTTTCATTGCCCTAATAAAGCCACTAATCGGTTGAAAGAGGTAGAGAAAGAGGTTTGCCTGCGGCTCTCTTAGTTTTAATGTGACGCCGCCCATTGGGATACCACGAACCTAAGAATCGTTGCTGCAGGAACATTTGAAATTATGTCCGACATTTTTCGCGAAGTCGATGAAGAAGTAAGAAGCGACCAGTTTTCAAAGCTTTGGAAGCGCTTTGCTCCGGTTGTATACCTGACAGCAGGTCTTATCGTTGTAGGCACCGCAGGTTTTCGCGGCTATGAGTACTGGCAGAACAAACAGTCTCAGGCAGCAGGCACTGAATTTCTGGAGGCTATCAAGCTTTCAGACGCAGGCAACTACACCGAAGCGCAGGCAGCTTTCGTTTCCATGGAAGGCAGCATTGGTGGTTATCCTATGATGGCCAAGATGCGCATTGGAACCGAATTGGCACTGGAAGGTAAACCTGACGAAGCCATCAAGGCTTTTGAAGCGGTCGCGGCTGATAGTGCGACACCAATCATTTACAAGGGCCTCGCCAATATCCGCGCTGCTTATCTGCTGCTGGATAACGGCGACCTTGCCGCGGTGAAAAAACACACAGAAGTGCTGGCGGTTGCTGGTAACACATGGCGTTTTTCTGCTTTGGAAATTCTGGGTGTAGCTGAGTACAAGGCTGGTAATCTGGATGCGGCTCGCACGCGCTTCAGCGAAATTGTGAATGATGCAGCCGCTCCGTCAGATGTTTCCGGACGCGCACAAATTTATCTTGAACTAATTACCTCTGCATTGGGCAAAGACGAAAAGGGGACTGAATAAGTGAGCGAGACCAAAAGAAAGTCTTGGAAGGCTTTGATTGGAACCGGCGCGCTTGCGCTGACGCTGGCTGGTTGTTCTTCTCTTTCCAGTCTAAATCCATTCGGCGGCGATGATGAGTTTCTTGAAGGAGACCGTCAGCCACTGTATCAAGGCGCATTAAAGCCATCTGCAACAGGTGGAGATGCCAAGATCGGTGCGGCGACAGGTGGGTCAACCTGGCCAACAGCTGCTGGTCCTAAGAGCAATGATCCGGGCAACATCGCAATCAATGTGAGCGGTGGTGTTGCATGGTCGTCGAGCATCGGTCAGGTCCGTTCTCCCGGCTTCTTTGGTATCGGCTCCAGCAACCCGCGCACCGCTGCGCGTCCGGTTTCTGATGGCCAGCGCATCTACGTCTATAAGTCGGATGGCAACCTCGTTGCTCTGACAACTGGTGGCGCCAAGGTCTTCACAAAGAACCTGGGTCTGGAAGGTGAGAATGAAGTTGCCGCAGGTGGTGGTGTCGTGCTTGACGGCGGCAAGATCTTTGTCGCAACCGCATACCGCAATGTTTATGCACTTGATAAAGGTGGCAACGTCCTTTGGACCAAGCAACTGGAAACACCGGTTCGCGGTGCGCCAGCAGCGGCCAATGGTAAAGTTGTCGTTGTAACACAAGACAATGAAGTGATCGGCCTCAACCAGTCAGATGGGGAACAGGCATGGTCATTCGCTGGCATCGCAGAGCAAGCAGGCCTGCTTTCCTCTGCAAATCCGGCAATTTCAGGCAACACTGTTGTTGTGCCGTTTTCCTCAGGCGAGGTTATGGCACTTGACATTAACAGCGGTGAGCCTAAATGGATCGATACCGTTGCACGGTCCTTCCGTACACGCGCGCTCTCTGGCCTGACAGATGTTTCTGCAAGCCCGGTCATTGAAGGCAACAAGGTTATTGCAACCTCCGTTGCTGGACGCACACTGGGCATTGCTCTGAAAGATGGCGAGCGTTTGTGGGAGGCTGATTTTGGTGCCGTACATACTCCGGTTGTTTCCGGCGGTACGGTATTCTTGATCGGCTTGGATGACAAATTGCATGCAATCTCAAGTAAGACCGGCAACCTTATCTGGAGTGCCAAGTTGCCAACTGGCGAAAGTGACGCCAAGAATGTCAACTGGGCAGGTCCAATTCTGGCCAACGGCCAGCTGATCGCCATGTCCAGCAACGGTTATCTTGCATCTGTGAATGCAAAAACCGGTCAGGCATCCGCATCGCGGAAAGTGACCAGTGGCGTATTTGTATCACCAATTGTTGCTGGTGGACGCATGGTCGTCCTTACCAGTGACGGAGCGGTTGCAGCGCTGAACTAAACGTGTCCTACGGAAAGTGGATACCGGTTTTCGAAATTGGGATACGTTAAAAAATAAAAGCTTAGAGTAGGGCGCATAAGGCGAACTACTCTAAATGCTGCATACCAGACGAGGAGTATTCGCGTGACTGCGACAGTCGCCATTATTGGCAGACCTAATGTTGGCAAGTCGACGCTCTTCAATCGCCTTGTAGGCAAGCGCTTAGCGCTTGTTGATGATACCCCAGGTGTGACCCGTGACCGTCGGTCCGGTGATGCACGCTTGGGCGATCTGCGATTCAAGATCGTTGATACTGCCGGCCTGGAAGAAGCAGAGGCAGCAAGCCTCGAAGGGCGTATGCGCGCTCAAACAGAAGAAGCAATCCGGGATGCGGATGCATGCTTATTCCTTATTGATGCACGCGCTGGCTTGATGCCGCTTGATGAGCACTTTGCGAACCTTCTTCGCCGAGCCGACACCCCTGTAATTCTTTGCGCCAACAAGGCGGAAGGCAAAGCAGGCGATGGCGGTCTCTATGATGCGTTCACGCTTGGTTTGGGTGATCCTGTTCCTCTTTCTGCGGAACACGGAGAAGGCCTGTCCGAGCTTTATGATTTTCTGCGCCCGATTGTAGATGCTGCAGACGAGATGGGAGGTTCTTCCGAATTTACTGAAGCACGTACAGATGTTGATGTAGAAGACGAAGAGATCGACGAGCCGGTTGGCACGCTCGAACGTCCTTTGCGCATGGCAATTGTTGGCCGTCCAAACGCAGGCAAGTCTACTCTCATCAACCAGATGTTGGGTGAAGAGCGTCTTCTGACCGGACCTGAAGCTGGCATCACACGCGACAGTATCTCTGTTGAGTGGGAATGGCAGGATCACCATGTGAAGGTGTTCGATACTGCAGGTATCCGCAAAAAGGCACGCGTGCAGGAAAAGCTGGAAAAGCTCTCCGTTGCGGACGCCCTTCGCGCAATCAAGTTTGCTGAAGTTGTTGTTGTAACGCTCGATGCCACCATTTCCTTCGAAAAGCAGGATTTGCAGATCATCGATCTGTGTGCCCGTGAAGGCCGCGCAATCGTTATTGCACTCAATAAGTGGGACTTGATTGAGGATCGTGAGGATGCTTGGGGTCATATCAAGGATTCACAAGCACGCTATCTGAATCAGCTACGTGGTGTTGAGATTGTCACCATGTCCGGCATCAACGGGCAGGGCCTTGATAAGCTCATGCAGGCTGTTTTCCGGTCTTACGAGATGTGGAACAAGCGCGTTGGTACATCTGGCCTCAACCGCTGGCTGGAAGGTGTTCTGATCCACCATCCGCCGCCAGCAGTGTCTGGACGTCGTGTACGCTTGCGTTTCATGACACAGCCAAAGACACGCCCACCGCATTTCGTGGTGTTCTGCTCCAAGCCAGACAATCTGCCAGAGAGCTACACCCGATATCTTGTGAATGGTATTCGCGAGCGTTTTGACATCAAAGGAACGCCCATTCGTCTGTCCTATAGAAAGGGCGACAATCCATACCACAAGAAGAGAAGGTGATTTCGCTTTCACTTAATTTTATAAAAGGGCAGCAGTCAGCAGCCCTTTTATTTTGCTAAATCCCGGAGAACCGGGAACTGTCAGGGTTCTGACCACTGTCGCGTACTTGAATTTTTCTCTAGAAGTATCAGTCTGTGCCGCTAATAAGTTGCAATTCTTCCTGAATCTGCTTTTAATCGCGCTCTCTTTCCGCATTCCCTACATTTAATAGGATTATCATGTCACAAGACCGTTTTACGTTCGCCAACGCTCTGGTTAAGCGCGCTGGTGCCTATGCGCACGAATATTTTACGCGTTTGGAAACCCTCAATATTGAGAGTAAAGGTCATCAGGACATGGTCTCCGAGGCCGATCGCGATACTGAAATTCTTGTTCGCAAAGCTATTGCCGAAGCATTTCCAGATGACAGCATCGTGGGAGAAGAGGATGATCCCAAACAGGGTACTTCTGAGTATACCTGGATCATCGACCCGATAGACGGTACGGCGAACTTCGTCTCTGGCATTCCACAGTGGTGCGTGATCATTGCCTGTGTCAAAAATGGTGAAAAATATATTGGCGTCATTTATGATCCATGTGCAGACGAATTGTTTGCAGCTGAAAAAGGCAAAGGGGCAACACTCAACGGTACGCCAATGAAAGTGTCCACGAGCGATTCCTTGTCCAATGGGTCAATCGGTCTGGGCTTCAGTGCGCGTGGGCGCAATCAGGCTGTCAAAAGCGCAGTTGATGCGCTGCTGGATGAAGGCGGGATCTTTTTCCGCAACGCGTCCGGTGGTCTTATGCTGGCATATGCTGCTTCTGGCCGTCTCATCGGTTATATCGAAGAGCACATGAACTCCTGGGACTGCATGGCAGGTTTGCTCCTTTTGGAAGAAGCTGGCGGGAAGTGTCAGGAAATTGACGTCGCCAACGCAGTCATGAATGGCTGTAAAGTTGTTGCTGCTTGCCCGGGTGTATTTGATCAAACCAAAGCGCTAACTGATAAGTGCTTCATCTAAAGCACCTCAGATTGCACAACAAAAAAGCCCCGGCTCATCACCGGGGCTTTTTCGTATTTGTAGGCTTATGCCGTTTAGCTGGTCAGCTGCACGAAGTCCCGTAGTTCTTTGCTAGGGAAATCATAGAGGCGACCATTCTCCTGGCTTTCTGGAAGACAGAAGCGCACGATGTCCTCAGAGATCTCAGAAGGATGCGGCAGGGTCTTTGGGTCTTCGCCCGGCATTGCTTTTGCACGCATGCCAGTCCGCATCGGGCCTGGATTGATGAGCATGGATTGAACGCTGGTCTTCTGCGTTTCGTTCACATACGTGCGTACAAGCGCCTCCAGAGCCGCTTTTGACATGGAGTATGGTCCCCAATAGGCGCGGCACTTATGTGGCGCTCCTGAGGTCAGGAAGACCGTACGGCCCGCATCGGACTGACGTAGCAGTGGATCAAGCGAACGAATAAGACGCCAGTTCGCAGTCACGTTGATTTTCATCACGTCATCGAACTTCTTCGGGTCCACATGACCCAATGGAGAAGTCGGGCCGAGAATACCGGCGTTACCGACAAGAATGTCGAGCTTTTTCCAGCGTTCAAAGATAGCAGCGCCCAAACGGTCAATCGCGTCGAAATCAGTCAGGTCAACTGGCACAAGCGTAGCTGAGCTACCGGCCTTCTGGATCTCGTCATCCAGTTCTTCCAGTCCGCCAACAGTCCGTGCGATCGCAACAATATGCGCACCTTCTTCAGCAAGCTTTTTTGCAGCAAAATAACCAATGCCACGGGAGGCTCCCGTGACAACAGCAACACGACCTTCAAGTCTTTTCGAACTCATTGAACTTAACCAGTTTCTACAAGGCGGGGAGCCTGACGTGTGTCTACATCGTCAGACAGATCTGTAAGCGGGGTCGGATAGTCCCCGGTAAAGCAGTGATCAGTGAACTGCGGGTTCTCGTTGTTACGGCCATTTTCATGGCCCATAGCACGGTAGACGCCGTCAATGCTCAGGAAGGCAAGGGTATCTGCGCCAATGTATTTGCGCATGCCTTCAAGGTCATACTTGGCAGCCAGCAGCTTTTCGCGAACCGGCGTATCGATGCCATAGTAATCGGAGAACTTGATTGGCGGAGAAGCCAGACGGAAGTGAACTTCTTTCGCGCCAGCATCTCTGATCATCTGAACGATTTTCACACTGGTGGTGCCGCGTACAAGGCTGTCATCCACCAGCACCACACGCTTGCCTTCAATCTGCGCTCTGTTGGCAGAGTGTTTGAGCTTAACACCAAGCGTACGGATCTGCTGTGTTGGCTCAATAAAGGTACGGCCAACATAGTGGTTACGGATAATGCCAAGCTCAAACGGCACACCGCTTTCGGCTGCAAAGCCAAGAGCCGCAGGAACACCAGAATCTGGTACCGGAACAATTACATCTGCTTCAACCGCGCTCTCCTGTGCCAGCACACGCCCAAAACGCTTGCGAACGTCATAAACGGAATGACCGTTCAAAACACTGTCCGGGCGGGAGAAGTAGATGTACTCAAAGATGTCTGGACGGGAAGGGCGCTTGCCGAATGGGAAGTAGCTTTCGATACCACCTGGTGTGCAAACAACAACTTCACCGTTCTCAACTTCACGAATGAACTTCGCGCCGATGATGTCCAGTGCACAAGTTTCACTCGCAAAAATCGGAGCACCATTCAGATCGCCAAGAACCAATGGGCGAATTCCATAAGGGTCACGCGCACCAATCAGTTTTTTGCGAGTCAGCGCGACAAGAGAGTAAGCACCTTCCATCTGGCTGATAGCCTCGATGAAACGATCTACGATCTTTTTCTCGCGGGAACGTGCAACCAGCTGCAGAACCACTTCACTGTCAGATGTAGACTGGCAAATCGCGCCGTCCTTGATCAACTGACGGCGTACGGTCATCGCATTGGTGAAATTACCATTGTGACAAATTGCAATCCCGCCACCATCAAGCTCAGCAAACAGCGGCTGCACATTGCGCAGTGCAGCTTCACCAGTGGTGGAGTAGCGCACATGGCCGATTGCGTACGGACCCTTCAGGTTGTCGATGGTTTCCTGTTGAGTGAAATGATCACCCACAAGACCCATATGACGTTCTGAACGGAACTGATCGCCATCAAATGTCACAATGCCTGCAGCTTCCTGTCCGCGATGCTGAAGCGCATGAAGCCCCAGAGCCGTCAGTGCTGCTGCATCATCATGTCCAAGAATGCCAAAAACACCGCATTCCTCGTGCAGGGTATCGCCGTCAAAATCTGCCTGTAGCTCTTTCAAAGCGGCAGAATTGTTTGATACGCCACTGCTCATGGCATCACTCCTTGGTTCTTACTTGGGCCAAATATCAAAATTAAGCTTAGTTCCGGCCTTCGCCGGAGGCCGTCAGCTGGTCCAGTCCGCGCCGCTCACTTGGGGAGTAACGGGCTTCTTCATCACTGGATGCGCCTGTTGCAGAGCCGGTCGTGCCGCCCTGCTTACGAATCTGGTCCATAATTGCGCGTTCAGGATCTTCCGGCAGTGCTGCAACCAAACTTTGACCACTGGTCACCAACAGGTGTCTGGATTTGGCATCCATAATCCAGTTTGGTTGGCGTGGCTCTGGTACAAACCAGTTAAAGAACAGCAATGCAACGACAACAAGCAGGAAGCCGCGGGCTGCGCCAAAGACAAAACCAAGGGTTCTGTCGAGTGCGCCAATTCGGCTGTCCAGCACGAAGTCAGAAATGCGCATGGTGATGTAGCTCACCACGATTAATGTCACGAGGAAGACAGCACCTGCAGCAATGGCAGTTGCCAGTGTGTCATTGGTTACGTGCTGCAACACAAATGGTTTCAGGCTGCCATAAAAAAGATAGGCGGCGACTGCTGCTGCGACCCATGATGCAATAGAAAGCACCTCACGCACGAACCCGCGAATCATAGCAAGAACGCCAGAGATCAGCATGATAACCAGTAGAATTCCGTCTAAGAGTGTGATCGGCATCTGTCGACACAAGTCCCTTGTTTGACTGGCAGGCAAACCAACAAAAATGCCTGCCGGTTAAAACCAGCCTAGGTTAAACCCTTAAGCGTTTTCCATTTTCTGTGCACTGGCAACAATATTTGCTACCAGATCTCCCAGCTCCTCAAGTCCTTTAACATGACCGAGAGCATTGGAGCCTTCTTTCATATTCCCGTCGGCGATAACCGCCTGACCGAATCCAAGCTTCTGAGCTTCCTTTAATCGGGAAGCTGCCTGAGCAACTGGTCGAACTGCACCAGACAGACTGATTTCGCCGAAATAGACGCATTCGAGGGGAAGAGCAACCCCACTAAGCGATGAGATTAAAGCTGCCGCAACGGCGAGGTCAGCTCCTGGCTCATTAATTCTCAGTCCACCAGCGACATTCAGATAAACGTCATGTTGCGCAAACTTAACACCGCAGCGTGCTTCAAGCACGGCCAAAATCATAGAAAGGCGCGCGCTGTCCCACCCGATCACCGCCCGGCGTGGTGTGCCAAGGGGGGAGGGTGCAACAAGTGCTTGCATTTCGACCAGCAAAGGTCGTGTACCTTCTATCCCGGCAAACACGGCTGAACCTGGAGCAGTTGCGCTTCGTTCACTGAGGAACATAGCACTGGGATTCTTTACTTCACGTAACCCCATATCTGACATCTCGAAGACGCCAATTTCATCCGTTGGGCCAAAGCGGTTCTTTACTGCACGCAAAATGCGATACTGATGTGCGTTGTCACCTTCAAAATAAAGCACTGCGTCAACCATGTGCTCTACAACGCGTGGACCAGCGATCTGGCCGTCTTTCGTCACATGACCAACAAGAACAACCGTTGTTCCGGTTTTCTTGGCAAAGCGGACCAGAGCCTGCGCAGAGGCGCGGACCTGGGTCACCGTTCCTGGAGGGGAATCGGCCATCTCGGTCCACAGCGTCTGGATACTGTCCAGGATCACAAGATGAGCGCGTTCATCGCCCTTCTTGGCTTCCAGAGTTGCAAGAATGTCTTCAACGCTTGTCTCGGCAGCCAATTGAACCGGAGCATCGCGCAAACCAAGACGCTCTGCACGCAAACGCACCTGATCCACCGCTTCCTCGCCAGAGATATAAACGATGTTGTGTCCTTGATAGGCAAGATGTGCGCTGGCTTGCGTCAGCAGGGTGGACTTGCCGATGCCGGGATCGCCACCTACAAGAAGAGCAGACCCTTTCACAAAACCGCCACCAGTCACACGGTCCAGCTCGGCCACACCTGTGATAATTCTTGGAGCGTCTTTGGTTTCTCCCGAAAGTCCAACCAGCGGAACAACACGTCCCTTGGAACGTGAAGCGGTCTTGGGCCCGGCTCCGATGCCGCTGGCCTCTTGCTCTTCCTGAATTGTGTTCCATTCACCGCAAGACTCGCAGCGGCCTGCCCATTTGAGTGTGGTTGCCCCACAAGACTGGCAGACAAATGAAAGGGAGCGTTTCGCCATATCGAATTCAGGTTCCTGCCAGTGTTTAGCTCGCTAGCGTTTATAGTGGCGTGTATAGCGTGCTCCAAGGCTACACAGCAATTCATATGGGATGGTTTGAGCAAAGTTTGCCAATTCATCCACGTTTACATGTGCGCCCATAATCTCAACCGGTGCACCACGTGACAGATGTTCCTCGGGAATATCCGTCACATCGACTGCAATCATATCCATGGAGACACGGCCAAAGATGGGCGCAAAGTGCCCGCCGATATAAACCCTTGCGCCATTAGGCTGGTCGTCGGAGCTGCCAACCAGTCGGTGTAGACCATCCGCATAGCCTGCATTTATGGTTGCAATCCGGCTTTTTCGCGGTGTTACACGGGAAGCCCCGTAACCCACAGGATCGCCGTGCGGAACCTCACGCAAACTTATGATTTCTGCCAGAACATGCGCAACCGGAAGCATCGGATTGCTATCATCAGGAACTGGGTTTCCTCCATAAAGCGCAATGCCTGGGCGAACCATGTCGAAGTGGTAATCAGCTCCCAGGAAAATACCGGCAGAGTTGCTCAAGGATTTGCGGGCTCCCGGAAACAATTCACAAACCCTCTGGAAACGATCCAGTTGTTTCGTATTGAGCTCGTGGTCAGGCGTATCAGCGCAAGCAAGATGGCTCATGATCAGATCGATCTTGATTCCTTTAAGGAAATGAGGCGACTCACCAGTTTTCAACGCATCTCCAATGGACATGCCCAAACGATGCATGCCTGTATCAAAATGCAAAGCCGCAGGCAGCTCTTCATCCAGACCTTGCGCAAAAGCAGACCATTCAGCCGCTTCCTCAAGACTGTTTAAGACCGGTTTGAGATTGAAATCGTAATAGAACTTCTCACGGCCACGGAAGAGGCCATTCAGCACATAGATTTCTGCGTGCGGCAGCTCTTTGCGCAGGTCGATTCCTTCTTCAGGAAGCGCAACAAAAAAGACACGGGCTCCGGTGTGATAAAGTGTTTTGCCAACTTCTGTAGCACCAGTCCCATAACCATTGGCTTTAAGCACCACAGCGCAGGTACAGCTATCCCCCACCTTGCCATTCAAATAACACCAGTTCGAGCGTAAAGCGGTAAGGTCGATGGTTAGCTTTGCTGCACCGCCAGCAGAATGAGCTGCGCGGGAAGATGTAGGAGCGGCAGAATGTGTCACGCGATTGCCCTCAGATTCTTTGAATGCGCAATAGCCTACAAAAAATATCTGAATTTAAAAAGAAAGACCCGGAGCATTGCACAACTGATGTGCGTTACCCCAGGCCAATCGCTAATTCAGTAAGATGAACCAACCCTACTCCATAATTCTGTCAGGAATATGGGCGTCGTCTGCCAGATCGGAGAAGCGAGTGAACTCGCCCTGGAACTGCAGATCAACAATGCCAGTTGGACCGTGACGCTGCTTGGCGATAATGACTTCCGCCTTGCCGCGCAACTGCTCCATCTTGCCACTCCATTCTTCATATTCTGGAGTGCCTTCAGGCGGTTCTTTTTTGCCCATGTAGTACTCTTCACGATACACAAACATGATCACATCCGCATCCTGCTCGATCGAGCCAGATTCACGAAGGTCAGACATTTGTGGACGTTTGTCGTCACGGTTTTCAACCTGACGAGAGAGCTGGGACAGCGCGATGATCGGAACATTAAGTTCCTTCGCCAGAGCTTTAAGGTTGGTGGTGATCTCAGTAATTTCCTGAACACGGTTGCCCTGATTCTTGGAAGAACCAGATAGCAGCTGAATATAGTCGACCACGATCATATCCAGCCCCTTTTGTCTCTTCAGCCGCCGGGCTTTGGAAACGAGGGACGCGATGGAAATACCACCTGTTTGGTCCACATGAAGTGGAACGTGTTGCATATGCTGTGTTGCCGCAACCAGCTTCTCAAATTCAATCTCGTTGATGTCGCCGCGGCGAATCTTGGAGGAAGAAATCTCTGTCTGTTCGGAAATAATACGAGTAGCCAGCTGTTCGGCACTCATTTCCAAAGAGAAGAAGCCAACAACGCCGCCATTTACAGTCCGAACAGTGCCATCCGGCATCTCTTCAGTCTGATAATTTTCAGCAATGTTATAAGCGATGTTTGTAACCAGCGAGGTTTTACCCATCGCAGGACGACCAGCCAGAACGACCAAATCCGAAGACTGCAAACCACCCATGAGTTTGTCCAGGTCACGCAAACCTGTTGAAACACCGGAAAGGGCGCCTTCACGCTGAAAGGCTGCTGCAGCCATCTCAATGGTTTCAGTTAGTGCACTGCCAAAGTCCTGAAAACCACCATCAGACCGGCCAGTCTCCGCCAGTTCAAACAAACGACGCTCAGCATCGTCAATCTGAGAGGACGGTGGCATATCGATGGGCGCGTCATAAGCAATGTTCACCATGTCTTCGCCAATGGTGATCAGGTTACGGCGAGTCGCCAGATCGTAAATGGTCTTGCCGTAATCTTCTGCGTTGATCACAGAAGTTGCATCACCTGCAAGACGCAGCAGATACTGAGTTGCAGACAAGTCTGCAATCTTCTCATCTGCCGGAAAAAACGTTTTGAGCGTAATGGGCGAGGCAATCTTGCCTGCCTTAATCAACGCTCCGCATTTGTCATAGATATCCTTGTGGGGAGCTAAGAAAAAATGGCGCGCTTCTAAAAACTCCGAGACACGATAATAGGTCTCGTTGTTTACCATAATGGCACCAAGAAGCTGGCGCTCTGCCTCGGCATTATGCGGGACCACTCGCATGGTCTCACTAGCCTTCTCTAATTTTTGGACTGTGCCCTTCATTCCGCCCCTCGTGCCGCTTGGCAACTTGGTTACAGCTTTAAGGCGGGCAGGAAAAGGGGGGCTTCGCACCTTAAGCCCAGTTCTTTAACAAAATTAAATCAGCGGGGAAAATTGCAGGTTGCCAATTGACAGTCGCTACTCTCTAGACGCGAGAAAAGCTTAGAATAATTGTTTAAAATCAGCCGTATTCAGGGTTTTTTGCCCTAACTACAATTATTAGCAAACTCTTTTTTGAGGAATAGAATCAGCGGGGGCTTTGCCGATTCTGCCAAGATCAGTGCATAAAAAAAGGCAGAGTCGTAGACCCTGCCTTTTCCATCGAAAAGTGAAGAAAAATTATTCTTCGGTTTCTTTTTCTTCGCCTTCAGCTTCGTCTTCGTCAGAAGCTTCTTCGCCGTCTTCCAGCTCTTCGCCGTCTTCCAGCTCTTCGTCTTCGTCGAGATCTTCGTCGAATTCAAAGCTGTCTTCTTCACGGCCTGTGAGGTCTTCGCCTGCTGCCTGACGGTTAGCTTCGTCTTCAGAACGAGCAACGTTAACAGAGATTTCAACTTCAACTTCAGGGTGAAGAACGATGGATACGTCGTGCAGACCGATGGTCTTGATTGGCGCGCGCAGGGAAACCTGGGAGCGAACAACGCTGAAGCCTGCTTCGGCCAGTTCACCGGCGATATCGCGGGTAGCAACAGAACCGTAGAGCTGACCAGTTTCGCCAGCTGCGCGGATAACAACGATGCTTGCGCCAGCCAGCTTTGTGCCAACTGCTTCAGCTTCAGTCTTACGCTCAAGGTTACGAGCTTCAAGCTGCACACGCTCGCCTTCAAAGCGCTCAAGGTTAGCTTTGTTTGCACGAAGTGCTTTGCCCTGAGGCAGCAGGAAGTTACGTGCGTAACCGTCTTTAACAGCTACGGTTTCGCCCATCTGGCCAAGTTTAGCCACACGCTCAAGAAGGATAACTTTCATGGAATATCTCCTTTGCTGTCCTGCGGAAAGTGTGATCCGCAGTTAGAGAGAGTTTCTCGCTGACGCGATCAATCTCTCAACCGTGATCCCGACATGTCAGGATCATGAAAAAGGCCAGGGTGCAAAACACCCTGACCCAATAATCAAGACTTACTTGATTACGAAAGGCAGCAGGCCGAGGAAACGAGCGCGCTTGATGGCACGAGCCAGCTCACGCTGTTTCTTCGCAGATACTGCGGTAATACGGGAAGGAACGATCTTGCCGCGCTCAGAGATGTAGCGCTGCAGAAGACGGATGTCCTTGTAGTCAATCTTTGGAGCGTTTGCGCCAGAGAATGGGCAGGTCTTACGACGACGGAAGAAAGGACGACGTCCTGCGGAAGAAGATTCAGCCATTTTCAATTACTCCGCTGCAGGTGCTTCAGGACGACGATCAGGGCGTGGGCCACGATCACCGCGATCGCCACGGTCCGGACGTGGACCACGATCGTTACGGTCACCACGACGACGGTCGTCGCGATCACGCTTCTGCATCATAGCGGACTGTTCTTCGTCCAGCTCTTCTACACGGATGGTCATGAAACGAAGGATGTCTTCGCTCAGGCCCATCTGACGTTCCATTTCAGCAACAGCCGAGTGTGGAGCATCTACATTCATTAGAGTGTAGTGAGCCTTACGGTTCTTGTTGATACGGTAAGTCAGGGTACGCAGACCCCAAGTTTCGATTTTGCCGACTTTGCCGCCGTTTTCTTCGAGAACAGTTTTGAACTGTTCAACGAGGGCTTCAACCTGCTGAGTAGAAATGTCCTGACGAGCCAGGAACACGTGCTCATAGAGCGCCATGTGGATTGCCTTTCTGAGTTAAACAATTCCGGTATTGGCGCAAAGCCCCTTCGAACGGCCCTCAGAAAAAGGCCCAGAAGATGTTTACACAAGAGCGGAGACACGGGAAGACGGATATCTTTCAACTCCTACAACCCCAAAGGGCTGCCTTCCTTTAAGCCTCCGGCCTAATACCGGAAACGAGATGCGCTTTATAGCCAATCCCCTACAAAAGACAAGTACTATCGGGGAAAAAGACCTTTTTTCCAGATGCAGTCTTGACATTGCGCTTGCGAGGCGGCTCATGTCGCCCCGATGAATACGCAGGCAACCAAGGTTTTCCTTAGGTTTCTTGAAGGTGCAAGCAGCTGACCAATAGGGCATCTGCAGTGCTACTAGTTTTGGCGGCGGTCATAATTTGCACGTATTTGGTGAATTTATAGCCGCCCCATCTTGGAATACAAAGTGGACCACCCACATTTGAGGCAATTGGCCCACATTGACGCAATATAGAGTGCGACGGAGCTATTTATAAATGACTATTGCATTTACATTTCCCGGACAGGGCAGCCAGACGGTTGGAATGGGTAAAGAACTTGCCGACACGTTCCCGGAAGCGCGCGCTGTATTTGAGGAAGTTGATGCAGCTCTCGGTCAGTCTCTGACCAAGATCATGTGGGACGGTCCGGCAGACGAGCTGACCCTCACTGCAAACACTCAGCCAGCTCTGATGGCTGTAAGTCTCGCCACCATGCGTGTGCTTGAGGCAAAAGGCGTTGACCTGTCCAAAGCGGCAAGTTTTGTAGCTGGCCATTCTCTTGGTGAATACTCTGCACTGGCTGCAGCAGGCTCTTTGAGCATTGCCGATGCAGCACGTCTGCTGCGCATTCGCGGTGACGCAATGCAAAAAGCAGTGCCAGTGGGTGAGGGCGCAATGGCTGCTCTCCTGGGGCTGGACTTCGATCAGGCGATGGAAGTTGCACAGGAAGCCGCTCAGGGTGAAGTTTGTCAGGCAGCCAATGACAACGCAACCGGGCAGGTTGTTGTGTCTGGTCATAAAGCAGCTGTTGAGCGCGCCTGTGAAATCGCAAAAGGCAAAGGTGCTCGCCGTGCTGTTCTGCTTCCGGTATCCGCACCGTTCCATTGCTCTTTGATGCAGCCTGCTGCAGACGCAATGGCAAAGGCACTGGCTGAAGTTGAGATTAAAGCACCAGTTGTTCCACTTGTTGCAAACGTTCTTGCTGCACCAATCACTGATCCGGAAGAAATCCGCACCCGTCTCGTAGAGCAGGTGACTGGAACTGTACGCTGGCGCGAATCTGTAACCTGGATGGCTGACAACGGAGTGACCACGCTCGTTGAGATCGGCACCGGCAAGGTTCTCAGTGGCATGGTGCGCCGTATCGTCAAGTCTCTGGAAGGTGTTGCGATCAACACAGCAGAAGATATTGATGCACTTGTTGCACGCCTTGAAGGCGTCGAAAGCTAATACACAGATTTTGAAGGCTTATAGGCACCGCATTTTGCACTGCGTATAGACGGAACCTATGGTTCCTCCCTATGAGCTTTCTTCAAACGGATTTTAAGCCGAGGAGACCAACGGCATGTTCAATTTAGAAGGTAAAAGCGCACTCGTAACCGGCGCGACCGGTGGTATCGGTGAAGCGATTGCACGCGCTCTTCATGCGCAAGGCGCAACTGTAACTCTGTCCGGCACCCGCGAAGCGAAGCTGGAAGCGCTGGCATCTGATCTGGGTGACCGCGTTCACATTAAAGCAGCAAACCTGTCTGATCGTGACAGTGTTGATGCGCTTGTACCAGCTGCTGAAGAAATGATGGGCACTCTCGATATCCTCGTGAACAACGCTGGTATCACCCGTGACAACATCTTCATGCGCATGAAGGACGAAGAATGGGATCAGGTTCTTGAAGTGAACCTGTCCGCAACATTCCGCATCTGTCGTGCTGCAATCAAAGGCATGATGAAGCGCCGTCAGGGCCGCATTATTGGAATTACCTCTGTTGTTGGTGTTACCGGCAACGCAGGTCAGGTGAACTACTCTGCTGCAAAAGCTGGCATGATCGGCATGTCCAAGTCTTTGGCGCAGGAAGTGGCGTCTCGCAAGATCACCGTAAACACAATTGCTCCAGGTTTCATCTCAACCGCGATGACCGACGAGCTGAACGAAAAGCAGCGCGAATCGATCCTGGGCAACGTTCCAGCTGGTCGTTTGGGCACTGCTGAAGAAATCGCAGGTGCAGCTGTTTATCTCGCAAGTGATGAAGCAGCGTACGTTACCGGTCAGACACTGCACGTGAATGGCGGTATGGCGATGATTTAACGAAGAAATACGCAGCCGGTCCGATCCTCTTACAAATGGGGCAATCACTACTGGCGGCTGGTAAACCAGTGCTAATTGTGCTAGGAACCCGCCGATTAGAAGTGACCTCTTGGAAAGAGGAACGGAAAAGCTGCGGTTTTCTTTGGAAGCGGCTTAACATATGGGCCGTTGCGTCTTTTCAAAAGAACCAGAGTATGCAACACGGGAGCCGAGTGAAACAAGGCCCCGCGAAGCGGACCGAAACACTACCTTGAAAACCAATTGAGGACTTAAAATGAGCAATGTTGCAGAGCAGGTAAAGAAGATCGTTGTCGAACACCTCGGCGTAGAGGCTGACAAGGTCGTTGAATCTGCAAGCTTCATCGACGATCTTGGTGCAGACAGCCTGGACACCGTTGAACTGGTTATGGCTTTCGAAGAAGCATTTGGCGTTGAAATCCCGGACGATGCTGCTGAAACCATTCAGTCCGTTGGCGATGCTGTAAAGTTCATCGAATCCAAACAGGGCTAATCCTGTTTCAAAAAGCTAGGCACGCGGTGGGTCATTTGCGCTCGCCGCGCCTGTTTCCTTTTCAGCTGCATGCCTGTCGCAGAGAATGACACTTATGTCTTCCGGTACGACAAAAAGGGCTGGCAGCGCCAATCTAATTAAAGTGCAGGAAATATGCGTCGAGTCGTTATCACAGGCATTGGCATGGTTAGCCCACTGGGCAGCAGTGCAGAAATCTCTTGGCAGCGAATTCTTGAAGGTAAGAGCGGTGCACGGCGCATCGAGGGCTTCGAAATTGAAGACCTTCAAACCAAAATCGCCTGTCAGGTACCACTTGGCGATGGAACCGATGGAACCTTCAATCCAGACGATTTCATGCTCCCAAAAGAACAGCGTAAAGTAGATGACTTCATCATTTATGCTGTCGCAGCTGCCGACCAGGCAATTGCAGATTCGGGATGGAATCCAGAAACCGAAGAAGAGCAGAACCGTTCCGGTACCCTGATTGGGTCTGGAATTGGCGGTCTTCAGGGTATCGCTGAAACAGCTATTATGATGGAAGAGAAGGGCCCGCGTCGTGTTAGCCCGTTCTTTATTCCTGGCCGCTTGATCAACCTTGCAAGCGGTTATGTGTCCATCAAGCACAAACTCAAAGGCCCGAACCACTCAGTGGTTACAGCTTGTTCCACTGGTGCGCACGCTATTGGCGATGCTGCCCGTCTGATCGCATTGGATGATGCAGACGTGATGGTTGCTGGCGGCACCGAGAGCACAATCTGCCGTTTGGGCATTGCCGGGTTCAACGCCTGTAAAGCACTGTCTACTGGCTACAACGATGAGCCTGAAAAAGGTTCTCGTCCCTACGATAAAGACCGCGATGGCTTTGTCATGGGCGACGGTTCTGGCGTTGTTGTTCTCGAAGAATACGAGCACGCTGTTGCGCGCGGTGCGAAAATCTACGCTGAAGTTGTTGGTTACGGTCTGTCCGGTGATGCATACCACATCACGGCACCGGCATCCGATGGCGACGGTGGGTACCGTTGTATGAAAGCTGCGCTGAAACGCGCTGGCATTTCTCTCGGTGATGTTGATTACGTCAACGCACACGGCACCTCAACACCTCTGGGTGACGAGATTGAGCTGGGTGCAGTTGAGCGTTTGGCTGGTGATGATGCCGGGTCTTTGACCATGTCATCCACCAAATCTGCAACCGGCCACCTGTTGGGTGCTGCTGGTGCAGTAGAGGCAATCTTCACCGCTTTGGCGATCCGTGATCAGATTGCTCCACCAACGATCAACCTTGAAAATCCATCAGTTGAAACTGAGATTGACTTGGTCCCTAATAAAGCCAAGAAGATGGAGATTAATTATGCTCTGTCTAACTCATTTGGCTTTGGCGGCACAAACGCGTCTCTGGTTCTCAAAAAAGTCGAGTCATAACTCGCTTTCTTGATCAAGAAATAAAAGGGCCAGACTCCGCATGGCGGAATCTGGCCTTTTATATTGCGGCTCCCGAATGGGTTAGGCTCTGTAATGAGTATTTAAAGCGTATCTGCGAAAAGTGGGCATCGGTTTTCGCTAAGGATACGCTAGTAATGGAGTGCTGTAAGTGCTCCCGTATAGAGGGTTACAATGGCTCAATCGCCTGAAGACAACTCAAATGGGCCTCAAGATCAGTCCGATCTTCATATTCAGCCGGGTGGGCAATCTGCACCGCGGAGTCCCAGCCGCGCTATTCAGCCAGAAGCTGCACCACCACCTCCGCCGCGTTCCCGCCATGCACGCAATCCAGTCGTTATAACCATCAACTTTCTGCTTTCCATGGCTGTACTCGGCATTATCGTTGCCGGCGCTGCGCTTTATTGGGGGAAGGGCGAGTTTGACGCCACCGGTCCGCTGACAGAAGAGAAAATCTTCATTGTCGCGAGTGGCATGAGCCTGCCGCAGATTGCTGCGAAGCTGGAAGACGAAGGCGTCATTACCAATTCACTCGTATTTGAAGCTGGCACCCGCCTGTTCAAAAATGAGAACAAGATCAAAGCAGGTGAGTACGAGTTCCCACTAGGCATCTCCATGAAGACCGTCATGGAAGATCTTGTCGTTGGCCGTGCTGTGTACCACTCCGTAACCTTCCCGGAAGGCTGGAGCAGCGCTCAGATCATCAACCGCCTGAATGCAAACAAGATCCTGACCGGTGAAATCTCTGCAATCCCTGCAGAAGGCTCGCTGCTGCCAGAAACCTATACATTCACCCGTGGAACCACGAAGGCGCGCATTATCGAGCAGATGGAAAAGGCGATGAATGATCACATCGCCCGCATCTGGGAAAAGCGCTCTCAGGGCTTGCCGATTGATACGCCAGAACAACTTGTGATCCTTGCCTCTATCGTGGAGAAGGAAACGTCCAAGGTGGATGAGCATCCGCGCGTTGCCTCTGTCTTCGTCAATCGCCTGCGCAAGGGCATGCCGTTGCAGTCTGATCCAACAATCCTTTACGGTTTGTTCGGTGGAGATGCCTGGACAAAAGATCGCTCTGCGATCACGCGCTCAATGCTCAAGGAAAAGAACCCTTACAACACATACCAGATCAAAGCACTGCCTCCGGGACCAATCGGCAACCCGAGTGCTGCAGCTCTGGAAGCGGTCGCAAACCCTGCTCGCACAAAGGATCTCTACTTTGTAGCTGACGGAACTGGCGGCCATGCTTTCGCTGAAAGCTATAAGCAGCATCAACGCAATGTAACCAACTGGCGTAAGGTTGAAAAAGAGATCCGTACCAAACAAGCTGCGGAAAAGAAAAAGAACTGATCTGCAAACCTTGCAGGATAAAATGAGAAAGCCTGCCCAGTTGAAACACCGGGCAGGTTTTTTGCTGAAAGCAAGTATCATGCCTGAAAGATGCATACTGGTTATCAGATTAGGTTAGGCGCAATGGCCGGGGCAACGACATACCTCATGGGCATGGACCAACTTCACGGGTAAGCTCAGGGCCAGCAAATATTGAATGAGAACGCCAACGAATAAACGGTGTTCAGATGAGGAGTTTCAAGGGATGGCACTGGCTAGCATGACCGGCTTTGCACGCGTGGAAAGCAGCTATGAAGAGACGCGCTGGGTATGGGAACTCCGTTCCGTAAATGGCAAAGGCATGGATCCACGCTTGCGACTGCCTCAGGGACTGGACGGAGTTGAAGCAGAAGTGCGTAAGCGCCTCGCTGCGAAACTCAAACGCGGCAATGTCTCAGTGGGCCTGCAGATGCAACGTTCACAGTCCGACACGGCGCTGGTTGTAAATGAAGAAGCTCTTGAGCAAGTACTCAAAGCCATCTCCATTCTGCGGGACCGCCTTCCTGATGCACCAGAGCCAACACTCGACGGTATTCTGGGCTATAAGGGCGTTTTGGAGTTTGAAGAGGCTGAAGAGAGCGAAGATGAAAAGAACGCTCAGATTGCGGCTCTTCTGTCATCCTTTGATGAAGCACTAAACGAACTTGTCGAAATGCGCAGAAGTGAAGGCAACGCCATTGCCACTCTGCTGAAGGGCCAGGTCGACACCATTGAGGCTTTGGCCCGGCAAGCTGAAGAACTGCCCTCCCGCAGCCCAGAGGCCATTCGCGCCCGCCTTGAAGCTCAGGTCAACGAGCTGCTTCAGGCGAGCAGCCAGCTTGATCCTCAGCGCTTGCATCAGGAGGCAGCTGTTCTTGCCACCAAAGCAGACATCCGTGAAGAGCTGGACCGCCTTTATGCGCACGTGGAAGCTGTCGGTGACTTGCTTATCAAAGGTGGGGCCATCGGACGTCGCCTCGACTTCCTGGCACAGGAATTTAACCGCGAAGCAAACACACTTTGTTCTAAGTCCAACAGCGTAGAGCTGACAGCAATCGGGCTTGAACTGAAAACAGTGATCGACCAGCTTCGCGAACAAACTCAAAACATCGAGTGAAGCGGTGCTGCGAAAGTCAGGGATCGGTTTTCGCAGCAGAACATGAAGACAAGAGTTTGAAGTGCAGATAAGCAAAAGAAGACAGAACCAATATGACCTCTAAAAAATCAGATGGGACAACCGTATCAGCTCAGGATATCGAAGAGGCGCGCCGCGGCTTCATGCTGGTGTTAGCTGCGCCCTCCGGAGCTGGGAAGGGAACGATCGCAAACAAACTGCTGGCTGATGACGACAAACTGGCACTTTCTGTGTCAGCAACGACCCGTCAACGTCGCGCAGCCGAAGAGCATGGCGTTCATTACTACTTTCTGGAAACTGACGAGTTCGAGCGCAAGATCAAAGCCAACGAACTGCTGGAATGGGCCAAAGTCCACGACAACTATTACGGCACCCCGCGTGAGCCGGTTGATGCCAGCCTGAACGCAGGTAAGGACATCCTGTTTGATATTGATATCGCAGGCGTGCGCCAGCTGCAGGAACAAGCCGGAGAAGACGTTGTTGCCATCTTCGTTTTGCCACCATCAATCGCAGAAATGCACGCCCGCCTGACGGGCCGTGGAGATGACGATGACGCAGCCATCAAACGCCGCATGAAGACCGCGATTGACGAGGTCTCCGGTTGGCAGGAGTTTGACTATATCATTGTAAATGATGATCTGGATAAAGCCGTTGCAACAGTGCAGTCAATCATCGCAAGTGAACGTCTGAAACGGGTTCGCCTGCCAAAACTCTCCGGGAAGATGGAAGGTATGATTGCCGACCTGAAGTCCACCATTGCTGAATAATCAGACAAGAACAATGTAAAATCTTGTAAATTCAGAATGTTGACGTGGTTTTGTGATTCAAACTATTAGCTACTTGAATCAAATTATGAGCCAGATACAAGCAGGGCGTTATTTGCAAGAGCAGGTGCCCTGCAAAACAGCAGCCGTCGTGAGTGAATAGCCATTGACCAGCCAAGTACAGAGACGGGCTGAACTTGAGGACAAAGAGCGATGATCACACGACGTCAGGCGCTGAAAGGCGCCTTGTTTGGCGGTGCTGCCGTTGCCGGTGGTTTGGCTGGTGCGTCCAGCCTTTGGGCCGTACCAAAACGCCACGATATGATTGCCCGCAACATTGACTACAAGTTGATGAAGGATGCGCCTGCCACAAAGCGCATGTTCACCTTTGGGGATGCAATGCCACCAACCCTGCGCGTGAAGCAGGGGCAACCGTTCCATGGCCGTCTCATTAACAAGCTGGAAGAGCCGACAACCATCCACTGGCACGGCATGCGCCTGCCCAATGATATGGACGGCGTAGCATTCCTGACCCAGCACTACGTGTACACCGACGATCAATTCGATTATCGCTTCACACCACACGATGCAGGTACATTCTGGTATCACCCGCACTGCAACTCTCTGGAACAGTTGTCTTATGGCATGACTGGTTTGATGATCGTGGAAGAGGATGAAGATCCGGGGTTCGATCATGACATCCCGGTGAACCTGCGCGACTTCCGCCTTGGCAGTGATGGTCAGTTCGTCAAATTGTTCCAACCACGCAAATCCGCGCGGGCCGGGACGTTTGGCACACTCCGCACGTCCAACTGGCAATCTGCGCCGGTTATGGATGTAAAAGCAGGCTCACTTGTCCGACTGCGCCTGTGCGTTACTGATGTAACTCGCATTTACAAACTATTCTTCCCGCAAGGTACGGATGCAAAGGTCATCGCCATAGATGGCAATCCGGTTGAACCATTTGCAGTCAACAAGCTGGCATTGGGGCCAGGGCAGCGTGCGGACATCGCAATGCGTATTCCAGATGGAGAAGGGGAGCAAATTGAGCTGACCAACTTCTCCTCGTCCTCTCCATGGCCGGTGCTGTCACTGAGAGCGATCGGGCAATCCTTGAATCGCGACTTGCGTGAGATCAAACCGTTGCCAGCCAATCCGATCCCGCAGCCTGATCTGAAAAATGCGGAGTACATCCCGCTGGAGTTCTCAGCCACAGCAGAAAAACGACCAGCCAATCCAATCTGCGGAAGTCTGGGGTTTTCATTCTGGGCCGTCAATAAAGAGGCATGGCAAGGCGCAGAGCGAGGCCCATTAGATCCGGTGCAAGTTCTAAAGCGCGACAAGTCTTATGTGTTCGAGTTCATCAACCGAACCCCGCACACGCACCCGATCCATATCCACGGCATGACCTTCCAGCTCCTCAAGAGCAACAAACGCAAGCTCGCCCCATGGTGGACCGACACGGCGCTCGTGCTGCCAGACGAACGCGTACAAGTCGCCGTGCGCCCGGACTACGAAGGTGACTGGCTCATGCACTGCCACATCATAGAACACCAGGAAAGCGGCATGACCGCCTTCATGCGCGTGGAATAAACCATCGCTGCAGGCCTAACAAAAAAGCCCTGAAACCAGACAAGGTCTCAGGGCTTTGTCATGTTAGAAATTAAGCACGTTGGCTCTAGTCCTTGTCAAAAGCATGTGCCAGGGCAATGAAGCCAGTGACATCAATTTCTTCTGCACGCGCGGTGGGTTTCAGGCCTGCGGCTTCGATGCGAGATTCTGCGTCAGGCTTAAGGCCTTTTAAGCTGGCTCTGAGCATCTTGCGACGTTGACCAAAGGCATGAGCCGTCACGCGCTCCAGTGCCTTCAGTGGGCATTCAAGAGGCTTCTCGCGTGGATGCAGTTGCACGACAGCGGATGTCACCTTTGGTGGCGGGGTGAAGGCCTTTGGATTTAGGTCAAACAGTATGTCCGTATGACACCGCCAGTTTGCTAAAACACCAAGGCGCCCATAGGCTTTATTGCCTGTTTCAGCAACAATTCGCTGCCCGACTTCTTTCTGGAACATCAATGTCAGAGAGTCCCAAAACGGAGGCCACTCATCAGTTGTCAACCACCCAAGCAGCAGTTGAGTACCCACATTGTAAGGCAGGTTAGCGATAATCTTGATCGGGCCGTCAGCAAGGTCAGCAGGATTGTACTTGAGGGCATCACCCTCAATCACTTCCAGCTTGCCATTGTAATGCTCTGAAATCTGCGAAAGAACAGGCAGGCATCGCGTGTCTTTCTCAATCGCAACTACCTTATTGGCACCAGCTGCAAGCAAGGCGCGTGTCAAACCACCGGGGCCTGGACCAACTTCAACAACGGTGCAGTTGCTCAGATCCCCAGCACTGCGGGCAATGCGCGAGGTAAGGTTGAGGTCCAGAAGAAAATTCTGACCAAGGGATTTGCGGGCATCGAGCCCATGCTCTGCAATCACCTCACGCAGAGGTGGCAGATCATCAATTTGTGCCATTAAACGAGCTCAGGTTGTGCGAGGGCTGCTGCAAGGCGCAGGGAAGCCATCAAGCTGTTTGGAGAGGCCTTATTCGTTCCCGCAATGGAAAATGCGGTTCCGTGATCAGGTGATGTGCGCACATAGGGGAGGCCGAGTGTCACATTCACAGCTTCATCAAAGGCCAGAGTTTTGACTGGTATAAGCGCTTGGTCATGATACATGGCCACGGCTACATCATAGGTATCCAGAGCTTCACTATGGAACATGGTGTCGGCGGGCAATGGACCGCGTGCATCTATGCCCTCACTGCGCAGTTGGGCAATAGCTGGAGAAATCGTTTCGATCTCTTCCGTCCCCATAGAGCCACCTTCACCTGCATGAGGATTGAGACCTGCAATAGCAATACGCGGCGAGGAGATGCCAAACCGCTCAATCATGTCTTTGTTGATCGCTCGGCAGCGGGTAATGATGAGATCTTTTGTCACCAGCTTTGGCACATCAACAAATGGAACGTGGACAGTAAGCGGAACGGCCATCAGTTCTGGGCCTGCCAGCAACATAATGGGGTCTACCTCTTTATCCCAGTAGGTCTTTGCCAAATCGCCAAGAAACTCAGTATGACCAGGATGATGGAAACCCGAATCATAAAGGATCTTCTTGGAGATTGGATTGGTAACGATGGCAGAAGCTCTGTCATCCTTGACATGCCGCACCGCAGTCTCGATGGATTCAATGACAAGGGCAGCATTCGTTCCAGACGGGGCCCCAGGACTAACCTGCACCGGACCAGAAAGCGGAACCACAGGGAGTGCTTCATCAAAGCAGTCACAGGCTGCTTCTGGTTCCACCACTTTAATTGGAATTTTCAATCCGAGATGCTTTGCGCGAGCTTTGAGGAGCTCTGGATCACATAGGACGTAGAACGGCTGAACAGCTTGTTCAAAGCGAACTTTCCACGTTTTAAGCGTAATATCAGGTCCAATACCTGCAGGCTCGCCCATTGTCAGGGCGAGCGCCAATTTCACTCTGCGCATAATAAAAAAACATCTCCCGCTGCTGATCAGGCGATCAGCGCTGCTCGATTACAGCATTGGAGCGCAGGTCACGAAGGTAACGGCGAGAAAGCTGTTGCCCTTTTTTATTCCGCAACTCGCCCTCGATAGTGCTTCGCGCAGTCGCATCACTGTTGATTGTCTCTTTACCACAAAGAGCAATCATCTCAAATCCGGAGTCTACAGGGGTAGGCGCTGTGACACGGCCAATAGAGATTTTATTCAGCTTTTGCACGAAGGCTGCTGGCAGATCAGTTTCAAGGCGTTTGCCGATTGGACGCACGATGACTTCATTCAAACCTGATGCAATACGCGTTCCTTCTTCACACGAAGTGAAGCGGGCTCGAAGCTTCTTCATTTCAGTGACGCGCTTGTTTTTGAAGGACTTGCTGGACTTCTTCGGGACGACAAAAATGATGCGTTGCAGATCGTATTCAACGCTGGTTGCGCCATTGTCATCTTTGTTTTCTTTGCCCTGAAGAGCAGCAATCACGTCTGATTCATTAATCCGAACGGTCGCGCGAAATCGCTGCATGACGACTTCAGACCAGGAAATTTCAGCGCGTAGGCGATTTTTTAATGTGCGCGGATTCACGCCGCTTTGAGAAAGCGCTTGCTTGAATTGAGAAGGCGAGAGTTTAACGCGCTGCGCGATTGTTGCAAAAGCATCATCGACTTTCTTGTCAGCGATTGAAACTCCGACCCGCTTTGCTTCTTCAAGCTTCAGCGCTTCATCAATCAGCTCATCCTTAGCTTTTCTTTTGGCAACACTGGACGGTGCCCGTGTGGTGAGCGTGATAAGCTTAGACCGCTGTTGCAGTTCATAACTGGTAATCGGACGGCCATTGACGACAGCAACGATTTTACTTGCGGCTTCGGCAGAAGTAAGCATCGGACCAAGTGGCGCCAGCATGCTGGCAGCAACAACAAGCGAAGCACAGAAGCGAGTAAGTTTCATTTTGTTAAGCTCTCCGTCCCAAAGGCGATTGCCCTCAATGGACGCTCCCTAGATAGCACTGGTGCATATTTGGCACAGCTTGACTCAAATTAGAAGGGTGCAGCCCGGAAAAATTTATTCAAACTAATAATAACAAATGTAGGCGACATTCTGTCATGCCTCTGGCTATTTCCTGTGCACAGCCAGAGGTTTAAGCTTATCTACTTACTCAATCATTTGGGGATGAGTCAGAAGTTGAGGTCGAAAGGCTGGTATCACCAATAGTTCTGAGGCCGAATCGGAAGAAGAAGATCCGTTCTACGGGCTCACCATTGTTCCGGCTTCTGTCTTCACCATAGGAGAGTGAAGCGGAGAAGCCTTCGTCGTCATAACCAAGACCAACAGTGTCCTGAACAATGTTTTCGTTGATCATGTCATAACGCAGTGAACCGAAGACACGCCAGTTTTCCTGCAAGTTCAGATTCAAGGCACCAACAAGCTCAGAGCGCTGTTCATCAATCCCAGCGTCTGGACGCTCCGCCAAATAGGCATAGGACAGAACTGTCGAAGCTGGACCATAACGACCACTTGCGCTGACTTCCGCACGTTCTACACCAAAGTCATGTTCGCTAAAGCGTGCGTTACCACCCACACGAAAGCCAGTATTGGCATCGAAATAAAGGCTCGTCACATAATCAGACCCTGCAGTCTGCAAGCCGGAGTCGCCTGTTGAATCGAGAATGCCTGGAACTGAATAGGAGTTCTGGCCGGCAAGTTGGAAGGAGCGACCAAACAAACCGCTGATAAACGAGCCTTTGTCAAACTGCAGCTTGTACTGCAAACCTAAGTTTGCACGAGTACCACCCTCGTTACGATCGAAGCCTGAGAACTTATCCCACTCAAACAGCGTGGAAGCATCAAACACGATGGACTGCGCATCTTCGTTTGGCAGTTCCCCAATCTCCGCCTCGTTTGGACGAACAATGATCTGTGCGATCGGTTCGATAACCTGATTGCCACCGTTAAATGTTGCAAGGAACGGATAACGGTATTCCAAACCAATCGCAGGCATTCCGCGGAAGACAATGGACTCATCTGAAAGAGCTGTCACATTATCATCTGCGTTCGCGAGGAAATACAGGTTGGTCTTTGCATAGGCAAACGGTGTGAACACCTGACCAATCGGATCGATAAGTGTGCGCTGCCAAGTCAGATTTGCGCTTAGACGACTAAACGTACCTTCAACACCACGGAAGCGGTTCTGGCCATTCACAGAGAAGGCGTCAGTTGTCTGGCGCGTCAGACTTGTGAGGTTGCCATCGTAGTTTAGTTGTCCACCAACGACAGACTTCTCAAAATAAATGGCATTGTCTATGACAGGATGAACAAAAGGCTGCTTCTCTTGAAGGTCTGCATTGACCTGAGAGAATGGCCCAATCGGATTCATCGGCTGCGTTGGGCTTGGGTTGTCTTCCTGCGAAATCTGGAAGGCATATGCATTTGCGTCAAAGAGATTCCGCTTTGTTTGACCATTCAAGAAAAGCTTGGAAACTTCCTGAGCGCTACCAAATCGTGCAAACCCATAGTCCTCGCGGAATGCCCGGTCTGTTGCATAAGTAATGTCCCAACCGGCTTCCCAGCGTTGACTCAGATCAAAGCTTCCGTCTGTGTTGACAATAAAGCGACCACGTACATCGCCGCTGGAGCCATTAAAGGCACTTGGGTCTGCCTGAGAGATCCCGCCAAGTGAAACATTGTAGGAACCAGTATCAAACTGTTGCCGCCAATCCAGCTGGCCCAATACACCCTGCTGCGTGAGCGGCGTGAGTGTCACGGTTAGATCGTATGTTGGCGAAAGGGACCAATAATATGGAATCGCGGCACCAAAACCGAGGCGATTCTTGGTAACAAAGCGCGGAAGTAGGAAGCCAGATTTACGGCCGACTGATGGATCTGCGATTGAGAAGTAAGGGATTTTGGCAATCGTGTTCCCGAACAGCTCAATAGAAGCACCCTCAAAATAGATGCGCTGCTTTTGCTGATTGTGAATGATTGTTGTTGACTTGATCCGCCATAACGGAGGCTTGGGAGCCTTCTTATAGACAGAGTAAGTGCCATTCCTCAGTGTGGTGACGTTGTCATTAGAGCGCTCAGCGCTCTCGGCAACGAAATGCGTAAACTGAGGAGTGTCAATTTGCAAAGCATTGACGAAGCCCTCCGAGAAATCATCACTCAAAGTCAGATTGTCTGCAAGAATGAGATTGCCATCAGGCTCTGTCATTTCCACATTGCCGTGCGCAGAAAATTTGCCGTCCTTACGATTGTAAGTCACACGATCTGCGAGCAATGTGTAGTTGTCAAAGTAGATCTCAACACTACCCGTCGCGATAATGACGTCATTGTCAAAATCATAGCGAAGCTCTTTCGCTTCAAGCAACATTGGCTGAGATGTGTCAACAGCCTGCTGGGCAGACTGTGAAAGGTCGATCTGCGCAACTGCAGGCGCGCTGAGGACAGCAAGGCCAGCGCCGCACAGCAGAGCGACTGCAGAGACAGTGCGAAGGTATTCTGGCGATACGCAGCCAGCACCAACTCGCTTGATTTTCTGTTTCAGGATCAAGGCCGAACCCATCAACCATCCTCCTGATTCAACAGAATAGTAAAACCCATAAGAACCCCAAATACGCCAGGTGCCCATGCTGCAACCGTTGTGGGAACGATTCCAGCACCGCCCAGATCCTTCGAGATTTCGGAAACGGCATAAAGCACGAAACCAGCAACAATGCCCCAAACGATCAAGCGGCCAATCCCCCCAAAACGCGATACACGTAGCGAAACAGCAGCAGCAATGACAATCATTGCCACAAGTAACAGGGGTTTGGCTAGAAGAGTCTGATATTGTAAAGAATACCTATACGCGGGTAGTCCAGCCCTTTGGGATAACTCAATAAAGCGTGGAAGACTCCAAAAACTAATAGATTCCGGCGACCCTATGCTCTCCTTGACCTCCGTTGGGGTCAAAAAAGTGCTGACAGAGTAGTTCCCATAATGCTGTGGATCAGTGTCGACAGCATAGACAACTGCATCAGTGAGGCGCCACATGCCCTCAGCTAGGATGGCTCGCCGTGCTTCGATTCTCTCTGAAAACTGGCCTTGGCGATCAAAAGAGAAGATCGTGACGCCATTGAGTGTCGCGCCTTGCCCGCTGGTATGGCGTGCGTGAAGAACTGATTCACCATCGGTGCCGTTCTGCCGGAGCCAAACCTCTCCAGATCCTTCCAGCAAATAGGTTTGCTCCACACTGAACAAGCCTTCGGCCACTTCATCGGACTTCTGCTGCAGATAAACCGCGCCAGGATTATAGCCAATCACAGCAGCAATACCGATGAACAGGCCAGTCAGAAGAGCAGGGGCAGTAAACTGCCAGACCGAAATACCAGCTGCTCGTGCAACTACGAGTTCAAGGCTTCTGGAGAGCGTGACAAACGCCCAGATGGAGCCAAAAAGGACGGCAAACGGAATAACCTGTTCAAGCAGAAGTGGGACACGCAAGGCAGAGATTGCAGCAATGCGCAGAAGGGAGAAACCTTCACGATCGCCGCCACGGCGAACAAGCTCAAGCACGTCAAACAGCAAGATCAAAACGGCGGCAAATAGAAAGAGGGCCAGAATCGACTTCAAAAACCGTTTGGATATGTAAAGACTAAGCGTTCTTCCGGTCATTACAGTCCTGCTGTCCCTTGGTTCTTGCGGCCTACCAATTTGGAGAACACACGACCAATGCCATTAAAGAGGCTTTGTGTTCCATCGACCAGACGCTGAACAAACCAAGGTCTTCTGTTCAGGCTAATGGACCACGCAGCAAGCGCAATTGCGATTATTGGGATTGCGTAGAGCAATGGGAACATATCTGGAGCTGAACTCACGATGAGCGTTGCGCCAAAACCTGCTGTTCTGAGCAGGGTCGCAACTGCAATTGTTGTTGTTATTGCAAGGCCTTGGTCCTGACGAGTGGTCTTGGGTGAACCCAGGAAAGCATAGATGATCAGGCCAAAGGCAATGGGGTAAAGCGGGACACTTAAACGGTCGTGGAATTCCACAACTAGCTTGTCCCAATGCTTTGCAGCGTAAGAATCATCAGGGCTTGCACTCAGCAATTCGAAGGTCGGGCGCTCACTTGCCTTGAATGTTGGCTCCCGAGCTTCGGGAATCATCGAAGACAAATCGAAGCCATAACTCTCAAAGCTGACGATGGACATATCCTGCCCACCTTTCGGGCGGCGTTGGATCGTCCCATCAATCATGACAAGCAGAGTTTTGTCCGCAGCCTCGATAATTCGCCCAGTTTCAGCCGTGTAGGTAAATGAGGTCTCCGGATCGCGGGCATCATCCAGCAAAAGGCCTTCAAGGACCCCATCGCCGCTTCTGTTACGGATATGGAAGGTTAGATTCTCTTCAATCGGAATGAAACGCCCGGGCTTGATGATGTTGGCGACCAGATCAACACGCACACGTGTCAGCTCACTACGCAGTTCCGCCAAGCCTGTCGGGGACAGATACATGGACAGGAAGTACATCAGGGCCGTGATCGTAAGCGAAAATACCATGATCGGCTGAAGAACAAGCGACTTGGAAGCGCCCGAAGCGTTGATGACGATAAGCTCACTGTCGCGGGACATGCTGTTAAGCACGATTATAAACGCCAGCATCATTGCGAAGGGAGCAACGATCAGGATGAGGAAAGGCAAAGCCAGTGCTGTAATGTAACCAAACTGCAGAAGGGTCTGGCCTTTTGAAGTAACCAGATCCAGTTGGCGCAGCGCTTGGGTGGACCAGACGACGCCAGTCATGGCGGCCAGTGTCACAATAAAGGCGGTAAAGCTGCGTTTGACGATGTAGCGTTCAATAGTTTTCATTGTGCCGTGCAACAGAACCTTTTCTTGTTTGTTATGGGAGAGGCCAAGCCGCAAAATGATTCAAGCCCACTCAATAACACGGAATACGGCAGAAAGCCGGATCACCGGATCTTTTAATGAATAAACTCGCAAGTTTCTTCACATAGCCTTGAAACGGGACCATTATCGCGCCATGTTCTGCCATGAATTTTAAGAGTAGCTGGACCACGCGTCCGCCTGTGGTCGCTAGCATATTCTGCTAGAAATTGCCTATCGCAGGTCATCCCGAGGAAAGAAACGACATAATGACGCAATTCACATCCATTAAGATCGCGCAGTATTCTGATGCAACAGCACCCGTTCAGGTCGTCTTTGCAGGTGAAGAACTCAGCTTTGCAGCAGAAGCTGAGGGTGTGATGGGCTCTGCTGGAAAAACTGTTGAGCGCGCTGCAAAAACTGCTGATTTCACAGGTAAGAAGTCCGGCATCATGCACTTGCTCGCTCCAGAAGGTATGGATGCAGACCGTTTGATCGTTGCAGGCCTTGGCAAAGTTGACGATCTGAAAGAGCAGGACTGGGTTAATCTGGGCGGTGAAGTTGCGGGCAAATTGCTAGCGCTCAAAGCAGAAGATGCAGAAGTGACCTTCCCAGCAGCAGCAACAGCTCAGCAGGCAGCAGATTTTGCGCAGGGCGCTTTGCTGCGTGGCTACAAGTTCGACACCTACCGCACTGTTAAGAAAGAAGCAGACGGCGACAAAGCCTGCGAAATCACGCTAAAGGTGCAGGATGCAGCAGCAGTTGAGCCACTTTGGGCAGAAGCTGAGGCTGTGGCAGAAGGCACACTTCTCGCACGTACTCTTGTTGATGAGCCTGCCAATACGCTTGGCCCGGTTGAGTTCGTTGCGAAAGCACAGCAGCTCTCTGAATTCGGCGTCGAAGTTGAAATCCTCGACGAAGCAGAGATGCAGGAACTGGGCATGAATGCACTACTGGCCGTTGGTCAGGGGTCAGTTCGTCCTTCTCGTTTGGCTGTCATGAAATGGAATGGCGGCAAGGAAGGCGAAACACCAATCGCATTCGTCGGTAAAGGCGTTGTGTTTGATACAGGTGGCATTTCCCTGAAACCGGGCGCTGGCATGGAAGACATGAAGGGCGACATGGGCGGCGCAGCAGCTGTCATCGGTCTCATGAAAGCTCTTGCTGGCCGTAAAGCTGCAGTCAATGCAATCTGCGTGCTGGGTCTGGTGGAAAACATGCCGGATGGCAACGCGATCCGTCCGGGCGATATCGTCAAAACCATGTCTGGTCAGACCGTTGAGATCCTCAACACCGATGCGGAAGGCCGCTTGGTGCTGGGTGATGCGCTTTGGTACACACAAAGCCGTTTTGAGCCGAAGTTCATGGTAGACCTTGCAACCCTGACAGGCGCTTGTCTGGTTGCTCTGGGCGGCCATCGCGCAGGTGTCTTCTCTGCTGATGATGAGCTGGCAGCGCAGATCTGCGAAGCTGGTGAAACCACTGCAGAAAAAATGTGGCGTCTGCCTCTGGGTGATGAGTACGACAAGATGGTCGACACTCCAAATGCAGATATGCGTAACACCGGCGGCAGCCGTTGGGGTGGTGCAAGCACTGCAGCTGTTTATCTGCAGCGTCACACCAATGAGGCTAAGTGGGCACACATCGACGTGGCCGGCACTGCAATGGGCTCCAAGAAAAACGCAATTTCTCAGGGCTGGGCATCCGGTTTCGGCGTTCGCGCACTAAACCGCATGATCAAAGATCATTACGAAGGCTAAGCCTTGCATCGGGCAACAAAATGCCTGCGCTGAATTAAACGAAAAAAGGCCAGTTACAATTTCTGTGACTGGCCTTTTTGCTGTTTATCTCAATAGCGGGATCATCGATCCTGATCGCTGCCAAAAAAAAGAGCCCCACTTCAAACAGAAGAGGGGCATTCATACTTTTAAAAGATGTAAACGCGCTAAGCGCTATTTTGCAAAGAAAATGTTCTATTTGAAAGAGTAAGTTAGCTTTCCAGTCAATCAGCAGGTCTGATAATGAGTACAGGAGCTGGAGGCTTCTGGAAGCATTGCACCCACTGCAGCAGTTACGCCAACAAGACCGGATACTAGGGCAAAGAACAATACGATACGGGCTGCCATTTGGTCGTTTCCTAAATCTACAATACCTGCGGACCTACAACACCACAGAGATGAGAGCATTTCACCCTCAATAATTCTGTGTCGGTTTCGCTAAGCTTAACGCCACACTGAAATTCCTCAGGAATGCGGTCAAGTCCAGCCCTTTAAAGCGTCTGGGTTGGGTTTATCAACGATTCCTATGAGTATCCCGATGTAATTGGGATCATTCACGACAATTTTTAGGATAAAATGTGGTCAATTGAGAAACACAGTGATTTGGGCTTTACATATTCCATGCGCAGCCTGATGGAGCATGCGACACACGGCGTATCGGGCTGCAGGACGCAAAAAGCCTGCCGGATAAACGGGAAACCAGAATATGAGTGAAGTGCTGTTCTACCAGCTCTCTAAATTTCCGCTGGAACGGGCCTTGCCCACTCTCCTTGAAAAATGCTTGGAGAGAGAATGGGTTGTGACCATCCAGTTTGGAACGGAAGCACGGTGCGATGCCATTGATTCTTACCTCTGGACCTATTCTGACGATGGTTTCCTGCCTCATGGCACCAAAAAGGAAGGCCATCCGGAATTTCAACCCATCTACCTGACAACGGAAAACGACAATCCCAATGAGGCGATCGTCCGCTTTCTGGTGGACCGCGCGCCGCTGCCAGATCCGGCGCAGTACAAGCGCGTCGTTTATATGTTCGACGGCAACGATCAGGATGCCTTGCAAGAAGCCCGGCAGCGCTGGCTCGAGGTCAAAAACGGTGACCACGAACTCACATACTGGGCGCAGACCGACAATGGCGGATGGGACCGGAAAGCATGACCACTGACGACATAGACCATCGCAAACAACTACGCGCGCGTTTGGATACGTTGGAAGGTGCAAATGGTGGTGGCTGGGAAAACCGCAAAAGCTGGTTTGAGCAGGTCTACACCACTGCCGATGGCGACACCAACGAGATCCCGTGGGCCGAGCTGAAGCCAAAAGCGCCATTGGTGGAATGGCTGGAACACAACAAGGGTGAGGGGCGCACCGCGCTGGATGTGGGCTGCGGGCTGGGCGATAACGCCAATGCTTTGCATGAGGCTGGTTGGAAAACCTCCGCCTTCGACGTGGCGTCCACAGCAATCGAGTGGGCGCACAAGCGCTTCCCATCCGGTGAAATCGAGTTCCGTTGTGCAGACCTGTTCAACCCGCCAGCAGATTGGGTTGGCAAGTTCGATCTAGTCTACGAATGCTTTACCCTGCAGGCCATCGGTATTGAAATGCGCGGTAACGTGGTGAAGCCACTCAAAAGCCTCGTTGCACCCGGCGGCACGCTGATTATCCTCGGGCGGGACTATGATGGCACCGGCGACCGCTCAGGCCCGCCATGGCCACTGACGGATGAAGAGATCGCAGAGTATTACGGTGACGGCTTCGAAGAGGCTTCAAGAACAACCTTCGTCCAGCACAAAGACGATGGCCGCAACATCCCCCACATCTGGCTGGAGCTGAAACGCAACGCTTAGAGCCGAGCACCAGTAGAGAACAATCAGACAATCAAACGCCTCACTCTGAGCGCGGAGAGAGGCGTTATATCTTCAGGGGACAGCATGAGGATAGCAATCACCGGAACCCACGGCAGCGGCAAAACAACACTCATAGAGGACTTTGTCGATCAACACCTGAACTATGAAGCCACTCAAGAACCTTATTGGGAACTGGCAGAGTACGGCGTTGCACTCTCGGGTGTATCATCCGCTCAGGACTACTTAGGTAAGCGAATTGAAACAACTGCATTCAAGTTAAGTGAAGTCAATGAAAGAGGCTTCATATCTTAGTTTATCACAAGTAAAGGCGGCTACGATCTTACTTAGTAGAGGCATTACATGACTAATTCAGCTCGCCTGCAGGCGGAAAATAAAAGTGGTTCAGGGGTATTGCTTAGCTCGATTGGCCTTATGCGTAGCCGGAACAACGTTGTGCTGCTATGTGTGTTGGTTTGCGTTATTAGCGTTGAGACTGCGCTTCTAAATCTATACAGCTTGCGAAAGTAACTCTGGTAACACGTCAACGATAGACCGTTTTCTGTTGGATAACTCGGGCAAACATCCAGTTCAGCTTTCAAACCGCGAAAGGGGATAGAAATAATTTATTCCCCTACCTCAGATGATGCCGTTGATACACGCCGGGAATAAGTGTTTCGGTGGAGTTAACTTTCTGAAATTACTCAGTAACCAAATCTTTTTATGAGCTCAGCAACATCTGCTCCGCATCTTCTTTCAAAAACGCATAGGGACGGTTGCAGGTTGTTGCCAATTCTACAAACCGTCGTTCGCGGCCAGAGGCTAGAATTGAGAACATGATGTCTGCGACATGGAGTGCCAGCGCCTGATTGCAGCGATGTGGGCGGTCTTCAAGAATTCCCATCGCCATATCGGAGAGGCCTGCAGCTCGGTAATTTGCCATAGCGCCCATGCTATCGTTTTGCTGATTGGGCTCTCCAAATGGATGTTGCCTGGCTGGAAGCTCTACCGATGTACCACTTTCATCTGTAACGCTTACCTCACCACCAAAGAAGTTTGGATCAGGTCCATACAGCGTGCCAGTTTCGCCATATAGCTCCATGTGGTTATAGCTATGATCTTTCACATCCCAGCTCGAACCAAATGTAATTACAGCATCGCTATAGAACTTGAGCAGGGCATGAACAGTGGTCTCAGTTTCAACGGATATTGTCTCTCCGTAACGTTATGCAGACGTGATGGTTCGCTTTGGGGATGGAATGGATGTCAAAGCAGAAACGGCTTTTACAGGCCCAAGCAACTGAATGAGGTTCGTGAGGTAGTACGGACCCAGATCAAGAATTGATCCACCACCATCCTTAAAGAAAAATGCGGGATTTGGATGCCAGTGCTCCATGCCACGGCTCATGGTGTGACACGTCCCACCCCCAACATTACCAATCGCGCCACTATCGAACAGGCTGCGACATCGCTGATGGGATCCGCCAAGGAATGTATCTGGTGCGGAGCCAATACGAAGTCCTTTTTGCTCAACAAGCTTAAGCAGGGCCTGTCCTTCCTTCAAAGAAAGAACAGACAGCTTTTCTGAATAAATGTGTTTGCCAGATTCGAGTATCTGGCGGCTTATGTCCTAGTGGATAGATTGGTCTCTTGGTCGACTACAATAACAATCATCGCTATCACGAGAGCCTTGAAAAGGTGATGTGGGCTGAGACCTATTTCTAACAAGATAGTTAGATTCGATAACACAGGCAAATGAATAAACGTCGAACACCCTGTTATTTGAATGCCAATCTTGTCAAACTTCATTTGATTGCGGACAGTTTAACTATGATGTGGAATTTGCTCTCTGGCTTTTGGCTGTTAAGTCAACATTTTCCTGAAGTGCTGCCGTTGATCACCAGCATTGGATGCTGCTGGTGATTGACTGTCGCGTTGATACCACGTTTTCTAAGAATTTCGACCTCCAGCAAGCTAAGAGCGTCTCAACTTGTCCAGTTTTGGCGCTCTTTCTGGTAGCAAGCCGGAGCGATATCGTTGCAGAACGAACTGCAGGAATAGGCCAATAAGCAGCATGCGCATGTAGGAGGATCGGGTTGCCCACTCAGAGGGGAGGAAGCCTGTTAGGATCTCTGTCATTGACCAGATCGCCCAAACGACCAGTGCCCCTGCAATGGCCCCTTTGTTGTTTCCACTTCCTCCGGCAATCAACATCACCCAAGCAAGAAATGTTATCAGAATTGGCTCAGTTGCGTCGGGGCTGAAATATTTGAAGTAGTGCGCACTCAGCGCTCCTGCCAACGCCATAAAGATTGCCCCGATTACAAACGTTTGCGTGCGGAAAGAGTGAGTGTCCTTGCCGATGGATTCTGCTGCATCTTCATTATCGCGGATTGCTCGCAAAACCCGGCCCCACGGACTTTTGTGGAGGCGCTGAGAAATGAAATAAGTCAGCAATACAATTATCCAAACGAAAAGAACAAAGACGATTTCGGCTGTTTGCCCTTTGAACACCCCTTCAAAGGGACGCGGGATGTTGGAAACTCCCAAACTCCCGTTGGTCAACCACTCCTCATTTACGATGACAAGTCGGATGATCTCTGCAATTCCAATTGTTGCCATGGCGAGGTAATCGCTTTTGAGAGAAACGCAAAGCCGTGCAATGCCCCAGCCGACAAGACCTGCAATGACAGCTGCAACGGCCATGCCTACAAAAATGGGCTGCTGTAATCCCCCAACATTGTTTGACGCTGCCGTGGAAGTGATAATAGCCGCTGAGTATGCGCCGATAGCGTAAAAGCCAGCAATCCCGGCATTAAACAGGCCGCCAAACCCCCATTGGATGTTAAGCGCCAGGCAAATTACAGCATAAATGCCAGCCATGGTGAGGAAGGAAACGAAATAGAAGAACAACCCTGTGAGTTCCATCAAAGTACCCTTCCTTTTAGTAGGCCTTGCGGACGGAACAACAACAGCGCCAACATGATGATAAAGGCAATTGCGCTCTTATAACTGGGCGAGATGATCTCTATTTCCATGATTGGAAACGTACAAATTTCTTCTGCAACGCCGATTATCAAGCCTCCCAGCATAGCTCCTAAGGGGCGGCCAATTCCGCCCAACAAAGCTGCTGCAAACATAGGTAACAGTAAGTTCCAACCCAGATTTGTATGGATGTCCGTATCCAACCCCACAAACACACCACCAATGGCAGCAAGGCCACCTCCAATTAGCCAAGTCCATCGAATGATTTTTTCCGTATCCAGTCCGGCAATCCTTGCCAGTTCTGGGTCATCTGCAACCGCTCGCATGGACTTTCCCGTTTTAGAATACGAGAGGAAGAAATGCAGCGTGATGGCAATAACGACTGTAAACGCGATGATTTGCATATGGCGGAGAGCGATGCGGAAACTATCAAAAAAGACCAGCGGTTTTTGAAAGCCGACCACATAGACTTGAGAGTCCGTGCCCCACAATAACTGGATGGCTGAACGTAAAATAAGAGCAACCCCAAAGGATGCGATGACAGTGTAGATGCTCGGTAGATCTCTCAGTGGTTTATAGAAGGCCTTATCCAAAAGCACTGCCACCAGAGCCGTCCCGACAACGGCAATCGGAATAGCGGCAAGTGCTGGAACACCAAGTGTCCAAACAGCAGTTAGTGCGATGTAAGCGCCAGTTGTCATCAAGTCGCCATGAGCAAAGTGTGCAAAGCGCAGAATGCCAAAAATCATCGAAATCCCGACAGCGCCTAATGCATAAATGCTGCCAAGAGTTATGCCCGGTATGAGGTAATAGTTGATGAAATCAATCATGCTGGCAGCCCCCCGCCGAGAAATGCATGCCGCACCTCATCATTGGCCAGAAGGTTTTTGCCCGTATCCGTATATCCGTTCTTGCCGTTCACCAGCACATATCCCATATCAGCGATGCGCAGGGCTTGTTTTGCGTTTTGCTCAACCAGCAACACAGAGATGCCGGCTTCGCGAATTTGCTGGATCAGATCAAAGATCCGTTCCAGATAAGCAGGCGACAACCCAGCTGTCGGTTCATCCAACAGCAACAGCTTTGGATCGCTCATCATCGCTCTTCCGATGGCAACCATTTGTCGTTGGCCACCAGAGAGCTGCCCCGCTGGCTGGTTCAGTTTTTCTCGAAGGTCTGGAAACAGTGTGAGGATCATATCCAATGTCGCAGCTGGATTTTTCGGTGGTGCTGCATACGTTCCCACCTGCAAGTTTTCACGCACTGTCAAGTTTGCAAATACATTGCTGGTTTGCGGAACGGCAGAAATGCCCATGGGAACGAGGTCCGCAGTTTTAACGCCAACAATCGATTGCCCCATGAACTCTACGGAGCCAGAAAAATACTTATTGAGTGCGAAGACTGATTTTAACAAAGTGGACTTGCCAGCCCCATTTGGTCCCACAATTACCACTATTCCTTTCAAATGAACGCACAAATCAACGCAATGAATTATAGGCGTTGCACCATAGCCTGCAGTTAGATTCTGGATGCTCAAAATCGGATCAGGCATGGGCACCCTCATATTTGCCGCCACCGAAGTAGGCCTCTACCACGCGCTCATCACGCTTAATTTTCTCGATGGTTCCTGTTGTTAAAACAGTGGCCTGTGCCAGTACGACAACCTCGTCGCAAAGCCGCGAGACGTAATCCAGATCATGTTCAATCAGGCAGAAGGTGTAGCCGAAATCGTCATTCAGCTGTTGGATCTTCACAGCGATCTTACTAAGTAGGCTGCGGTTTACGCCTGCGCCGATTTCATCCAGCAAGATGACTTTTGGTGTCTGCATCAAGGTTCTGCCAAGTTCGAGCAGCTTCTTTTGTCCACCAGAAAGGTTTCCTGCTAGTTCATCTTGCAGTTTCTCAATCTCCAGAAAGCGCAGTGTTTCCATAGCTTTATCGTATGCCGCATGCTCTTGCTTTTGAAAGATGGAGGGGCGGAAAATTGCATTGAACACATTCTCTCCGATGGAGCTATCCGCTGCGACCATCAGGTTCTCAACCACAGTCATACGTGAGAATTCGTGTGCTAGTTGGAAAGTCCGATAAAGCCCTTTGCTCTGACGTTTGTGTGCTGGCAAGGAAGTAATGTCTTCTCCATCAAGAAAAATTTGGCCGCTGCTTGGCTGAAGTAGGCCAGCTATCATATTGAAAACAGTAGTCTTACCCGCGCCATTCGGCCCGATGACTCCCGTAATTTGGCCCGTCGGAATTGAAAATGAGCAGTTGTGAACGGCAGTTAATCCACCAAATCGTTTTGATACATTCTCAAGCTGGATCATTTGTATTCCCAAAATCTCATTGACTGCACCATCATGACTCGGTCCAACATGACCAGGCCTAGAAGAGCCCGGTCATTACTCGGTGAAATTCAACCTCTTGTGGTAGAGGTCTGAACTAATTGAAGATTTTGGTTTGCTTGTAGCTGTCGCCTTCGACGATATACTTGCCGATATAACCCGCTACATCTCCATTCTCATCAAACTCGTGGGCCCCAGAAACGCCCTCGTAATTGATGTCTTTGCCCGCAGAGATCAATTCACGGGCTTTCGCCCATTCACCCGGACCAACAATCTCACCTGGTGCATTGGCAACCGAACGAAGTGCATTTTTTACGGCGGCGCGATCGGTTGAACCTGCTTGTTGAATTGCCAACGCAATCAACATGGTAGCGTCATAGGCCTGATCAACAAATGGCTTGTCAGATCCGCCGCCAAATGTCTCGTCAAACCGAGCATGGAACGCTTCTGTAGCTGCATTTGAGCTCGGGGAACTTGGTGAGGTAAAGAAGGAACTGGCAAGAGCTTCTGCACCAATTTGCTGAATTAAGATGTCATCCCGTAGACCGTCTGTACCAATGAACTTCTCGAAGAAGCCATTTTCCAATGATTGCTTGACGATCTTCGCGCCACTGCCAGCTGCATAAGCAATGACGACAAGTGCATCAGCACTGCTGGATGCCAAGGTCGCCAACTCACCACGGTATGAGTTTTTCTTGTCTTCATGCTTGGAGAATTTGGTGACTACCCCTCCCAACTTCTCGTATTCAACCTTAAAAGTGTTACCTATGCCGACGCCGTAGTCATTGTTAACATATGTAATTGCAACCTTTTTAAAGCCTTCTTCCAGAACTGCACGCGCCAGCACTTTACCTTGATAGTTGTCGCTTGGAACAATGCGGTAGACATAGTCGTTGTCTTCCAAATTGGTCATGCTTGGTGCTGTCGCTGTTGGAGAAACCTGAAGCACGCCGTTTGGAATAGCAACCGCATTTGCCGCAGCGATGGTGGCGCCAGAAGACAGTGCCCCCATGATCGCAACAACGTTCTCAATGTTTACCAGTTTACCTGCAGCATCAACCGATGGCTGTGCAGATGCTTGACTGTCCGCAACAACAAGCTTCATGGTTTGCCCATCCAACAAACCGCCGCCTTTGTTCACGTCCGCCTCTGCCAGTTTTGCCCCGTTGAGGATTGGTGGAATAAAGTTGGCAAGAGGCCCCGTCACGCCCATCAATGCCCCAACTTTAATATCTTCGGCCCCAGCCAAACCTGCAAATGTTATGCATGCTGCTGTCGTCAGCATCAAAAGAGTCTTATTCATAAATCCCTCCCATTGCATTGCACCGTCGGAAGGCTTTGGCCTCATTGATTTCAGCTATCTCCTCCAATATCGGAGATTCTTACTGCTACAAACGGCGTAATACGTAAAAACACTTGCATATGCGCAAGATGCTGTCAATCACCTCTCCAGAAGTGCAAGTGTCCTCACAGACAGCTGTTTTCCTGTTTTGATGGTAGGGAAATATCATCAGAAGTCACTCACTTGTTCTGACCTCTGAGCCAAATACTATTTCATATTTCAATTATGAAATTCTCTTGCACTAATGAAATTAGTCATTCTATTGTGTGGCACAACACTTATATGCACGAACAAACAAGTAATCAAAATGAGCGAGGCGTTATCTATTTTGCGACGTGAAACAAGTAATACGGCAGCGATCTCTCGGAAGCCTACGAACGCAAAGAGGCAAGAGAAACTGCACATTGGCGAGCGTGTGAAAACCTTCCGCAAAGCATTGCAGTTATCACTCAGTGAGCTCTCAATACAGACTGGGATTTCAGAGGCGACATTGTCCCGAGTGGAGAATGATCAAACGCTGATGAGTGCTGCTAATCTTTATGTTTTGTCGCAAGCTCTCAATGTAGATATGTCTGCATTTTTTGAAAACCCGGCAAGTCCGGCTCGCAGTGGTATTCGCAGTATCACGCGCAAAGGGCAGGGCGTTTTTCTGGAGACAGAACGCTATAGTGCGCAGGTGTTGAGTAACGACATCACCAACAAAATGATGAACCCAGCCATTGATATTGTAGCAGGGCGAACTCTGGAAGAGGTTGGCGGATTACATGCTCATCCGGGTGAAGAGTTTTTGATTGTGCTGGAGGGAAACTTGCATTTGCATTCAGAACACTATGGCCCTCTGCTCCTGGAGGCTGAAGACTCCATCTATTTCGATAGCTCAATGAAGCATGCTTACGTTTGTGCAGGCGATACTCCGGCGCGTATTTTGGTAATCGCGACGATTGATGCCACACACCTCAAAAGTGAGGGTGAATAAGCACCACGCGTTCAATTTTATTTATCACATTTGAAATTCTGGGAGGGACGTCAAGTGGCACAATTAGAAACCAAGGCAGATCATATTGCATCTGCTGAAATACGGTTGCCAACCAACGATCTAAAGGAGGACTTGCCGTTTTTCAGCAAGATCCTCGGTATGAAGCTGGATATGATTTTCCCAGCTGATAATCCTGCTATTGCGGTGATGTCCGGTCACGGTCTTCGGGTACGCCTGGAAAAAGGTGCATCAGAACAACCAGGAACACTGCGTTTATTGTGCAAAGAGCCTGCTGATTTTGCTGAAGGGCAAACCGAACTAATCGCGCCAAATGGCACTAAGATTGAGATAGTTGACGCCTCACCACCACTGGAAATGCCCAAAACTCAACACTCTTTCATAGTCAGGCATATGATTGACAATGATCCTTGGGTGATTGGTCGCGCTGGTATGCAGTATCGTGATCTGATCCCGGATCGTCTGGGTGGCATTATTATTGCCTCTCACATCCGCATTCCAGATGCAGGTCCTGTTCCGGATATGGTGCATTATCACACCGTTGGGTTTCAATTGATATTTTGCTATCGCGGCTGGGTCCGGCTTGTTTATGAAGATCAAGGTGAGCCATTTATCCTCAAAGCTGGCGACTGTGTTATCCAACCTCCAGAGATCCGGCATCGCGTACTGGAGTCTTCTGGTGAGCTCGAAGTAATTGAAATTGGCGTTCCGGCAGAACATATCACCAGCATTGATCACGAGATGGACTTACCGAATGGAACCGTCAATCCAGAGCGTGAGTTTCAGGGGCAAAAATTTGTTCATCATCAATTAGATAGCGCCATATGGGAGCCCCATCGCCTTGATGGCTTTGAATGCAGAGATACAGGCATCGGCTTAGCAACAAAACAGGTTGCCAATGTGCAAGTTGCCCGTGCAACGACGGGGCCAACTGGGGCTGTTACCAGCCACACCTCGGATATCTTGTTCTCCTTTGTCATGGAAGGCAGCGTTACGCTGGTCAATGAAGAGGGCAAAGCCCATCAATTGAAAGCTGGAGATGCGTTTGTCATACCGCCAACGATGAAAACATCTCTGCTGAATGGTTCTGATGATCTCGAGATTTTGGAAGTCTCGTTGCCGGGAGGCTTTGAGACCAAGCTTCACGACGTTACCTCTTAAACGGCTTCGCTGCCTCCATACATCCTATTGTGAAGATTGGAAATTCAGTGAATTATCAAGATATTATAGCGCTTGACGATAATGATCCGCTTAAACACTGTAAGGATTTGTTTGAAGAACGGCCTGGCGTCATACATTTAGACGCGAACTCTCTTGGATCTATGCCAAAGTCAGTTCCGGCGCACCTTGCGCAGGTGTTTCAAAGTGAATGGGCTGATGAACGCAGTGCAAGTTGGGCAGCGGCCAACTGGATGGCCCGGCCTATGCAAATTGGTGCTGCGATAAGCCGTTTAATTGGTGCTGCCCCAGAAGATACGCTTGCCTATGACAATACCACGCTAAACCTGTTCAAGTTGCTGACGGATGCGCTGAAGCTTAATCCGGATCGCCAAGTGATTTTGAGCGAGAAGACCACATTCCCTACCAATCTTCACGTAGCGCAAGGCCTTGAAAACGCACACAGTGACCAGCTGAAAGTCGTCTATGCCAATCCTGAAGAAGACATTCTGAAAGCCATCACTGAGGATGTTGCGGTCGTTTATCTGTCTCAAGTGGATTACCGCTCTGGTCGCCGTTTCAATATAGAGCAAATCAACGCCAAAGCCCGTTCTGTGGGTGCATTAACACTTTGGGATCTTTCTCATTCTGCGGGTGCTATTCCGCTGGATGTTGAGGGTACACAAACAGATTTCGCGGTTGGATGTGGGTATAAGTATTTGTGTGGCGGTCCTGGTGGTCCTGCATGGTTATACATCAACAAAAAGCATCAGAATAAGATTTGGCCGGAGATCTCTGGTTGGATTGGTCATGCAAGTATATTTTCATTTTCTGAGCAGTTTGAACCAGCTGAAGGTGTTCTGCGCCACATGACCGGATCTCCGCAGGTGATTGCAAATGAGATTTTTTGGTGTGCAGCAGAGATCTGGAATTCGGTGGACCCACATCAGGTGTGGGCCAAGCATCGCTCTCTAAGCGAAACGTTTGTTACGCTTATCAAAGAACAATGCGGTGATCTTGGTGTCGAACTTGCGTCCCCAGAGAATTATGATGAACGCGGCGGACATGTATGCGTTTGCATTCCGGGAGATGGGAGCAAAATCGTTGAAGCGCTTAAGAAGAAAAACATAACCTCTTCTTTCCGTTCCCCGAATGCAGTGAGATTTGGCCTGTCACCACTCTATCATTCACACGCAGATATGTGGGAGGCAACACAACAACTTCGTGCTGTTTTGGAAGAGCAAGTGATGACTACGCAAGCCTGATTTGTGAGAGATGTTTTCTGCGAGACGACAATTTCGTTGATTGCAGCTCTCCTCTGATCGAGTTTGCTAATGTTTGATTGCTGAGAAGAACGGTGTTCAGGCGGTGAGAACAGGTTGTTATGATCAGCAAAGATCAACTCACCACAACAGTTATCTTGTTGGGTTCTAGCAGATTTTTTCATTGTCAGAGATTAGGCAGAGAGGCAGCTCTATCAGATCGCAGAGCTGCCTTTTCTTCTTAGCAGAGTAGGGAATTTCTCAAATCCATACCAAGCGCAGGCAACGGACGTTCAGCGCTGTCACCATATCCAATCTCAAAGCGTACTTTGTTGATACACACTCTGGGAATGGTCGGCGCAAACAGCTCAAATGTCTTAAAGCGTGCACTATATTCCGGGTTAGCGGCAATATAGCTCTTCAGCGTATCTGCAAGAATTTGGTAGAAACATGTCTCTGTCATCTGCCGAGCTTGTGCCAGCGAAGATGAAAGAAATCTAAGCACCGTGACGAAATGAGCAGTCTGAATATCATGTACAATGTAAGCTGGCGGCTTTGCTGGTAGTAATGCGCGCAGTTCGTCAGTTAGATCGCACTGTTCAGGGTAAATCTCATTTACGAGATCGACATCTCCTTGCAAATCCTTGATTGCCATACCGACAGGTACGTTGTCTTCTAGGACAACTGTTATATTCTGTCCGTGAGCAATAAAACCAAGCCCATATACGCAGAGCATGTGATAAAGTGGCACAACGGTAACTTCAAACAACTTTTGCAGCCAATCCGTTAAATCAAGATCTGCATTTTGCGCGAGATGAGCAGCCAGGGGAACGCCTGAACCATCTTTGTGCAACAAGGCAGCGTAAAGATAAGCTCTGCGATTTGGTCCCACTTTGTAGTCTGCAGGTTCCCGCCAGATTACACCCAGAGTTTCATTATGCTGATAGGGAATATCGCGAAGCTGCTGGTAAAACGGATGGCGATACCATACACCGCGCAGTTCTTTTAGAATGCTAACCTTATTCTTCAAGTGATCATCTGCTTGAACGATGCCATCTAACCACTCAGACAAGTCAGATCCATGAGCGATGTATTTTCCAGGAATTCCTCGCCAAGCGGAAGTGTTCAGGATCGTCAGAGCAACCTTTACATCCGGGCTTTCAGGACGACCCAGACTGGTGAGTGTCCGCAAAGATGGGCCAGAGACATAACGTCCGCCAAAACTACCGAGCATGATCAGATCTGCTGTTTGTAGATCATTGATGTACGTTTGTTGGAGCACGTGATCCCATTGCCAGGGGTGTACAGGAACGAGACAGTAGCTTTCTAAGGTACCTCCTTTGTTTTTCAGAGTGTCCATTAGATGCGTCATTTCAGTTGCGCCTAAGGCGTCTTTTAGAAAGCTTTTTTCTGTATGGATATCGCTATCACTGATCTCGCAATGCTCACGGCGAGCAGCAAGCCATAATAACTCGATCGGTTGTTGGCTCTCCGGCGCAAAGCGGGCGACATCCTCTGCTCCCCAGCCAAGGCGCCCTTTATTCGCTACGGCTTTTGGGTGGCCTTCCAGCAGCGCGTGTAACTCATATGGTTGCATCTGGAGGAGCGCTTCAGCATCATAACCTTCGCAGGATTGCGTCAGAAATAAATCCTGACGCAGAGTGTTGGACATTTCACGCAGAAAGGTGGCCAGTGTTTCCGGTCTCATTCCAAGTTCGGCCTGTGCATCCACTGAGAATTGAAGAGGAGACAATGGCAGTGCCAATGCGGGAGCCCGGGTGATACTGCCTGCATCCATCCAGAGATTCCCCCAGATCATGGTTTGCGCCTGAAACGTGTAGAGCACACCTGAGGCAAGGCGTAGCTCAAAAGTTTCGCCGCCAATACAAGTGGGGTCTAAAACTTCTTCATAAGTTAGTTCACTAAGCAACTTTGCGAGCGCTGTCTGGCAGGCTTTTGGCCACAAGGGCGAGGGTGTCGTAGTGTCCGTCACCATTGTGCTGCAATGCTGTTTGTCGAGGATCATAAACGAACCTCCTCAAAAAAACGCTCCCGCCGACAGCACATGAGTGCCGAGCGTTTATGCGGGAAATCGAATTCCGTGAGTTTTTCATAGGCAAGAGAATCTGCGTAGGAGAGCAGTTTGGCGTTATCCACCCGAGGCTCACCCATTATGTTATCAGTCAACGGGCTGTCCAAGAAAAGATAGTGTGTCAGCCCGCGCAACCAAGCGCCGGTTTTCACTTTGCCTAGGTGCCTGCGTTCGCCAATCAGGCCATGCCAGCCTCTGTCGTAACTTTGCGAGGCGTAATAAGGGCCAAGACGGTCCTCTCGCACCCAGTAAGTTTCGAAGTAGCCTGCTTCCTCACCATTAAAACAACCAATTAGTGGATAGGTGTGGGGTTTGGCCTGGAATGTTTCCAGGTATGCCTTCAGCTCATCTTTAGATTTTGCCAGCTCCCAGAAATATGCGACACGGCCATCGTTCATCCAGCGATGAAACCTGTCCAGATCACGGTCGATGTCAACGGCACGAAACGATACGACAACGTCAGCAACGGGGTCATAACGCTCGTAGCACAGCCCGGTTGGATGTGGTGGTCTTAATGGATGATCCCGACCATCTGGCCCTTCGACCAAACCGGTGCGAAGACGACCTGTGGATCTGTGAAGGAGCCAGAGCTGTGGGTTTTGATAGAAGCCGGAGCGATACACTTGATACTGCCCATTTGCTACCGCAAGAAATGGCAGGTCTCGCGGATCAATAGTATCTGCAGGAAGGCTGACTTTCAAAGTTTCTATCTCTGGATGCGCCGAAAAGCATGCCTCCAGACTCAGCAATACTGCCTCAAGTTTTTCTTCTTCAGAACCTTCCAAATAGAATGAAAAACTAAGGTTTGCCTCTGTCGCATTCTCCAGATGAGCACAAGCAAAAGCTTTGGTGTCTCGCAACACGGTTAGCTGTCCATTACTCCAATCTCCGGATGTAACAACGCGAGCAAATCTGCAATCAGAGGAGCCATCATGCGTTTCATGGGCAATCGAAAGTGATGAGCCAATAGGCATCCTATGCAATGTCATCGTTATTTCTCTTGTTACTAAATGGGTTGGCTATTTTGAAGAATGTTGCGAGCTGGCCAGCTCCGTCGCCTGATGCTTCGTTTACGTTGCTAAGGCTAGTGCGATAGTTACCCTTACTGACCAATGTTGGAGAGGTCAGCAGATAGTCATAAAAGGCTGGATCGCCGGTCGTACTTTGAGCTGTAGCTTTAAATCTTCTGCGGAGCGTGTCATAGGCGCGCGCCTCGTCCATCAAGCCATCAATCACCAGAGTGCTCACGGTATGGAGTAGGTTATTGACAATCACGTAATAGCAAAGAAGCTCATCACCAATTTCCGGGGGGACCACATTTTCGGCATTTTTGCCAATGTCAGGTACGTATGCAGATAGGACATCATGATGGGTCGTTAAGTGACCTGTCCCCTGACAATCCCTGACATAAAGATGAGCGGGCATGCCATCTTTCAGTGCAATCATCATATTTTGCTGATGAGAGCCGAACAGCAGACCATGTCTGGCGCGAATATCAAGCAGAGGCAGGATAGCCACTTGCATGAATGCATCCAGCCAGCGTTCTGCCAATCCCTGAGGGAAGAGCCCTTTTTGTGCCGCCTGCCTATAAATTAAGTCACCAAGTGGGGATGGAGCACCAAGTTGGGGTTCACATAAACTGGCGAGCATGGCGGGGCCGGTTTGTGTCGGTTCATGGAACGGATTGTCCCGCAAGACTACAAAACTATCCTCCAGTGCGCAGCCGTCTTCATCTTGAAGAGCAACATATCCGGGCTCAGTAAGGATGGTCAGATTTGGGAAATCATTTGCCAGCTTGTCCCCCAAGGCACCTGAGAGCAGTTCTGCCATCTGCACACCGCGTTCAACTTCCTTGCGAGCCAGTACTCTTTTTGAATTTGTCAGCCGCATGGAAAGTGAAAACTTAAGCATGTATGGCGCTTCAAAGGCGTGTACTCCGCGCATTGATGCGGTTGCCGCAAAAGGCTTGCCAACTGACCCATAAGGTTTAAGAAACCCCTCTTGTATCCATCGGATAACTTCAGGACGAGCCAATAAACGTTCTGCCTGCCATGGGTGCCAGGCAATGGGCACGTAACCCTTGTCAACTTTAGTCCGCAGTGTTTCCGGCAAAGTTTTATCGCTCTTGGCAAGCTCCAAGCACATGTCAAAAGCAGTTCTTTGCACACCAGAACCTGAAACTAGGATCGAACGATCTGCCAAAACCCAGAATAAAGGAAATTGCCCCTTTAATTCAGGCGATAACAACAAGGCATCGTCTTTGGTCAGCTCGTCTCTGCTACGCGGGTTTGGATGGGTCGGGTGGCCGGAAATAAGCGCCTGCTCAGCTTCCTGAAACCTCCAGTTCTCTGCAGGATGAGAAGTATTGTTAGCGTCCAGCTCATAAGCTCGCATCTGAGCCTGATGGCTATCTAACACCCTCGATAAAAGCGTAAACTGTTTTTCGCTGTGCTCACCGCTGATTGTACTATCTGTAATAAGTGTAGTCAGCGTACTCATGAGGCTGACAGGCTTGCAATGCCCTTCGCTGTTCCAGAGGTAAAAAGGCAGCTGTATTTCATATCGAGCGGCTGTATGGTGAGGGACTTGCAGCAACAAGCGATCATTGTTTTGCAGAGGAAGACAAACTGTGTCCTCACCAAAACATAAAAGCTCTTTTTGCTCATGTGATAGAAATGACCAGCCTGACCATTCGCGCAAGAGCGAATTTAAGAACGCACTTGCAGTGGCATGCTCAGCCCTTTGTAAAGGTGTCGGAGGCGCAGACAAAGGACGATTGTTTGCCTGAGTGTAAACTAAGGTTTTGTTCATGGCGAACCTGAAGAATAGAGCAATTAATGATTTAATCAGCGGTTCAGGCTGGTATGACCTGATTTAAGATTTCCGCTCGTGGCACACTTGGCCAATCGATTAATTCACTGTCTTCTTCCAGATCGAAGAGAGGCTCTCCGACAACAGCATTTAATATGGTCGCACTCCTCCACGTCATGAGGCTCATTTGCGGATCCACAATGCCGTGAGAGGAAAGGCCGAGATTTAACCCAAAAATCTGAAGGTTTCTTGGTCCATCCCATTGCAGGCGGTAGGACGCATCCAATTCCGGCAGGCCATTTTCATCTAACGAAAGGCGCGGTAAGAGCGGCGTCATAAACTCCGGAAGCGCTGGCCTTGCCCCTGTCGCTAGTATGACCAGATCCGCTTGCTGCGTTTCCGTCTGACCGCTGATCGTAGAGCTTGAGGTCAACCGATAGCCGGTTCCCTGCTGTTCCATAGCTTTTACGTCCCGTCCCGGCAGTAAGGTGATGGTACAGGGATCCGCGCAAAGATGCTTACGACGATAGATTTCTGCGTACAGCTCGTCGACTGTGCTTGGGGTTAGGCCATCACTTGCGAGCTTCTGGTTTACCACTTCTTGTTGCTGGCTTTGCTTGGGAAGAGTCTGGTAGCTCTGAACATAAGCAGGTGTGAAAACCTGATCAACAAACCCACCTTCTTCTAGGGGGGAGAACCGGGGTAAATTGCTGATCCACTGGACCTCCAATGGAGCTGCTTGTTTGCTTGTTAAAAGGTCCAGAACAATTTTGGCACCGGTTTGTCCTCCGCCAATGACTGCAATACGGTTGTTTTTTATCTGCCGTGCTTTGTTGAGGTAACTACTTGCGTGGAAACAATTTTCACCTAAGTAAGGGGTCGCCCACTGCGGTATAAAAGGCTTCATGCCTGTGCCGATAACAAGATTGGGAGTGTGCTAAACTCGTCCGTCTTCAAACGCCACAGATAGACGGTTGTCTTTTACCGAGACTTCCTGGGCAGTGTGGTTCCAATGAAGATGGTTCATCTTGCCAGCAGCCCATGCAAAATATTCATTAAACTCCACACGGGTTACTCCGGTGAAACGGCCAGCTAAAAAGTCATAGAACCTCTTCTTCTCAACCAGAAATGCCATAAACGAGTATGCACTGGTCGGTTGTACTGCTGTGACAAGGTCTTTCAAGAACGACGTTTGCAAAACAGATCGCGAAAACATCAATCCCTGATGCCAGCTGAATTCTGACTTGCTGTCAAAAAATGCAGCGCGAATGCGTGATGAGCTCTGTGCCAGTGCAGCAACGCTCAAATTGAACGGCCCTATGCCTAGTCCGATCAGGTCATAAACTGATTGCGTATTCTTCGGCATCTTGACGATCTGGGACATCTCAAGGCTCCTTTGTGTTCTGTTAAATATCAGAGGGACGCAAAGGTCGCGCAACTGGCTTGTGGCTGATCACGAACCCGGAGCCACCTACGCAAAAAACAAGTGCGATTAAGGTGGCAAATGAAAAAGTTAAGGTCAGACTCGCCTCTCCACCAAAGCCTCCAAGAAGGGAGCCTGTGGCTAATCCAGCAAACTGAGAACAGGAAAGAGTGGTCGAACCTTTTGCTTTGAGTGAAGCTGGCAATTGTTTCAGCAAATATACTGAATTAGTCGCCGAGAGCAGCGCTGCTGAGGCGCCAATGATAGCTGCACTCATCGCGATAAAAGGCAGCGTATGGGCTATGCAAAGCAGACTGAGGCCTGCCGTAAAGCTAATTGCGCTGGTGATTTGCACAATGCTTGTATGTTTGCGAAAGATTGGTAAGAGCCCCAATTGAGCAACCAATCCGCTTAGAACAGCAGCGGTAAGACAATAACTTGCAAAAGTGGTCGCCTCAGTTGAGTCCAGCTGCATGCTATCTTTTATGAGCGGGCCCAGCAGCACATATGTAGCACCAAGGCACAATTGTAGAGAAAATCCAATCAAGAGTGCAGTTTTGGGAAGTGTGATCTGGTCTTTTTGCTCGGTGCTTTTTTTGCATTTTATGGATGCCGGTGATGACTGCTTAAATGCGAAAAATAAGCAAGCCGCATAGACTGGAATTGGAGCAATAAGTGGAAGGGCTCCTCCAAAAAGCAAGAGCGGAGCTACAGCTGCATTTCCCGCAAGTCGTCCAAGACCTGTCATAGAACTCAAACGACCTATCGGAGCTAGAAGCTTGGAAGAATTTTGCGAATTTCTTGCGAGTATCGCTTGAGTAAGCGGAAGGAGAGCTGGAACTGAAATGCTATAAGCAATTCGTGCCGTAATGAGGACAGTTAATCCGAGAAGAGGTGAGATTATAGCATAGCTGACTAGCATAAAGCTGACCGCAATTGCAGACACGCTTAAGACCGCGAAACTCAGTATGATCTTCAAGGCACCGAGAGCTCCGATATATGCTTCTATTCGTCCCCAAGCAGGCAAACTGATTGCGGTTGTCATCAAACCTGTTCCTACAACAACCCCAATCATACTGAGTGTCAGGTCAAAGACATCTTGCAGTAACGGCACCATGACCACCAGACACGCTTGATGGAATGTACTCGCCGCAATGGCAGGCATAGTTATCGAAGGTTTAAACAATGGAGACCACTATTCTCAATACAATCAGGAGGTGCGTATTAAATATGAGTCATACATTCAACTATAAGCCTGTGACCGCCCTGTCAAGCTGATCCGTCAAATATTGCAGGGCTTTAAAGAGAGTGTTTTTCTTGAAATACAGAAACTACCGCGGTTGCATAGTTGAGATGCAGTTAAAGGTATTTAGCCAGGAAGCGACTTTCTATAAGTAGAGAACTGTCAGTGAGGAGGGAGGAGATTTGAGAATTGAATTTCTGTTTTTACTTGGTAAATTAACTTGAGATCGTACAAGCGCTTGTAGTTCTGAGTAATAACGATCATGTCAAAGATGCGAACAATAACCGTCAACTAACTACAGCTAATGAACTCTCTCATTTTCATACTTTAGATTTTAGCGGGCGACAAAATCTATAAACAAGTCTACGAAGATGATCATTCTTGAGAGTATATAATGCCTGCGAGCCTCTCTGGATTGCATCTACGGACGTTGTAGGTGGCAATGAAACCAAAGCTAATTCGACGAGGCGGTTTCTAAGCTATTCAAAAAGGCTGGATACTTATCTGTGAAATGATTGGCACAGATGTGTAACAGCATCGGCTTGACACCGCTTGGTGCAAAAGCATTGCTTAGTGACAGAGTTCTAACGATCAAGCTGGTAAAGGCACACAATTAAAACGATTTCCAGTTCACCACCAGGAGCTAATATAGCAATAGTATTCCGGTTAAACCGGTGAACTTGGTTTTTTCGCCTGTCTGATGTGACCTAATTTTTTAACATGAGATCACCACCACCACCATCGAATACCTCAAACTCCGGAAGCAAATCGACACCCGTCTGAAGCAGATCCTCCGCGATGACACGCTCGGAGTGTTGGACGTCCTGCCCGAAATTGTGGAGCTGACAGGTTCTAAGAATGACCGAATGAAAGCCCTGTCAAAACTGGTTTCTGAGGCATAACATGACGTGAACTGTTCACTTGAATCAGTTTGTGAAGCCGGTGAATCTGTGTATTAGATATTTCAATTAAATTATTGTTTTAATTACTTTATTTGTTTTGAGGAGGTTTAATGAAGCAGCCGCTGGTGAAGCTCGGGCTGTTGGTGTGTTTGCCAATTCTCTTGCACACTTTCGTCCCTATGCAGGCCTGGTGGCCTGTGCTCAGATATTCAAGTTCCTACAAACAAGATGCTCAAGAGCGCACTGTTGAATTTGCAAAGCTCAGTCTCGAGGTTGCGGGCAAAGCGATCGTGGTGATGAACGAGCGCGACAAAAGTCATATCTTCAGCGAGCGCACATATTTAAAACTGCTTAAGTTGCAGGGCGACAGGCGCGAGCCATCTCTGGTCGCAATGCATTGCAAGGGAAGTGTCTGCACCAACCAGCCAAATGACGCTCTCTTCGCAACACTCATGTTAGCCTTTACTGCTTTGATTCTGGCCTTTGCCATGAAATTTGGGCTACGCCGGTCCTTCCCGTTGGGGGGAGCTAATGACATAGGTATGTCTGACAGGGATGCATAAGGCGCTCTGCACGTAGCAATAAAAAACCCGGCACTGCTTCCAGTCCCGGGTTCATAACAATCTCTCTAAAGCGATAAGCCTAGCCGCCTGTCAGCTCTTCCAGCTCAGCGGACATCTTCAGCCAGTTCTCTTCGGTCTCTTCCAGCACCTTCACATAGGCAGCACGGCGGATGGCGTGTTGTTTTGCCTTGTCCGGTGCCTCGGTGTAGATGCGAGGATCAGCCAGCAGGGCATCAAGCTTTTTGATGTACTTCTGGTATTTGGAGATCTCTTTTTCCGCAGCTTCAATGTTCTTCTTCAGCGGTGCGGTTTTGGCACGGCGCTCAGCAGCTTCCTTCCGGCGCGCCTGTGCATTGGCTTTCTCGCTGTCTTCATCAGCCACCACCTTGGACTTGGAACCACTGTCGCCCTTTAAGATCAGCTTGCGGTACTCCGACATGTCGCCGTCAAAGTTTCTCACTCCGCCATCGGCAACCAGCCACAGCCGGTCTGCACAGGCCTCTACCAGATGCCTGTCATGGCTGATGAGAATGACCGCACCGTCATAATCGTTGATCGCGTGCACAAGGGCTTCGCGGCTGTCGATATCAAGGTGGTTGGTCGGCTCATCGAGGATAACAAGGTTCGGTCCGTAGAACGTGGCAAGGCCCAGCAGCAACCGGGCTTTCTCACCACCGGAAAGATCCTTGGCAGGGGTCAGCATCCGGTCTGTCGGCAAACCAAACCGGTCCACACGCGCGCGGATTTTGGATTCCAACGCGCCCGGCATCAGCGGACGCACATGCTCAATCGGGTTGCTTTCGGGCATCAGGTCATCCAGCTGATGCTGCGCAAAAAACGCAGTGCTCAGCTTGGTGGCCTTAGTCATATCACCAGACATCAACCCAAGGCGCCCGGCAATCAGCTTGGCGAAGGTCGATTTACCGTTACCATTGGCTCCCAAAAGAGCAATGCGGTCATCATGGTCAATGTTCAGCGTCAGGTTCTTCAGGATCACCGTGTCATCATAGCCAACGGAAGCCTGTTCCAGCTTGATGATCGGCGGAGAAAGCTTGGCCTCAGGCTGCGGAATATGCAGCTCCAGTCCTGATCCTTCATCCAACACAGAAATCGGCTGCATCTTCTCAAGCATCTTGATACGAGACTGCGCCTGTTTCGCTTTGGTAGCCTTCGCGCGGAAACGGTCAACGAAGCTTTGAATGTGCTTGCGTGCCTTTTCCTGCTTATCAGCCGCCTTCTTCTGCAGCAAAATGGTTTCACGGCGCTGACGGTCAAAACTGTCATAACCACCGCGATAGAAGGTGAGCTTACCACCATCCATATGCACGATGCTGTCGACCGCATTGTTCAAAAGGTCGCGATCATGGCTGATCAGAACAACCTGATACGGATAACGCGCAATGAAGTTCTCCAGCCACATCGTACCTTCAAGGTCGAGGTAGTTGGTCGGCTCGTCAAGCAGCATCAGGTCTGGCTTGGAAAACAACAGGGCCGCAAGCGCAACACGCATACGCCAACCACCGGAGAAGTTGGCACACGGCTGCTGCTGCTCGTCGTAAGAAAAGCCCAGTCCGCTCAGGATCGCAGAGGCCCGCGCTTCAGCGCTGTGGCTCTCAATATCGACAAGTCGCGTATGGATCTCAGCAATACGGTGCGCATCTTCAGCTGTTTCGGCCTCAGCCAAAAGAGCGGTGCGTTCCGTATCAGCCGCCAGAACCACTTCCAAAAGCGTTTCCTGCGTGCCCGGCGCTTCCTGAGCCACCTGACCCACGCGCGCCTTTTGCGGCATGTGCACACTGCCGCTCTCAACGGACAGCTCACCGCACAGCAGTTTGAACAGCGTAGACTTGCCAACGCCGTTGCGCCCGACAAGACCGGTTTTCGCACCACTTGGAATAGTAACGGAGGCATTGTCGATCAAAAGACGCCCGGCAATGCGATATGTAAGATTAGAAACCTGAAGCATGCCACGCTGTTTGCCCGCAAACCTCTTGTTGTGCAAGGGGCAAGCAATCCGATTCTAATGTTTTTCTGATGATGGTGTGGCTTAAGAATGTGGGCTACTACTGATTACACGCAATTTTTTGATGATTATCTAAACAGTATTGAACTTGCTCGGGACTTACGATTGCATTGAATTCCCATGAACGAACGGTTCGCTCGAAGGACAGTTGAAAAATATCTGGTCTTTCTTCCGTGTCTCTTTGTCTCATTTGCCGGAGAAGACCCAAAATCTTAGATTTGAGTTTGGCTAATACGATCAACTCGTCTCGATAGCTATTCGCACAGAATACCAAGTCGTGCTTTTCATTAAAGGACGCGCTGGAATGTGCTTCTTGCAAGCCATGCATTATAGAGATGATAGCATTTGCAATGTGCTCATCACCATACTCCAAATAACCGCAAAGTGTATCCAGATAAAAATGTGGATCTTTAACATTTTTAAAGCCAAGATCATTTGTTTCTTCGATTGAAATATCAGGTTCACTTGTTTCTTCTCTGCGTTTTATTTCGATGAATAGTTTGTTATAGTTATATGCGAGAAGATCAATAAACTTGCCAATGTTGACTAGATCAAAAGGCAGGCGAGCACGATACATTTCCGCTCGTCTGTGACGTTCGTACTCGGCTTGCTCTTGGGCTTTAGCAGTTTGTTGTTTTATTGCTGACACAGAAAACGCAGTGATTACTGCAACGATAAGCGTTGCTAAAATGCCAAATGAACCTATCCAAAAGTTATTAGTCAAAGAAATGACTACATCAGCACCTCTTAGCACTCCGAATACCGACAGAGCTCCGTAAGCCGAAAACGTAATGAAGATGAGCGCAAATACCGCGAAAAAAAACAGCAAAAAAATTTGCCACCAGTCAAAAGCTGAAAAATTGATCTTCAATATACCTAACCCATTTGAATTAAATCAGATTCATGCCTTCCAATTTAATGTATTTTCTTTACTTCAATCAATGAAAGAAGTGTTTTCTTTTAGGTCCGGAGTGAGTAACTCCTACCTCTTCCCATACCTGAACGCCTCCGCCACAAAGTGCTCGACGGGATCACGTGGGTAAGTGCCACTTACAGGCACCCAGAGGCAGCGGTTGCCTTCAAAATTCAGCACATCGCCATAAAGGGCGCGCATGTCAGCAATGAGGGTGGTTTGGCAGTGCACGAACAGGCCGAGCTGATCGCCGAACTTTGGTTTCCAGTGAAGGCGCACCGTGGTGCCGCCATGCTTTGGCAAAGGGCGATAGGAAGGTTCACCCCACTTCAGCGTCTCTGTCAAAGAGGAGGGGCCATATAAGCGCTGGGCGCAGTCCAGGATAAGCGAGCGCAGGTCCAGCAGGCGGACGCGTTTGTCCTCAGGGTAAGCGGCAAACACCGCCGCAACGTCATCAGGCAAGGGCGCCTGAGCGGACTGTTTGCCGGGCTTTGTAACACGCTCCATAAATGCATCCCTGAAAAGATCATGATCAATACCAGATCATAATTGACCTCTTCAGGGAGAAACAAGAGCACACGCCCGATAATCGGGCGAAATCAGTTGCCTTTCGTCAGGCGGTAATCATGTCCTCTTCTTTTGCCATCCATTGCCCGGTCTCACGCTGGAAGTAGATCATGTCCAGCGCCGCAGGTGTCCGGCCCAGCTGGGTCAGCATGGCATGCACCTGTCCGCGGTGGTGGGTCTGATGGTTGAAGAAGTGGAACAGCGCAGCGCCAAGGGGCTGCTGCATCACCAGTGGCTTGCGCACAGTGCGATAGATCATGGTGCGCAGGAAGTCTTTCTCCTGCATCTGATCAATCACCGAGCAGATACGAACGTCCAGCAGACGGCGCTTTTCCTGCAAGGTTGCAAGGTCGCCGGTCAACTGTTCGTCAAGGCTGTCAATCGGGTCGCCTTGGCCAGTAAAGCGATAGAGCCAGATCTTATCTGCCACATACTGGTGATCCATGGTGCCATGAATGGAATTGAAATAAACGCCAAGATCACGGTGATACTCTTCCGCAGTGATCTGGTCGCATTCCTGAAGCAATAGATCGTTAGCCCACTTGTTATAGGAGGCATACATTACAAATGCTGCTTTCATAGGGGTGTCCTCTTGCTATGTCTGTTGCAAGAACAATGCACGCCTTTGAACCTCTATAAATTGACCCATCTCAAACAAAACCAGCCGTAGGGGGAGACGTGTAGTCGCAACCCGAAAGACGTAGTTGTCCATGCAGCGCCAGAACCTGTTGGAACCTCAACCCTTTTCGCCAAAAGCCTGCATTCGCGTCATTGCCTCCTTGGGAAAACCTCCCCTTAAAATCAAAGGGGTCCATACGGAAGAGGCGGGAGGGGTGCCACGGAGCAGGGCTGATAACAGCATTGCAACCGTCATCAATGAGTCATAATCGCCTGTTTTCTGCAGTTTTCACGCAGGACAACGTGGGAATACGGATATACCCTCTTGCTTTTTAAGGGAGAGTTTAAGTATATCTCGCGCGAACCTTTGTGGCGCTTTGTTAAGGCGCTGCAGGAAAAAGATTTTTAATGAGAGCTGCCCTTCGGAAGCTCGTGACAAACTGCAGGTAATAACGATGGCGATTGAACGCACGTTTTCCATGATCAAGCCGGACGCAACCAAACGCAACCTGACCGGTGCTATCACCGCTAAGCTCGAAGAAGCTGGCCTTAGCGTTGTTGCATCCAAGCGCGTTTGGATGTCCCTGCGTGAAGCTGAAGGTTTCTATGCAGTACACAAAGAGCGTCCTTTCTTTGGTGAACTGACAGAATTCATGTCTTCCGCTCCAACCATCGTTCAGGTTCTGGAAGGCGAAAACGCAATCGCGAAAAACCGTGAAGTCATGGGCGCTACCAACCCTGCAGATGCTGCTGAAGGCACCATCCGTAAGGAATTCGCTCTGTCCATCGGCGAAAACTCCGTACACGGTTCTGACGCTCCTGAAACAGCTGCTGAAGAAATCGCTTACTGGTTCTCCGGCACCGAAGTCGTAGGCTAATTTAGCTCAGTGATTTCAGCTGTCTGCTGAAAAAAAAAGCCCGCTTGATGCTTGATTGCGTCAGGCGGGTCTTTTCTTGTCAAAAATTCCATCATATCGGCAGGTAATTCATAAAAGTTACTGGATAAACTCAGATTTGCGCTGGGCACCCTTGCTTCGGACACAATTTTAAAATTGAGTCCGCGCGCACGTGGGGAAAAGGAACGCGAGATAAATTCATGAATATAAATGCAAAATCGCTTCTCTTAGGGGCATCTATGGCACTGGCGGCAAGCGCGGCAACCGCTCAGGACCATACTCGTCCTTATTTGAGCCTTGATGCAGCAGGCAAAGGCGTAAGCGTCTGTGTGGCTCTGGCGAAGGATAACGGTTGGAACATGTCCATCGTTATTCTGGATCGGGGAGAGGATGTTGTGGCGTCTGCACGCATGGATGAGGCTCTGCCTGCCAGCTACAAAGGCGCAACGCTCAAGGCAAACACATCTTTGTCCTGGGGCATGCCAACAGAGCAGGTGAACGAGGTTCTGGAGAAGGCACCGGTCTTCAAACAGTTCCCGGGCATTTTAGGCATTGCCGGCGGTCTGCCGATCATCGTAGGTGAAAGCGCTCTGGTGGGTGCAATCGGCGTTGCAGGCAGCTCCATGGAAAATGATGCAACCTGCGCAAAGGCAGCTGTAGAAGCCATGCGCTGATCGCAGCAAACCGAGTGAGTTTAACAAAGCCAGTTCCGTTTGTGCGGAGCTGGCTTTGTTTTTGCGCTATCTCTGTCTCAAAGGCACGAGGCCAGTCTCAGGAGTTACATCCACATTTGCGGGTGGTTCTGGCTCGACAATTCAGGGGCCGCACCGACTTTAACTTCTGCGTACCACTCAGAAACCTGAAGGAAGACCGGGAAAACCTGCCGCAGATGCGTCACGTCAAAGTCGCTGTCTGGAATGCGGATTTCGCCATAGGCTGAGGAATGGGCAACCTCAAGGCCAAAGGTCAGATTATAACCCGCCACATCCAACGTATTGCTGTTTTGCAGCAGTTCTGTGAGAACGCGTGTATCAGTTGGCAAGTCATTGAAGAGAATGCGGAGCACGCACGTTTCGGTAGTCTGATCAAAGCCGAATACCAGAGAAAAATTCTGATTAATTTCAAGCACGAGTTCGCCGTCGAGGTCATCCTCCAGCATCGGGCTTAAATCAATGCTTTCCAGGAATTCATTAGCGGCTGTTTGAAAGTTCGACACGGGTGCTCCTTTAAACGGGATGTTTGATTTGAACTCTGTCTAACAGAGACAATCAACCCATAGGCGTGCCAAAGGGCACATCACGCCCCTCAGCTTTCCATATGCTTTGTCTCAAGAACGCGCTCAACGCGCCGCTAAAAGACAAAACTAAGGGAACTAGGCATGGGAATCTCGACGGTCGCGGCATCGACAACTGTCCAACCTATTGAAACTACATCTGTAAATCAGGCAAATACCAATGCTGCTGAAAACACAGCCGTAAAATCGACTGAAGTGCGGAGCCATGATGGTGGCCTGTATAAAATTGTTGCATATGTCAGAGAAAAACTCTCAGGCGCTCCCCACCACAGCTTGGCAGCACGTGTAAACACCCCGGCAGAGGGCAGAGAGACCGAGAGCGTCCTCACCCGGATCAAGGCGTTCTTCACGGGCAGTTCTCGTGCATCCCAAGCGGAAACCGCTCCGGCTGCAACGGGTGCTACCAAGCAGTTGGTGAACGCAAAAACAGCTCAGTTTACCGAAAACAACAAGAGCCTTGCTACATCCGTTGAAAACATCAAGGAACGGGCCGAAACCCATGTAAGACCAGCCGCAAAGTATGCTGTTGCAGAATTGCTGAGTGCTGGGGTTCGCGGAAACAGTGATGTCTTCGAGATCAAAGCAGAAGTGGGCATCAAGGCGGCGTTCAATCGGTTGGATGCAAAGATTGCAGAACAACCCGATGATATCAAAGGGATTTCGAAAGCATCCAAGGCCTTGAACAAGGATATCCAGAAGGAAGTCATCTCAGCTTATAAGCTGGCTGCTTCTACCGAAGGGACGACGCTCTCCAAGAGTGAGGTCAAAGCGCTGAAAAGCGATATCCAGAAGCACATGTCCGCTCACATAACTCAGAGCCTGAACAAGACTGAGGCCAACTGGCAGATCACGACAGAGACCGTCACACTCAATCATGAAACCCAGGTAGAGCTGGGCGCTGCAGATATAGACAGCGTGGCAAACAGCAGCTTCATAGCCACCACCACACCTGCAGCAAAGCTGAATGCGTTGAAGGATGGGTATCAGACCAGTAATGTAAATGGCATCAGCTCCACCGCGACCTCTGAAACAGATCACGCCGTCAACCTCTGGGTCAGTGAGCTGAAAGGCGAGACCACGTCTTATGCTGCCGTCCGTCACGGAGTGAATTTCCCATTTGGCGTTAAGCATGATGCTGACTTGGCCAAAACTGGAGCGGACAACAGAACCCGAGAAGTGGTGACAGCAGCGGCGTCCACGAAGACCTCTGAGATCGTCAAATGGCGTACTGAACACCCGGGAGAACCATTCCCGCTGAAAATCGTCTCAACCTCTCTGTTGACCGCTGCGGCCAAAGCAAAAACCTATGAGACTGGCCAGCAAGAAGCATGGGGCCGCGCACAGGGCGAGCAGACCATTAAGGTTGACTTGCCTGGTGAGGGCGTGACGGAAGTCAATGTAAAGGTCGAAGTGCTGCCATTCAGCATGGGGGTCAACGGTTTTGCGAAACTGGGATTGTTCTCTGGGTCCATCGGCAAACATTTGGGGGATCGTCTTACCGGCTGGAAATGGGCTGATAACCACAATGAGCCATTGATCGGTCAACTGGACGAAATGGTGGAGCAAGCCAAAACCGATGCTGTAGAGGCCAACGATCCAGGTAAAGTTGCCCGTCTTGAGAGTTACAGTACCCAGCTGCATGAGGCGGTCAATGATGGCAAGCAGCGCCGTTCCGCAGGCAATGCCTATGGTGTTGCCGTTCTGGTCAACCTGATTGCGAATGAAACCGGAGCTGTCCCTGCGATCAACTGCATGTCCGGCAAGGATCGTACAGGTTATCTGGATGCAGCGGTCAAAGCACGCCTCATGGAAGTAGAAAGCCTGAATGCAGGTCGTGCAGAAAATGAGAAGTCTCTTGTGCCGCAGATCTATGGCCAGCGCACAGAAGCGCAAAATGCTCTGATGAGCCTGTCCTCCGAAGTGATGGGCGGTAAGACGGTACAAAAAGCATGTACCGGGGTCGCTGGCTATAAAGTTGGCGAAGGCGGAATGTTCAAAGTTCAGGCAAACCTGGACAACGTACTGGACTCCAAAAGCCTGCTGGGCTTGTCTGCTGCCGTAAAGGCGTAACCGCCACCACAAAGCAAAGCATCACTAAGAGAGCGGCCTGAGTGCCGCTCTTTTTTGTGGGGTAAGCAGGAGATTATCCGGCCTCATAGCAGGAGTTGGAAGCTATCTCGCTGGGCTTAACGTTCCCAGTGTTGTTGGGGAACATGCAGGCAGATCGCAAGGGGCTGCGACAATCTGTCATTATACCTTAGCCGGAGTGAAAGGCGCTAAAGCACTGAGAAATTGGCTACGGGTTTTTGCATAACATTTTGATATGCATCAGTAATGTGTGGGTGAAGGAGGTGATATAATGCCAGAAACCCAAGGAATACCCTTGGTAAAACTATGATTGATTAAAATTTAAATCAATATATATAGTGACCACTATGGAAATGGAAAAAGCCCCCCGCGGTCGACCCCGTCGGTTGGATAAAGATAAAATACTGGAGATCGCAAGTGTCCTGTTCTGGCAACAGGGCTATGAAGCGACTTCGATAAATGAGCTAGTCACTGCCATGGGTATTGCACCACCAAGTCTGTATGCAGCATTTTCCTCCAAGGAGGAACTGTACTTGGCTGCAATCGACAGGTATTCGGCAAGCTATGGCCGGCAAATGCTGTCTGGCCTTGCTCTGCATTCCTGTGTTTATGAAGCAATCCGGACCGTTCTTTATGAATGTGTGGAGGTTTTCGTCGGTGGAGACCATCCTTCTGGTTGTATGATCGCCACCGGATTGGTCGAAAGCTCTAATGCTCAAGGCGCATTGGCACGTAAATTGGCTGATTTACGCCAGCAAACCATCAAGATCATCGCAGATAAGTTTAAAGCCTGTGAAACCCAGTTTGTCGAAGGAACTGACCTTCCGGCCCTTGCCAGCTTCTTTGGCGCCACAATTCAAGGCATGGCTGTTCAGGCAAGAGACGTTAACTGCCCGACAGAACTGCATAAAATCGCAGAACACAGTTTGAGCGTACTGCAGGCATCTCGTCGTTTCTGATAAAGGAAATGGCGCAAAATTGCGTTATTAGGCGTAATTTGTTAATAAAATTACGCAATCACGCCTTTTTATTTTGCAATATTACGAAAACTAAAGAATGTCATTTACATAATATATCAGAGTATCGTGAATGATACTGTTAAGGATATTTCCCATGCACTCTTGAGTTTGTTGTTCCAAGCCTCCTGTCACCTATGCTTTTGGTATGGATTGCCCAACACCAAGGGAGGCTGACGATGGATAGTGATACCATTAACTTCACCGAGACGTTCCCACAGTCAATGCAGGAAGCACTCAAAGCATCCCTCAAAGTATTCTGGCGCCTCGGTGTGCATCGCACATCCATTGATGATGTGTGCCGCCAGTCAGGTGTTTCCTATCATTTCCTCAATGAGAACTTTGAGAGTAAAGAACATCTCTATCGCACTGCAGTGATGTGGTACCTGGATCAGTATGGAAGACAGCTCCTGTCAGAGTTTGCGCTTCACTCCAATCCCACGGAAGCCCTGCGCGGTGCGCTCTATGAATGCATCGGACTGTTCTGCAACAAGCAGTGTGAGCACGCCAAGCTGTTGTCCTACGCTCTGGCTGCCGTCAACAAAGTGACCGGATCCTGATCTCGGAGTTGCTGTCTTTGCGCCGCAAGGTCTACGCCACCATCTTGATGAAGCTGAACAGCAACAAGACCCACTTGAAGGACACAGCAGACATTCCCGTACTGGCGCGCTTCTACATCACAACGCTCAGAGGTCTCGCCAGTCAGGCAGCAGATGGCATCCCAAGTGATGAGCTCTACCGCGTGGCAGATTTGAGCTTGGAGCTACTGGAAGTCTACCGCAAATGAGTACGTCCAGCACAGTCCGACCGAAGAGCCTGACAGAAATGAACATCTGTCAGGCTCTTTTTTAGGTGAGGGTGCCTGTCAACTTTTGTCGCCCTTGAGTTGTATTTTTTTAGAAGGCTTTTTGTGTTGAGAGATAAGGGCAGGGAATAATGGCCCATCGTAGCGCACCGCTTTAATCTGGTCACGTAATCGCCCTGATTGCTTTTGTAACAAGCTGCGTTAACCAACACGACAAAATATCAAAGTCTCGCCACAATAGATGACAGCAGACGCAAGGTCATGCAGCCTTCGCAGAATGAGAGTTCCGTAAAATTCAGCCTAATATTCTTACATGGCCACAGATGGTTACATCATTTTTCACTAAAGCTGAGACAAACCGATCCTCTTTGTTAAGGATGAGTTCCGTTCGCGTGAGGGTAAGTTGTTGCATACGTAAAAGAGCTTAAGATTGAAGGCTCGCTCAATAGAGATACGGGAGATTTTCGATGCAAATCGAGACCGTTAAAACGAACCAGCCGACACCGATCAGTTTGACAAAAACTTTTGCAGCCTCCATCCACGAATTCTCAAATTTTGGGGTGGAAGCAACATCGCTTGAGCAAATCAGTACAGCGACGGGCGTCCCAACCGAGCGTTTATCCCAAACCTTTCATGACACCGCTAATCTGTTCTCCAATGTGGTCAAATGGTACTTGACCAGATACGAGCACCAGATCCTCTCCGGTTTCGCTATGCATTCCAACCCAGTCGAAGCCATCCGCATTGCCCTCTACGAATGCATTGAACTGTTTTGCGAGGATGACTGCCCTCATGGCAGTTTGCTCTCGGTTGAGCTTATGGAGATTTCTGATACCGGCGGCGTCATCGCCAAAGAAATGGCACACCTCAAAGAACAGGTCCACGGACGCATCTATCAAAAACTGGAGAACTGCAAACAGCGCTTCGCCTCGGGTTTTAGACCCAATGAGCTTGCGGAATTCTATACCGAAGTCATGGTTATTCTCATCAAGCAGGCCTGTGATGGGGTAGATCGCACCAACCTATATAATCTCGCTGATGCCAGCCTTGAAAGATTGGAGAACCAGCCTGTCATACATTAAGTCGTGTGAGCAAAAAGACCACTAAAGGCGGACTGGTGACCCTCAGTGTCAGTCCGCTTTTTTTGTGAAATAAACGCTCAAAACCGGCGCTAAACAGGGCTGCGAAAAGGCGAAATACTCAATTTGTCCGGATCTTGTCTATCAGGCCTTAATCGTAATTTTCCTAGCATTAATAATCAGTTGTTCTTTATCCATGGCCGCGTAATATGTACTTATGCCTATAAAGGATGAAATGCACGTGGAAACAATATCTCCGGACATAGAGGCCATGTTGGAAGCCTCGGTCAAAATGTTTTGGAAGCGCGGCTATGATGCCACTTCCCTAGATGATGTCGTGGACGCTATGGGTGTTCCTCATGAGTTCGTAGAAGGGGCATTTTCCAATAAGGAAGAACTCTATGCAGCAGCCACAAGGTGGTACCTGCAAAACTATGGCCGCAGGCTGCTTTCTGGTTTTGCCATGCATTCCAACTGCTGTGATGCCATTCGTGTCGCCCTTTACGAATGTATCGATGTGCTCTGCGATAAAACAGAGTCAGACGGATGCCTTCTGTCATCTGGCTTACTGGAGATCTCCACTCAGGATAGCATTCTGACCAGAGAGATTACTGATCTGCGCAACACCATGGTGGTTGCGATCACGCGCAAGCTTACTGATTGCAAAGAAAGCCTCAAGACCGGTACTGATATCGAAACGCTCGCCCGCTTTTATGCAGCAACCCTGCAGGGACTGGCCAGTCAATGTAAGGATGGCGCCAAAAAAGAACAGCTCTATCGCGTGGTTGATATGAGCATGAAAGTCCTGGATTCCTACCGCATCAATTAAAAGGTTATCTTTATGTTCTCTGTCGATATGAGGCTTGGAACATAGGGTGAGCATAATGAATTTTGAGGCGTCTCAGGGCACTTCAAAAGATAACCCAATCGCGATCGTTTCTAATCCTTTACAGATGGTGAAAGTTATAGGCGCAGTAAGCCCTATGTCTTTGGAATGTTGTTTCCCATGTGACCAAAACAGCGTTGAGGAGACCCTCCGACACCATATACTCGCGACCATGAGACCGTGCGATAAGATAGAAGGCGGAAACGTATCTCCTGAAGCGGAAAGGCTCTTCGACCAGTGCGTCAAAGTCTTTCTCCTTAAGGGCTACGAAACCTGCACTCTGGATGATATCGGTGAAGCAGCTGGATGCTCGGGAGACTGCGTGAAGGAACACTTCACGTCCAAGCAGGAACTCGCAGCTGCAGCTATGCGCTGGTACTACATCAAGTACAGCCGCCACATGCGCGCAGAAATGGCCATGCACCAGGACATTTACTCGGCCATGGAAGCGGTGCTGTTTGCCTTCATCGAAATCAGCTGCGATCAGGTCCATGCCAATAAAGGCCTGTTTGTCCGCACGTTCATTGACATTTCCAACGTTGATGAGTTCGTCAAAAACTCCTTCGAGGAACTGCAGGATGATTGGGAACATCAGGTTCTCGACAAGTTCAAGCAGTGCAAGCTGGAGCTCAAGGACGACGCCGACATCGAGGTGTTGGCACACTACTTCCTGACAGTGATTGAAGGTCTTTATGAGCTGATCAAATACGGAACCCCGTGTGATCTGATGTACAAGGTTGCGGTTGCGAGCCTCGGCGTTTTAGAATTGCATATGAAGACCGGCCAGGCCAAGAAAAAGAAGGGCTCCAAGAAGAAATCAAAGTGAGTGCCACTGCCTTCTCACTGCCCATTGCCTTAGCTCTTTACAGAAGATGAACGAAATCCACCAAGACGGGAGAGACCTCTTCTGTACTCATTTCCCATAGCGGGAGAACGAGATTGCTGCCCCCCACCCAAAACGTATACTGGCGCCATGTCCTCATTAGATCCCATACGCGATGGTGAATTGTCACCTGAACTCGAAACCGCCTTAGATTCCTGCGTGAAGGTTTTTATGCTGCAAGGGTTCCAGCATTCCACATTAGAAGACCTTGCTGTTGCAAGTGGCACATCAAGGAACTTTATCGAGAAGCATTTTGCCACCAAGGAGCAGTTTTGTGCAGCGGCCTTACGCTGGTACTTCTCCAAATTCTATCGCCAGCTCCGGTCCGTTCTCGCGCTCCACTCAGAGCTGTATCCGGCAGTTGAAGCCGTCCTTTACGAGTTTATTGAACTCTCCCGAGAGCAATATGATGCTGGCACGGCCATGCGGTTCCATACCCTCATGGACATCGCAGAGCTGGACCCGGAATTGTCGGAGGAGCTGCGCAAGATGAAGCTCGAGGGCATGGAGCACTTCATCTACAAATTCACCCAGTGCAAAGGCGAGCTTCAAACCGATGACGAAGCCACATCACTGGCCAAATTCTATACAACGGTGTTTGAAGGCCTCTCCATCATGGTACAGCATGGCATGTCCCATGAAGATCTATACAGCATGGCAAACCTGAGCCTGGAAGTGCTCGCCAATCACCTGAAAAAAGGCATCAACTTCTGAGGCGTTCCTAAGAAGAACGATGACTGTTTTTCAGATGAAGACATGTAAGAACTGAAGACACAAAATCACGACGCATCAGGTTCAAATCCTTCCATTGCTTTTAAAGGTCTCTTTGCATTGGCATGGTTCTTCATTGCAGACCCGACACTGCGCTCATATATTAGAATGGCGTTCTAACTTGGGATAGAGCGATACTCTGGTTAGGGTTGGAATGGTGTTCTAGTGGCCAATGAAAACAACAGATATCAATCCATACTGGATGCGGCGCTGGAGTTGTTCCTGGCGCAAGGCTACACAAGCACCTCGATTGCGCAAATCCGCAATAAAAGCGGAGCGACGACCGGTAGCATCTATCACTTCTTCAAGGGAAAGCCGGATATTGCCGTCGCGCTATGGGATCAGGCCGTCGCCGGTTGGACCAGAGAGACACGCAACACGCCTCAAACCGCAAGCGCTGAAGACACCATCAAAGCCTCCGTCAATGGCTTGCTGCGGTGGGGCAGTGCCAATCCTGACCTGTTTCGCCTCTTTGAGGAGCTGAAGGTCAAAGCCCAGACGGAAGATGAGTTCGAAACCATCAAACAACAGATGGAGAACGTTCATTTGCAGGGGGAGGCGCTCTATGCCACCTGGCAAGTGCTGGGAGCTGTGAAACCCATTCCGTGGTCTGTTGCGTCCGCGCTCATCGTAGGTCCAGCCTATACGCTCTTAAGCACAGAGCGGGTTGTCTCGGATAAAGACAGAGCCTTTCTGGTGAAGATGGCATGGGAAGCGGTTAAGAAGTAAGAGACCTGCCAGTAAGCCTTAAAACGACCCCAGCACCTTGATGATCTGCTCGCGGGTGTTGGGAGTAAAATGCAGCGCCCGCCACCCCATGTCTAACGCGGACATAATGTTCTCTTCCCGGTCATCAATCAAAAGCATTCGGTTGGCGGGAACCTTAAGGGCCTTGGTAACATGCATGAAAAACTCGGCGCTGGGCTTGACCACACCCATACGCCCGGAGGCAGACACCGTTTCCACACGATCCTTGTAGCCCATCTGCTCTTCGATATAGCGCGTGCGCCGCGCCCCGTTGTTGGTCGCGATCACTTGCCGGACATGGGTCTTGGTAAGCTTGCGCATTAAGGCCAGCAGGTCAAAGTCTGGGTGGGCGTCCTTTTTAAACCAGTACAGCAGGAAATGATCAAGGTCGCCGGGATAGCCCGTCTTATCCGCCCATCGGGAGAGAAGGCTTCTGAGATCTTCATGCCCAACCAGAACCTCTTTAAAGTCATCCGTAAACATCTCCTGAGCAAAGGTGTGCCATGAGATGCCAAGATCCTCTTCAAACTGCTGCACCCAGATAAAGCGGTCATTGATAATGTTACGATTGAGAACTCCGTCAAAATCCCACGCAATTACGTCGATATCCTGCAACATGGACTGCCTCAAGCTTCAAACCATTCCCTATGAAAGACCAGAACAGGCACCTCTTGCAAGCATTAGGAAGCACAGGAACACCGCAAAGACCGCGCAGGACCTCAAGAAATCGTCAATTCAAGAATTTTTTGCCTGCGCTTTCTTGACAATTTGAGTGTTACCCGCGATCTGTCTGTGCAACGAGAACAAGTCTAGAACACCAGTTTTATTGAGTACGCCACGCATGTCTAAGCCCGAAAAACCACAAAGGTTTGCCTCCGCATGTCCTCACGATTGCCCATCCACCTGTGCAATCGAGGTCGAAGTACATGCAGATGGGCGTGTAGGCCGTATTCATGGTGCGCGTGACAACGATTACACCGCTGGCGTCATCTGCGCCAAAGTCGCCCGCTATTCCGAGCGCCTCCATCACCCGGACCGCCTGACCAAGCCTTTGCGCCGCACAGGCCCCAAAGGCTCCGGTCAGTTCGAAGAGATCAGCTGGGAAGAGGCACTACAAGAAGTCTCTGAGAAATTCTTGGAGGCTGAGAAGAAACACGGCCCGCAAACCGTCTGGCCTTACTTCTTTGCCGGCACCATGGGTCTTGTTCAGCGCGACAGCATCAACCGCCTGCGCAATGCCAAAAGCTACTCCGGCATGTACCAGACCTTCTGCACCAACATGGCGTGGACAGGATATATCGCAGGCACCGGCAAGCTCGCTGGGCCGGACCCGCGCGAAATGGCACTTGCCGATGCTGTGGTGATCTGGGGAACAAACCCGGTGGCGACACAGGTCAACGTCATGACCCACGCCATTAAAGCTCGCAAGACCCGTAAAGCCAAGATCGTTGTCATCGACGTCTATAAGACCGAGACCATGAAACAGGCAGACATCGGTCTTGTCCTGAAGCCGGGCTCCGATGCCGCGCTCGCGTGTGCTGTCATGCACGTCCTGTTCCGTGATGGCTATGCCGACCGCGCCTACATGGAAAAATACGCCGACGCGCCTCAGGAACTGGAAGAACACCTGAAGACCCGCAGCCCACAATGGGCCAGCGAGATCACAGGTCTTTCCGTTGAGCAAATCGAAGAACTCGCAAAGCTGGTTGGCGAAACAAGGAAAACCTATTTCCGTCTTGGTTACGGCTTTACCCGCCAGCGCAACGGCGTGGTCTCCATGCACGCTGCCAGCTGCATCGCGGTAGTTGGCGGTCATTACCAATATGAGGGCGGCGGCGCGTTTCATAACAACGGTGCCATCTACGGCCTTAACATGGCCATGGTCGAAGCCCACTCGCTCCACGACAGCTCCATCCGCAAACTCGACATGTCTCAGGTAGGCCGCGTGCTTACTGGCGACAGCGAAGCGCTCATGGACGGCCCACCAGTCACCGCCATGTTGATCCAAAACACCAATCCGGTGTCTGTTGCTCCTGAGCAGACTCTCGTAAAAGAAGGCTTTGCCCGCGAAGACCTGTTCACCGTGGTCCACGAGCAGTTCATGACCGAAACCGCGCTCATGGCCGATATCGTCCTGCCAGCAACCCAGTTTCTGGAACATGACGACATCTACAAAGGCGGCGGACACCAGAACCTGTTGTTCGGTCCGAAACTTGTTGATGCCCCAGGCGAAGCCAAACCAAACCTTTATGTGCTGAACGAACTCATTGAGCGCCTTGGCGGTGAAGACCACGATGCTCACAAGATGACCTCCCGCGAGCACATCGACTGGATGCTCAAGAACTCCAAGTATCCCGGTGGTCTGAATGAGCTGGAAGAAAACCGCTGGCTCGATTGTCAGCCGGACTTTGCCGAAGCCCACTACATAAACGGTTTTGGCTATGAAGACGGCAAGTTCCGCTTCAAGCCGGACTGGGCGAAGGTGCCTGCACCAAACAACGGCCCAATGGGCCCATGGCAGCAAATGCCAGTCTTGCCGGATCATTGGGACATCAATGAGATGCCGACCAAGGACTATCCATTCCGCCTCGCCACATCTCCCTCACGCTCGTTCCTGAACTCTACGTTCAATGAGACACCAAGCACCGTGAAGAAGGAAGGCCGTCCAACAGCCATGCTGCACACCGACGATGCAGCCGCGCTGGGCGTGGAGGAGGGCGACAAGATCATCCTCTCCAATCGCCGCGGCGAAGTCATCCTGCACGCTTCCGTGGGCGATCGTCCTCAAAAGGGCACACTCATCGCAGAAGGCATCTGGCCCAACGCAGCGCACGAAGGTGGAAACGGCATCAACACCCTCACCAGCGCCGATCAGACAGCACCGTTCGGCGGCGCTGCCTTCCACGACATCCACATCGCGGTGCGCAAAGCGTAAGGCAGATATCCTTGGCCTATTGAAGGGGACGATACCGCTCTTTCAATAGGCATGGACGACAAAAGTGATGATTTTCCTCAGTTCACAAAAATTGAACGCATATGTGAACGAAAAAGAGCCCTCAAAGTACTAAGCGACACTCTTAACTCCGACAGGAATCGTAAAGTAGTTCCACTTAGCGAGTTCTGACTGAATTTGATAACTCTGCGTCAAATTCATAATAATAAAGGGTGTGCAATGAGCGGATTAACTATTGGTAACTCTAGTAATTTTCACGGTGCTGTTGAAAATCTGGTAAATCAGGCTCGTGTCGAGCATGCAACCTCGTTAAATCTAAATACTGACGACTTGATCGTTTCTATTGGCAGTAAACAAGGCAACCCGCAGACAGGGGAACGGATTTACTCTGTTGTGGTTGACACGCCGCAGCACAAACGCGGTTTGGGAGATAATCTTAAATCTGCAGCAAGTGCGTTGTCGCATGGCCGCCTTGCCAATGTGAAGCAATCTCTCTCCGACGCGACAAAAAACATCGGGAACCTCCTGGGACGAACCCAAAGTGCTCCAGAACAAGCGAAAAACAACTGGGCTCCCTTTCTGGAACTCGCAGAGCAGACGATTGCAGACACAATAAAGCACGCTTCACCCGGAACCGAGCGTGTCGTCGATTTGAAAGCCATGATGGCCGCAATTCAATCGAGCGTTTTTGATAGCACTGAGTTTAACGAGCACGACGGCTCTCATCGCACACTGGCTGATGCCACCAAAGTTGATATCCGCAGCTTGAAAGCTTTGGATGTCGCGGTTGCCGGCGCCCAGAGCCGAATATTGGGTTATGCAAGCAGTATCAGAAACGCTGAGCTCTCGGGCTCTGGAGTGCAAAAAGAGAATGCGCCTATTCCGAACTCTGTGAGCGACGCTCCCCGTGTGCAGCAACCGCCTCTTTACGACATTCCACGCCAGCCACCACAACCCTTATACGATACCCCGCGTCCACACCCGCATCATTACGATACTCCGCGGCCACAAAACCCATACGATCATCTCAAGCCGGAGGCGACTGTTGAACCAACATACGCGCAGGTGAACACTGGGACGGTCTTCCAGAATGTAGAAGCACGAAATCTGGGTGAGCAAACGCAGAGCTACTCCGCACGCCGCACTCTGGAGATTTCAAATGGTAATTTGGGAACCAACTTCCAAACCCTGGACGAGCTAAATGATTTCATGGAGGGCAAAGAAGCCTACATCGACGGCTATATGGCTCAACTGCAGACATCAGGAGAGTTCAAAACCTTCGAAACATATTTTGCTCAGTTCAACGTATCAGTCACTAACGAGCCTCAGCAGGTACCACCACCAGTGGGGCCAACAGTCACCTATGCTGATTTGCAAACAGGACCTGATGAAGATGGTATCGAGCAATCTGATGTTCAGACGGAGCGCAGCGCAAAGAGCCAGCCTCAAATGGTAAAACTCGAAGATTTGGTTTTGCAAGAGGGTGAACTTCGGATCTGACAAGTCTCACAGGCGGTAACGTAGGACTAACTCCGCTTTCAACGCAGAAAAAACGCAAATCGCGCAAACGAACGCACATAGCAACGTAAGCAAAAAAAAGGCCGGAGGCGGGAGCGCCTACGGCCTTTTTTGTGTCTCTTTAAGAGAACCTTATCTCATTAACAAATAAGGCTTTTATCGTCCTGCTTGGCACCTTCAATCTTCACGCGGAAGCCATCAACGGAAGCTCTGCCACTGGCCACAGCCTCCAATGCCTTGGGATAGATCTCATGCTCAACAGCCAGCACACGCGCTGCCAGATCATCCGGGTTATCCCCGTCCAGAACGGGGACAGCTCCCTGCGCGATGATCGGACCCACATCCATTTCCGCTGTTACAAAATGCACAGTCGCCCCATGAATGCGAACGCCTTCCTTCAACGCCCGCTCATGAGTATGCAGACCTGGGAAGCTCGGCAGCAGAGCAGGGTGGATGTTGATCATCCGGCCTTGCCACTGGCTCACAAACCACGGCGTCAGCAAACGTAAAAAGCCAGCCAGAACAAGAAGTTCAACATTGTTCTCTAACAGCTTGGCATGCAGGTCACGCTCAAAAGCTTCGCGGTCCTTGCCATAAAGCTTGTGGTCCAGCGCAAAGGTCGCAAAGCCTTCGTCAGAGGCACGTTCCAACCCTTTTGCGTCTGGCCGATTAGACCCAACCACAACGATTTCCGCTGGATAATCAGGGGCTTTTGCTGCCTCAATAAGAGACAGCATATTGGAGCCACGCCCTGAAATCAAAACACCAACGCGTTTCTTAGGCTGCGTGCTCATTTGGCAAAACCCAGTGAGCCATCAAACACAACCTGCTCAGCTCCATCCTGAGCAGCTTCCAGTTTGCCAAGCGTCACAACAGTTTCGCCTTCACGCTCAAGCACGTCGCGAACAGCATCCGCTTTGTCTGCCGCAACCGCGACCACCATGCCAACACCACAGTTGAAGGTGCGCAGCATTTCAAACTGTTCAATGCCGCCAGCTTTTGAGAGCCAGCCAAACACAGCAGGGGAGGAAATAGCAGAAAGATCGATCCGTGCAGCAAGCCCGTCAGGCAGAACACGCGGCAGGTTCTCAGGAAGGCCACCACCAGTGATGTGAGCCAAGGCTTTGATGCCATTGGTTTCTTTGATCGCGGCCAGCAACGGCTTCACATAAATGCGGGTCGGTTCCATCAGCGCTTCGCCAAGCGTTTTGTCTGCATCAAACGGAGCTTTGTCAGCCCATGTCAGACCGGAAACCTCAACGATCTTGCGAACCAGAGAGAAGCCGTTGGAATGCACACCGGAGGAAGCCAGACCAAGCAAAACGTCGCCTTCGCCAATATCTTTGGACGGCAGCAGTGTTCCGCGTTCAGCCGCGCCAACGGAAAATCCAGCCAGATCATAATCACCAGCCGCATACATGCCCGGCATTTCAGCTGTTTCACCGCCGATCAGCGCAGCGCCGGAGATTTTACAGCCCTCTGCAATCCCCGCCACAACATCGGTCGCCATATCCACGTCCAGCGCGCCAGTGGCAAAATAATCAAGGAAGAACAGTGGCTCAGCGCCTTGCACCACAAGATCGTTCACACACATGGCAACCAGATCAATCCCCACACCGCTATGCACGTTGGTGTCGATGGCAATCTTAAGCTTGGTGCCCACGCCATCATTGGCTGCCACAAGAACAGGGTCTTTAAATCCAGCGCCTTTCAAATCAAAAAGACCGCCAAAGCCGCCAATGTCACTGTCAGCACCCGGGCGACGCGTTGCTTTAACCAGTGGGCTGATCCGTTTGACCAGTGCGTTCCCGGCGTCGATATCGACCCCCGCTTGTGAATAGGTAAGGCCGTTATTACCGTTCTGGTCCTGGCTCATGGATACTGCTCCGCATCATCAAGAGTATAGCGGCATGACCGCCTATGTAATTTGGCGGCATAAAAACAAAACTGTAGGGAATTGCAAGGCCGAAAGGGGAAGGAAACCACGCTGGTATCTCAGAAAAACGCAGATCTGTGCAGAACCAGCTAAGCTTTTGCGAATTAATGGAGCTTTGAAAAACTCTTCATTCAGGAGAAACTTTTTCACTCCTCTCAAAGATACTCCGAAATTAAGCGGGCGAAAAGGTGGAGTAGCTACTCTGGCAAACCTGATGCTGCGACTTGACGTAATCAACCTATGGAAACTACAACCATCTTAAATTTTAAAGATGCCTCTGTGAGTGACCGCGCTGCCGCATAACAGGCAAGCTGATGGGCTCCATGCCTCCACCTGGAGATAGTTTATGAGTACAAACAAACGGTTATTCTTCTGGTTGCTGGCTTTTACAGCCTTCATCCTGTTCTTGTCGGTGTTTCAAAGCATCCTTCTACCGTTTGTCGCTGGTATGGCCTTGGCCTATCTTCTCGATCCAATTGCGGATTATCTGGAAACCCACGGGTTCGGGCGCATCTGGGCAACTGTTACGATCCTCCTGATATTCCTGATTGTTTTCACCGCAGCGCTGCTGATCCTCCTGCCAATTCTCGGCAAACAGCTGGTCGCATTTCTGGAGTACCTGCCTGAACTGGCCGGAAATCTTGAAAATTTGCTGCGCGAAAGTCTTGGGCCACAAATGGACAGACTTGCAAACCTGTCAGGCCAAACCAACAAAATCGATTGGGGTGCCTTCGTCGGACAGGCCGCAAACTTCGTTGGCGGACTGCTGTCTTCCATCTGGAGCGGCGGGCAAGCACTTATTTCTATCATCGGTCTTGCTGTGGTAACACCAGTTGTCGCGTTCTATCTCTTGCTCGACTGGGACAACATGATCGAACGCATCGACAGCTGGCTGCCACGAGACTACCAGCAAACCATCCGCGCACTGGCAAGCGATATGGATTCAGTTGTCGCCGGGTTTGTTCGCGGGCAGGTGATGATGTGCCTGATACTGGGCACCTTCTACGCTGTCGCTCTGTTACTTGTTGGCCTGAAATTTGGCCTGTTGATCGGCCTTACGGCGGGCTTGATCAGCTTCATTCCTTATGTCGGCGCGATTGTCGGCTTCGGTCTGTCAATTGGTGTTGCTTTGGTCCAGTTCTGGCCTGATTATTTCATGATCGGAGCGGTGCTGGGCGTGTTTGTTGTTGGTCAGTTCCTGGAGGGAAACGTCCTTCAGCCCAAACTTTTAGGTGGAAGTGTCGGTCTTCACCCTGTCTGGCTCATGTTTGCACTGTTCGCTTTTGGTTCTTTAATGGGATTTGTGGGGATGTTGATAGCAATTCCAGCTGCAGCAGTGGTTGGGGTACTAGCAAGATTTGCTCTCAGGCAATATCTTGCTAGTTCGCTATATGCAGGTCACTACAAAAATACCAATAAGACGGAAGGACTGGAATGACAGGATCGACAGGGCCACAACAATTGCCTTTGGTCTTGCCCCATGAGGAGGCTTTGGGGGTTGATGATTATCTGGTTTCAACGTCAAATCAGGCTGCATTCAATCTGATTACCAATTGGCCGGAGTGGCCATCTCCGATCGTGACCCTGCAAGGGCCGATCGGATCGGGTAAAACACATCTGGTCAACGCATGGCAGGAGCTCAGCGGAGCTCAGATCGTGGGCGGAGATGAACTGGAATTTCTCGACCTGACGGCATTGGCAGAAGCCGGGCCAGTCGCGGTGGAAGACCTGCATGCAGGTTTTGATGAAGCATCTTTGTTCCATCTGTTCAACGCAGTACGCCTGACCGGTGGCAACATGTTGATGACCACCCGTGAGTGGCCAAACACGTTTGACCTTAAAACCAAGGATCTGGCGTCCCGTTTTCGGGCGGCAACCCCGGTGCAGGTGGAAGAGCCGGACGACATGCTGCTCGCAATGGTCATGACCAAACATTTTTCAGATCGTCAGGTAACTGTTGACTCCAGTGTGATAGATTACCTCGTGATAAGAATTGAACGGTCACTGGATGCAGCACGCAACGTTGTAGACATGCTGGACAGACACGCATTGGCGAAGGGCCGAAAGATCTCCCGCGTCATGGCCTCCAAAATACTGGAGAGCATGGGCGAGTAGGCACCAAGGCGTATCTCCGAAAAGTGGTTGTCGGTTTTCGGCTCAAGATATGCCACTAGAAAAGGCGTATCTCCGAAAAGCAGTTGCCGGTTTTCGGCTCCAGATACGCTTGTAAATATTGCTTAGTGCTTGCTGCTGCACTGCAACATGCTCTAAGCTTTATTTTCCCGTCAAAAATGTATGGTCTAAATGACCAGAATCATACAACGGCCAGCGCAATCGCCAGATAATTTAAGGGCGAGGTGCGCCCATACAGGCGACCCGGTCCACGGGCTGCGGAGGTACATGGAATGAATGAGTTTACGGAAATGAACGCTTTGGAAGACGAGACCACTGACACCGCAGATTTTGAGGTGAGTGCAGGGCTGGCTCTGATGCAAAAACCGGAGCGTTTTGTAAACCGTGAACTCTCGTGGTTGCAGTTCAACCGCCGTGTTCTGGAAGAATCCATGAACCCGAGCCATCCGCTTTTGGAGCGGCTTCGGTTCCTGTCCATCTCTGCCAACAACCTTGATGAGTTCTTCATGGTGCGTGTTGCTGGCCTGCGCGGTCAGCAGCGAGCGGATGTGACCACAATTTCCGATGATGGTCTGACCTCGACGGAACAGCTGGAGCAAATCTCTGTTGAGGTAAGTAAGCTTCAAAGTGAGCAGCAAGCCCGCTTCCGCCAACTGCGCTCTGAGCTGGCTGATGAAGGTATCTTCATCGTTGAAGCGCAGAACATGAGCCAGTCTGAAACGGATTGGCTGGAAGACTACTTCCTTCAGCATATTTTCCCGGTTCTGACCCCGTTGGCTATTGATCCAGCTCATCCTTTCCCGTTCATCCCAAATCTGGGCTTTTCGCTGATCCTGGATCTGCGTCCGGTGGATGGAGGCGCAGGTATGACTGCGCTGCTGCGTATGCCAAGCCAGATTGGCCGCTTTGTTGTTCTGCCAACACCGCGTGATGCCGGGCCAAAAGCAACTCGTTTCATTCCGATTGAGACGATCATCTCGTTGTTCATCGGCAATCTCTTCCCGGGATATGAAGTTTGCGGCAAAGGCGCGTTCCGCGTATTGCGCGACTCCGATTTGGAAATAGAGGAAGAAGCGGAAGATCTGGTGCGCGTTTTTGAAACCGCCCTGAAACGCCGCCGTCGCGGGTCTGTGATCCGCATGGAAATTGACGAAAGCACACCAGAAAGTCTGCGTGCCTTCGTTGCAAATGAGCTTGAAGTCACCAAAGAGGAAACCTTCCTTGCCAACGGCCTTTTGGCGCTGAATGACCTGTCTCAGGCTGTGAACGTCAAACGCGACGATCTCAAGTTCCCGCCATACACCCCGCGCTATCCGGAACGCATCCGCGAACACGGCGGGGATTGTTTTGCAGCTATCCAACAAAAAGACATCCTCATCCACCATCCCTACGAGAGCTTCGACGTTGTCGTTCAGTTCCTCCGCCAAGCCGCTCAGGACCCGGATGTCGTCGCAATCAAACAAACGCTGTACCGCACATCCAACAACTCCCCGATCGTCAAAGCCCTTGCTGAAGCTGCAGAAGCTGGCAAATCCGTCACCGCACTTGTCGAACTCAAAGCTCGTTTTGACGAAGAAGCCAACATCCGTTGGGCGCGAGATCTGGAACGCGCTGGAGTACAGGTCGTCTTCGGCTTCCTTGAGCTGAAAACTCATGCGAAAGTCTCCATGGTTGTCCGCCGCGAACAGGGTGGTTTGAAAACTTACTGCCACTTCGGCACTGGCAACTACCACCCAATCACAGCACGCATCTATACCGATCTGTCCTACTTTACCGCAGAGCCAGTAATGGCACGCGATGCTGCTAAGGTGTTCAATTACATCACAGGTTACGCAGAACCGGGCGAACTGGAGCGGCTGGCCGTTTCTCCAATGAGCCTGCGCAAGCGCATCATTCAGCACACAGAAGAAGAGATTGCCCACACCAAGGCAGGTCGTCCGGGTCAGATCTGGATGAAGATGAACTCTCTGGTAGATCCAGGTGTCATTGATGCATTGTACCGTGCCAGTCAGGCAGGGGTACAAATTGATCTGGTCGTGCGCGGTATTTGCTGCTTGCGTGCCGGCGTGCCGGGGCTCTCTGACAACATCCGCGCGAAATCAATTGTGGGAAGATTTCTTGAGCACAGTCGTATCTTCTGCTTTGGCAATGGTCACGGGTTGCCCTCTGATGAAGCCCATGTCTATATCTCATCTGCGGATATGATGCCGCGCAATCTGGATCGTCGGGTCGAGACCCTTGTTCCTGTTAAAACGCCAACAGTACACAAGCAGATTCTTGATCAGATCATGGTTGCAAATCTAGAAGATAATCAACAAAGCTGGCGTCTGCTTCCAGACGGTAGTCATGAGCGCATTGTTGCAGAACCAGACGAAGATCCGTTCAACGCACACAAGTTCTTTATGACGAACCCATCTCTGTCTGGTCGTGGTAGCTCGCTACAGGGCGATAGCCCGAAACTTTTTGTAGAACGGCCAAATAGTGACAGATATCTCGACGAGTGATGAGCCTCGAGGACGATTTACAGACCCGGGACCAATAGCGATCATTGATATTGGTTCCAACTCTGTCCGTCTTGTAATTTATGAAAGACTGGCGCGTAACCCGACAGCGTTGTTCAATGAAAAAATCCTGGCAGGACTGGGGCGCGGCGTAGGCGCAACAGGTCGTCTGGGCGAAGAAAATGTCGCCACTGCACTGCGTGCACTGGTGCGGTTTCGCCGTGTTTGCGATCATGTGGGTGTCATCAAACTGCACATTCTGGCAACAGCAGCAGCTCGCGAAGCTGAAAACGGCGCCGAGTTCATTGCAAAAGTAGAAAACATCTGCCGGGCCAACGTTCAGATCCTGTCTGGCCGTGATGAGGCATTCTACTCAGCAATGGGGGTTTTCTCCGGTTTCTGGCGAGCAGATGGCCTTGTTGGAGATTTGGGCGGCGGATCATTAGAGCTGGTCGACATCAGTGCTCACGGCATCGGTGACGGACGCACATTTCCGCTTGGCGGCATTCGGCTGCAGGAATCCTCAGAAAAAGATCTGGCACTGGCCAATGAGATCGCCCGTGAAGAGCTGGAAAAAGCAGACTGGCTGGGCAAGGCAAAAGACCGCAATTTTTATGCGATTGGCGGAACGTGGCGTTCACTTGGCCGTTTGCATCTGTATCAACAAGGCTATCCGCTGCACGTGATGCATGATTACACAGTGCCTGCTGAAGTCATGATTGATTTCTGCGAGCAGCTCATGCGGGATGACCTAAACAACGAGCCAAGCATTCAGGTGATCTCAAAAGCGCGTCGTGGATTGTTGCCATACGGTGCAACGGTGATGCGGCAGACCTTGTTGCATTGTCAGGCAGATCAGGTCGTCTTTTCTGCACTCGGCGTGCGGGAAGGGTACTTGTATGATCAGCTTGATGAAGACGGCAAAAAGCAAGACCCTTTGCTCACAGCAGCCCACGAGTTGGGTGTGCTGCGTGCCCGTGATCCCTCATATTCAGCCGAAGTGGTTGAGTGGAGCGAGCAGGCCATGCGTGTGGCTGGTGTGGACGAAAGCGAAGGCGAACGCCGCCTGCGCATTGCGGCCTGTCAGCTAACGGATATCGGCTGGCGTGCGCATCCGGACTACCGTGGTCAACAATCACTGAACATTATTTCTAATGGCGGGTTTGTAGGCATTGATCATGCGGGTAGGGCATATCTGGCACTGACAGTGTTCTATCGCTACGAAGGCCTGATGGATGATGCGCTTTCGCCGGCCATTCGTAGCCTGAGTAATCCACGTCTCATGAAGCTGGCACGTATGCTTGGCGCAACGTTGCGTGTTGCGGCATTGATCAGCGCTTCCATGAATGGCGTGTTGCTCAAGAGCAAGCTGTCGCTGGTGAACGACAAACTCGTACTGGCTCTCCCGGCAGAACTTGCGGACATGCAAGGGGATCGTTTGACAAAGCGCTTGAACCAACTAGGGCGCGTTATGGATCTGGAAGCCGAAGTCAGAGTGCTTTAATAAATCTGAGACAGATACAAGAAAGCCCCGACAAGTTTTGCCGGGGCTTTTCTTATTTATCAGTAAGTTATGATGAGTAGTGGATTCAAAATCTTAATCAGACTTTGGCTTGTTGTTCTTGTTGCCACCACGACGGCGAGAGCTGTTTTCAACACGCTCAACCGGTTCACCTTGTTCGCAAATGACGACCTGACGGCCATTAAAAGCAAGGCCGATTTCGCCTTTTTTCAAGCGCAGCGCATCTTCACCAAAAAGCTCTCGGCGCCAGCCGGAAAGAGCCTGAACCTGCGCATCTCCACTTGATGCAATCTTGTCCAGATCATCGACCGTCGCGATAACTTTCGGTGCCACACCAAAGCTTTCGCTCTTCATCTTCAAAAGCACCTTCAGCAAATCGACAGCTGCAGACGCTCCGTCCGGAGAAGGCCGTCCTTTTGGAACTTCTGGCAGATCGTCCTCAGAAATCTCCATAGCGCGTTTTACCGCGTTGAGAATGTCCTCAGCATGTCTGGAGCGCTCAAAACCACGTGGGATTGTGCGCAAGTGCCCCAAAGCTTCAGATGTCTGAGGCTTCTGCGTTGCAACCTCAAAAATCGCATCATCTTTGATAACGCGGCTACGAGGAATGTCACGCTTTTGCGCTTCCTGTTCGCGCCAGAAGGCCAGTTCCTTTAAAACAGCCAGATCGCGTGGTTTGCGGACGCGCAACTTCATGCGCTGCCAGGCCTTTGCAGGATCACTGCGATAGGTATCAATGGAAGACAGCGTTGCCATCTCATCTTCAACCCAGTGGTTGCGGCCCTTCTGTTCCAGTTGCTCTTTCAGGAACTGGTAGACGTCGCGCAAGTGGGTCACATCAGCCAGTGCATAAGCAAGCTGTTTGTTCGTCAATGGACGCCGGGACCAATCTGTAAACCGGGATGATTTGTCGATCCGCTCACCCGTCACTTTCGAAACCAGCTGGTCGTAGGAAACTGAATCCCCAAAGCCACAAACCATGGCTGCAACCTGACTATCGAAGAGAGGTGAAGGCACAAAGCCACCCAGATGGTAGATTATTTCAATATCTTGCCGAGCAGCATGGAACACCTTCACGATGTCCGTATTGCGCATCAATGCAAAAAAAGGTTCAAGATCCAGATCTTCAGCCAGAGCATCAACCAACACAGCATTATCTGGATTGGCAATCTGAATGACGCAGAGTTTTGGCCAGAAGGTCGTTTCCCGCAAAAACTCGGTATCAACTGTTACGAAATCTGAATTAGCAAGCTTGGCACACGCTTGCGCAAGCTCTTCTGTAGTTGTGATCATCTTCATGGTGTCAAAGTCTATAGCGTAAGCGAGCGGGCTTGTCCCTATCTAAGTTTCTCGTTTTCACATCAAGTGGTTGTAAATGTCGATTTTTGCTCTCTATGAACCAAAGGGTCGCAGCCAGAGCCTCGCGAAAACCACGTAGGTAGAGGAAACTCGGGAAATGTCCGCAAGAAACAGCGCCAAAGTTACAGACTTACTTGACTTTAGGATGCTGACATGTCTTTTCCAGCCGGATGACCTTTTGATGAGGTCAACCAGTTTCTGAATTTTATGATTCACTAGATTACCACTGAGGACGCTATGCATCGTTATCGAAGCCATACCTGCGGAGAGCTGCGGGCGAATAATGTAGGTGAAACCACTCGCCTTTCTGGCTGGGTGCACCGTGTACGCGATCACGGCGGCCTGCTGTTCATCGACTTGCGTGACCATTACGGCCTTACGCAGTGTGTTGTTGATCCGGACTCCCCAGCATTTAAACTGGCTGAAACCGTACGTTCCGAATGGTGCATCCGCATCGATGGTGACATTAAGAAGCGCTCTGACGATACCGTCAACAAGGGCCTTGGCACCGGCGAGATCGAAATTTTCATTCGTGATATGGAAGTTTTGGGCGACTCTCAAGAGCTGCCACTGCCAGTATTCGGTGAGTTGGAATACCCAGAAGATATTCGTCTGAAGTACCGTTTCCTCGACCTGCGTCGCGACACTCTGCACGCAAACCTGATGACACGGACTAAGATCATCAACTCCATGCGTCGCCGCATGAATGATGCTGAGTTTAACGAATTCCAGACACCAATTCTGACGGCTTCTTCTCCTGAAGGCGCACGCGATTTCTTGGTGCCTTCTCGTATTCACCCTGGTAAGTTTTACGCGTTGCCACAGGCTCCTCAGCAGTTCAAACAGCTGCTTATGATGTCTGGCTTTGATAAATACTTCCAGATCGCACCTTGCTTCCGTGATGAAGATCCACGCGCTGACCGTCTGCCAGGCGAGTTCTACCAGCTCGACGTGGAAATGAGCTTTGTCACTCAGGAAGACGTGCTGACCACCATGGAACCAGTTATCCGTGGTGTGTTTGATGAATTCTCTGAAGGTAAGCCAGTTACCAAAGAATTCCCACGCATTCCTTACGCAGAAGCGATCCGCAAATACGGCTCCGATAAGCCGGATCTGCGTAACCCGATCGAAATGCAGGACGTGACTGAACACTTCGCAGGCTCCGGCTTTAAAGTGTTTGCACGTATGATCGAGAGCGATCCAAAGGTTCAGGTCTGGGCAATCCCAGCTCCAAAGGGCGGTTCCCGCGCATTCTGTGATCGCATGAACTCATGGGCACAGAGCGAAGGCCAACCAGGCCTTGGTTATATCTTCTTCCGTAAAGAAGAAGACGCAATCGCCGGTGCTGGCCCAATTGCGAAAAACATCGGTACAGAGCGCACTGAAGCAGTCCGCACCCAGCTTGGTCTGGATGAAGGCGATGCGGTGTTCTTTGCGGCTGGCGATCCTAAAAAGTTCGCAGACTTCGCTGGCAAAGCGCGTACTCGCGCTGCTGAAGAGCTGAACCTGATTGATGAAGACCAGTTCGCACTGTGTTGGATTGTTGACTTCCCAATGTACGAATGGGACGAAGAAAACAAGAAAGTTGACTTCTGCCACAACCCATTCTCCATGCCAGAAGGTGGAATGGACGGCCTCAACAATGTTGAGCCTCTTGAACTGAACGCCTACCAGTACGACGTTGTCTGTAACGGTTATGAAATCGGCTCAGGCGCGATCCGTAACCACCAGGTCGAAGTCATGAAAAAAGCCTTCGAAATCGCTGGTTACGATGAAAGCCTGCTCGAAGAAAAATTCGGTGGCATGTTCCGCGCATTCCAGTACGGCGCGCCTCCACACGGCGGCATGGCTGCTGGCGTTGATCGTATCGTTATGCTGCTCGTTGGTGCAAAGAACCTGCGTGAGGTTACCTTGTTCCCAATGAACCAGCAGGCACAAGATTTGATGATGGGCGCTCCGGGCGATGTGTTCCCGGCACAGCTGCGCGATCTTCATATCCGCCTGAACTTGCCAGAAGCATAAGAGCCGCTGGCAGAAAAGCAGGTATGGCGGTTCACGTCATAATGTTATAAATCTCATGGAAGGGCGGTCGTAGATCTACGGTCGCCTTTTCATCTTCTACCGGTAGCAAATTAAGTCGTCATACTTAATTTCGCTGGAAAAGCTGAGGGTTTTAGGTGTTCGACGCCATAAGCAAAAAGCTGTTTGCGGATGAAGAGGGCGCTCCCAGCCTTATTCGCCGCCTTCTCCGAGAAAATTTCGGGCAATACAAGTTCCAATACATGATTGCGTTTGGCTTCATGATTGTAGCTGCCGGTGCCGGCGCTGGCAGTGCAGCCATCATGAAAAACGTAATCAATCAGGTCTTTATCGACCGTGACATCACCATGGTCTACATCATCTCCGGCGCGGTGATGACCATCTTTCTGACCAAAGGTATAGCGACCTATGGTCAGACTGTTGTGCTGAGCAGGATCGGTAACTCGATTGTCGCCAAGCTCCAGCGTAACATGTTTGAAAAAGTGACCCGATTGGGCGTCAGATATTTCGACCACACGACATTTGGTGATCTGGCCACACGATTTGGCCACAACACAAGCGCTGCCAGAGGCGTTATGGACCTAATTATCCTGTCCGCTGGACGGGATGTCATGTCTGTGATCGGTCTGGTCACTGTCATGGTCTGGCAGAACCCACTGCTCTCGCTCATTTCATTGGGCATTATGCCGCCAGCCGTCTATGCTGTCTCTAAGCTCGTTCGCCGTGTGAAGAAGATTGCAAAGAGCCAGTTTGTTTCTCAGACAATCATCCTTTCTCTGGTAAAGGAAATGGCTCTGGGCATTCGCGTCGTGAAGTCCTTCAACTACGAAGCAAACATGCATTCGGCGATGGACAGTGCGGTCTCCAGTGTTGAACAGCAGTCCAACAAGATTGCGAAGCTGACTGCCAGAACATCACCATTGATGGAAACTCTGGGCGGTATCGCGATTGGGATTATTATCCTCTACGGCGGTTATAGTGTAATTGCCTTGGATCAGGATCCGGGAGCATTCTTTGCCTTCATCACAGCACTTTTGCTTGCATATGAGCCAATTAAACGCCTCGCTCGCTTTCAGGTTAATCTGAATACAAAGCTTGTTGGTGTGCGCCTGATGTACGAGCTTCTGGATATGCCAGAAGAAAATCAGAGAACCTTAGACAAGCCTGACATGAAGGTCACCAAAGGACGGATCGAGTTCAAACAAGTCGAGTTCGATTATGGTGAGACGAAAGCTCTGAATGGCCTGAGTATGGTCGCAAACTCAGGTGAAGTGACTGCCCTTGTTGGTGCATCTGGAGCGGGTAAATCAACAGTCTTCTCATTGATTGAGCGTTTCTATGAAATTGATGAGGGCGGAATTCTGATCGATGATCAAGACATTCGTGACTTCAACATGGAAAGTCTGCGCAGCAATATCGCAATCGTGACACAGGATACGTTCCTATTTGATCGTACGATCAGAGAGAACATCCTTATCGGCCGTCCTGGCGCCACGGATGAGGAAGTGATTGAGGCTGCAAAGAATGCAAATGCCCACGAGTTCATCGAGAAGATGGAAAAGGGTTACGAAAGCAATGCAGGCGAGGGTGGTACACGCCTTTCCGGCGGCCAGCGTCAGCGCTTGGCGATCGCACGGGCAATGCTTTCTGACGCACCCATTCTATTGCTGGATGAAGCGACGTCTGCTTTGGATGCTGAGTCCGAAAACAAAGTACAAACCGCGCTTGCTCGGCTGATGAAGGGGCGTACCACACTCGTGATTGCGCACCGCCTTTCAACCGTTCGTGATGCGGATACGATCCATGTGTTGTCGCATGGCAAACTCTTAGAGAGCGGCACGCACGATCAGTTGTATGAGATGGATGGTTATTACAGACACCTGTGTGAACTCCAGTTCACCAACAGCAATCAAGTAACTCAAAAAGCGTCTCCGGATGCCTGATAAGGTCGACTAGAAGCGTCATCGAGCTTTTAGAAGGGCCCTTCCAGATTACAAAAAAGGCCGCTGTGATATCACCTATCACAGCGGCCTTTTTTATTTCATCCTGTTTGAGCTTACTCGGTGTAGCTCACAGTTGCGCCCAGCATCTCAGGGAGCTGTTGAGGTGCAAGAGCCGCAATCCCTCCAAGCTGCATGATTGGAACTGCTGTCTGCGGAGCAAGTGTCACGCGGATGTTGGTTGGCTTGGCAGCAAAGCTCTTAGCTGCTTTTGCCAGTTCCAGAGCAAATTCGGTTTCAGCCAGAGGTCCAGCCTGCTGGAGCGTGCCATCAATCATCATTGAAGCCAGCAATTCAGCAGGAAGACCTGCTTGCTCTGCCTGAGTTGCAAGAAGCTCACTGATAAGCGGAGAATCCATCACTTCGATCTGTGCACCTTTGAAGGTCGCCAGAGCCACAACAGCTTCTGCCTCCTGTGGGTTCTCAAAGAGAGAGCGTGGAATTCCGCCAAGCTGAATGTCAGCACGAAGTTTTATGCCGTTTTCAAGCTCAAACTCGAATTTTTCCAGAGACAGATCCTGAGTGTTCTCATCCCACGCAATCTTGAAGTCCTGTGTGAGGTTAACACGCTCAATGCCAAGACGATCAAGCACACCCAGAACCATCGGCTCTTGAAGGAGTGCAGCATCAAAGCTCAGACCACCAATGACTTCAGACAGGCTTGTCGGGATAGGCCCGATGTGATTACCCATCTCAATAGTAAGCTCACCAAGGGAGACTGGTGTTGGCAGATCTTTTGCCTGCATGTTCAGGCCAGCAAGAGAAATGCGTCCGATAGTTGGAATGGCCTTCATCGCAGCAGCAGGATCAGCTTCTGCCGCAAGAGTGCTCTCAACCATGGTACGCAGGCTAGGCCATGCAAGATCAGCTAGTTCAAAGCTGTCCAAGTCAAACACTGCATCGTCACCTTCGACTGCACCGTGCAGGCCTTCAAATTTCATCTGACCAAGACTGTTGGTTGTAAAGTCTGTGGTTGAGAAATGCTTCAGTGTTGCTTCAAAACTTGGTGCTTCGCTGTCTTTCATACGTGCGCGGATTGGATCCCACGCTTTGATGACCATGTCGTTTACGTCTGAATATGCGACGTAGTATGAGCCGAGCGCATCAAGCACGCCGAAAATCTGATCAACAGCCTCTTCTTCCTCTGGCTTGTCTTTGAGGCTCTCAAACGCAGCCCAAAGCTTGGCAGCATCACCACCTGACATGCGCACATCTTTGGTGGTAGATTCACCAGCACTCACTTCTAGAAAACCGAATGGTTCAGAGGCGCTGGCACCTTCAGTTTTTATTGTACTTGAGAAGCTTCCAACCCGGTACTCGCTAAGCAGCCTATCAGAAGGTGCCTTGGCCGCACCAAGAAGCGCCAGAAGCGGGCGTACGTCTTGATCTTTGACTGAAAAGTCGTTGTATACCGTTTCAGAAACCGTTGAGACCTCTCGGCCACCTGTCGTCATTGAAGTTGTTGTTTTATATTCAATTTCCTCAATTGAGGCCAAAGCCACAACACCATTTTCCGCGCCGGAGTAAACGCCGTTCTTAATGGTGTATGTCCCTGTAAGTGCATCCGCCATTGCCATATCAGCGACAACTTCAGCAAAGCTGCTGCGGTCATAAGAAACACTGGTTGCGGCGACGAGCAGCTGCTGAAACTCTTCTGCGGTAACACCATCTGACAGAACAGGCAGGTCAGCCCAGTTCAAAGAATAACCGGAAATGACATAATCTTTGGCGTCAGCAATAACTTTGATGACATCGTTGGAGGCTTGAGCCTCTGCAACATTTTTGAAATTCTCTGCTTTCTCAAAAAAGCCGAGCTCAAGCTGCATCTCATCGGTGGTTACGTTTTGGAAGCTGAAGGTGTCACCGTCACGTGAAGAGCCATCATAAATCGCCTTTGGCGTCTTGATGATGTAGTAGACGCCAAGGTTAGGCTTGTCTTCATCGAGGGAAAGAGTGAACATTCCTTCGATTTTATGATCAAGAATTTCGGTCTTTGATCCGACTTCTATCGCCTTCGCATATGTTGCAGTTTCTGCGCCATTTGCAAGGAACCAGTCATTGTACTTATCAATGAGGTCTGATGCAGGACTGGAAAGAGCAGGCTGGGCGGATAAACCTAATACAGTGATTGAAACAGCAAAAAATCCCTGCCGTTTGAAATTTTGGAAAGGCATTAAATAAACCTTTTATGGCTAGTAGGAGGGTTCCGTGCTAGTTTACATTTGCTTGAAGGGCGATGCCAAGCAAAGAAATGATGGAAGCGGGGGAAATCGCAGATACCCCAAGAATTTGTGTTACGCTTATCGGTGCCTTAGGGGTAGCACTCAGCGTGATACTCTGCGGATTTTGCAAGAAACTATAAATCGCTTCCGTAAACTCCAGCTGCTTTGCGCGATCAGGAATTTTCGCAAACTGCTTTTCTGCTTTTTCCGTCAATTGCTGTGTATAGGCAGAGCGTGATTGTCCGTGTCGGTGAGCTTGACGTTCAAGCATGTCATCCAGACTACCTTCATCGACGAGTGAGAGATTGAAACTGGAGATGGCTGCGCTCTGTAATAAATCCAGGGCAATGACGTTATCCTTAGTGGCAAGCTCGGTGATCTGCTCAACAACTGTATCTGTAAGGCCTTCCAGTTTCAGGGAGACCTGTACAGAGAAAAGATCTTTCAGCACAACAGCTGCACTCGGAATATTGACTTCGCCCGTGTCGCCATTCCACTCACCTTCAAAGTCGATATCTGCATCCACTTGAGTCAGGCCCAACTCATCAAGCATTTGCTGTTGTGGTGGTGCAAACATGGATCGGCTCAAAACGATATGAGCAACCTGAACACTGGCAATGATAGGGAAGCCGCCATTGTTGACGTCAAAGTCGATACTGACCCGCTCAATAGGCATAGATTGGCCCGTTGAACGATCCTGAAACAACAGTCCCATAATCTCTGCAGTGGAATAGAGTGACATGGGGAGGTTTGATGCTGGATTGCTTAGATCATTGGCATTGGGAAGATAAAGATCCGTAATCGCGATCTTGTCTGCCGTGAAGTTGAAGTCTGGTTCGTCAACCTCGAACTTCGAAGCTGCAAATGCCCCGACAAAGATGCGCCCATCACTTTCCACGGATGCCTGAGCCAGTGCCAGATCACCAATCTTGAAACGCTTTGTCTGATCTACCTTCGGATAACCTTCAATACCGCCAATAGAAAGCACGTCATTGTCGACAGTAACCGGTCCTACATGCGTCAAGGTCAACCCGCGGTCCTGAAGGTTCTGAAGAAAGGCTTTTGCGACAGCATTATCAGTATTGATCTGTGCTGATGCTGTAAGAGCAAAGCAGCTGCTGAAGAGGAGGGCAAAGAAGAATACCAGGAAGGCACGATGGCGACGTAACTCAGAACTGCGCATAGCTCGGCTCCAGATTGACCGCTAAGAGGCATTTGGGTGCTAAGCTGGCATATTGAGAGTTAGGGGCGCGTGTATATCACTGCAAAAAGTCAAACCACTCTAAGAGAAAACATAGTGGAACCCTGCATTTCACAACCATTTTGGAAAGCATCTGGGGATCGTTTAGGGTGTTTGGATGATTTTTACAGTTTTAAGTAAGCCTTAATCATAGAAATAGGTAGCCGTATTTTGCATTTTTAAGGTCGTGGTTGTGTCTCGCCATTATTTCGTATTTGTCCGCGCAATTTTGGTTGCTTTGGGATTGGCGCTCTTGCCATTGCTCATTGGCAATATGATCCTTGAGAACTTCGCGATGCACCAGGCGCGAAACGAAATGAACGCGATCGCAGATCGTTACATCTCAAGAAGCGAGGCCGCGATTTCCGGTGCCGTTGAAATACTGCGCCAGATGCAGGTGAAAGGTCTGATCTCCTGTACACGCCAAAATCAGGGTGAGTTTGAAAAGACCCTCTCAGAAAACGTCATTATTAACGCAATAGGGATCGTGGATCACCGCGGTGTCCCCATGTGTTATGTGCCGGCTCAAGTTCGCCGCGGCAACAGTATTCTGCCGGCAGTCAAGCCAGATGCCCCGCGCGTTGGAATTGGTATGTCCTGGATGGAGTATCAGGGTATACGCACAGCGTTGGTCTCCTGGAAACTTAGAAATGGCTGGCGTCTGGTTGCTAATATTTCTCCAACCGTACTCGCGATTGAACCGGGGCCAGATTATCTGCGCCATGCTTCTGAGATCGAAGTCCGGTTAGGGCGTGATCATGTTTGGGTCAATCCGGCAAACAACAGCAACCTTCCTGTCATCATGGGCAGCAACTTCATTGAAGAGTTTGCAGCATCAACGATCTACCCGATTAATGTGCGGATCCGAAGCGATCGTAATGCGGTCATGAGTCTGGTAGGCGAACTCAAGATCGTGGCTGTGATCGCCTGTTCAGGCATTGCTATTTTCCTGATTGCCTTGGGCGTCTGGCTTTCCTGGAAGCCTGAAAAAGATGCAGAAGACGACTTTGTTGCCTCCATCCGTAACAACGAATTCATACCGTACTATCAGCCTGTCGTAGACATCGTAACTGGTGAGCTACAGGGCTGTGAGATGCTGATGAGATGGCAACTTACCAACGGTAAAATAGTCTCTCCGGGTCAGTTCATGACCTATGCAGAAACCTCGGGCCATATCTTCGAGATGACCCGCAGCATCATGCGCCAGTCCATTGATGATCTGGGAGAGTTATACTCTCAGCACCCGGAACTGAAGCTCTCGGTCAACCTCTTCGCAGGCCATTTTAATGATCGGTCTATCGTAGATGATTTATTGGACATCTACGAAGACTCTCCAATTGCGCTCAATCAGGTTGTTATGGAAGTGACAGAGCGTCAGCCTCTCGAAGACATTGATCTGGCGAGAAAGATCATCGCAGAGCTGCAGGCCCATGGCATTCGTGTCGCGCTTGATGATGTGGGAACAGGTCATGGCGGTCTGGCTTACTTGCAAAAGCTGGGCATGGACATCGTCAAGATCGATAAGATGTTCATCGACCCATTAGGTAGCGAAGAGAATGCCTTCCGTCTTGTCGATGCCATAGCCGAACTCGCAGATACCATGAACATGGGCATCATCGCAGAGGGCGTTGAGAAGTATGAACAAATTGTACTTCTGCGCGAACTCGGGGTGTCTTCTGCACAGGGCTACATCTTCTCCAAACCATTGCCAGCCCGCAAATACCTTGAATTTGCGGAGGACATCTTCACAGATAGACGCAATCCGGTGAAGGTGCTTGAAGAAAAGAAGCAAGCTTCTGATGAAGCACTGGATCAGATTGTTGCTCAAAACGACGTCGACTAACCCAACTTAACTCTATTTCAACACGGCTCAGATCAATGCCCACTGACGGGTATAAATCATGCCGTTATGCGCATAACTTATGGTAGTATGTTGAATAATATTAATATATTCCATAATTATATGTAGTGCATGTTTGAAAGACTGCTTCACCGCACTTTCTAGCAGCCTTGGCTATCTCCCAAAAGCTCAGGAAAGGGAGGCGAAAGACAGTATTCTACGGAAAGAAGCAACTAGAAAAGAAATATTCACTCGCACGCGGTTTATTAGCTGCATGTGCCTCAGCACAGCCTTCAGCTTGGGTTAGCCTTTGCCAACCTCATTAATCGGAGCAAGGCGAACGATGAACCAGATCATAAAGGGTGCGGAATTGGAGAGTGCAGTTCCTGCAAATGTCTTTGTAGAAACAGTAACGGAAGTGACCCATTTCACGGACCGCCTTTTCCGGTTCAAAATCACGCGTCCTTCAAGCTTCAGATTCCGCTCTGGTGAATTCGTCATGATCGGTTTGATGATCGACGGAAAGCCGCTTCTCCGAGCCTATTCCATTGCCAGTCCGTCCTGGGATGAAGAACTGGAGTTCTTCTCCATCAAGGTTCCGGACGGCCCATTGACCCAGCACCTGCAGAAGATCAAGGAGGGCGACCACATCCTTCTGAAGAAGAAGTCCACCGGAACACTTGTGCTTGACGCTCTGTCTCCGGCAAAACGTCTTTATATGTTCTCATCTGGAACCGGCATTGCTCCATTTGCCAGCCTGATCCGCGATCCTGAGACCTATGAGAAATTTGATGAGGTGATCCTGACTCACACCACACGCGAAATCTCTGAGCTTCGCTACGGAGAAGAGCTGGTGGCCGATATCAGCAATGATCCGCTGATTGGCGAAGTTGCAGCTGGCAAGTTACATCTTTACAACTCCGTCACCCGCGAACGCTTCAAGCGGGAAGGGCGCATCACTCATCTGATTGAAAGCGGCAAGCTCTTTAACGACCTGTCTGTTCCAGTCTTAGACGTCGCAGAAGACCGGGCCATGATCTGCGGTTCCATGCACATGATTGCAGATACCAAGACATTGTTGGAACAACGTGGTTTCAGCGAGGGTGCCAACAACCATCCAGGTGATTTTGTTGTTGAACGTGCGTTCGTGGGCTAAACCACCGCGCAATATGTGATAGCTCATCTCTATTGCATTGGAGATGAGGTCACGTGGGCAAGAAAGTTTCATCTGAATATCTGCGCCGGGCAGCGCTGCATTATCTAAACAGATACAATACGTCGGAAGACAGTCTGCGACGTGTTCTCAAGCGCAAAATAGACAAACGTGCCAGAGAAGCGGATGAAGACCCCCATGAGTTCTATGAGTTGATTGAACCTGTGGTCACGTTTTGCCGTGATCACAAATTTGTCGATGACCTTCAGTTTGCACAAAGCAAAATCAGATCGGCGACACTCAAAGGCAAATCAAGCTCCCGAATAAAGCTGGAGCTGAATGCCAAAGGTGTGTCTGGAGACGATATTCAGACAGCTTTTGACGATGAAAACCATGACGACCAGCGCGCAGCGATTGCCTATGCCAAACGAAGGCGCTTTGGGCCGTGGCGGACAAAGCCTAAAGAAGAGCGGCGGGATAAAGAGCTTGGCAGTTTGATCCGCGCAGGCTTCCCCTTTTCGCTCGCTCAAAAGATCATTGATATGACCTTGGAAGAGGCTGAAGACATCATCTACTGGCCTGTTTCCTGAAGCTTTTCGTCAAATCCTCTGAAAAATCCCGAAAGCCTTTTGTGAGCGCAGCAATAATTCTTCTCTAGATTAGTCTGATCTGCAATCAATCCAGCACCGTGCCTTTGGGAGAAAAGATGCCGGATTCAGATCTAAGCGACACTTTCAGAAGATACGGTCTGCTCATCCCTGTGCTTGCGGGTCTATGCCTGTTGGTTAGCCCTCAGCTCTCAGTTGCCGACGACCTTACTCCAAAAAACGAAACTTCTGACAAAACTGATATCATCGTGACGCCTCAACAAGACGGAGGTGTTCACATTGATGAAATGCGTCAGTCAAAGTGTGCCGTCATTATTGATGACTTTGATGAATACCCAAGTGCAAGCAACTGGGATATTCACCGCATGAACAGGCCAGAAAATTTCCAGATTGAAAGCGATGTGGTGCGTGATGGTGGGCATGCGCTGGCAATCACTGTGTTCGGCGATGATGAGCTGGATTCAGAAGGCAACCTGAAAAATGAACTTTGGGAGGCACGCCAAACGCGATGTAATTTTGGCGATGAAGTTTGGTACTCATTCAGCTTTAAAATTGCTGGAACCGTCTGGCCTGCTGGATCGACCCGCTGGGTCATTGGTCAATGGAAAGAAGATTCTGGCGGTAGCCCATTTCTGGCGCAACGATTTGACAACGGCGTCTTTCACATCACCGTCCAGCACAATGACATTCGCAAACTGGTTGTGCAGGCAGAAGGCAGCTATCAGCAGGACTTCAAGGGGTTCTCGCGAGAGCTTCAACAAATGCTGAGTTTGGATCGGCAAGGCTTTCGCAACAGAAATGATGCCAGCCGCACCTCAGATGAGTTTCTTGGCAGTGGCCTTTCAATTCCTGAGCTGAAAAAAGCGATTGAAACGCAGGACACCTCCAAGTTCCCATTTCTGGCGGATCCGCAAACCTACTCAGATTATCCGGGTATTCAGATTGAACTCTCAGATGATCCGGTACTGCCGGATCCAACAACCGGATGGGTGGATATGCGCTACCGTGTCAAAGGAAGCCGTGTCGGGCAGGGGATCATCGAGATTTGGGCCAACAACAGGTTTATCGCACGCGTTACTGGCTACATTGGTAACGACGAGTTTGCCGGTAAAACCCAATACTTCAAGTTCGGGCATTACCGGGATTATGATCGTGATGACTTGCAGTCAACAGTGTATCTGGACCGCTTTCGCCGCGGCCCACACCGGTCTGATGTAGATTAGAACAAGCCTTCAATCTGGCTGTTTTCATCAAGCCCAATAGTCTCTGCTGCGGGATGGCGCGGCAAGCCCGGCATCACCATAATATCGCCAGTCAGCGCCACAATAAATCCAGCCCCTGCGGAAAGTCGAACCGCACGCACATGGATGCTGTAGTCAGATGGTGCCCCAAGCAAAGCCGGATCGGTCGAGAAGGAATAAGGCGTCTTGGCCATGCAAACCGAGAGATGACCGTACCCCTGTTCCTCATAGGATTTGAGTTGATCTTTGACAGCCGGCTCGCAGGTGACTTTGGAGGCGCCGTAGACTTTTTTACAAATCCTGCGAATTTTCTTCCAAAGGGCCAGATCATCTTCATAAAGATGTTTGAAGTCTGACTGTGTCGTCTGGAGAATTTCGGAGACAGAAGTCGCCAGCTCTTCAGTGCCTGCTGAGCCATTGGCCCAATGTGTGCAGGGCACGGCCTTTACGCCAAGCTTCTCCATCCGTGACAGGATCACGTCAATTTCCTGATCTGTATCAGGGCCGTACCGGTTGATCGCCACAATCACAGGAACGCCATAGCGCTTACAGTTTTTGACGTGTCGTTCCAAATTGCTCATGCCTTTTTCAAGGGCGGGGATGTTCTCTACTGTCAGATCATTCTTGGCAACACCGCCATGCATCTTGAGTGCGCGAACCGTTGCCACAACAACAACGGCATTTGGTGTCAAACCAGCTTGACGGCATTTGATGTTGAAGAACTTTTCAGCGCCAAGGTCCGCACCAAAACCAGCTTCCGTCACCACATAATCAGAAAGACGCAGCGCGGTCTTTGTCGCAATCACTGAGTTACAGCCATGAGCGATATTGGCAAACGGACCGCCATGGATAAAGGCAGGGTTGTTCTCAAGTGTCTGAACCAGATTAGGTCGGAAGGCGTCTTTAAGCAGCGCAGTCATAGCGCCATCGGCTTTCAGATCCCGGCAATAAACCGGTGTCTTATCTTTGCGATACCCAATCAACAGGCGGCCCAAACGATCCTGAAGGTCCTGTAGATTTTCAGCAAGGCAAAGCACGGCCATCACTTCAGAAGCCACGGTAATGTCAAAGCCAGATTCACTCGGGAACCCATTGCTTACGCCGCCAAGACCAGTGGTAACGGAGCGCAGTGAACGGTCATTGATGTCAACAACCCGGCGCCAGACAACGCGGCGTTGATCAATACTCTCCGCATTGCCCCAATAAATGTGGTTATCAATCATAGCAGACAGCAAGTTATGTGCGGTAGTGATTGCATGTAGATCACCTGTGAAATGGAGATTGATATCCTCCATGGGCACCACCTGCGCGTAACCGCCACCTGCTGCTCCACCCTTCATGCCAAAACACGGGCCTAACGAGGGTTCACGCAAGCAGATGGTTGTTTTCAGCCCGATGCGATTGAGCGCATCACCAAGGCCCACAGTTGTTGTGGTCTTACCTTCTCCCGCTGGGGTTGGGGAGACAGCTGTCACAAGTATGAGTTTGCCATATGGATTACTGCTCAGCTCAGGCATCTCATCCAGATTAACCTTGGCTTTAAATCGGCCATAAGGTTCAAGAGCGTCCTCCGGGATCTTCAGATTTTGAGCGATGCGCGCAATGGGTTTCATGTCTGCTGCGCGGGCAATTTCAATATCTTTCATGGAAAATCTCCAGATTAGAACGTGTAATCAAATGAGCCGGAGAGAGCGTCAAAAACGCAAATCAGGCAGGAACAGCAATGTAATCTCTACGTAGAATCTCTACCGAATGCACCTGCAAAGTTCAAGATTGAGGTAGGGCACTTGAAACTAACTTAGTTAACGGCGCTCATGTGTGTTTTTGCTGAGATGAGAAATATTATTGCCTGAATAGCTGTTGGTCTGTTCTAAATATCACCAGACTGAGCTTGCGCGGCAAATCCAAGAGCATTAGAGCTGGTTGGGTTTTGTACACAATCTACGCCAATGCCGTAGATTCGTCGGTTAGGTCACCCCATGTTTTTATTTGAAGTTGCCGCGCTCGGTGCCGCTGCCACCTGGGCTATCGGTGGTCTCATTTCTGCAAAACCTGCTGCTCATCTTGGAGCCATTGGCTTCAACTGCGTGCGCATGTGGTTTGTTGTGGTGTTTTTGGGTATCTATGTCTTTGCGACAGGTACTTGGAGTACGGTTGACTCAAGCCACGCTTCTCTCATCTTTCTTTCTGGCTTTGTCGGCATATTCATGGGGGATACACTGCTGTTCCTTACGCTCAACCGTATGGGACCACGTCGCACAGCCATCCTGTTTTCCATGAATGCGCCTATGTCAGCGCTTCTAGGTTGGCTGTTTCTGTCAGAAGAACTTTCATTTCAGGCGCTTGTCGGTATCTCGTTTGTTCTGGTCGGCGTTATTCTCGCCATTGCGTTTGGGAAGCGCAAAGACCAACTTCATAAATGGGAGGTGATTAGAGGGCCTGTCGCCATCGGTGTCCTCTTCGGCACCTTGGCAGCGCTTTCCCAGTCGGTCGGCTCGATCATCATTCGCCCTGTTATGGAAAGTGGAGCAGATCCAGTTGCGATTTCTCTTATGCGCTGCACCATTGCGGCATTTGGGTTGCTGGTGTTGTTTTACCTACCAGGCCGTCCGTTTAGGCTAGCGAACCCAATCAACAAAGAGATTGTAGCGCTGGCCTCTTTGTCCGGTATGCTCGGCATGGGTATCGGCATGACGTTGATCCTCTATGCACTCAGCGGTGGCGAAGTTGGCATTGTTTCTACCTTGTCAGCAACCACACCAGCCATGATGCTACCTGTTCTATGGTGGCAAACCAAAGAGTTCCCTGCCATTGGAGCATGGATCGGCGCACTCCTCGTCATTCTCGGCTGTGCTTTGATTTTCATGAGCTAAACAAACGAGAAGGCAGCGATGCGGCCTAAGCATCCCTAGCAGGTGCGGCCTTAAGTGGTCGCACCGCAAGATATGGTGATGTGCTCTCTCCAGCAAATTCTGTGAGTTTAGCTGGCAATTGGTCGAATTTTATCAAGTTCCTCGCTCAGCCAGTTGACGGAAGCCCCTGAAATCTGATCAATAGCCGGGCATTTGGTATTTTTGTCGATCAGATGAAAATGAAAAGGGAACACGGTCCATTTGGAAAAGCCGTGGCTGCCCCCGCAACTGTAAGCGTAGAGTTGTTGCTCACACATGCCACTGATGCAGCTGTTTAAAGCGATGTTGGGAAGGCGGAGTAATAATAAGGACGCGCAAGCCAGGAGACCTGCCAGATGCAGTCACTCACCCACGGTACGGGGCGTGCTAAGGGGCGGTATTCCGTTCAGGTGACATTCACAGTGCGTCTGAGTGGTGATGAATCTGACTTTATTTCAACGGGTTAGAACCAAGTTTCTTCAAAGGCGCACAATGCAATCAACAGCATGGCATCCAACATGGATGCTGTGAATGATGGACCAAACTCGTGCGTAACACATCTTGGATCGCAGCTACCCTCAAGTCCGGCGTAGCCCTTTCAGCACTCTTCAGCTCAACTCTTATCTCATCCGCAAACGAGACAGAGCTCGATGACATCATCGTCATCGCCAACAGAACGGAAACCGAAGCCGGCAAAGTCGGCTCCACAACACATGTCGTGACCGAAGAAGACCTAAAGAACGACGGCGCTACGTTTGTCTCCGAATACCTGACAAAACTCCCGGGAATTTCATTTTCGCAAAATGGTGGGGCGGGTAAGCAAAGCTCGCTGCGTATGCGCGGAATGAGCAATTATTACACCAAAGTTCTGGTAGATGGAATTGATATTTCCGATCCCAGCTCGCCACAGGTTGAAGCACGTTTGGAGCATATGTTGCTCAATGATGTGGAGCGTATTGAAATCCTCAAAGGATCTCAAAGCGCGCTCTACGGGGGGCAAGCCGTTGCTGGTGTAATTAACATCATCACGAAACGTGCTGAAGCTGGTACCGTAAACCATACTGCAACAATTGAAGGCGGTAGCTACGGCACCGTAAACGCTTCTTATGGGTTGAAAGCTGCCTCTGATCGGGCAGATATCGCTGTTAATACGCAGCGTTTCCATACTGACGGATTTAGTGCTGTTTCCCCCAAGGGCCGCCCATCAGATGAAGATGGATATGAGAATAAGACATTTTCTGCAAAAGGCTCTGTTGATGTTACCGAAGAGCTAAACCTCTATTTTGCTGCGCGTGGCCTGCACGGCACAACCGAGTATGATGGGAGCACCTCACCAGCTGCAAACAACAAGGTTAAAGCCGAGCAATACTTTGGAAAAATTGGCGCGAATTACATCTGGCTTGATGAACGTATGACGACTGACGCGTCTATCCAGTTCTCTGATCTTACAAGAGAATATAGCAGCGGCTATACGGCAAAAGGTAACCGCGTTAAGTTCGAGCTGTTGAATGATCTTGATGTTAGCGACAGTTTCCGACTCAACTTTGGAGGAGATTGGAGCCGCGAAAAGGTGAAAGGTCAGACCAAGGACATCGAAGTCATTGGTGGCTTTCTACAAGCCCAATGGAATCCAACGGATCCACTGAATGTTAGTGGTGCTATCAGATTGGATCATCACAACGCCTATGGGTACTACCTGACCGGGCGAGGAACGATTTCTTATCAGGTTCTTGACGGTACTCGACTCCGTTCCAGTCTTGGAAACGGCTTCCGTGCTCCTTCATCCTACGAACTCTATGATAGTTTTTCCGGCAATCCTAATTTTGAGCCAGAAACCAGTGTGAGTTATGACATCGGAGTGGATCAAAACCTGTTTAATGACAAACTCAGACTATCTGCTAGTTACTTCCATATCCTCACAGAGGATTTGATCATTAATGATCCTGTGACTTACAAGTATGAGCAAATCGACGGTCTGTCACGCAGCCAAGGTGTAGAACTTTCTGCAAACTGGGCTGCGCTGGATAATCTAAGCTTTAATGGTGCTTACACATACACTTGGGCGGTAGGGCCGGACAAAAAACGTTTACGCCGTGTACCTCTGCACGACGTAAACCTTGGTTTTACTTACAAACCATGGGAGCCTCTCGCACTCAGTGTAAACGCTAATTATGTTTATGGTCTCAAAGATTTGAACGACAGCAAAGAGCCAATTAAGCTCGACGATTTCGTTCTGGTCAATGCCAAGGCTGCCTACCAGTACACCGAGAATTTAACGTTCCACGTCCGTGGTGAAAACCTGTTGGATCAGGATTATGAGCGGATCAAAGACTATCAGACACCAGGTCTTTCCGTTTACGCTGGTCTTACTGCCAGTTTCTGATTAAGTATGCCGCTCGGTGAATGCTGAGCGGCATCTTGCAGGGGGAAAGCTCTACTCGGGTTGCCTTCCACTTTATGTACGCCTCTCAAAAGGTCGAAATGCGAAATAAGATCAAAAAGATCATGCAAATGGCGTTTCTGGTGGGTCTGGTGATCAGTCCTGCTGTTGCATGCGCTGACCAGAATGAGGCTGAGGCACCTAGGCGAGTTGTCTCCATGAACCTGTGCACCGATCAGTTCTCTATGCTGCTCGCAAACAAAGAGCAACTGGTATCAGTCTCCAGATTAGCGTCTGACTCAACGCTCTCCGTCATGAGCGAAGAGGCAAAGGCCTATCCGGTCAACTTTGGTGGCGCAGAAGAAATCTATCTGATGAACCCGGATCTGGTGATCGCAGGGACATACACAAATCAAACCACAGTCCAGATGCTGCGTGGTCTTGGGATAACGGTGGTCCAGGTGCCACCCGTTCGGACCATCTCCGACATCGCCAAAGAGCTGCGACGTCTCGGTAAGGTATTGGGACGTGAACAACAAGCAGAAGCGCTTGCACAGCAGTTCACCTCTGAAATCCAACAGTTAATCGATGCCCAGCCAGATGAACAGGCACGGGCAGGGGTCTACTACGCCAATGGGTACACGGCGGGAGATGGTAGCCTCGTCAATGAGTTGATCACAACGGCAGGCCTGCAGAATATTGCCAATAATCTGGGCTTGAAGGGCACAAGTAAACTGCCTCTGGAGCTGCTGATCCTCGAAGACCCACAGTTGCTTGTTGAGGGCACTCAGTTCTCAGATAAACCAGCACTGGCTTTTGAACTCCTCGCTCACCCGGCATTGAAGCGAACACTCGGCAACAGTGGCCGCGTCATGGTTGAAGACAAATACACCATTTGTGGTCTGCCGTTTGTGACGCAAGCTATTGGTAAACTGGCCAACCAAGCCACCAAATTAGGAGCGCAAGCCGAATGACAAAGCATCCGGATGCTCCGTTGATTATGGCACTATGCCTGATCGCCGCTGCCTTGTTTGTAACCTCGCTTATGATCGGCGCTGCTGATTTGACATTCATGCAGCTGATTAAAGCAGCATTTGCTGCAGAAAAAACGCCAGTTTCCATCGTCTTCTGGGAGATCCGCGTCCCACGCGCCCTGCTGGGCTTAATCACGGGTGCAACGCTTGGCCTATCCGGTGCGGTATTGCAGGGCCTCCTGCGCAATCCCTTGGCAGAGCCCGGCCTGATCGGCGTCAGCTCCTCCGCAAGTCTGGGTGCAGTCATCGCAATTTACACCGGGCTGACAATCACCATGCCTTTCGCGCTGCCAGCGTTTGCGCTGTTCGGCGCAGCGATTGCAGCAGTTTTGTTGCCCATGCTGGCAGGTGGCAGAGGCCAGACATTGACACTGATCCTTGCTGGCGTAGCGATCTCAAGCATCGCGACCGCACTCACCTCATTGGCGCTCAATCTGTCTCCAAACCCGTTCGCAGCCATGGAGATCGTCTTTTGGATGCTCGGCTCGCTGAACGACAGGTCCATGCAACATTTGTACATCATTGCACCGTTCATTCTCATCGGTTGGAGCCTTCTGCTCATCACGGGCAGAGGCCTCAATGCATTGTCTTTGGGTGAGGAAACCGCTCATACCATGGGCGTATCACTGCCACGTTTGCGATTTTGCGCCATTGCGGGAACTGCAGCCAGTGTGGGTGCAGTGACAGCCGTGACGGGCACAATTGGGTTCATCGGCCTCATCGTGCCTCATCTGCTGCGCAAAATGGTAGGCGGAGAACCTCAGCGTCTTTTGCTACCAAGTGCCATTGCTGGGGCTTGCTTGCTTACGCTTGCTGATATCACTGTGAAGCTGTTTGGCCCACAATCGAACCTCAAGCTCGGAGTGCTAACGGCGATTGTCGGCGCGCCGTTCTTTCTTTGGCTGATCATCAAACAACGCAGGGCTTTGATCTGATGCTACTTCAACTCAAAGACCTTTCCGTAAACTACGGCCCCAAGAACATCCTGTCCTCAATAAATCTGGAGATTGGTGAAGGCGAGATCGTTGGCTTGATCGGCCCCAACGGCTCAGGCAAATCCACACTGATGAAAGCCATGGTCGGATTAATCCCGTCTCATGGAAACATCAGCTACGACAACCAGCCACTCAAAAGCATCTCTGCCAAGCAACTCTCCAAGTATGTTGCTTACATGGCGCAGGAGCGTGATGTAGCTTGGGATTTGTCTGTAGAACGCATTTTGGCACTGGGCTGTGAGGCAATCGGTGGCTCCGTACGTATGCCTAAACACAAGGCAGAACTGGAAGATACGATTGCGAGCTTGGGGCTGGAGGCGATCAGAAAAGCCTCTATCCTGCAGGTGTCTGGCGGTGAAAAAGCACGCGCACTGCTCGGAAGAGCCTTGATGCAAAAAACACCGCTGATTATTGCAGATGAACCAACGGCAGGACTTGATCCGGAACATCAGTTGGAGCTTCAGGAAATCTTTCAGAAGCTACAACAACAAGGCACATCAATGCTTGTCAGCCTGCATGACTGGACATACGCTGCCCGCCTGTGCACGCGGATCGCGATGTTAAAAGAAGGCAAACTGGTCGCGTATGGTACCCCGGAAGAGGTGCTGACCGAAGAGCGCGTGCAGGATGTCTACCGCGTCAAAGCCCATATTCTGCAAACAGAGCAAGGGCCTGTGATCACCCCTACAACACGTATTTAAGAAGGCGCTTGATTATTCGGGTGCAAGGCTCTTGCGGAACATGCGATCAAGATAAGCCGCAGCTTCTTTGAAACGGTCCTTGGACTTATCTGCCGGAAGCAACGTCTCCACCTGACTGTCAAAGTCAGCGTAATGCTGGGTCGTGGACCAGATTGAAAACAGCAGGTGGTACGGATCTGTCTCGGCGATCTTGCCCTCATTCATCCAGCCTTGAACGACGACGGTCTTCTCATCCACCAATGACTTCAAGGGGCCGGCAATCAGAGACTTGATGCGCGGAGCACCCTGTAAGATCTCATTGGCAAACAAGCGGCTTTCCCGTGGGTAGTCCCGTGCCATCTCCAGTTTGCGGCGTACATACGCGCAAATCTCTTCAATGGGTTCACCTTCAGGATTGAGCTGATGCAGCGGGTCAAGCCAGATGTACAGCAACCGTTCAATCAGCTCTGCATGAATGGCATCTTTGCTATCGTAATAATAAAAGAGGTTTGGTTTGGACAAGCCAGCTTGCTGAGCGACCTGATCGATCGTAGATCCACGAAATCCATAGGTTGAGAACACATCCAGCGCAGCTGCGAGGATTTTCTCAGTCTTTTCCATCTGAATTCGTGTTTTGCCTTTTGCTTCAGAAGCCTTAGCCATACTCTTTTCCAAATTGCTTAAGCACCGAACCTAAAAATACCCGCTCGGTATATGAGTAGGTTAGCACCTACGAAAACATAGTGCTCATATCAAGCTAAACACTAGTAGAAAAGTCGTGATGAGGCAGCTCACCCAATAATTGTTGTTTTTCTGCAATAAAACGTATCCCTGAAAAGTGGTTCCGGCTTTCGGATAAGAATACGCGTAATAATAAAGAGTTAGAGCTTGATGCGTGAATGCACATGAACACAGCATGCTCTAATAAGAGAAAAGGCCGGGATCATATGGAACCCGGCCCGTGTTTGCTTAGCTGACAGCTTCCGGTGTTTTTGCGTTGTCCGCGTTAAATGCCGGAATGATCTTTTCGCCGTAATCTGCGATGATCTTCTCTTCGTCACCACTGTCCAGATAGATGTTGAACTGAGTGATGCCTGCATCTTTCAGCTTGTTCAGCTTTTCAATGTGGTTTTCAGGTGGGCCGAGAACTGCAAAGCTTTCAACGATATCATCGGTAATGAAGTCGAGGAACGGATTGTCGCTCTGACCGTGCTTGGAATAGTCATAACCACGACGATTCTCGATGTAAGAAGTCAGAGATGCAGGTACCTGATCGGTGTTTGATCCATACTTCTCAACGATATCTGCCACATGGTTGCCAACCATAGCAGGGAACCATTTGGTCTTTTCAATGCCTTCTTCCAGTGTGCCTGTATGAGCAGGAGCAGCTGCCATAATGCCGAAGTTGCTCATGTCACGGCCAGCTTCTTCACCAGCTGCAACTGCCTGATCGCCAAGCCATTTACAAATGCCAGGCTCCGCAATCTGAAGAATAAGGCCATCGCCTACGCGGCCAGCAGAGCTCAACGCTTTTGGCCCATAAGCCGCAACCCAGACAGGGAGCTCATAACCATCCGCCCATGGGAACTTCACTGGCTCAGGGCATTCACCGTACTGCGCTTCTTCACCACGGATCAGAGCTTTAACAGTGTGAGTGAATTCTTCCAGACGCTTCAGCGGAGCAGGTTTTTTGCCCATCACGCGCACAGCACTGTCGCCGCGGCCCAGACCAATATCAAAACGACCACCGGACTGTTTGGCAAGCGAACCAAACAAGCTGGCTGCATGAGACCAGTCACGGGTGTTTGGGTTGGTCACGCATGGTCCAAAACGCATGTTTTTGGTGTGTTCCATGCACATTGCCATAGCCACGAAGCTCTCACGCCACAAAATGTGACTGTCGTAGAACCAGCAATACTTGAAACCAGCATTTTCAGCCTGACGAACCAGTGCCTTCGCGCGCTCTGGTTCTACAAACCCTTTAAAGCAAATACCAAAGTCCATGTGTGTCTCCTTCACAAATAGTAAGGTGTTGTTCAAAACGTACCCTCGAAAAACGGCAGTTGGTTTTCGAAGAAGGATACGCCCGAAAAAGTCTTAGTGATCCGGTGCCCAGATGCGGATTCCCGCATGTGTAAACGGCACAGCTTTTGAAATGTTCTGACGAATGAGGATCGGGGTAATCGCCTCAATACAGCGTGCTGCTTTTGCATTGCCGCTATTGTAGGTTTTCACATCGAGCTTGTTGACCAGCTCCATCACCACCTTGCGGGCAGCAAGGCTGTCACCGCACACGAGGATGTCGCAGTTGATCGGCCAATCCAGATTGTTCAAAGTCGTGGCCGAAACATTGTGCAATGCGCCCACAACAGGAATGTCTGGCCCAAGCAATGCTTGTGCAGCCTCAGTAGCAGAGCCTTCTGGCGGCATTTCGACGGTCTTCGGGTCACCTGGGGCAAGCGGAACAACAATGTCGATCAGGATTTTACCAGCAAGGTGCGGTTTCAGGGCGTTTAACGTTGCGTCGTGCGCTGCATAAGGCACAGCAAGCATAACGCACTCGCCAGCCGCTGCCACCGCATCCTCGTTACCCATACCGTTGATCTGCGCAGAACCTTCTGGGAGCTTGCTCATCAACTCCTCGGCAATTTCCTTGCCGCGAACTGCATCACGAGAGCCAAGCGCAACGGGACCGCCCGCACGTGCAAACCTGAGTGCAAGCCCCTGACCCTGTGGCCCGGTTCCTCCGATAATTGCTAATGTCATCGGAACATGTCCTCCTTCTTAGATCTTATTAAATCCTGTGCCGAGCTCGCCTCCAGCGTCCAGTTCAGTCCGCGAAACAGCACAACAGGCGTCTGTCCTGCTTTGCTGATCACCAGACCGGAAGCCGCGGCCAACTCATCTGCAAAGGCTGGTTCAGTCACACTGAGCAAACGCCCATGTGCATCCGAGTTGCCTTGTTCTTTGATTGTTGCCGGAACACCGGCAAGGCCCACAGCCACGTTCACTTGGCCAAGTCGCCAGGGCCGTCCAAAAGTGTCCGTAATGGCGAAGCCGATCTCGACGTTAAAGCGTTTGGAAAGCGCCGCCTGCATGCGGGTAGCGCTGGCATCCGGGTCTTCAGGCAGCAAAATGAGCGTTTCATCTGTGCCGCTGTTGGATTCATCGACGGCCGCATTGGCGGAAATGAAGCCCAAACGGTGCTCACAGATCATCGTCCCTTCATTTTGCGTCGGACGCTTAAAATGGCGAACCACCCGAGTGCTTTCCTGCAGGATAATCTCAACCTTGCGTGGGTCTTTGTTCAGCTCCTCCGCATAGGTCTGCGCGTCTTCAGAAGGCGTGACATCTGACAGGCTCACAATGCGGCCTTCCGCCTTGGAGAAGATCTTATGCGCAGATGTCAGGACGTCTCCGTCTTGCAAAGAAAGCCCAGCTGCCTCAATGGCATCGCCCAAAATAGCAGCGAGATCATCGCCGGGATTGATCTCTGGAATGTTCGGTATCGCATGTAGGGAAAGTGTATGCATCAAACAGCTCTCCGATCGGAACGTTTTGCACGGAGCCGGGGCTGATGTGCGCTCAAATCTTCCATATAGTCGATATCTCTGGAAAAGGAGGAGGACGGAACGATCACGCAGTTCAAACCACGCTCTGCCGCTTGGGCCTGATGCTTCAGAAAGGATGAACTGCCATAGGTGAACGAAATGGCATCCGGCGGCGTTACAATCAGCACATTGGTGCCGTAGTCATGTGCCGGGCACAAAACCAGTGAATTCGGCGAACCAACAAGTCCCAGAAGCCGCTCAAACTCACCAAAGTCAGGAGCTGCGATATCGGCAGGTAAAACGCATAGTGTCTCGTAATCATGCGCTTTTGCCCAAAGAGCAGCAGTGGTCAGTGCACAGTTCAGTCCATCTTCCTGTCCCTCTAAGATCAAGTGAAGGCGATGATCAGTCACGGCTTTTGCGATATCCGCTGAACTTGTGACCACTGCAATCTCAAAGGGCGTGCTGCTGCGTGCCTGGGCGTCCTGCAGGAAGGCAACGGTCTGCGCAAATAAGTTTGCGGCCACGGTGGCCCGTTCTCTGGCATCAAGATCCGGCCCAAGACGCGACTTGGCTCTCGCAAAATCTTTTACCGGAACAACAATAAGCGTTTTGAAAGTGGTTTCCGTCATGCACTCAGCTCCTGGGCCTCGGAAGCTTTTTCACTCCCAACACCAGAAACTGCGAGTAACGCCGCTGCCAGACGTACTTTGTCATCGCGGGTCTTCATAAGGATCGTGTCCGTGAAGGTGCGCAGACCAAGGTCATTGATGGCAGTCACATGCTGCTCATCTGCGTGGTCAATCACAAAGCAATCCAGAAAATCCGCATAAATCTGCGCCACGCCAAAGGCTGATGCTTCATAGCCAAGAGAAGCCAGCATCCGGTCCGCAGGGCCTTTCACGACACCGCCATTGATGATCGGCGAAACTCCAACCTTTGGAGCCTTGGAGGCCTTCACCGCTTCCAGAATACCGGAAATTTTCAGGATTGGCAGAATGCTCACGAGGGGGTTGCTTGGTGCAACCACAATCAAGTCTGCCTCAGCAAGTGCGCTCAAGGCTTCCTCAGTGGCATGTGCGTCCTCGATATGATCGTAATGCAGCTCCCGAACCTCAGGCGCACAGCGCTCTTTGACGAAGTATTCCTGAAAGCTCAGCCAACCTGCCTCCGTTCTCACACGCGTTTGAACCGTATCGTCCGTTGGCAAAATTATCTCGCACTCAAGGCCAAAGCTCTTGGCGATATCACGTGCAATATGCGTTGGGCGATCTCCCTGACGGCGTCGGTGTGTGCGGTAGATGTGTAGACCAAAATCACGGTCTCCAAGTGACATCCATGTATCGTCACCCAGTTTAGAGAGCGTGTCTAACGCGCGGTGGCCTTCATCCGCCACACCCCAACCTTGTTGGCGATCAATCACATCGGCAAGCGTGTAGGTGAGGGTATCAATGTCCGGCGAAATCCAAAGGCCGTGGAAAGCTTCGTCATCTGCAATGTTGCCGATGATGGAAAGCTCTACGTTCTCCAGATGATACAGGCCTTCCGCCATTTTGGCGCCGCCAACCCCTCCGGCAATCAAAGTGACTTTGATAGGCGTGTTTGAGCTCATCCAGCACCTCCAGCCGCTTGTACAGGCGCACCATCAGCCTCAGTCAGGAAGTTCAGCAGCCCGGAATGTGCGCGGGCAACCAATGGCGCCTGTTGTTCTGGCAATCCATCGGCAAAATCATTGATCACGCCATAAATGGTGTTGCGCTGAACAGGCTCTCTGCCTGCTTCCTGAATGACTTGGCACATCTCATAGGCTGTGATTTCCTGCCCATGAGCCGCCCCAGCAGAGCGGGAGATGCTCTCATTCATCAAAGTGCCGCCCAGATCATTCACGCCGCATTGTAAAAGATCAGAGGCAAACTCAGCACCAAGCTTAGTCCAGGAAACCTGAATGTTGTCGATCCAGCCATGCAGCATAATCCGCGAAACTGCATGCATCTTGCGTACTTCCAAATCAGTCGGACCAGGGCGCACGTTTTTCGGATCCGCCGTATAAAGTGGGCTCTCGGAGTGAACGAAGCTCAGGGGCACCAGTTCGGTGAAGCCTCCGGTTTCCTTTTGAATATCGCGCAGCAAGGCGATGTGAGCCGCCCAATGCTCCGGTCCATCAATATGGCCGTACATAATCGTTGCGGTGGTCGAAATTCCAACCTCGTGGGCCGCTTTGATGATCTCCACCCACTTCTCGGTGCTCAATTTGTTACGGGTCAGCTGCTGGCGAATATCTGTGTCCAGAATTTCCGCCGCTGTACCGGGCAGGGAACCCAGCCCGCAATCCTTCAGGTCCTGAAGAAAGTCCGTGTAAGACTGCTTGGTCTTGGCCGCACCATACCAAACCTCAAACGGCGAAAACGCATGGATGTGCATGTCCGGCAGCGCTTTTTTGATTGCCAGCACGAGCTCACGATAATAAGTGCCTTCCATTTTCGGGTGTAGTCCACCCTGAATGCAGACCTCAGTCGCTCCGCGGTCCCAAGCTTCCTGCGCCCGTGCCACAACTTGCTCAGGCACCAGCCATTCGGCGCCAGGGTCTTCGGTTCGCTTGGCAAATCCACAAAACTTGCAGCCCATGTAGCAGACATTGGTGAAGTTGATGTTCCGGTTAACTACAAAGCCCACCCGATCACCATTGCACCGCTGACGAAGCGTATCCGCCACATAGGCAATAGCTGGAAATTCTTCTGCTGAGGCACGGAACAGGCATTCGCCTTCAGCTTGAGAAACCTCATTACCAGCCAGCGCCTTGCTCAAAATATCACGAACGGGAGCGCTAACACTGCGAAACTCTGGCGTATCACCGGCGCGCTGCGGGAAATTGTGAAGGGTCATAGGGTGCCTCCTGACTGAAGCGAGGCAGAGGAACCCATCTGTTCCCAAAGCCCTTGTGATTTTGAAAGCACAGCAGGGTCAACAAACTCGGTTTTATCGCGCAGATAACTCGGATAAACGGTCAGGCGCTCTTCCAGCTTCTGCCCTGCCAGCTGAGTAGATTGTGCAAGCTCATCAATCACTGGCCAGCGGTGCTGTGGGTTGATGAAATCAATGGTAACCGGCGAAATGCCGCCCCAGTCGTTGATACCCGCACTCAGGTATTCCATATGTCGCTCACTCAGATTTGGCGGTGCCTGAAGACTGATTTTTGGTGAAAGGATCAACCGGGCCACGGCCAGCGTGCGCAGCATGTCATCCAGCGAAGGTTCCGGATGGTTTTCCATTCCGATCCCTGGCTTGCGCTGGAAATTCTGGATAATCACTTCCTGGATATGGCCGTGCCGAGCATGGCTTTCATTGATAGCCTCGAGTGCTTCAATGCGCTCTTCCCACGTCTCGCCAATGCCGATCAGCAGTCCGGTGGTAAACGGGATCTTCTTTTGTCCAGCACGTTCCAAAGTCCGCAGGCGCTGGACAGGAGCCTTATCCGGACAGCCGTAATGCGGTTGGCCTTCTTTCATCAATCGACGACTGGTTGTCTCCAGCATCATGCCCATAGAGGCGGCAAAGGGGCGAAGCTGATCAATCTCTTCATCGCTCAGCGTACCCGCATTCACGTGGGGCAGGAGAGTTGTTTCCCCCAGCACCATCTCACAGGCATCCGCCAGATAGCTTATCATGGAACTGTAGCCAAGCGTTGCCAGAGCCGCTTTCGCCTGCTCGTAGCGCAGTTCGGGCTTCTCACCCAGACTGAACAGCAGTTCCTTACATCCGGTCTCTTCACCCTGACGCGCCGTACGCATCACTTGCTCCGGTGTCATGATGTTGGCTTCGGGCGAGCTGGGGTGTTTGACAAATGTGCAATACGTACATGTATCCCTGCACATGTTTGTCAGTGGTGCAAAAACTTTACGGGAGTAGGTGACAGTGTTGCCCCAATACTGAAGCTTTACTGTAGCAGCCTGTTGCATCAGATCCCGAAGATCTGAGCCTTGCACTTCCCCCAGGTATCGCGCTTGGTCAGCAGTCAACATAATTTTTTACCTCTCGGTCAAAAAATATCGGCAACTACCAGTTAGTCAAGCAAGAATTATCTCTAAGGCAGAATATCTGTTTTGCAATGCAAATATAACCTGTCCTCCAAAATATAAACTTGGAGTGATGCAGAGCTTTTTGGGTAAGTTTGCAGTGCAGCATTAGAGGTCTCTAAGTTAGTTTTTTCTTGTTAAAGCTTATCTTGGCAGAATAGATAGTGAACTTTACTCGCATATTTATCCGCTGAGGCTTTGTCTGTTCTATTTGTTACACTTTTATAATTAGGTGCGAAAAATAAACTAAGTTGTGGAGCTTTCTTGTGTGAGATAGCGGTATGCTGAGAGAGAGGTCGGCTAATTTATCGGCTTACCCCTTGTAATGTTAGAGATATTTCTTACTAGTATCAGGAGCCTGAAACAAATTTTGAAGGTGGGTTGACAGATAATTGACTGTTTGGTCCAATTTACCCAAAGTTTTGGGAGGGGAATATCCAAGATTTAAGCTGAACTAAGCTATTGTATGAGGGGGCCACCTCTGCATACGATACCTACTCTGTTCCAAATGGGAAAAATAACCCTGCGGGAAATCTAGTAGATTGAATTTTTGACATATTTTGCCTGCAGCTTGTTTATGTGCGGTTGCAATCCGTCCGTCCTGTCAAAAAAAGAGATACAGCTCGAATCCTGCGAAAGTCCTCATCGGTTTTATCAGTTTTATACTCCTTCGGGAGACCAGATAACTATGGCGAGCCCGTTGTGATTACAAAGAATAAAGCGCGGGTGAGTTGAATAAAACGACGTTGTAAAAGCGTTATCGGAGAGACTTATGAGTAAACTTGGCTCAAATCATCGTATTAATGGTGACAGACTGTGGCGTAGCCTTATGGATATGGCCCAAATCGGACCCGGTGTTCGTGGCGGCAACAACAGGCAGACGCTCACAGACGAAGATGCCGAGGGCCGCAAGCTTTTCACCATCTGGTGTGAGGCTGAAGGCATGTCAATGCACATCGATACCATGGGCAATATGTTTGCCCGGCTGGAAGGGGAAGATCCGAGCCTTGATCCGATCATGATCGGCTCTCATTTGGATACGCAGCCAACTGGTGGCAAGTATGATGGTGTGCTTGGTGTACTTGCAGGTCTGGAAGTGATCCGCTCCATTCGTGAGCGTGGCATAAAAACCAAACACCCAATTGAGGTGGTCAACTGGACCAACGAAGAGGGCACCCGTTTCGCACCGGCTATGCTGGCCTCTGGTGTGTTTGCTGGTATGCACACGCAGGACTGGGCCTATGATCGCGAAGATGCAGAAGGCAAAAAGTTTGGCGATGAGCTGAAGCGCATCGGCTATGTGGGCGAGGAGCCAGTCGGCGCGCGCAAACTCCATGCCATGTTTGAACTCCACATTGAGCAGGGACCAATCCTCGAAATCGAGGAAAAAGACATCGGTGTTGTCACCCACGGTCAGGGGCTCTGGTGGCTGCAGGTCACCCTCACAGGAAAAGACAGCCACACCGGTTCAACCCCAATGCCAATGCGCAAAAATGCAGGTCTTGGCATGGCGCGCATCACAGAGTTGGTGCACCAGATTGCCATGGAGAACCAGCCAGAAGCCGTTGGCGCCATTGGACATTGCGACGTCTATCCAAACAGCCGCAATGTGATTCCGGGTAAAACCGTCTTCACCATTGATTTCCGCTCCCCGCATCAGGACGTTCTGGATGGCATGAAAGCCAAACTGGAAGCTGAAGCACCGAAAATCGCAGAAGAACTTGGTCTGGGCATCGAGATCGAAGCCGTCGGTCACTTTGATCCGGTCACCTTCGATGAAGGCTGCGTCTCTGCCGTGCGCAATGCAGCAGAGCGCCTGAGCTATTCTCACCGCAACATCATTTCCGGCGCAGGCCACGATGCTTGCTGGATAAACCGTGTAGCGCCAACAGCCATGATCATGTGCCCATGCGTGGATGGTTTGAGCCACAACGAAGACGAAGAGATTTCAAGAGAGTGGGCAACTGCAGGTGCTGACGTGCTGTTCCATGCAGTGCTTGAGTACGCGGAAATTGAGCAAGATACCACCGAGCCAGCCGAATAACCCAAAGATTTGAAAGAGTTGAGGACTGCAATATGTCTAAAGTTATCAAAGGCGGCACGATTGTAACTGCCGATAGAACCTACAAGTCTGATGTGCTGGTTGACGGTGGCAAGATCATCGAAATAGGTAAGAACCTCTCCGGTGATGAAACGCTGGATGCCACCGGCTGTTATGTCATGCCGGGCGGGATTGACCCGCACGTGCATCTGGAAATGCCGTTCATGGGAACGCATTCTGCAGACAACTTCGAGATTGGCACAAGGGCAGGCCTTGCTGGCGGCACAACCATGGTGGTGGACTTTTGTCTGCCATCTCCCGGCCAGTCCATGATGGAAGCGCTTGCCATCTGGCAGCAGAAGTCCGGCGCAGCATGCTCGGATTACTCCTACCACATGGCTGTCACGTGGTGGGGCGAGCAGGTCTTTAACGAAATGCAGGAGGTAGTTGATCGCGGCATCAACACCTTCAAACATTTCATGGCCTATAAAGGTGCGTTGATGGTGGATGATGACGAAATGTTCGCATCTTTCCAACGTTGTGCCGCGCTTGGTGCAATGCCGCTCGTCCATGCCGAGAACGGTGATGTAGTCGCCACCATGCAGCAAAAACTGCTGGCAGAAGGCAACAACGGTCCGGAAGCGCATTCTTATTCTCGCCCGCCGGAAGTGGAAGGTGAGGCAGCCAACCGTGCAATCATGATCGCGGATATGGCTTGTGTACCGCTCTACATCGTGCACACAAGCTGTGAGCAGGCCCATGAAGCCATCCGCCGCGCCCGTCAAAAAGGCATGCGTGTGTATGGGGAACCGCTCATCCAGCACCTGACACTGGATGACAGCGAGTATGCCAACCCGAATTGGGACCACGCCGCACAGCGCGTCATGTCGCCTCCGTTCCGCAACAAACAGCATCAGGATAGCCTTTGGGCAGGCTTGCAGTCCGGCTCATTGCAGGTGGTCGCAACTGACCACTGCGCCTTTACATTGGAGCAGAAACGCTTTGGTGTTGGCGACTTTACCAAGATCCCGAACGGTACAGGCGGTTTGGAAGACCGCATGCCAATGCTCTGGTCAACCGGTGTGCGCACAGGCCGCCTGACCATGAACGAGTTCGTAGCTGTCACTTCCACCAATATCGCCAAGATCCTGAATATGTATCCTAAAAAAGGTGCAATTCTTGAAGGAGCGGATGCCGACATTGTTGTCTGGGATCCTAACCGCTCAAAAACAATCACTGCTGCAAATCAGCAGTCCTGCGTCGAATACAACGTGTTTGAAGGCAGGGAAGTGGTCGGTCTGCCACGCTTCACACTCACCCGTGGCAAAGTCGCGATTGAGGAAAGTACGGTTAAAACCGAACCAGGTCACGGTGAATTCGTTGGTCGCGAGCCAAATGCTCCGGTCGGCGCCGCTCTGTCCAAGTGGAAGGAAATCACAGCGCCTCGCAAAGTTGAGCGCCGGCCAGAATTGATGCCAGCAGGCGTATAAGTCTGCACACAGAGCAAAAGGTGCATCTCCGAAAAGAGGACACTGGCTTTCGGAACAAGAGGCGCCTGAAAACAACAATTTAGAGCATGTCGCAGAGCTAAAAAGCATTGCGATATGCCATCAGGTCCGCGTGGGGTACGCGGGCTGGTCATTAAACGCAGTAGTTTTTATAGAGGGGATCTGCTGCCTTTAATCTGAGGGGAATTACTCGATGTCGGACTCAACTCTAGGCTCAACCGGGAATGTCGTCCCGGACGAGTTTGGTATTATCCATCAGGAACTAGTCGGAATCGACGGTGATCTTTACAACGAAGATCAGCTGCCAACCGCTGCTGTAGCTCGTACATGGAACTGGGTTTCCATCTCCGCGCTCTGGGTCGGGATGGTGGTCTGTATCCCAACTTATCTGCTCGCGTCCTATCTGATTGGCGCAGGAATGAGCTGGGATCAGGCGGTCATGACGATCCTGCTCGCCAACGCAATCGTTCTCATTCCAATGGTCCTGATCGGCCATGCAGGCACCAAGTATGGTATTCCATTCCCGGTGCTGCTGCGCTCGTCCTTTGGTCCAGCTGGTGCCAAATTTCCAGCAGTCGCCCGTGGTATCGTGGCTTGTGGCTGGTTCGGTATTCAGACATGGGTTGGCGGTTCTGCGATCTACGTGATCCTGAACACGCTCATGAGTGGAGCACTGGCAGGTGACCCGCTCCCAATTCTGGGCATCAATGCAGGCCAGTTTGCCTGCTTCATGGCGTTTTGGGCACTGCACCTGTACTTCATCAAAAACGGTACAGAATCCATCCGTTGGCTGGAAACTTATGCAGCGCCATTCCTGCTTGCAATGGGTCTGGCACTGCTGGCATGGGCTTATGTCAATGCAGGTGGGTTCGGCGCAATGCTTTCCACTCCAAGCCAGTTTGCTGAAGGTCAGCCTAAAGAAGGCCAGTTCTGGTCCGTCTTCTGGCCAAGCCTCACAGGTATGGTCGGCTTCTGGGCAACCCTTGCACTGAACATTCCGGACTTTACGCGCTATGCAAAGAGTCAGAAAGACCAGTTCATGGGGCAGGCTGTTGGCCTTCCAATCCCAATGGCGCTGTTTGCGTTCATCGCCTCTGCGGTGACCTCCGCAACTGTGGTGATCTTCGGCGAACCAATCTGGGATCCAATTGTATTGGCTGAGAAAATGGGCGGCATGAGCATTATCATCGCTCTGTTCGCACTCATCGTTGCAACGCTCACCACCAACCTGGCGGCAAACGTTGTGGCTCCGGCGCACGGGTTCTCCAACCTGGCACCGAAATCCATCAACCTGCGCACCGGCGGTTACATCACAGCGGCTATTGGCCTTGTGATGTTCCCATGGATCCTCGTGAACCACATCATCGGTTGGTTGATTGCATACTCAGCGCTGCTGGGGCCGATTGCGGGAATTATGCTGGCAGACTACTACCTGCTGCGCAAAACCAAGCTCAATGTGGAAGATCTGTTCAAGCACAACGGCATCTATTCCGGCTCAAACGGCTGGAACTGGGCGGGCGTGCTCGCGCTGATTATCGGTATCCTGCCAAACCTTCCAGGCTTCCTGGCAGGCGTAGGCCTTTCCGGTCCAGCCTCACCCCTGTTCGCAACCATCTACACCTATGCATGGTTCGTTGGTCTGTTCGTGGCAGGTATCGCCTACCTTATTCTGGCGAAAATCCTGAACAAGTAACAGGCAGACACACACTAAATAACGAGAAGAAGGGGCGGCGTAGCATGCGCCGCTTCTTCCTGTTTCAAAGGAAGAGAAAATGCCAAAAGCCTATTGGGTCGCTCACGTCACAGTCACAGATCCTGAGCCCTACAAGCTCTACGCAGACGGAGCTTCTGCCGCCTTCAAAAAGTACAGTGCCAACGTTCTGGCCCGCGGTGGCAAGTTTGAGGATCTGGAAGGCACAAACCATCCCCGCAACGTGGTGATCGAGTTTGCCGACATGGAAACTGCGATGGCGTGCTACAACAGCGAAGAGTATCAGGCTGCCAAGAAACACCGCGAAAACGCTGGCATTGCCAACATCATCATCGTGGAAGGCGCCTAACGCGCATCTGCATCGGATGAAACGAAAAAAGCCGCAGCGATCAAACTGCGGCTCTTTTTATGTCTTCTGGTGAAAAACTTATTTCTCTCGCAATTCCCGGCGCAAGATCTTGCCCACGGTCGATTTTGGAAGCTCTTCCAAAAACTCCACGTATTTCGGCACCTTATAAGCCGCTATCGCGTTGTGGCAGTAATCCTGCACGGCTTCTGGCGTAACGTCCTCGTTGTTGCGCACAACAAACGCTTTCACCGCCTCGCCAGTTCGCTCGTCAGATGTACCTGCAACAGCCACTTCAACCACACCCTTGATCTCAGCTATCACAGCCTCAACCTCTGCGGGGTATACGTTGAAGCCAGACACAAGCACCATGTCTTTCTTGCGGTCGACAATCTTGAAGTTGTTGCGCTTGTCCATGATCGCAATATCACCGGTACGGAAGAACCCGTCCGGCGTCATCACCGCGGTCGTTGCCTCCGGCTTGCGCCAATAGCCTTGCATGATTTGCGGTCCGCGTGCACAAAGCTCACCCGGCTGGCCAAGCGGAACTTCATTGTCCTCCGCATCCAGCAGCTTGATCTCTGTCTTTGGCATGGACTGGCCAACTGTCTCGGTAAACTCGGTGCTGTCAAACGGATTCACCGAAAGGATCGGCGAGGTCTCACTCAGGCCATATCCTTCAATAATGTGGTGACCGGTCACCTGTTTCCACTTATCCGAAATCGCACGCTGAATAGCTGAGCCGCCACCCATGGCAAATTTGTAGTTGCTGAAGTCCAGTCCATCAAAACCCGGTGTATGCAGCAGGCCGTTAAACAGCGTGTTGACCCCGGTAATCACGCTGAATTTCCACTTCTTCAGCTCTTCCACAAACCCCGGCATATCGCGTGGATTCGTGATCAGCACGTTTCTGGAGCCCAGCCAGTAAAACGACACGCAGTTCACCATCAACGCAAAGATGTGATAGAGCGGCAAAGCCGTTATGACGATCTCCTGCCCAGCACGCATAAACCCGTCTGTTGCCGCATCAAACTGTGCAATATTGGCCACCAGATTGCCATGGCTCAGCGCAGCGCCTTTGGAAAGACCTGTGGTGCCGCCCGTATATTGCAGGTAAATCAGATCACTTGGATTAATCTGCGGCGGTGTAAAGTCCAGCTGCTCACCTTTTTCAAGAACATCTGAGACAGTCAGGCGGTCTGCAAACATCTTGTGAGCAGGCGGTGAGGGCATGTCGACGCCAGATGCATCGCCCACATTAGCAATCACTACGTTTTTCACCGGCGTATCAGCAACCACCTCTGCCAAGGTGGGGCTGGAGCCTGAGAAAACGAAGATTGTTTCGGTGTCTGCATCATTCAGCTGATGCTTCAGCTCACGCGGAGTGTACAGAGGATTGACATTCACTTGAACCAGTCCGGCGCGCAATATGCCGAACATGATAACCGGAAACGCCAGAATATTTGGCAGCATAATGGCGACTCGGTCGCCTTTCGTCAGGCCCAGCTCATTCTGCAAATAGGCAGCAACTGCGCGAGATTTCTCATCAACGTCTTTAAATGTAAGTGACTGGCCAAAATTGGTGAAGGCGACATTGTCTGCAAATCGGCCATTGGCCTCTTCAAAGATCTCGATCACAGACCTGTAACCGTTCACGTCAATTGGCTTGGTAAATACAGTAGGTGTCCACGCTGGAGCACTAAGTGTATCAGTCATAATTCCTCCCAAAATTAAAACTTATACGCGTATATTAGATTATTCTTTCAGCTTACGCTTTAGGAATATCGTTCATCATTCAATATCTTATGGATTTTTCCCTTTTCCTCTTCAAAATCCTTAGGGGGAGCAAGGCCAAGTGAGCCCATAGCTGCCATGAAAAGCATATCAACCATCGCCTGTGACCCAAAACGGGCAGGGCCGGCATTGCGAATGGCTTGATTGGCAGTGAACCCGGTAATCAGCTGAACTGTCTGACGCACCTGCATCTCCCAGTCCTCAAACGGAATCTGGTCCTTATAAGGGGTGCTGAGTTCAAAAATACGCTCTGCTGTCATAACAGTTAGCTGCTGGAAGCGCTTCCAGGTCTCAGGCTCCTTCGCTGAGATCTCATGAGCGGCGCGATACAGGCCAACATTCTCCTGCAACAGCTTGTGGTTCAGAGCTGTCACAAAATAGATGGTGCTCTCAAGCGAGCCGAGGGGATCCTGCAGATCCTGAATAAGGCGTTGAGCATGCTCCTCGTAAATCTCAAAAAGGCGCTCGAACAACATTTCCTTGTTCTTGAAGCGAAAGTAGAAATTACCCGTAGACGAACCCGCAAGTTGAACTATGTCTGAAACCCGCGCCCGCGCCACACCCTCTTTGGCAAAAATCGTTTTTGCAGCTTGCAGGAAATTCTGCTCCGCCTCATAGCCTCGTTTTTGTTTTGGCTTATAAGATTTCATTTTACACTCAAACTAGACGATAAGTTCTGTTTTTGATAATGATAATTGTGTTGCCAAACTATAACATCTCTTGGCTTGGGGCCACTGATAATAGCAGAATGCATGTGTGATTTGGGAACATATTGGGGGGGCTATGGAATTACGCGAATTATTACTGGGGGCAGCACTATCTTTCACATTATCTATGAGTGTTGCACAGGCTGCCAAAGAGCTGAAACTTGCAACCAGTGCGCCTTTGGGTACCCCATGGGTAAACCATGTAGAAGCCATTGCGCATAAGATTTCTGTCAATTCCAATGGAGCAATAAGCGCGAAATTATTTCATGCAGGCCAACTCGGGACAGAACCGGTGATGGTACAAAAAACCATCCGTGGTCGCATTGATATTCTTGGCAGTTCCATGACTGCGTTCTCCACTGTCGTGCCGGAAATGGCACTGATGGGAGTGCCTTTTCTATGGGACAGTTACGCGCAAATTGATTGCGCAATGGACAAACATCTCACGCCTGTTTTTGAACCTCTTTTTGAGAAAAAGGGCTTCAAGTTCCTGCAATGGAACGAGCTGGGCTGGATCCATACCTTCGGCAAAAAGCCATTTCTTGCGCCAGGCGATGTGAAGGGCGTGAAAGTGCGCGCAGCACCTGCAAAATACTCAGTCAACTTCTGGCAGGGCATGGGCGCAAACGGAGTTGTTCTGCCCCTTGCTGAAACACCGTCAGCGCTGCAAACCGGAATGGTTGAGGGCGGAACACTACCAGCCATGACCTATGTGGCCATGGGCATGGGCAAACTCGCACCGCACCTCACGCTCTCCGCACATCTTCACCAGTCTGGAGCATTGGTCATGAGCATGCGCACATGGAAGAAGCTGAGTAAAAACGAACAGGACAGCATCACCAATGCTCTGGTGCCTGTCCAGGGCCTACGAGATGAAGTGCGCTCCATGGCTAAAGACATGCTTGCCGGCTTTCAGGAAAAGGGCGGGCACGTCCATAAGCTTTCAGCGGAGCAACGCGAAGAATGGAAAACAGCTGTCCTGCCATTGCGTGAGCAGTTGGTGAGCTCAATCGGGGGGCAGGCGCAAGAAGTCTGGCCTAAGATTCTAGAGGCAAAGAAAGCCTGTATGCTTTGATTCCATGACACGTGAAAGGAAGAGCTTACTGCATTTTTAGGGCTCTTTTCAATTTGCATGAAGCGATTTTTCCAGCTGCTGTACCGATTTGAAGCGACATTTGCTGCTCTGGCCTACATCATCGTGGTGTTGGCCATGTTGGCAGATGTCGTTGCACGAGAGTTTTTCGATCTCTCCTTGATGCACAGCAGCAAAATTGCTCTGTTTTCCACCATTTTTGCTGGCATGCTCGGCCTTGGCCTTGCAACATCATCCGGCACCCACATCCGCCCCAAGGTCACAGATCATTTGTTGCCAGAGGTCTGGAAAAACCTTCTGCAGCGACTGGGGGATGGCCTGAGCGGTGCACTTTTCCTGCTCGCGGGCTATGTTTCGTTTGAGTTGGTACGCTCGTCCTACGAGATCGGATTCCTCGTGCCAGTGGTGGATTGGCCGCTCTGGTGGTTCCAGACCATCATGCCCTACGCCTTCTGCTCCAACGCCCTCAGATATTTCGGCTTCATGCTGTTGCCCTCGTTGAGGCCAGAGGAGGCAGACGCGGAATGACCTATGCGCTCCTTCTCACACTCGCCGTTTTGGTGATGCTGATCTTGCGGCAGAACCTCATCGTGATCCTGATGGTGTTCGGTGGGGCAGTCCAGTTGCTTTATAGCGATGGCGAGCTGATATTCATGGCTGAGGATTTCTGGGCTGCGCTGGATCGCGAAGCACTCCTGTCCATTCCCGTTTTTTTGCTGTGTGGCTCCATCATGAGCCGCGGTGCGATTGCTGAGCGTCTCGTTGCTGTCCTCAAAGCATTGACCGGGTCTTTGTCAGGTGGTCTCGGCGTAGCAACAATCCTCTCCTGCGCCTTCTTTGCTGCAATCTCGGGCTCCTCCATGGTTACGCTGCTCACGGTCGGATCTGTGCTGTACCCGGCACTGCGAGAGCAGGGATATTCTACCAGTTATTCTCTGGGAGCGTTATCGAGTGCGGGGACGCTCGGTGTCGTCATCCCGCCCAGCATTCCGATGATCATCTACGGTCTGGTCACCGAAACCTCTATCACCGATATGTTTCTGGCAGGCGTCATTCCGGGTCTTTTTCTGACCATCGCTTTGGCGATCTATTCTGCATGGGCCAATAAAACGATGCCGCGCACAGGTTTTGACGTCAGCGCCGTTGGCGGCGCAATCGCCAATGGCATCTGGTCCTTGCTCATGCCGGTCATTCTGCTTGGTGGTATCTATTCCGGGTACTTCACCGCAACGGAGAGCGCGGCCATCGCCTTGGCGTATGCGCTTGTTGTCGAGCTATTCATTTATAAAGAGCTCACTCTGACCCAGCTCTGGGAGGTTGTCATTCACACAACCCAGATGCTTGGCGGCTTGCTCCCAATTCTTGCGATCGCCGCGACCTTGAACATGGTGCTGACCACAGAACAGGTGCCAAGCCAGCTGGCTGAATGGTTATCCTCCCACGTGGAAGAAAAATGGATGTTCCTGATTGGCCTCAACATATTATTGTTGATGGTTGGCTTCTTCATGGAAATCATCTCGGCTCTTTTGATCATGGCGCCCATTTTGCTCCCAGTGGCAACAATCTACGGCATCAATCCAGTGCACCTCGGTGTGATCATGATCATCAATCTGGAGATTGGCCTGCTGACACCACCTGTGGGCATCAATCTTGTGGTTGCCTCTCAGGCTTTCAAGGAAAGCTTTTGGACTGTCACAAGGTCAGTCATTCCATTTGTCCTGATTATGCTCTGTGTGCTGCTGCTCGTCACCTTTCTGCCTGATCTCTCACTCTTTTTTGTAAGCTGAGGAACCCGTAAATGATTGAAGATATATTCAAAATGACGGCAGTCGAAGTTTCTCAAGCAATCCGCGACAGGCAGATTACATGCAGTGAGGTGATTGAACAGCATCTGGCACGCATTGATGAAACCGCACATCTGAATGCCATCACCACTCGCTTTGATGATCAGGCCCGTCAGGCAGCGGAGCAGGCAGATCAGATGGTGCAGCGCGGCGATCCGTTAGGCCCGCTCCACGGCGTACCCGTCACCATCAAAGAAAACATCGATCAGGCTGGCGCCTCCACAAACAACGGCGTGAAGGCATTTGCTGGCCTGATTGCTAAGCAGGATGCTCCCCTTATTCAGAGGTTGAAACAGGCAGGGGCAATCCCAATTGGGCGCACAAACACGCCAGAAATGTCATGGCGCTTTCATACGGATAACATCTTGTTCGGCCAGACCCTCAACCCATGGAACGTATCCCGCACACCGGGCGGCTCAAGCGGCGGAGCAGGCAGCTCACTGGCAGTTGGTGTCGGATACATCGCCCATGGCTCAGATCTCAGTGGCTCAATCAGATTGCCAGCCTTCTGCTGCGGCGTGCTGGGATTGCGTCCATCACACGGGCGCATACCGTTTTACAATGCGACCGCAGTTGCAGAACGCCCAATCACCATCCAACTCTCCTCGGCACAAGGACTACTCGCACGCTCCGTTAACGACCTCAAACTCGCTTATGATGTAATGAAGGGCTATTCCGATCTGGATACATGGTCACTGCCGGACATGGATGAGGACAAGATCTTCCCAAACAGCGTCGCGCTCATCACTCCACCAGACGCCGATCCAAAAATCAATGAAGCTCTGAAGCAAGCAGGCGAGGTGCTGGCGCAGCAGGGATACAAGGTGGAGAACACCAGCATCGATTTTATCGAAGAAGTCTATACACGCTACACATCTCTTCTCATCACCGAAGTCGCACTCCAGAAGGAGAGCGTAATCGAGCGTTTTGGATCTGAGCAACTGCAGACTACTTTTGAGTACTACACGCAGTTGGTACCGCCGATGGATTACCATGGCTACGCGCAGGCTTTGGCTTCCAGATCGCACTATCATCGCCTGATTGACCAATTTCAACGCAAATATCCCGTAATCCTTTCACCAGTTTGCACAAAAAACGCATTCGCGGCAGGCGCAGATATCAAATCGGTCGAGAGCCTTAAAGCGATAGCAAAAACAAACACCTACCTCGGTGCTATAAACTTTCTTGACCTCCCGGCTATGAGCATTCCCATTCATGATACCCACGACGGTATTCCTGTTGGCATCCAGCTCATCGGCCCGCGTTATGGCGAAGAGCACCTCTTCAGAGAAGCTAAAGTACTGGAGGACAACGGATTTATCTCTTCCCAACTCGCTCCAGCACCAAGCGCTATGATGTAGTCATTGCCTGTGATCTGGAGGCCAATAATGCAAATCAGAGCCTGAATTGCCGTGGTTTCCGGAAATTTAGAATAGAAAACGGGAAGAAAAATGAGGCGCTGATCCATAGTTTTTCATCAAAGGATAGCTCAGAGACGCCCGTCTCAAGGCTTTCCGGTTATCCCCTCAAGAACTATGCAATCTGAAGCGCTGGCGAGCTCTTCAGAAAATGGGAGAAAAGCATGGCCCGAAACCCCAAAATCACCTTCATTGGCGCCGGTTCCACCACGTTCATGAAGAACATCATCGGCGATATTCTGCAACGTCCAGCGCTCTCTGGCGCCCATGTCGCTCTGATGGATATCAACGAAGAACGCCTTGGTGAATCTGAGATTGTGGCGCGTAAACTGATTTCGACGCTGGGAGTGAGCGCAACAGTTTCAACGCACACCAATCAGATGGAAGCGCTTGATTCCACTGACTTTGTAGTTGTCGCATTCCAGATCGGCGGCTTTGAGCCTTGCACCGTCACCGACTTCGAAATTCCGAAGAAATACGGCCTCCGCCAGACCATCGCCGACACTCTCGGTATCGGCGGCATCATGCGCGGTCTGCGCACCGTTCCACACCTCTGGAGCATTTGCGAAGATATACTTAAAGTATGCCCGGATGCGGTCATGCTTCAGTACGTGAACCCAATGGCGATCAACACCTGGGCCATTGCTCAAAAGTATCCACAAATCAAACAGGTAGGCCTCTGCCATTCTGTTCAGGGCACTGTCAAAGAGCTCGCTCACGACCTTGATATCGATCCTGCAAATATTCGCTTTAAATGTGCAGGCATCAATCACATGGCATTCTACCAGTACCTGGAAGAGGTCAAGGAAGACGGTACATTCGAAGATCTCTATCCAAGACTGATAGAAGGCTACCGCGAAGGCCGCTATCCAAAGCCGTCCACATGGAACCCTCGCTGTCAAAACGTCGTGCGCTACGAGATGTTGACCCGTCTCGGCCATTTTGTAACTGAGAGTTCAGAGCATTTTGCTGAGTATGTTCCGTGGTTTATCAAACGTGATCGCCCGGACTTGTTGGAAAAGTTCTCCATTCCGCTTGATGAGTATCCAGTGCGCTGCGTAGAGCAGATTGAACGCTGGAAGTCTCAAGTCGAAGACTACAAAAATGCAGAGAGCATCGAAGTAGAGCGCAGTCAGGAATATGCGTCCACCATCATGAACTCTGTCTGGACAGGTGAGCCTGCTGTTATTTATGGCAACGTTCAAAACAAAGGCTACATCACCTCACTGCCAAGTGATTGTGCAGTTGAAGTGCCTTGTCTTGTTGATCGCAACGGCATCCAACCAACGCACATCGGTAAACTGCCAGCGCAATTGGCGGCACTTATGCGCACAAATATTGGTCCTCAGGAGCTTACTGTTGAAGCGCTTATGACCGAAAACCGTGAGCATATCTACCACGCTGCAATGCTTGATCCTCACACTGCAGCAGAGCTGGATCTGGAGCAAATCTGGGCCATGGTGGATGAGCTTTTGGAAGCGCATAAAGACTGGTTGCCAGCCTGGACGCAGAAGCAAGTGCTTGAAACTGCGTAACAAGAGCGCTGCCAATTAGAAAAATGCGATGACATAAGCAGTTGCCTGAAACGAGGCTGCCGCTTATGTATGTTCTGATATATCAAATATGGGTGCTAAGCACTCCTTGGGGGAATAAATGTCTGGGAACGTCACCTTTCACGATTTGAAAGACGCAAGTGTGTTCATCACTGGCGGCGGGGCAGGGATCGGCGCAAGTCTCACTGATGGCTTTATGCAGCAAGGTGCCAAAGTCGCTTTTGTGCAGCGCTCTGATGCTTCGGAATTTGCTCAGCAGATGAAGGAAAAGCACGGTGTAGCACCTCTGTTCATCAAATGTGATGTCACCGATGTTGAAGCTTTGCAAGGCGCAGTCAAACAAGCTGAAAAGGCGCACGGACCTGTCACAGTTCTGGTAAACAACGCAGCCAATGATACCCGTCACACCCTTGAGGAGTTCACGGTAGATCAATGGGATGCGTCCATGCAGGTTAACTTGCGCCCGCATTTCTTCACCGCGCAGGCCGCCGCAGCAGGCATGAAAGCAGCTGGCGGAGGATCGATCATCAACTTCTCCTCCATTTCCTACATGATGGGCAATGCAGGCTATCCGGCCTATGAAACGTCCAAAGCAGCCATCACTGGCTTAACCAGAGCACTGGCACGTGAGCTGGGACCAGACAACATTCGCGTCAACGCCCTGATGCCGGGTTGGGTCCTCACTCTGCGCCAGAAAGACCTCTGGGCAACACCGGAAGACCTGAAGGCTCACTTAGGGCGCCAGTGCCTGAAAGAACATCTGGATCCAGACGATATCATTGATGCAACATTGTTTTTGGCATCCAAAGCCAGCCGTATGATGACAAGTCAGGCGCTCGTTATTGATGGCGGCGTAGTCGTAACAGGCTAAAGCTAAAATAGCGAGTAGGCAGCTGCCCGCTATATCTTGCCGATGTTGCGGGCCTGCTTGCGAAACGCTGCAGGAGAGGTGCTGAAGTGGTTCTGAAACGCCTCATAAAAGCTGGAAAGCGACCGGAACCCGGCATCCATTGCGATAGACAAGATCTTCATCTCAGATTCAGCAAGCAACATGCGTGCATGAGAAAGCCGGACACGCGTCAAATGCTCCTTGATCGGCAGACCCACAATACGCTTGAACAAAGTCATCGCGTGGCTTGGCGATAAGCCAACACATTCAGCAACATCAGTGACGGAAATGTCCGAGGTGTGGTTCTCAGAAATGAACCGCAACATCTCTTCCACATGCAACATGGATTTTCCGCGACCAACCACAGTACTGGACTGACGGTAGTCATGATGTAGCGTGTTCCAGCCATCCAATCCCAAACGCGTGAAGCGGGATGAAATCTCACTCAGCACCAGTTTGCGCCAGTTGATGTCATCTCGTTTGAACTCACTTGCCCAATGGCCAAAGCGCACAGCATCAATCGGGCAGGGCGCCTTGTTGCAAATCACATCTCCTGAAATGAGTGCATCAGTGATGCGTGTGGGCAAACCCCATTGCAATATTTGTGCAAAGGAGATGTAGAGATTGACCATATCGCCATCCCCGCGCACCCCTACAACGCCGTGCGGTGCAGCGCCCCAGAAGCAAATCATGTAACCGGGGTGAGCAGTCACATGACTTCCTGAGAAGGAATAGTCCATTTCACAGTTGATCAGGAAGTTCACTTCAATAGAGGCATGGTGATGATAAGGCCTTTTGGAGAATACGTGAGGCTTATGGCGCATAATCAGGAACTTATCTGTCGAGGGTATGACACTCTGATCCAGATATTGGCGATATAAATCATCACTAATACTCAATTACACATCCTCCTCTTGCGTCAATATTTGAAAAGCCGAATGAATCGATATTAATACGAGAGTTCGGCTCTCAATATTCTCCCATGTGTATAGTATAGAGAAATACGCAGTTTAAAAGCATCTACGAAGAAAATCGGAATTTATGAATAGAAAGCCGGAGGAAAAGAGACAGCGCGGGTGGCCATGATGGTGTTGGGAGTAATGAAATGGGGGAGGAATTGATGTCTTCAACAAACCTTGTGTCTAAACTTTGCTTAGCAGCAGGCGTAAGTGCCTGCGCAATCGCGACAAGTTCAGCACTGGCCGACAAAATGCCGGTTGAGCAGTCCATGTCCACATTGGAATATGATTTGCTGTCTCGCAGTGATTTGTGGACCTATCAGAAACTGGAGGGCTATAGCGAAGCCCCGTTCCTGAGTAAACTGGTCAAAGCAGGCAAGTTACCACCTGTTGGCGAGCGACTGCCAGCAGAGCCGCTGGTTATGTCAACCAAAGCTATGTCTGAGGGGATCGGACTGGCCTAATGAAAGTGGAAACCGGTTTTCGGAGATGCGCTGTAGGCGAACCACGCGATGTCTGCCTACACTCAGGCCGTCAACTCTAAGATCAGCTGCAATGCGCCGTGAGCCATAAGCTCGGTTTGAGGCTTCAAACTTATCCTTGATGTGAGCAAGGAGCACCATGTCCTCACGTTGTCTGGCGCTAGCAGGCCACTTTCTCCAGGCATAAAATCCGCTGCAACTGACACTCATAAAGGCGCAGAGGCTGGCAGTTGAATAAGAGGCATTCTGTGCATCGATAAACTGATATCTCATCGACTTGTTTGCTTGGCGAAGAACGCTGCCGCGTTTCGCCGGGAAAACAGTTCACCGGACTGTTTTCTGATCCGGATTCAATTTATTAAATCGCTCTCTTGCCGTAATAGCTCGTTTTCTTTTCGTAAACGGGCTAATTCTTTACCAGCATCCTCATGCGGCCCTGCCAGTAAATCCTGATCCCGAAACTCCTTGATTTAGCGGTTCAAGGTAGCTTGTCCCACACCCCGACCTGCCGCTATTTCAGGAATGGGCCGATCACTCACTTTTACCAGTCGCACTGTTTCCCGCTTAAAATCTTCCGTGTAATGTTTTCGACCCATGAAGTCCTCCTGAATTTATCGTATCAGAAGGCTCTCCATTTTTCTCCGACCACTCCAGTCCATTCAGGCGCAGATTATCGAGTTGCTGAAAGACCTGCGAGAGAAGCTGAAGCTGAGCTATCTCTTCATCAGCCATGATCTGAAGGTGGTGAAAACACTCTGCCACAACGTTATGGTGATGCAGCACGGAAACGTTGTCGAAGCTGGCAATACGCTGGATGTTCTTCATCGACCTCAGACCGAATACACACAGCGTCTGGTCTCTGCTGCTTATTTGTAAGTGTTCAAGATGGCGGCGATAGCCGTCGCCATCATGCTTTAATGTGTTGCTTTCAGCCTTCTCAGGGCGTACCAGAGCACACCAACCACCAGCGGAACAGACGCGGCCATACCAAAAGCCGGATCAAGTGGGGAGCCAATGGCCTTCGCGCCTTTCAAAGTGTAACCGATCAGGCTGATGACGTAGTAAGAGATCGCTGCAATCGAAAGCCTTTCCACCGTCTGTTGCAGTCGAAGTTGAAACTTCGCACGCTGATCCATGGACTTCAGCAAGTCCCGATTCTGCCGTTCAAGCTCCACATCAACCCGGGCGCGCAAAAGTCCAACAGCCCGTGTCAGCTTTCGCGAAAGATTGGCCTGCCGCTCTCTTCAATAGCACGGCATGTCTGCATGGCGGGGGCGAGCCGCCGGTTGAGGAAACGTCCGATCATATCGTAACCAGAGACCTTACTCTCCCCAAGAGTATCCAGGCGTCGCCTGACAATATCGGAATAGGCCCATGTCGCTCCAAACCGGAAAAGACTTTCCATCGCAGAAGCTTCCAAATCAGCCGCGAGAGAAGAAAGGTCTGCCAGCAGTTCCTCATTGTGCGATAAAGAATGCGCTGCTGCGTCTCCTGAATTGCGCAGTTGAGCGGTAATGCCCATGAGTTCCTGTTCAATGCGGCTTACAACGGTTTGCTGCTTCCGTGCTTCATAAAGCCCCAATAACGAAAGAGTTCTGTAAGTCTCAAGCTCCAGAACACGTCGCACGGTCGCTCCCAGTTCCAGAGGAGACAGCCCATGATCGAGCAGAAGAAATGAAACAATGCCATCATCACCGGCTTTGAAGTCGGTGACCAACGTCGCGCGTCCTTCAATGATTTGGGAAACACTCAAGCTCGCAAGGTCAAACTTTTCAGACAGATCGCCAGTCTCCGGCTGAGCTGTGACTTTTATCGTTAGCTGAACAGCTGCAATCAACTCCCCAGGAGGATCAAGCAGGCCCTTGGCAAAGAGAGTTAGATCTTGTGCGCGAAAGCTTGAGGCCAGAGGCTGTTCCACGGCATAGGTAGAAAACTCGCTGTGTTGCTCCCAACGTAAAGAATAATCTTCGAAAGTCTGATGGAGATAGTGCTCTGAGGCCCTTGAAGCCGAGTTTATTTCCTCTGATGTAAACCTAAGCAGAGCTTGCTGTTCTGCTTGCTTCTTATCTTGGTCGACCATGAAGGCGTATTGCAGAATTTGCCATTCACCGTGCATGGGGACGAAGGGACGCGCATGAACTTCAGCAAGAATGGCTTGGCGTAGTGGATGTTCCGGAAGTTGCTGCACAGCGCATGCCTCTTCCAACATATCGTCAACCTTACCCAATGCGTGCCCCTCTTGGTCTTCAAGCCAGAAAGGCCAAGTGTGAAGCAGACAACTCTGTTGATCTACATAAAGATACGTATTGCGCCGGATTGTCGCAGCGGAAGCTTGGGCCATTGCAATCAAGAGGAAAAATAACTCGAATTCTTCCTGTTCAGCATATCGAACCCTAAGAATTGTAAAGTACACACTGCGCCCGAAACATCACCTTTTGAGGATTTGAAATGAAAACGCCACTTGTTGCGCTCCTGCTGGCCTGTTCCGCATCCTATGCTTCGGCAGAGACTGATTTCCCTCAAAAAAACAACAGATGGTTTGAGGCTGCAGAGGCGGAGATTGAGAGCAAACTTGCTCTGCAGCCGATCACCAAACCGGCCAAAAACATCATTTTGATGATCGCGGATGGCAACGGAATTTCGACAAACTATGCAACGCGGATATTCCAAGGCCAGCAGAACGGATTGCTGGGTGAAGAAAATGTGTTGCCACAAGAAACATTTCCTCACAGCGCCTTGGTCAAAACCTACAATGTAAATGCGCAAACACCAGACTCAGCAGGAACCGGAACAGCATTCCATTCAGGCGTGAAGACCAAAGCTGGTGTCCTCGGGGTGGATGAAACACTGAATGTTGGCGACTGCTCAGCCGTTGAAAGCGCTAGTATCGCGAGCATTGCAGAAGTGATGGCCGCAGAAGGCAAGGCGGTCGGCATCATCTCAACGGCCAGTCTCATGGATGCAACACCAGCCTCAGCCTATGCTCACGTCGCCAATCGCAGGTTCGAAGACGACTCCGATCTACCTGAGGGATGTGATGTGCCAGATATTGCTGCACAGCTGATTGAGCAGATCAAGAATGGCACTATTGATGTCGCCTATGGAGGCGGGCAACGTCATATGCTGCCTGAAAGCAGAAAAACCATCGAGGGCACCACTGGCAATCGCAAAGATGGGCGCAACCTGATCGAAGAAGCCAAGGCGCTTGGCGTGTCTTACGCTTGGAATGAGGCCTCCTTCAATAACCTTGACCCCTCTGCTGACAAACTTGTTCTTGGCGTTTTTGCAGCGGGTCATATGCAGTATGAGTATGATAGAAAAGACCAACCCTCCTTGGCTGATATGGTGAAATGGACCATTGAAGCACTTCAAGACAATGAAAACGGCTATTATCTCACGGTTGAAGGCGGTCGAGTCGATCATGCCAATCACGCCGGAAACCTCTATCGCGCCCTAACTGACGGTGTTGCGTTTGCGGAAGCTGTCGCCGTGGCCAAAGAGATGACAAGCGATCAGGACACCCTGATTATCGTCACAGCAGATCATGCCCATACTTTGTCCTTCAACGGCTATTGCGGACGCGGTACGCCGATCAACGGGCTGTGCATGGGCATCGACAACAACGGTGTCAAACACACCAATGAAATGCACCTGATGCTAGATGGAAAACCATACTCCGTCGCCAGCTATCTCAATGGTCCCGGCTCAATCCTGACAGAAGAAAACAACTGGTTCGGCACCCGTTCAGTGTTGTCACAGGAAGAAGCAACAGACCCAGATTTCAAACAGCAATCCTTGCTTCCAACTCCCTCAGAAACCCATTCAGGAGAAGATGTTGCGGTTTATGCAAGAGGTCCTTGGGCGCACTTGTTTGATGGCACAATCGAGCAGAATTACATCTTCAATGTCATGAACTACGCTGCAAACGCCAAAGACCGCTAGCATGATAAAGAAGTGTTGTCGTGATACTTGGTTGCATCATGTAAGCGGCGATCGTTAACCTCAGCCTGAGCCCGCGGAATTTTATCGGGGGTTCAGATCAGTTTTGCCTCGAAATGCACACTGACCTGACGTAGGTTTCGCGCTCATTTGATAACTGTGAGTTCCGATGATTGAGTTTGAAAAGAATTTGGAAGCAGCGCTGAAAGCGCATGATCAGAGTGACGATGCCAGCCACGACCTCTACCATGCGCGCCGCGTAAAACTGGCCGCGCTGGACATCGCTCAGCGTCGCGGTGAGGGCGATGAGGAGGTGCTGATCGCAGCTGCCTACTTGCATGATCTGGTCAATGTTCCAAAGAACTCACCGGACCGTGCAAAGGCTTCCAAGCTGTCAGCTGATGCCGCTGAACCGATTCTGATTGTGCTGGGTGTTTCTGCAGCAAAAATCGAGAAGATCAAGCACGCCATTGAAGCGCATAGCTTTTCAGCTGAAATCGAGCCGCAAACGATTGAGGCCAAGATCCTGCAGGACGCAGATCGTCTGGAATCCCTCGGCGCAATCGGCATTGCCCGCACTTTCTATATCGCCAAAACCATGAACTCCAATCTGTTCCATGGTGGCGACCTGTTCGCCAGCGACCGCGACCTCGACGACAAGACATTCGGAGTCGATCATTTCGCCCTAAAACTGCTTAAACTGCACAAAACCATGCAAACCAAGGAAGGCCGTGAAGTCGCGCTCGAACGCACCGACTACATGATAGGCTTCCTGAAGCAACTGGCCTCAGAAACAGGTTTTACCTATCCGGAAGGCGATGACCTCTGGATCGAAGAGGAAGCACCGAAAGTCGCGTCCTGAGAACTCAGTCCTGATAGGATTTGAGAGCTGGGAATGTGATGTCCGGATCCTGGATGGTCTGCTCAAACGGGCCGTCCGGGTGCAACATCGTCTTCAGCAGATTTGCTCCCAGCAAAGCTCCGGCCTGCCGAATATCTTCGCTGATATTGTCGATCTGTGAATCAATTTGATGCAGCGTTTGTGAGCTTGATTTCACAACCGCATCAAAATCCCGCCCACGCTCTTTGCCTGCCTGCCGGTACCCGTTCGCAATCGCGAGGAAAGAGGTCTCACCGGGGCAGATAAATCCATCCGGTGCATCGCTTGTCCCGGCAATCGTCTGTGCCCATTCAAAAATCTCAGGCATATCTGAATCAAGGTTGATGCCCTCAGGAATGTAGCGCTGCAAACCTTCTTGCCGAATAGCCCGCATATACCCGTAATTCAGATGCTGATGGAACGTAAAATGGTTGGGCGGTAGAATAACGCAAATCCTGCGCCGCCCTTTTTGCATCAACCGCAAGACAGATTCGTAAGCGAACTTCTCGTTGTCATAATCCACATATGAGTGTTGATAGCCGAATTCAGTGCGCCCATGTGTGGTGAACGGAAAGCTGCGCTCCCTCAAAAAACGCACCCGCTCATCAAAAGGTCGCGTCCGCGAAAAGATGATTCCGTCAGCCAGCTTGTTGCGCACAATGTATTCAACAGGCTCAATCGGATCACCGCCAAGGAACTGCGGTGTCACATTAAGATGGTAGTCCGTACCAGCCAATGCATGAGCCACACCTGTGATCAGCGAGTTCCCAAACCCCAGAATCTCGTTATGGGGGTCAAGAATCAGTGAGATTACTTTAGTCTTTCCGGTGCGTAATCTTTGCGCCGCGCGGTCCGGAACATAGCCAATTTCTTCAGCAACTTTACTTACGCGCAGCCGGGTTGCCTGTGCAATCTTTTCATCACCCTGAAGTGCCCGCGAGACAGTTGTCACCGCAAGGCCGGTGATCTCCGCAATTGTCTTCTGCGTAGGTTTCGAGGTGGTATGAGTGGAGGAATTTGGCGGTTTTTGTGTCGACATGTGAAGCCAGTTACCTCCCGTAAATCAGTTAGATCTTCGTTATAACGATACAACAAAATAGGTGAGTATCATTTGATACAAAAAAGATCATTCAAGTCAATGGGTTCACTTTTTGCATTGACAGATCCGATATTTGTAACGTTATAAGTACTATGTTAGTCGTATTTTTGTGTAGAAATTTTAAGTTGTGATCGGGAGGCAACACATGCACAAACTACTAGTAAAAACCACATCGGCTCTGGCTCTGTTGGCAGCAACAGCTGCTCCATCTTTGGCAGCAGACGTGGAAGTCCTGCATTGGTGGACAGCAGGTGGCGAGGCAGCTGCACTTAACGTTCTGAAGCAGGATCTGGAAACTCAGGGCATTGGCTGGGCAGATATGCCGGTAGCTGGTGGCGGCGGCGAAAGCGCAATGACTGTTTTGCGTGCACGCGTAACCGCTGGTAACGCACCAACCGCCGTTCAGATGCTTGGGTTCGACATTCAGGACTGGGCAAAAGAAGGCGCTCTGGCAGACCTTAACGCTGTTGCAGCGAAAGAAGGCTGGGACGAAGTTGTACCTGCAGCACTTCAGCGCTTTGCAAAGTACGATGGCAAGTGGATTGCTGCGCCGGTAAACGTACACTCAACCAACTGGGTATGGGCAAACAAAGCAGTTCTGGACGCAAACGGCATTGCAACTCCAACCACTTGGGAAGAGTTCACAGCAGCGCTTGAGAAGCTGAAAGCAGCAGGTGTAACGCCGCTCGCACACGGAGGTCAGGCTTGGCAGGATGCAACTCTGTTTGATGCAATCGTCATGGCCACTGGTGGCGCAGACTTCTACAAAGCTGCCTTCATTGATCTGGACGAAGCTGCTCTTGGTTCTGACACCATGAAGGAAGCGTTTGATCGCATGTCCGTTCTGCGTGCAAACGTAGACGACAACTTCTCTGGTCGTGACTGGAACCTTGCAACTGCAATGGTCATCAACGGTGAAGCTGGCTTCCAGATGATGGGTGACTGGGCAAAAGGTGAGTTCCTCGGTGCTGGCAAAAAGCCAGGCGAAGACTTCCTCTGCTTCCGTTTCCCTGGCACTCAGGACAAGGTAACCTTCAACGCTGACCAGTTCGCTATGTTCGATCAGGGCGGTGAAGTGTCTAAAGAGCAGGCAGCTCTTGCAAGCGCAATCCTGTCTCCTGCCTTCCAGTCTGCATTCAACGTGGTGAAGGGTTCCGTTCCTGCACGCACAGACGTTTCCGACGAAGCGTTTGATGCATGTGCAAAACAGGGCATGAAAGATCTGGCTGCAGCTGCTGCAAGCGGCAACCTTTACGGTTCCATGGCACACGGTCACTCTGCACCAGCATCTGTTAAAAACGCCATTTATGACGTTGTAACAGCACACTTTAACGGTGAGTTCGATTCCGCTACCGCTGTTGATGAGCTGGTAGACGCTGTCTCCATCGCTAAGTAATTTTAAGTGGGGCCGACGAAGTGTTGGCCCCATTTTTCCCAAAACAACATAGAATCTGGGGGCAGGGATCATGGTCGATCAGACCAACTCATCCGTTGCCATGGCCGCTGACTATGCGACGCCAACGGCAGTAAAACCGGACCTGCGGACAAGACTCCAAAATCTCATTCCCAAACTGGTGTTATCACCCTCGTTGGCTTTGATCTTGGTCTTTGTCTATGGATTTATCATTTTCTCCGTATACCTTTCCTTCACAGGAAGCCGTATTCTGCCAGTCTATGACTGGGTCGGACTGGAGAATTATGAAAAGCTGTTCCGGCTACGGCATTGGTCCATTGCCATCAAAAACCTTGGCATTTTTGCAGGTTTGTATATCGCAATCTGTACAGCCATCGGCTTGGGCCTTGCGATTTTTCTGGACCAGAAGATCCGCGGAGAAGGCTTCTTGCGTCCAATCTTCCTGTATCCGATGGCACTCAGCTTCATCGTAACGGGAACAGCATGGAAGTGGTTTCTCGATCCGGGCATTGGCCTAGAGCACACAATGCACTTGTGGGGCTGGGAGAGCTTCGAGTTTAACTGGATCAAGGACCGTAACTTCGCCATCTACACGGTTGTGATTGCAGCTGTCTGGCAAACAAGTGGCTTCGTTATGGCCATGTTCCTGGCCGGATTGCGTGGCATCGACAACGAAATCCTGAAGGCCGCACAAATTGACGGGGCATCCAACTGGAACATGTATCGCCGGATCATTATCCCGCAACTGCGTCCAGCCTTCCTGTCAGCTTTCGTGATCCTGTCTCACCTTGCCATTAAGTCCTACGATCTTGTCGTGGCATTGACGGGCGGTGGACCGGGCAGAGCGACCGAAGTACCAGCGACCTTCATGTATTCCTACACCTTTACCCGCAACCAGATGGGCATTGGCGCCAGCTCCGCTGTTATCATGCTCATGACCATCGCTGCGATTATGGTGCCTTACCTTTATGCCGAACTGCGGGAGAAAAAATAATGTCCGTAGCCTCGACAGATAATGCCATAAGCACAGGGCGCATCACCCGAGCATTCATTTACCTGATGCTGATCCTGTTCGCGACATTCTACCTGCTGCCGTTTGGCATTATGGTACTCAACTCCGTTAAGCCTCTTTCAGAGATCACTGGCGGAAACATGATGTCACTGCCTCAGGTCTTCACCCTGGAACCTTGGTTTAAAGCCTGGAACAGCGCACAGATTGGCGTCGAACCAACAGGTCTGAAACCGTACTTCTGGAACTCCCTCAAAATGGTGTTCCCGGCAGTCACGATCTCAACCGTTCTGGGTGCTTTGAATGGTTACGTGCTGACCAAATGGCGCTTTAAAGGTGATACCATCCTGTTTGGTCTGATGCTGTTTGCCTGCTTCATTCCATTCCAGATCGTTTTGATCCCTATGGCACGTGTGCTTGGCTTCCTCGGTATCGCAGGGTCAACGCCGGGTCTGGTGCTCGTACATGTGGTTTACGGCCTCGGCTTCACCACTCTGTATTTCAGGAACTACTATCAAGTGTTCCCGACAGAGTTGATCCGCGCAGCTCAGATTGATGGGGCAGGGTTCTTCCGCATCTTCTGGCGCATCATGTTGCCAAGTTCCGGTCCAATCATTGTTGTCTCTGTCATCTGGCAGTTCACCAACATCTGGAACGACTTCCTGTTTGGTGCCTCGTTTGCTGATCTGGATAGCCAGCCAATGACGGTTGCGCTGAACAACCTCGTCAGTTCTTCAACGGGCGTCAAAGAATATAACGTTCATTTTGCCGGAGCGATCCTCGCCGCATTACCGACACTGCTCGTGTACATCGTGGCTGGCCGCTACTTCGTAAGAGGCCTGATGGCCGGATCGGTGAAGGGATAAGACCTATGAGCTTTCTGAAAATCAACAATGCGACCAAGTCTTACGGCTCAACCAAGGTGCTTCACAACATCGATATCGACGTGCAGGAAGGGGAATTTCTCGTGCTCGTCGGGCCGTCTGGTTGCGGAAAATCCACTCTGCTCAACATGATTGCTGGTCTGGAGGATATCACCTCCGGCACCATCGCCATCAAAGGGCAGACCATGAACGGGGTTCACCCGTCCAAGCGCAACATCGCAATGGTGTTCCAGTCCTATGCTCTGTACCCGAACATGACGGTCGGTCAGAACATTACGTTTGGTCTGGAAATGCATGGCGTTGCTAAGCCTGAGCGTGAAAAGGCAATGAGCGACGTTGCCGAGATGCTGCAGATCAAACCGCTGCTGGACCGCAAGCCGGGCCAGCTTTCCGGCGGTCAGCGTCAGCGTGTGGCCATGGGCCGGGCGCTTGTGCGTGATCCGGACGTGTTCCTGTTCGATGAGCCGCTCTCCAACCTTGATGCGAAACTGCGCGTTGATATGCGCACAGAGATTAAGAAGCTGCACCAGAAGCTTGGAACGACCATCGTTTATGTGACCCACGACCAGATTGAGGCAATGACGCTTTCCACGCGTATTGCTGTCATGAACGGTGGGTACGTGCAGCAGCTGGGTACGCCAAAAGAGATCTATGACAATCCGGCAAACCTGTTTGTCGCCAGCTTCATGGGCTCTCCAAGCATGAACCTTGTTCCAGCCAAGGTTGTTGCCAATGGAGATGGCATCTTCGCACAGCTTCCAACGGGCCTCAGTGATCAGGTGAACCTCAAGTTCTCCAATCCGACCGAAGCTCTGAAAGGCTTTGATCAGAAGGAAATCGTGCTGGGCATCCGTCCGGAAGCGATCACCGACCCTGAAGGAGCTGATCGCAAGGCAAACCACATCGAACAGATTACAAACCGCGTCATCGTAACGGAGCCAGCTGGTTCTGATACCTACGTGATGTCATCTCTCGGCGGCAAAGACTGTAACGCGCGCATGCGTGCGGATGCTCTGGTCGTTGCCGGGCAGGACGTGCCATTCGCGATCAATATGGATAAAGCCATCCCATTTGATCCTTTCTCAGAAATGCGCATTGCATAAATCTCAGGAAAACACGAGTCCAAAGCCGGGGTGGAAACACTCCGGCTTTTTTGCATCAGCGTTCCAGCTCTGCAATCTTCTCATCCATCAGAGCGTGCCATTCAGGCTGGGTGACCTCAACAATCTCATAGTTCCCCATGGCGACACTGCAAAAGATCACATCCACCGGCAGGTCCCGCAGGTTGCGCAGTGAAGTGACGAGCTCTTGCTTGTTGCCGCCATCACTGGACATGATCAGTGTTTTGAAACGACCATTGTCCAGATAGATCGTGTCACCGGTAAACAGATAATTCTTGCCAGTGGGTGAGGGGTAAAAGAAGCACAGGTTGTTGTCCGTATGCCCCGGAGTGTAAATTGCCTGAAATCCGTCAGAGCCCACAAATGGCCCTGAACCCTTTAAAAGCATGTCTGGCTGGACATCACCACTAAAGAACTTTTGAATGTTTTCATGTCCGATCAGCGTTGCACCAAGAACGAACTTCAGCTCGCTTAAACCCTCACTGATCTCGTGATTGTGCGTGAGGTAATGCTCATTGACCCCACCTAACTCGCGCAACTGCGCCGCCTCATCCAAATTCTCAAAGGCTGAGATAAGGATGTTTCGATCTGGTGTTTTCAGAAAATATGCATGCGAGAGCAGTGTTCCAAACCGCTTTTCCATCGGGACTTGCCACAGGTCCGCGTAAATCTTGTTCATCTACCATTCCTTATTGGGTCTTGATTACTGCCATGATCTCTTCTAATTCCTCAAGTAATGTTGAGGTTAAGGCGAAAAATAAAGGAATGGCAATGGTCTCCTTGCAAGGACTAACCGTCGGGCAGGTCGCAGAGCGCAGTGGCATCGCGGTCTCTGCCGTTCACTTCTATGAAGAAAAGGGGCTCATCAGCTCCTGGCGCAACAATGCAAACCACAGAAGATACTCCGCCGCCGTCCTGCGGAAAATTGCCCTAATCAAGGCCGCGCAAAAGCTGGGCGTGTCTCTGAAAGAAATCAAGACAGCCATGGATCAACTGCCCAACGAGAAGAAGATCTCGGCAGCAGATTGGGCCAAACTCTCCACGTGGTGGCAACGGGATCTGGACAACCGCATTGCAGAGCTTCAGGACCTGAGAGCGGGCCTTAACGAATGCATCGGCTGCGGTTGCCTCTCCCTGACAGACTGCCACCTGTTGAACCCAGAAGACAAACTCAGCAGTGATGGAGCAGGCGCCCACTTGCTTGGGTGGCGTCGAAAAATGTCCGCAGAAGAACACTGACTCAGCGGCATCAATCACCTGCAGTCATGACCTGAATCTGATTCAGAACTTTAACTGCACGCAATTACAGCAGAGCAGTTCCCACACTCATCCCACCACAGACAAACAGCGTTTGTCCGGTGATGAAGCTGGACTTCGGGTCCGCAAAGAAAAGGAAGGCATTGGTGATGTCTTCTACCGTGCCAATGCGCCCAACAGGAATGCCATCTGCCAGTTTCTGCTCTTGCTCACTGCCCTTGGGAATGATGCCCCAGAAATTATCTGTCTTCACCGGGCCAGGCGCCACCACATTCACCGTAATCTGATGCTGCGCCAACTCCAGCGCCCACGTCCGCGCCATCCCGATCATTCCAGCCTTAGATGCACTGTAGGCCGTCCGTGTCTTCGCTCCCAATGCAGCACGGGAGCCGTTAAACAACACCCGTCCGAACTGCTTCGCCTTCATGCTCGGCAAGAAGGCTTTGAGCAGCGTCAGCGCTGATCCCAGATGAAGCTGGGCAAGTCCGGCAATATCGTCAGCCTCGGCATCCTCAATCAAATTGGGGAAGATAAGCCCCGCATTGTGAATGAGATGCGTCACCTCATGCTCAGCTGCAATCGCCTCAGCAGCAGCGCTCACTTGCGCCTGATCCAGCAAGTCCGCCTGATGGAAATGCAGTTTGGGATGAGTGAACTCCGGTTCCCGGCGAGAAAGGCAAATGACCGTGTAACCAGCCTCTAGCATTTCCTTGGCAAGCGCAGCCCCAATGCCCTTGTTGCCGCCTGTAATGACCGCTGTGAATTTACCAGACATCAACGACCTCCCTTCGGCACCAGCGCCAGAACGCGCAAAGGGCTACCTGTTCCATTTTTGATCTTCAACGGCGCACATAAGATCATAGCACCTGTGGCAGGCAACTGATCCAGATTGCACATACACTGCAAGCCATACTTGCCAGCCCCGTGCAGATAAAAATGCGCCGGATAGGGCGGCGTATAATGCGCGCCTTGACCCGCATCCGTCCCCACAGTCTCTGTGCCAAACCCGCGAATACTGCGTTCCTCAATCAGAAACCGGATCGCCTCTGGCGTTGGCCCCGGAGAATGCGGCCCGTCATCGCGCATATTCAGATAAGCGGCCCCACGGCGCTTACTCCAGTCCGTGCGCATAAACACCCAACTTTCCGCCGGAATGCGCCCGTGTTCGGCTTCCCAAGCTACAATAATCTCCGGCGACAGCTCAAAATCATCATCCTGCGCAGACCCTTCAGAGCAATCGATCACCACAACCGAGCCAACAAAGTGCTCAGGGGGAATGGAGTCCACCGTGTTATTGGGCAGATCCCGTCCGGAAATCCAATGGATCGGCGCATCAAAATGTGTACCTGTGTGCTCAGAGCAAGTGAAGGTGTTCCACTTCCACGCCGGACCGCGATGGTCATAGGCGGAGATCTCTTCCATGCGAAAGCGCGCGCACTGCCCAAACTCGGGTGGCAGCACGATCACCGGAAAGTCTGGGTCGAGCGTATGCGTCAGGTCCACCACTTCCACATCACCGGAAAGCAAAGCAGAGCTCAGCAGCTCAACCGGGTTCACCAATTTCTCTTTCAAGGCTTCCATGGTTACAGCGCCTCCAGGCTTGTCATTTCTTTTTCAAGCACCTTCGGGCTCTCCATGAACTTGCGCCGGATGTCCTTGGCAATGTCGCCCACATACACATCCTCCAGTCCCGCTTGCAGCGCCTTCACCAGCTCCCTTGCCAGCGTCGAAGCTGGCACCTTGGGAGGAGGCAGCGGTTGATGCCATTCATCCTCGGTCGGCCCGCAATAAACATTAACAACCCGCACACCAGAGGATACCATTTCCGCCCGCAAACACTGTGAGAGCGAATGCGCTGCTGCATTTGAGGCTGAGAAACTGCCAAAGCCGGGGTTGCTGACCAACGAATAGACGGAGAGCACATTCACCCACGCCACAGCACTGTTCACCCCATCCGCACTGCGACCCGCCATGGCTGGGGCAAAGGCCTGTGCAAGCCGCATCATGCCAAAATAGTTGACCTGCATCTCATCCATAGCAAAGCTAACATCACCGCGGCCCTGAATGCCACCGGGGCGCACAAAGCGGGCGTTGTTGATCAGGATATCGACCTTGCCACCAAACTCGCCTGCAAGCTCCTGAACAGAGGAAGTGTCAGTCACATCTAAAGAAACCAGTTCAACACCTTGAAGAGACTCAAGTTTGGCGCGATCAGGGTAAGGTCGCCAGCTCTCAGCCTCTCCAACAAACACCGCAGAAACTCCAGCCTCCAGCAGGTTCTTTGCCAGCGCATAGGCATTCGGATTGCGGGCATCCGTAATCAGAATGCGCCGAAACTTCGGATCGCACGTAAGCTCGCGAAGCTGCATATCATCCTCCTGCAACGGGGCTTTCTCCAGGGGCAAGGCAAGCAAAACACTTTGCCCGGATTTATCGAGCCGATTAATCAACTGCACCTCATCCCCCACCGCCACCTCACTGTGAAGGTGACACATAACGGAGGGGCCAATCTCCAGATGCACCGTCCCAAGCCGCCACGGTGTACGCTCACGGAAATAAGTGTTGGTGCTCGTACGCACAGTAGACGTTGCAATCAGCTTTCCGCGCGACGACACATCCTGCCAAACGAGCCGATCAGACAGACAGGAACTGCAAGCATCCCGCGCAGGGTATTGAACAAACCCACAATCCGGCTCTGCACAGACCTGCAGCATAAACCGCCCCTCAGCGGCAGTTGCGGCCATGAACAGGGCAGAACGGCTACGATAATGAGAAGGCAATGTGGGCACACGAGTGCGCACCTGCGGGTTCTTTTTGGGTGGTTTTTGAAGCGGTGTCACCATCAGCTCACCCCTTCCAAAATCGCCGCACTGGTGCACACGCCGCGGTCGTAGTTGATCACCCCAAAGCCGGAAACCAAAGCCCGCTTGGCATCCGCCACCTGCGTTGCCCCAGCCGTGCCCGTCACCTGCCGGATGGCCTCAACAAGTCCAATAAACCCACCAGCAGCCCCAGCCTGACCAGCAGACAGTTGCCCGCCGGAGGTGTTGTGCGGAAAGTCACCGGAAACGGTCAGGTCTTTGTCCGCAATAAACCGAGCCGCTTCACCTTTCGCGCAAAAACCCAGATCTTCCAGCTGCATCATCACGATGACTGGATAATCATCATAGGTCTGAAGCAGATCCACGCTGCCTGGCCCATGGCCTGCCATGCCGTAAAGCTCATCAATATCCATCTCCCAGCCACCACGCATCTGGATTGGGTCTTCTGCAAAAGCATTGTGCCGCTCAATGGTCGCGCTGATATGCGCATGCGGAATCCCAGAGGCGACCGCATCTTCTTCGCGCATCACCAAAAAAGCTTCAGCACCAGCAACAGGCATCACGCAGTCAAACAGGGTAATCGGATCACTGATCTCACGCCCTGCCAGATAAGCCTCCATGGTCAGTGGCTTCTTCATCACCGCATTCTCATTACGCAACGCATTGTCCCGCTGAGAAACGCAGATCCGGCCAAAATCTTCGCGGCCCACGCCAAACTCACGCATGTAGTAGTCAGTCAGCAGCGCAAAACAGGCATTCGGCCCGCCAGCGCCATAAGGGTAAGAGGCATCCTGCGCAAACCGTGAAAAGCTGGAGAGCATACGCCGGAAACTGTCCACGTGGTTGGTATCCCCCGCAACGCAAGCCACCACAGAGGCATCCCCGCATTGCACCGCCCGCGCAGCCCGGCGTAGCGCGCTTGGGCCACTGGCGCCGCCCTGCGGAATATGATCCAGCCAACGCGGAACCAATCCCAGATGCTGAGTCAGGCCAACAGCCGTATCAGGAAACAGCGAGAAACTGGCGACAGAAAACCCGTCAATATCGCGCGGTGCAAGACCGGCAGATTTGATCGATTGCCGCAGCGCCTTGGCAATCCACCAATGCGCAGTCTCGGTAGAGTAACGCTCATAGGGTGTGCTGGCAGGGGCTGCCACAACAACCCCGTCATACCTCATGCGTTTGCGTGGCTTGATCATGAAACCAGCTGCCTCCGCTTCAAATGGATGGTGTCGAACGCCTCTGATGTTTCAAGCAGTTCAAGTGCCATCTGCTTTTGGGCTGCCCGCTGGATCTTCTGCGTGCCGGTCAGTTTTAGCGAGCTGCAAAACGCGATGTAGCCGGGCACCTTGTAATAAGCCATGCGCTCCAGTCCCCAGCGCACAATCGCTTCTGCGGCGTCCTTCGTTTGTTCGCGGCGCCAGACGATAGAGGCAAACACCTCATCCCCGCGAATGGCATCTGGCACTGGACAAACAGCAACCGCCTCAATGTCCGGATGTTGCATCAAAACGGATTCCACATCCACCGCGGCAATGTTCTCGCCGCTGCGCCGGATCACGTTCTTCTTGCGGTCCACGAAGAAGAAGTCACCATCCTCATCCCGCCGAGCAATATCGCCCGTATGAAACCAGTTGGCTTTCCATGCCTCATTGGTCGCTGCTTCGTCCTTGAAGTAATGGGAGAAGAACCCGACATGCGGATCATCGCCCTTGCGCCGCACCAGCAACTCACCGGGGTCGGTTCCTGTAACAGGCACACCGTCATCACCCATGATGCACGCATCCATCTCAGGTCCGGGCTTACCAAGGCAGTTCATGCCGCGCTTACGAGGCTCCTGATTGGCCGCAATCACAGATCCTGCACCGGTTTCCGTCATGGCCCACGCTTCCACCAGAGGAATTCCAAAGCGCTCCTCAAACGGAACATGCAGCTTGGAATCAATGCCCGCCCCAAAACCAAAGCGAACAGAATGGGCTTTGTCTTCCGGCACTTCTGGTAGGCTCATCAGGATCGATGGCATAACGCCCAGATAATGTAGGCAAGTCGCGCCACTATCCCGCACATTCTGCCACCAGGAACGCGGGTGGAACCGGTCCAGAACTGTCAGGCACCCGCCAACAGCAATCATCGCCATGGCAGAATATGCCATCGCATTCATATGGAAGATGGGCAGGGGAGTAATCATCCGCTCGCCATCCTCATTCAGCGCACACGTGCCGCCTGCATTGGCGTACCAACGCCCCGCTTCCAGAAAGTAGCGGTTAGCCAGCACACAGCCTTTCGGGCTCCCGGTGGTGCCAGAGGTGTAGAGCATCGCCGCAGGGTCTTCTTGCGCAGGCGAATAGATCTCATCTGAAGGCGTGCGCACAACGGGCAGGGCATCATCCAGTGTGGCACAGGCAAAGCCTTGCCCGCTGTCACGCGCTGCCTGTTCCATATCTGCTTTGCGCTCACGTGTTGAGACCGCTAGAACAGGCTCTGCATGTCTGCCGATGTATTCAAGCTCAGAGCTTTGCAGGTCAGGATTGATCGGAACAATCACCACACCAAGCGCATTCAGGGACAACCAGTGCAGAAAGAAGGCGGGACGATTTTCAAGCAGAACCAGAACACGGTCTCCAGCTTGAAGGCCAGCTTGCCGATAGCGCGCCACCGCACCCTGCGCCTGAACCAATGCTTCTGCGTAGAAGGTCTCTCCAGCCTCAATGCTGAAAAGCTCGGCAGTCTCAGGCAACGCATTCACAAACGGACGATCTGGCCACTTTTCAGCAGTGGCGCAAAATGCATCGAAAACAGATTTATGCTCAATCATTCAAACAACCTGTTTTCTCAAATGAACAGCTGGATGTTGCCAAAGGCAGCATCACAGTTGAGCAGATCAACCCGCTTCAGCTTAATTTTCAGCTCATCCTCGGCCATCTCAAAATGATGATGAACCGTAGCCGTCAGCAAGAACTGGTCATCGAGCCGCGTCTCCACATAATGAACAGCAGTGCGGGTGATAAACTGGCCCGCCTTCGGATCAAAAGCCTCGATGCTTGGGCGGTTCAAAACATGAGAGCAGCGGCTCTTGGGTTTTTGCGAAAAGGTGCGCAGGCCATTGAGGCGCTCAACACGAAGCTTCCGCAAAAATGCATCCTCATACATAAGCGAGGTCATGTTTTTCGGGTTGTCCTGCTGATAATCCAGCGGCATCCAGTAGTAGCTGTCAGAGCCCCAAAGCTCCAGCCACTCATCAAAACGGCCTTCATCAATCACCCGGGCTTCATGGTAGACAAAGTCGATCAGGTCATCACGCGTCGGTAAGGTCACGAGCTTCGGCCTCCATGCTTGCAACAACAAACTTCTTCCAGGCATGGAACTGATTGCGCATCTGGCGTTCCGTTGTCCCGTTCTCAACGGCTTCTTCATCCAGGTTTTCGTCAGCATCATAAAGACGCTGCACATTCACCCACTCAAGTTCCTGAGAATGCAGGCCTTCCTGCGCACGCTCATACATCTCCAGATCATCGTGCCCAACAATGGAGGTTGGTGCGTTGATCAGGCGGTTGTACATGGCCGTGCGCTCAAGCAGCATGTCCGGTGCATCAACAAGGCGGAAGATATAGCTTTCAACCAGTGTCTTATTGGCGGCCAATGGAATGAACACACGCAACTGCTGGATAGGGCCTTTGATCATGATGTTCGGAAAATAGACCGTGTTATGCCGGTTTTCACCCAAAATAGCCTTGGCACGTTCTTCGCCATAGGCCTCCACCATCATCTCCAGATAACCGGGAATAGCAGAGTAATCCGAGTGAATGGAATGATGCACACCTGTATGACCATGACCATTCGGCCACGTGCGAATGCCCATATCCTCAAAGAACTCATAGGGTGACATGAATGGCGCAATCACCTCCATCGCCATAGGCGTTTTGGTGTTCTCGTCCTTTTCTATGCTCTCCCAGATCTCAACCGCGGTGCCAGCGGAACTTTCATGAGCAACCATCGGGTGACAGGTGTCCGTCTGGTTATCAACCAGCATCTTCCAGTTACAATTGTGCATGTAGCGCAGCGGCGGGCCAGCCACCTCTAGCTTACCAACCGGAGAGCGGTCCACCATATTGTCGAGAGAGGAGAGGGAGCCGCCGAAGAACTCCTCAAAGCTGATGCCCTCTTGGTTCATGCGCACAAAGATAAAGCCGCGATAGTTCTTCACCGCACCCACAGGCGGCAGACCGCTTTGCCCAGCCTCGCTCTGCTCAAAACCGGTGTCTTTGTACCCCTTCTTCAGCGGAATCGCGAGCAGCTTGCCATTGGTGCGGAACGACCACGCATGGTAAGGACAGCGGAAAAACTTGCCCGTGTTACCTGTACGGTCAATGACGATCTTGGTGCCTTTATGCGGGCAGCGATTGTGCAGCACATACACCTCGCCATCCGTATGCCGTGCCAGCAAAATAGGCTGAGCAGCAACATCGGTCGCGAAATAATCGCCAGCATTGGGCACCTGACTTTCATGCCCCACATAAACCCATGTGGAGGCAAACAGATGCTTCATTTCTAAGGCAAACACTTCATCGTCGATATACAGATCACGATGAACCTCAGCGGGGCGCACAAGGTCGGCCACCGCCTGCGGGTTATCTTTGTATTTCATGGTCATAAGCTCCCCTCCCAAAAAGCTTAGAGCGCATACTGACCGGAGCTAAAATGCGTCCCTCCGGAAAATACGCGAAATTATCTTTTACAAATCCAGCACCAGTCGTTTGGACTTGGCGCGCGACACGCAAATATGCATCACGTCACCAGCCGCTTTCTCATCATCACTCAGCACCACATCCCGGTGGTCTGGTTCACCCTCAAGCACATCCACCTGACAAATCCCGCAGTCCCCGCGCTGGCAATCGTAAACAAGGTCTACGCCGCCGTCTTCCAGCACATCCACGATGGATTTATCCTGCGGCACCCAAAACACCTCGCCAGAGGATTTAACCTCTACCTCAAACCCGTCACTGTCATCATCGCCTGAAGAAGCAGCGCTAGCAAACAGTTCAAAGTGGATTTGCTCCTTACCAAAGCCAGCAGTCAGCGCCGTCTCGCGCACGGCCTCAATCATTCCCTTCGGACCACATACATAGATATGGCTGCGAGTATCGAGCGTAGGAATGAGAGCGCCAAGATCCAGACAGCACTCAGGATTGTCATCACTATGGATGTTCAATGCATCACCGCAGAGGTCTGCAAGCTCATCCTTGAATGCCATCCCCTCCAGCGTGCGGCCAGAGTAGTGCAGGGCATAGGCTTTGCCTGCGCGCTTCAACGCAGCAGCCATGCTGATGATCGGCGTCACACCAATGCCGCCTGCAACCAGAACAACCGGTCTGTCGTCTGCAATCAGCGGAAAATCGTTCTTTGGCACGTCAACCTGAACAGTGTCACCCACCTGCAAAGAATGCATGTAAGCCGAACCGCCACTTCCGTCTTGCTCCAAAAGTATACCGAGCATGTATCGTTGATTCTCGTAGGGTAAGTTTTCACCAAAATCGATCAGAGAATATTGACGAGAAGAACCATCCTTAAGTTGAGCTGCGATATGTGCACCAGCTTCAAATTGCGGAAGCTGCGCATTATCTTCGGCTTTGAGAACAAACTGTTTGATTTTTGGGGCGGCCGTCCGAACCCCCTCAATAATAAGTGTTTTCATGCTTTTTGGCGTCCTCCCTCAGAGCCAAAACAAGGAGAGTCTCCTCTCGCATAAATGAGAAATATAATATGCGATATCATATAAAACAATGTCAATGCATGAACTGGAAATAGTTTCCATTTCATATTTGTGCTTGATTAACCCACGGTATGTGTGCACATTTTTCTTATTCATCCTGTATTCTCTGGGGAGGGAGAACATGAATAAGAAACTCAAGATATTTGCAGCTGCAACTATTACCGCGCTCTCTGTCAGCGCATCTGCCATGGCGCAGGAAACCGTATTGCGCATGTCCAGCTGGCTACCACCGGCACACCCGATCGTAAAAGGCATGATGGTGCCTTGGGCGGCCAAAGTGAAGGAAGTCACAGAGGGACGCGTCTCTGTGCAAATCCTCGACGCACCGCTCGGCCCGCCACCAGCCCACTTTGACCTCGCCGCAAACGGCATCGCTGATCTCACATACGGCGTGCACGGTTACACACCGGGCCGCTTTAAACTCACACAGATTGCAGAACTGCCATTCCTTGCAACGGACGCCACCAGCTTGTCCGTTGCCTACTGGCGTCTCTATGAAAGCACGCTGGCAAAAGCCAACGAGCACCGCGGCTCAAAGGTTCTGGGCGTCTTCACCCATGGTCCCGGCCTGCTTTACACAACCGACCGTGCCGTCTCACCTCTGAGCGAGCTGAAAGGCGCAAAGATCCGCGTCGCTGGCAGCATCACCAACCAGCTGGTTCAGGCTATGGACATGGTGGCCATTCAGGCGCCAGCACCGCAGTCCTATGAGATCCTGTCCGGCGGCATTGCAGATGGCATCGTGTTCCCGACTGAATCCATCCCGTTCTTCAAGCTGGATGGCCTGCTTAGCAACGGCTTGCGCGTAGAAGGCGGACTTTACAACGTCTCCTTCTTCTTCATCGCCAACAACGCCAAGTTCTCCAGCTTGTCAGAAGCGGATCAGAAAGCCATTGAGGCCATCTCTGGTGAAGCCTTCTCCCGTCTTGCGGGCGCTGCATGGAATGCTGCGGATGCATGGGGTCTGGAGCAGATGGAAGGCAAAGTGACCATTCACGATGCCACCGCAGAAGAGCGTGCTCAACTGGAAGAAGCCACCCGTCCAATGTTTGACGGTGTTGCCAAATCCTACGGCGAAAAAGGCATCGACTTTGAAGTTGCCATGGACATGCTCCAAAAAGAAGTTGCAGCGGTTGCCTCTGAAAAATGAGTGGGAATCTGGTTGATCTAGCAGCGCGCGCCCGACGAAAGCTTCGTTCGGGCGCCTCTGTGCTCTGCGGAATACTGCTTCTGGCGCTGGTCGCAGTAACGGTCATTGATGTGATTGGCCGTTACCTGTTTGCAAGCCCATTGCCCGGAGCGCCGGAATATACAGAACTGCTGCTCATGGCGGTGATCTTTACAGGCCTTCCAGCGGTGTGTCTGGATGACGGGCACATCACGGTAGACCTGTTCACCTCCAAGTTCAAAGGCGGAGTTGCCGCCCTGCAAATGTTCTTTTCGCGCATGTTTGTAGCTGTGGTCCTGTCCGTTGTGGCTTGGGAGCTCTGGCAACACGGAACGCAGCTTGCGAGTTATCAGGAAGTTACGGTGTATTTACGCATCCCTCTTGCTCCATTTGCAAAAGCAGCCGGTGTCATTTGTGCGTTTTGCGCATTCATCACATTCGTGCTTGCCGTTTTGAGAATTCCTAGAGGTGTTGGGGGCGGTTCCTGATGGAATGGTATCTGGGTCTTGCCATCCTGATGGCATTGATTTTTGTAGGCGTGCCGATTGCTTTTGCAATGGCTGCCGTTGGTTTTTTTGGAGTTGCGTCCATCATTGGATTGCCTCCTGCTTTTCACCTTGTCGGGCAGGTCTATTTTGACAGCGGTCGAAGCTACACCTTGTCTGTGGTGCCCCTGTTCCTGCTCATGGGAAATCTCATCGTCCAGTCTGGCATTGCCAGTGACATGTATACGGCGGCAAACGCCTGGTTGAGACACCGTAAGGGCGGTCTGGCCATGGCAACCATCGTTGCTTGTGGCGGCTTTTCCTCGGTTTGCGGATCATCTCTGGCGACCACCGCAACCATGGCACGCGTCTCTCTGCCAGCCATGCGCCGGTTTGGGTATTCGGACCGCTTGGCAACATCTTCCATCGCAGCAGGTGGAACGCTGGGTATTCTGATCCCGCCCTCCGTCATTCTTGTCATCTACGGCATTCTCACACAGCAAAACATCGGCGCACTGTTCCTGGCTGGCATCCTGCCGGGCCTTGTCGGTGTCATCGGCTACATGCTCGCCGTGCGCTTGTCGCTCTTCATGTTTAAGGAAGAGCTGGAAGTTCAGAGCAAACTGCCACTGATAGAGCGGATCATCGCTCTGCGCGGTGTGTCATGGGCATTGCTTTTGTTCGTCTGCGTGCTGGGAGGCATCTATCTCGGCGTCTTCACGGCCACGGAAGCCGCTGGCATCGGAGCAGGCGGAGCGCTGGTTCTGACCGCAATGCGGGGCAAACTGACATATCGGGAGACGCTCAACACCTTATTCGAGACAGCCAAAACCACAGCTGTGATGTTCTTCATTCTGTTCGGGGCTCTCTATTTCCTGAACTATGTGAACATTTCCGGTCTGACGACGGACCTGCGCACATGGGTAAATGCCCTTGGCGTCGGGCCTTATGCCATCATCACCATGATCGTGCTGATCTATCTGGTGCTGGGGTGCCTGCTGGAAAGCCTGTCCATGGTCACGCTCACAGTGCCGATTCTCTTTCCAATCGTCACAGGGCTTGGGTTTGACCCGATCTGGTTCGGCATCTTCGTCATTATCGTCACAGAAATGAGCTTCATCACGCCTCCAATCGGCATGAACGTGTTTGTTATGCGCTCAGTTGCGCCTGAGGTGCCGGTCGAAAAGATATTTGTCGGTGTAGTTCCATTTGTTGCTATGGATGTTGTGCGCTTGATCCTGCTAATTGCAGTTCCGGGACTCGCACTTATCATTCCGTACTCAATGTAGCGCGGCAAAAACAAAAGAAGAGGCTGGCCGGTGGACGCAGACCTGAATGAAATCGACACGCATGAAAAGGAATCCGGCTTTGTAGACGGGTACCTTTTGTATCTGCTGGCATCGGCAAGCCATCTGGCAAGCGGGCAGTTTCACGAAGAAATCCGGGGCGCAGGCGTACGCGTCCCGGAATGGCGCGTACTGGCGTGCCTCAGAGACAATGACGGCCAGATGGTCACTCAGTTGGCCCGCTTCGCTTTGATGGAGCAATCTCACCTCACCAAAACCATCGATCAGATGACAGAAAGAGGGCTGGTGACACGCCGCTCTGATGAAGCAGACCGCCGCCGTGTCCGCATCTTTTTAAGCGAGAAGGGCAGAGAACTCGCCGGTCAACTCGTCACGCAGGCCAGTGCTCATGAAGAGCGGTTGATCCGTCAGCTTGGCATGAATGATATCACGCAGGTGAAAGGTTTTCTCTCTCACATGATCGAGACTCTCGAAAACAATGAATGATCACATATTTACGCTATAATCTACAGGATTGCAGTTGATATAAATATGTAAATGCATATAATCATTTCAAGCTCTACGAGAGAGGTGGGGCTTGTTCAAAAAAGAAAGAGTGCACCACATGAACGAGATTCTCGGTGATCAAGCTCCCGAAACTGAACAGGACGGACAACACTCAAAACCGGTATCCACGCCGAGAACTCTGGGAGAGGTCGGGCTGGGCCATTTTGCGCCCTATCTGATGAACCGGATCATGGGCAGATACAACGAGAGTCTGCGCGAAAAACTGAGCAGATCAGGGTTGTCGGTCGCCAAAATGAGAGCACTTGCTGTGTTGTCAGTCGTGGACGGGCTGATGATCAATGAACTCTCGGTTTATTCGGTGATCGAGCAATCGACTTTGAGCCGCACGCTGGATGCGATGGAAAAGGAAGGCCTGATCCACCGTAAAGCGAGCGAGCAGGACAACCGCGTGCGCCATATTTTTCTGACAGAGGCTGGACGGTCTGCCTTTGCTGAAATGTGGCCGCATATGCGCGACGAATACAGCACAATGTTCACTGGCGTCTCGCAAGCCGAGCATGACGCCTTTTTGGTGACACTGCGCAAGGTGCTGGCAAACATACGAAAGCACGACTTCTAGGGCGCGTTTCTCTTCATTGAGCTCGCACCAACTGGATCTGTCATGCTTTCTGGGGAGAGAGTATGGCAGAAAGATCTTTTGTCAAAGAGGTCGAAAAACTTCGCGCAGGTGAGGGCGAAGTGTTCCGCGGTGAAGGCATTCTGGCCATCACCAAAGCACTGCTGGAAAATGGTGTTGGCTATGTTGGCGGCTATCAGGGCTCGCCAATCAGTCACCTCATGGATGTTCTGGCTGATGCGCAGGATATTCTTGGTGAGTTGGGCGTGCATTTTGAAGCCAGCGCCAGCGAGGCTGCCGCCGCCGCCATGCTGGCCGCATCCGTTCACTATCCCATTCGCGGCGCAGTCACCTTCAAGTCAACAGTCGGCACCAATGTTGCCTCTGACGCATTGGCAAACCTGTCGTCCGGTGGTGTCACCGGTGGTTCCCTTGTGATTGTCGGAGAAGACTACGGCGAAGGCTCTTCCATCATGCAGGAGCGCAGCCACGCCTTTGCAATGAAAAGCCAGATCTGGCTGCTCGATCCGCGTCCCAATCTGCCATCCATCGTCAAAGCTGTTGGTGATGGTTTTGAACTGTCAGAAGCCTCAAACACACCGGTTATGCTTCAAGTGCGCATCCGCAGCTGTCATGTCCATGGTGAGTTCACCACCAAAGACAACCAGCGCCCATCCATGAGCGTGGCTGATGCTCTGGAGAACCCCAGGCGTGACCTGAACCGCATTGTCTTGCCACCAGCCTCCTTCCTCCATGAGCAGGAGAAGGTGACAACGCGCTTGCCTGCCGCGCTGGATTATATTCAAACGCATAAACTGAACGAGCTGTTCGGCCCTCAGGGTCGCAATGTCGGGATTATCCTGCAAGGCGGTATGTATAACGGCGTCATCCGCGCACTGCAGCGCTTGGGCCTTGCCGACATCAACGGCGAAACGCAAATCCCGCTTTACGTCATGAATGTAACCTATCCGCTTGTTCCATCTGAAATCACCGAGTTCTGCCGCACCAAAGAGGCCGTGCTGGTGGTGGAAGAGGGCTATCCTGATTATCTGGAGCAAGCCGTTGGTTCCATGCTGCAAAAGGAAGGCCTCAGCACCAAACTGGAAGGGAAAGGACCATTCCCGGAAGCTGGTGAATATACTGGACAGGTGATGCTGGACAGCATCCAGACCTTCCTTGTAACCCATTGCGATGCGTTGCCCGGCAAAGGGCGCGCACCAAACACACCTGGAGCCCTGCCAGACATCAAAGAGCTGCAAGAGGTCGTTCCCATGCGCCCGCCCGGGTTCTGCGTGGGGTGTCCGGAACGCCCAATTTTCGCTGCCACCAAACTGGTGGAAGATGAACTTGGCCCGCATCACATAGCTTCAGATATCGGCTGCCACCTGTTCTCCATCATGCCACCCTTTGGCATTGGCTCCACCACCATGGGGTATGGATTAGGCCCGGCCTCGGCTTCTGCATTCAACACAACGGAAACAGATCGAAGGTCCATCTCATTTATGGGAGATGGCGGCTTCTGGCACAACGGCCTGACCACCTCTATCGGCAACGCGGTCTTCAATCAAAATGACGGCGTGATCGTCATTGTCGACAATTACTATTCAGCGGCCACAGGCGGGCAGGACATCCTGTCCTCAAGGGCAAACAACAAAAGCAAGTCCACCAAACACCCGATCACCGAAGCGGTGAAAGGCGTTGGCGTCAAATGGGTCCGTCAGCTTGACCGCACCTATGACGTCACCCAGATGCAATCAATCCTGAAGGAAGCGCTGACCACTGATGTCAAAGGACCAAAAGTCATCATCGCGTCTTCAGAATGCATGCTCAACAAACAGCGCCGCGAAAAGCCGATCATCAATCAGGCCGTGAAAGAGCAAAAGCGCGTCGTCAAAACCCGCTTTGGTGTTGATGAAGATGTCTGTACAGGGGACCACGCCTGTATGCGCTTATCCGGCTGCCCGTCGCTGACAGTCAAGGATCTGGATGACCCGCTGCGCGATGATCCCGTCGCGCATATCGACCAGAACTGCGTGGGCTGCGGCAATTGCGGGGAGGTTGCAGACGCCGCCATCCTCTGCCCATCCTTCTATCAGGCTGACACCATTCACAACCCAAGCAAAACCGAACGCTTCTTCAGTAAGATACGCGGTCGCATCATTTCCACGCTGCAAAACTGGCGAGAGCGCCGATCTCTGATCATTGAGGAGGCATAAGTATGGATATCGACACTCAATGGCAGGCTTTGGGATCAGGCGAGGATGAAACCCGCACCATCACGAAAATTGCCATTTTCGCCGTTGGCGGGCAGGGCGGCGGTGTCCTCACAGACTGGATCGTCAACTTAGCTGAAGCCAACGGCTATAAAGCCCAGTCCACCTCTGTCGCAGGTGTCGCCCAGCGCACGGGCGCAACAATCTATTACGTCGAAATGGCACCTGATACTGGCAAAGCCCCTGTCTTCTCTCTCAGCCCAGCGCAAGGCGATGTCGACATCGTCATTTGCGCCGAACTCATGGAAGCAGGCCGCGCCGTTATCCGTGGTTTCGTGACAGCTGATAAGACAACGCTGATCGCCTCATCTCACCGCATTTTGGCGGTCTCGGAAAAGATCGTGCCGGGCAAAGGGGAGCAGGACAGTGATGTCGTCCTCTCTCGTCTCGGAAATGCCTCCCAAAAACTGGTTGCCTTCAATATGGAAGAGGTCGCCGCAGACAATGGCAGCGTCATCTCCTCCAGCCTGTTCGGCGCACTTGCCGGTTCCGGCGCATTGCCATTTCTCAAAAGCACCTATGAAGACACCATCCGCAAGGGCGGCAAAGGCGTCAAAGCAAGTCTGGCCTCTTTCAATGCGAGCTTCGAGCACGCCCAGTCATCAGCTGCTGCTGGAAGCGCTGGTACCAGACGACCAGAACAACCCAAGTCTGAGAAGGCACTCACAGTCCGCGGGCCTGAGAAGAAACGCGCAGCCTGGCAACTGCTTTTATCCCGTATTGAAGCGCTTCCAAAACAGGTTCACGAGATGGCGCTGGCAGGGCTGCGCAAGACCGTTGAGTTTCAGGATCTGGAATACGGTGAGGAGTATCTCAATCACCTCGAGATTGTACTCGCAAGTGATACCGAAAATGGCAACTGGGAATTCACCAGAGTTGCGGCCAAGTATATCGCAAATGCTATGTGTTATGACGACACGATCCGTGTTGCCGACATAAAAACGCAAAAAACACGCTTGCAACGCGTTGAAAGGGAAATCGGGTTAGGCGCAGAAAATCAGCTGGAACTGACCGAATATCTCCACCCACGTATGGAAGAAATCTGCGGAACTCTGCCAGTTCAGCTTGGTAAATGGGTCGAAGCCCGTCCTAAAGTGTTCAACTGGCTGGATAGAAGGGTGAACAAAGGGCGACGCATAAGAACGCACTCCGTTCGAGGCTTCCTCAGCCTCTGGCTCATCAGCAGCCTGAAACCCTGGCGTCGCAGTTTTCTGCGCCATGAAATTGAGACAGAACATCTCCAAAACTGGCGGGATCTTGCGATAAAGACCGTGCATTCGGACTATGATCTTGCTGTTGAGATCCTCACTTGTCGCCGGCTCATCAAAGGATATTCGGACACACATAAACGCGGGCACTCCAAATTTGACCGGGTTCTTTCCTCTCTCACACTCCTGAAAGACAGAAAAGACGCCGCAGATTGGCTCAGGCGTCTCAGAGAAGCCGCGCTTTTGGATGAAAAAGGCGAAGCCTTGGAAGGTGCATTGAAGACAATTCAAACCCTCTGATTGAAAACAGGGGGAAAGAATGTCGCATTTGAAATTTTTCCTCCGATTATAATTAATGTATGCATTTGTGTGCCTTAGCGAAAATACGGTGTTTTTCCAGGCGCACAAAATGCGCGTGCAAGGGGCATATTGTCATCATTTGAGGACGGGTGAACGCATTGGATTCAGGCATACACCTGAATGCAATTTTACTTATGCGAATTACTCAAATGACGCCAAAGTACCTCTAGGTCAGTGATATACGCTTGGGAAACAGTGTGTTGACTGCATATATTAGAATGCGCGTATATTGCGTGAACTGCAGGTCTGACGAAGAGCCGAAGCTGATTAATAGGAATTCAGTGAAAAATCCTATTTAATATAATTATTTACAGCGCCGCGGCAGATTGTTGCACGCGCACTGGGGTCTCGCGCTATTAAACTGAAGTCGTATTCAGTATCGCTGCGTTATTATGGCGCGCAGGATGTGTATTAAAACGTATGGTCTTAAAATTTTAACATAAGTATATCAGGTCCCCGTCCTAGAGAGATTGGGAAATTCTCCTAGGGCACATGAGTGGCACATGGGGAAATAAAAGAAATGTCAAGCATCAATGCGACCGAAGTCGAAGTCGCCCCGAAAGAAACGGTTAAATATACAAAAGAAGATCTTACCTGGTCTTTGTCCATGTTCGGTACCGCCGTCGGTGCCGGTGTTCTGTTTCTTCCAATCCGTGCAGGTCTTGAAGGCTTCTGGCCACTGATCCTGATCGCAGCTCTCGTAGGTCCAATGACCTACTTCTCTCACCGCGCACTGGCTCGCTTTGTTCTTTCCTCCAAGAACAAAGACGCAGACATCACCGACGTGGTTGAAGAACACTTTGGTAAAGCAGCAGGCTTGCTGATTACCTTCTTCTATTTCTTCGCGATTTACCCAATCGTGTTGATCTACGGTAACGCGATTACCAACACCATCGATAGCTTCATCGTCAACCAGTTGGCAATGCCTGCAGTTCCACGCTGGCTCCTCTCTGGTATTCTCGTTGCAATGATGATGGGTGTAATGATCCTTGGTCGCCGCCTGATGCTCGTCGCAACTGAGCTTCTGGTGTACCCACTGGTGATCATCCTGTTCGGTATGTCTGTATACCTGATCCCATCCTGGTCTTTTGAAGCCATGAGCTTTGATATGATCCCAGAAACTGGCACTTTGCTGACAGTGGTGTACCTCACCATTCCAATGCTTATCTTCTCCTTCAACCACAGCCCAGCCGTCTCCTCCATGGCTCTGGCTCAGCGCGAAGCACATGGCGATAACGCAGTTGCAAAGTCCGACATCATCCTGAAGCGCGCATCTGTGATGCTCCTCGGTTTCGTTATGTTCTTCGTATTCAGCTGCGTTCTCGCACTGACACCTGAACAGCTGATGGAAGCAAAACAGCAGAACCTGCCAGTCCTGTCTTACCTTGCAAACGTGTTTGACAGCCCACTGATCTCCTTCATGGGTCCATTGGTTGCGTTCCTTGCAATCTTCTCTTCCTTCTTTGGTCACTACCTTGGCGCAAAAGAAGGTCTTGCAGGCATTGCTAAGAAAGCTGCTCCAAAAGCTGTCGAAGGCCTGGGTGAAAAGAAATTCAACACACTGCTCGTTGCATTCTTCTTCTTCTCCGTCTGGGGTGTTGCAATCATCAACCCATCCGTTCTTGGCATGATTGAAGGCCTGGGTGCTCCGTTCATCGCAGCAATCCTGTTCCTGATGCCAATGTACGCAATCAAAAAAGTCCCAAGCATGAAGAAGTACGACGGTGCGCTGTCCAACATCTTCATCACCATCATGGGCATTGTCGCAATCTCTGCGATCGTAAAAGGCCTCTTCTAAGAAGGCCAACTAACAAAAATGAACCGGTGTCTTCGGACACCGGTTTTTCTCTCCCACTGAGGTTCACGTTATGTTCAGCGTTTTTGACATCTTCAAAATCGGTGTAGGTCCATCCAGCTCCCATACAGTCGGGCCTATGAAAGCGGCAAAGCAGTTCATTGATAGCCTGCGTGCTCAGGATAAACTGCGTGATGTGACGCGTATTGCAGTTGACATATACGGCTCTCTGTCGCTGACAGGCAAAGGCCACCACACAGACACAGCAATTATTATGGGGCTTGGTGGCAACTCTCCGGAAACCGTTGATATTGACAGTATTCCAGAGTTCATTCAGCGCGTAGAACAAACTGGTCGCCTCCCGGTTGGCATGCATTGCCACGTGGTTGACTTCCCGAGTGATGCAATCACATTCAATCGTCCAGCACTTGAGTTGCATGAAAACGGCATGTCCATCCATGCCTTCGCAGGTGGAGAAAAGATCTTCTCCAAAACCTACTATTCCATCGGCGGTGGTTTCATCGTGGATGAAGAGAATTTCGGTAAGGCTTCAGAAAACGAAGTTTCAGTGCCTTATCCATACAAATACGCTTCAGAATTGCTGGAGCATTGCCGCCAAAACGGTATGAGCATTTCCGCGCTTGTTCTGGAAAACGAAAAAGCATTCCGCAGTGAAACAGAACTGCGTGAGAGCTTTGGTCGTGTCTGGAATGTGATGCGCGATGGCATAGAGCGTGGCAGCAACACGGAAGGTCTGCTGGCAGGCCCGCTCAAAGTCCCACGCCGTGCAGCAGCACTACGCCGTCAGCTGACGGCGACAGAGCGCAGCAGCAACGACCCGATGGCAACGGTTGATTGGGTCAACATGTTCGCGCTGGCCATATCAGAGGAAAATGCAGCAGGTGGTCGCGTTGTAACAGCACCAACCAACGGTGCTGCAGGCATCATTCCTGCGGTTCTCGCGTACTATGACAAGTTTATCGAACGTCTTGAGCCTGAGCACTACACAAAGTTCTTCCTCGCCTCAGGCGCCATTGGAGCGTTGTATAAGACCAATGCATCCATCTCTGGTGCAGAAGTTGGCTGTCAGGGTGAAGTTGGAGTGGCGTGCTCCATGGCAGCAGCAGGCCTTGCAGAGCTGTTAGGTGCGAGCCCGGCTCAGGTCTGCATTGCAGCTGAAATCGGTATGGAGCACAATCTGGGTCTCACATGTGACCCTGTTCTCGGACAGGTTCAGGTGCCTTGCATCGAGCGCAACGCAATAGCTTCTGTCAAAGCGATCAACGCAACACGTATGGCTATGCGCCGAAACTCAGATCCATGTGTTTCTCTCGATAAAGTCATCGCGACCATGTACGAAACCGGCAAGGATATGCTGGCAAAATACAGAGAAACCTCACAGGGTGGTCTTGCGCTTAAAGTGGTGCCGGTCGCAGCAGAGTAAGCAGCAACCAATGTGTTTAAGATAGGAAAGCTGGCCTTTGGGTCAGCTTTTTTTGTTTTGCTCAGCCATTTTGCGGAAACACTTAAAACTGCAAGAACACTCGGAACGGGCCACTAACCCATGTTTGGTACTCCCAAAAGAAAAAAGGGAGAAACCCATGAAATCCTTGCTACTGGGTGCAACGATCATCGGATTGGCCATGCCGACAGCCCTCGCTCAAGACAAGCCTGTCACGATCGTCAGTTACAACGTGCAAAATCTCTTCGACACCATTGATGATGAGAACAATCCACGAGATGACACCTACCTTTCCAAAGAAGCAAAAGAAGCCCGTGGTAAGGATCATGAAGACGCTTGTGAGAGCTATAATGATAAAGGTTCCCACTATTACAAACAATGCATTGAGCTGAACTGGGGCGAGGAAAGCTACAAGCAAAAATTGATGACACTGGGTGCTGTCATTCGTTCCTTCCCGGAAACGCCGGACATTCTGGTTTTACCTGAAACAGAAAACAAAAAGGTGCTTGATGATCTGGTCAACAAAGCACTGGCCGGTCTGGACTACACCTCAGTCATTCAGCTGGACACCTCCAACAATGAGCACAATCGCGGTATCGATGTTGGCATCATCTCGCGTTTGCCGCTTAAGGGAGAGCCAGAGACAATTAAAGTGTTTGGCGAAGATGGCGACAATCCCCACGATTGCCAGCCAACGCGGGATATTGTGAAAGCTCAGTTTGAGATGCCAGACGGCGAAACAATGCATGTCTTCGGTGTTCATTCGGCCTATCAATGCCGGAAAGATGCGATGGAAGTGCTGAACAAGGAGCGTGCAAAGCTTCCTGATGACGCAAATGTGGTTGCTGCTGGCGACTTCAATTTCAATTGCACAGACATTCAAAATGGTGAGTTTCAGGCCCTGGCGAGAGAAGGGAACTGGAGTTATCCGCCTGAGATTGTCGGCTGTGCAGCCCCGGGCAGCGCATTTTACTATAAGGATCAGAGCTGGTCCTTCCTGGATATGATCCTCGTTTCCGGTGCATTGCGTCCGGATCAGGACAGTAACAGCACATGGTTTGCTGATCTGGGCAGCTTCCACACAGTTGTCACGCACCCGAGCCAGTACGCACAGGATGCAAGAAATCGAGTACGCCCAAAGCGCTTTAATCCCGACAATAATCAGGGCGCCAGCGATCACTGGCCAGTCCTGATGCGGTTTCTGAAACGTTTCTGATAGCCGCTTACAACACTGCAAAAAAAGAACCGGCCTGAAAGTTCAGGCCGGTTCTTTGCTGTTTAAGTTACGGGGTGGATCAGGTCTTATAGAGCTTCAGATCTGCCGTGATTTCACGGTGTACGAGCTCAATTTGCGATGACATCGCATCAACAACGGCTTCCATCTCTGAATGACGTTGCCCTGCAGACCACTTCTCGATCTTGGGGTTTTCCGGCTTGTCTGTCACCGGAGAGTAGGCATCCAAAGCCTTCTTCAGGTTATCCAGCTCTGTATCAACCTGTGTGGCATAATCAAACACCGCTTTCATACCATCCGGTTTGCTCAGTTGCTCATCCCGCACTTCTGGGTACTTGAATGGGTCGCCACTACAAAGGTTATGCAGCTCCTTGATGGAACGATCAATGTTTGGTGTCAGACAACTGTCTCTGGCCATTCGTGGATAGGCTCGCGTGGTAGCTGCCTTCTTGAACAAGAACCAGGACTTCAGGGTCAGATCAGGCGTACAAGGATGCCAGTTTTCCACCTTTGGCACTCGGCGCAGCACAACAGGATCATCGCTGTAAAGCGTCTCAAAGTACCGCACAACTGCAGAACATACATCTGTGCTGGAAACCAGCACCTCCGGCGTCAAACCACTGTTCCGGCCAACCTGGCGGGCAATGGGGTCTTTTCCCTCCACAATCCCGTAGGCAAGCACACACTTAGCAAGTGTGGAATTGCCTGCGATCGCAGCACGTGCCGCTTTACGGTTTGCAGGATCCATCCGTGCTTCCTGATACTTCTTCCAGCCATAAATAATCTTCGCACGGCCATAGGTTTTATAACCGAAATCAGATAGCGCACGGCCCATGTTCATACCTGCTGAGATGCCGGCAGAAGCCTGTGTTGCATCAGCCAAGCGCGCAATTTCAGCGGCAACACCAACAACGGAGAAGAAGGTGTTTAGCGTCTTCTGGCTCACCTGAATAGCGGCCTGTGTATGTCGCTCTTTGATGGCATGGTAATAGACAGAGTTACTTGCTTCAGCCATGTTGACGTTCTTGCGCCATTTCTCGACCTCAGCAGATTTCTTCGCCAATGCGATTGCATCCATGGTCAATTTTCTGATCGCTTCTGCAAGGCCTGTTGCTGGGAAGATCGTTGTGACAGCCTTCACACCACCACTTGCAATGGTCTCGATCATCTTGATCTTCATTTGAGAAGCTTTGATATCAGCAAGCAGAGTGTCAATGGCCTTCAAAGATTTCTCGACGGCCTTTTCATCATTCGGGTCATCAGGTGAGGAAGCTTCTGCAATAAGATCTTGCAGAGCCTTGTGCTCCTCATCTGCGCGCTTCTCGATTTCGTCCATGTAAGCTTTGCGCTCTTTCGGATCAGCAAGCTTTTCCTTCAGACTTGCAAGCGCATTACCTGTTTTTTCTTCTTCGATCTTTTTCAGCGCAGCTGCTGTATTCTTCTTGACGATCTCAGCGTCTTTTTCATCGCGGCCTGGCTTCTTGAACTTATCGAGACCACCGGTCAGCAAAGCGTTGACATTTGCCATGATGTCTTCGTCAGAAAGAAGCTCCATACTCTTCTCAACGCTCTGGACACCCGCACTTGGACCCGCAAGCTTCAGTTTTTTCTCAAGAATTTGCTGCGGCGTCAGACCTTCAGTCTCAGCTTCGCCTTCTTCAGTCAACTCACCTTGATCTGGCTGAATCTTGCCCGTGATGGCATCACCAATGGCATCAGAACCAGTAGCACTGGCGAGGTTTGCCAGGCCTCCTGTGAGGGCTTCTGCAAAGGCTTGATAGTCGCCATCAATCAACGCTTTTGTCGCTGTACCGGCATCAGTCGTTGCAATCATTGCAGCTTTAAGCGCTTCACCAACAATCTCGGGAGTGGTGGATTCCGTACCGCTCAACTGCGAACCTGACGAAATTGCCGTGGAGAGGGAATCTGCAAGAGTCCCGATGATGGACATCACCGCTTCTTGCTTGGCGTCTTTGTCAGGAGCTTGTGTAGCCTGCAAAATTTTCTCTGAAACGCGTCCACCAGCCATAGCAACATCAATCAGGCCAGAAACACCTTCAAAGATATTGCCGTGGTCATCCTCGCCTTTGCGGTCAGACGCGGATTTGTCAAAAGCAGCGCCAGCAGAGAGAACCTTTTTGATCTCTTCACCAATCATCTCGCCAGCTTCGTTCGCAAAGCTCAGCTTATCTGCGGCTGTTTTGCCTTTCTGCTCAGAAAAGACAATACCTTTTTCCGCAGCTGCAAGACCGGTGTCGAGCAATGTAGTGGTTGCCGTAAACAACGCACGCTGTTCAGCCACCCAATTGGCGTCCTTTGAGAGATTTTCTCCCAGCGAGTTCAAAGCTGAATCAATATTGGTTACCTTCTGAAGCTGATCTCCATACTTCCCGGCATCTTTTGCTGCTTTGATGACATCCTCTGAGCTTGCATTCGCATCCATGCCAAGAGACTTGCGCAAATCGCCTGTTACCTGGCCTTTCTGGTTGTTCAGGACATCCTGTTTGGCAGAAATCTGGTCTTTGTCAGGCGCATCACCCGCAACTGTATTCAGATTGGCCAGAGTGATTGCATTGGATCCGATAGATGAGGCAAGCGTCACGACATCACGCGCAAAACCAATGGCTTCTAACGTGTTTTCGTGTTTGGAAGCGGTTTCGCTATGTTCATCAAGCTTTTGCTCATAGATTTTTGCACCGCCCTGGAACATCTTCTCAAACTGGCTGTAACGGGAAGGGACCAGATTTGATGGAATGATCCCTTCACGAACCAGCGGAGTCCAGAGTTCACGTGTGATGTCCTCTTCAGAAAACATCTCGTTGCCATCTTTATCTTTGGCCGCAATCATCTCGGCTTGTCGTGCCAAAATACGTTCAAAGGAAGCATTGAGCTTCTTCAAGGTCTCAGCATTGATAGCCCCGCTATCAGCGCGAATGTCAGCACGCGTGTCTATCTCGGTCTGCATGTCCCCGGTCATCCAGGGCATCTTTGTGCCAGAGCCGGGGAGCTTGAACCATTTTTCATTCCGCGCCAGCGTTACTTCAAAGTTCTGTGCCTCGCGAATGGTTTCTTTGTCTCCATCCAGCTTGGCCATAATGTCGGTCAATCGTCCAGCTTTGGCTGCAACACGTTCGGCATTTTGTTCAAAATTGCCGGCGCCTTGTTGCGCTGTTTTGAGCCAATCGAGCTGTTTTCCGGTAAGGGGCATGACAAACTCCAACGTGTTCAGGAGAACGGGTTAAGAACTATAAGTCTTCACATCTGCTCTGGCATCGTGGAGGATCAACGTTGCTTGTGCTCGCAAAGAATCCGCGACTTCCATCATTTCGGTATGTAATCGGCCACCCGTCCAAGCCTGTGTCTTCTTGTCTTTTGGTTCAGCAGTGACAGGGCGATATCCCTTGAACTCCAGTTCAAGAGTCTCAAGATGCTTTTGAACATCCTGAGCGTAGGTCAGGATTTTTTCTTGCCAGTTATCTTCGGAAATCATGTCATCCCGTACAGAGGGGTAGTTGAACGGGTCTCCACCACACAAGGTGTGCAGTGCCTTCAAAGCTTGCTCGATAGCTGGCGTCTTACAGCTTTCCTTAGCCATCAAAGGATAGGCTTTCTTGGTCGCTGCACGTTTAAAGCTGAACCAACTCTTGAGCGTCAGATCCGGTGTTCCAGGGTGCCAGTTTGCAACCTTCGGAACACGCCGCAAGACGACGGGATCTTCACTGTAAAGCGTCTCAAAATATCGCACCACCGCAGCACAAACATCACTGTTTGACACCAGGACTTCGGGTGTCAAACCGCAGTTGCGGCCAACTTGCTGTGCGATAGGATCTCGTTCTTCAACAATGCCGTAGGCAAGCACACACTTGGCAAGTGTCGAGTTCCAAGCAATTGCCTCGCGGGCCTTCTTGCGGTTCTCTGGATTTTTGCGGGCATCAAGATATTTCCGCCATCCAAAAACGACCTTAGCGCGTCCGTAAGTTTTATAGCCAAAATCAGAGAGCGCCTGCCCCATGTTCTTTGCAAGAGAAAGTCCCGTAGAGGCTTGCGTTGAATCTGCCAGGCGCGTGGCCTCTGTAGCCACGCCAATGATAGACAGGAAGGTATTGATTGTCTTCTGACTGACTTGAACCGCTGCCTGTGTATGGCGCTCCTTACAAGCGTGGTAATAGGGCGAATTGGCGGTTTGAGCCATTTTCACGTTTCTGCGCCACTTTTCAACTTCAGCGGCTTTCTTACCAAGAGCAACTGCGTCAAAGGCAAGTTTTCTGCAAGCCTCAACCATGCCCGTTGCCGGAACAACACGCACCAGAACCTGAACACCACCCTTGGCAATCTTTTCAATCAGCTTGTACTTCATTTCAGAGGCTTTGATGTCAGCAATCAGCCTTTCGACCGCTTCCATTGATTTCTGAAGAGCCTTCGTGTCTTCAGGATCAGGAGGAGGGGAAGCCTCCTCGATCAGGTTTTTCAGCGCTTTTGTTTCTGCTTCCACATCCGCTTCGAGCTTTTCCATAAACTCTTCGCGTTCTTTCTTGTTGGATTGCTTCTTCTTAAAGTCGGCAAGCGCGTCCCAGGATTTCTTCGCTTCCATCTTCTGAATGGCAGCATTCGTTCGCTTTACCGTTTCAGCATCCATCTTCTTCTTGTCATTTGCCTCACGGAAGGCATCCTGCATTTCACGCATATTATTCGTGATTTTGTGCAAGTATTGTGGATCATGAAAACCATCAAGAAACGCCTCGCGCTCCGTTCGTTTAAACGTACAACCAGATCGTTCCAGCTTGCGATCCATAAGTTCACGGGCTGAGAGCTCACTAAGTTCTTCTTTTCCCTCATCAGTGTTGAGAGGAAGATCAGGCTTGGCCATTGCGGCGAGGGGGCCTGTGGTAGCAGAAGAAGCTAGCTGCATTAAACCTAGAACAAGGGATTCAGAAAAGGCTTTGTAATCCTTATCTTTGAGCGCTTTAACAGCAGTGCCGGTGTTGACACCTAAGACAAAAAAAGCCTTGATTGAAACACCAATCAGTTCGGTCTGGTCATTCTCATTTCCAGGACCAGGACCAGGACCAGGACCAGGACCAGGACCAGGCCCAGGATCACCGTAGGCATATGCTTTGCTTTCATCCTTAAGAGTCAGTGCAGAATCTTGTTTACCCGTATCGATATGGCCTTGAACGTCACCTGCTGCAAAAAAAGCCTCAGCAAGGGAGTCGGCGATAGAGCCGGCAATTTGCAAAACCGCATTCTCTCGCTCTTTGTTCGTTTTTGCTTGCGTTGCTAAGGCAATCTTCCGCGCAACTTGGTTGGCTTCAATAGCGACACTCACAGCGCCTGCAGCATAAGAAATATTCTGGAGCGTATCCTTATCTGCAGCGCCTTCAAATTCTATCTGGTCGGTGGTTTGGTGCTCTTCTTGCTCGTAGGTTTTGCCTGTTGCTTCCAATGCAAGCTTAAGTTGGCCTGCAACGATATCAGCAGCGTCTTGGGCAAAGGCGAGTGTGTTTCTTGCGTTCTTTTGTCTCTCCGAAAACTGGATACCTTTTTCTGCCATGGCTAGACCGCCATCCAGCAACGATGTGGACATCGTCAGTAAAGCTTTTTCCTCTTCGAAAAGCTTGTTTTGCCCCATTAGCTGCTCAACGAGCTGTGATTGGGCTGCTTCTACATTCTGGTAGCTTTTGATCTCGCAACTATATTCGCCACGTCGGGCAGCCTCTTCCAGCATCTCTGCATCCGAAGTGTTTGCACCCATTTTGAACTCAGTCCGAAGGTCTCCGGCAATCTGATCCTGCTTCCCTTTCAGAACCTGACGTTTGGCTGCAATTTCGCGTTTTTCTGCCAGTGAGCGAGATTGGTCTTCAAAGTTGGCAATGGTCAGCGCGCTACTACCAAGACTTCCGGCCAGTGAGACGACATCACGCGCAAACCCAATGGCTTCAAGCGTGTTCTCATACTTTGAAGCTGTTTCACTATGTTGCTCCAGCTTCCCCTCATAGATCTCAGAGGCACCCTGGAACATCTGCACAAATTGACTGTATTTATCCGGCACAATGTTGGAGGGAATGATCCCTTCGCGAACCAGAGGTGTCCAAAGTTCTCGTGTGATATCTGCATCACTGAAAAGCCGTGTCTTCCCATCCTTCTTCTTCGCCGCAATCATCTCGGCCTGCCGCTCTAGGATTTTGCCGAAAGCAGCATTGAGCGCATCAACATTTTCAGATTGAATGAGAGGCGTTTCAGAAGTCACGTCCGCATAGGAATCTACCTCGGTTTTCATATCACCGGTCATAAAGTCCATTTTGCTTTTTTGCAGCTTGCGCTTAAAAACATTTGGACTTCGGGCGAGCTCAATTTGAAAATCCTGAGCTTGGTGAATAACCGACTTATCTGCATCCAATTTAGCTAAAATATTGGTCAGTTCTGCAGATTTCTTCTCTTCGTTTTCACTATCAGATTCGAAGTTCTCCACGCCGCCTTGGGCCTGTGAGAGCCAGTCAATTTGAGACGGAGTTAACGTCATGACAAACTCCAGTGTGGGATCGTTTTCGATCCTTCTTGTTTTATCTTAGCCACCAAGAGAGAGCAGCTTCACTTCCAGCTGAATCAGCTCAGGACGCAGTATGTTCAGATCATTCGGCAGATCGCTGAAGGGGTGTCGCATATAGAGCTGAATAGCCTGACTGTTGTCCAGTTGCGCAATCAGTGGCCGCACTTGCCTTAGGGCATTTTCGCGGGCTTTCTTGCGCTCCTTCAGGTCTTTTGATTTGTCAGCAATAGCCGCAACTTGCTTTGGCAACTCTGCAAGGGCCAACGGTTGAGAAATGCACGATGAGAACTTTCGCAAAGCAGCGACATCCACCGCTTCTTCACCGGCATCCTGCTTGTCTTTCACAGCATTGACAAAAGAGCTGTCGATATACTGCTTGGCTTTGATCAGGCGTGCGATGCATTTATCAGAAAATGTCGAGATGTCTCTCGCAATGTCCTCTCTGAAGCCCGTAATTTCACCACGCATTGCATCCAGAGCTCCTTCCAGCTCTTTCAGTTTAGCAAGGTTTTCTTTGTGCGTATGAGAAGCGTCGGACTGATCTTCCAGCTCCGCGATTTCCATGCGAAGTTCTTTCAAACGAGATGTATCAAACTTGCTGGGGTCAACGCGATCAACACCCTTGTAGTAAGCAAGAATACGCTTGATGGAGATATCTTTTGACGTCATCATATCCAGCTCATCCTTAAGCGGGCCGGATTTGGTGAGGAAGGCGTTCTTAGCTTCCTTCTGATCTTTCTGTCGGGCAACACCCTTCTTGTAATCGACTTCCAGTTTTTTGAAGTACTTCAGCTCTGCCTTACTGAAGCGATCTGCATCTGTGATTTTCTCGCCTCTCTTCTCCATCTCAGCAAGCTTGTGAAGATGGCTCAACTGGCCTTCCAGTTCGTGGACAAAACGGTCGACGCGAAAGATCAGGCGGTTCGCCAGATCAAGTGAATGGGCCAGTTCGTCGTTTGTGGTTGCGTTGTAGGCAAGGTCTTTCGCTTGATCGAAAAAGACATCCAGATCACCATGATATTGTTTGATCTCATCTGGCGCGAATAGAGAGCCAACCATCTTGGCAAGGCTGGGATCTGCTTTCCCCATTTGTGCAAGTAGTTTTGGGATCTCTGTAAACTGGTTCTCGATGATCTTAACTTTGGTGTCGAACAACTCTCGGTTTTTGACGGCCTTACGAACACCTTCTTCGAGTGGGTGTAATTGCTTGGCCTCCATTTCAGTGCATGAAGCCAGCGCTTTTTCGATGTTCATGGAGAGGGCTTCTTCTTCCAGTTCATCGATGTCATCCGTGAGGCGCAACCGTTCTTCGATGTAATAAGCACCTTCCTTGCCTTTCGAGATCTTGTCGATTTTCTCGCGTAGCTTATCAAGGTTTTTAGTCAGCTTTTTATAGGCACCGGGATCCTTCTGAATACCGGAAAGGATTGCTTCAGCTTTCAGGAACTCCTCAACAGCAATATCTTCCACACCCGTCACACCGGATGCTTTCAACTCATCTAGAAAGTCAAAGGTTTGAAGAAGACTGTCGATGGTTTTGCGCGGAATTTCCTTCGCATCTTTGGGGCGACGTGGAATTTGGATCATCACGTCCTGATTTAAGCCTGGGACATCACCTGCGCGTTTGATCGCACGACGTTCATCGGGTTTGGTGACCAGATTTCCCTGCTTGTCGTAAAGGACTAGTTTCTTCAAATCATCGCGGAAGCGCTCTGTACGCTCACCAAGCTGCGCCGCATCCCACCGCGCTTTTTTTCTCATGCTGTTCTTGTGTGCTGCTGAGGCTTTGAGTGAACTAAGCAAACTGCGAATGGTCGGGACCGTTCTGGAGGCGTCCGACATGTAATTATCAAGTGTGGTTTCAATGTCGCCAGCAGCGTCCGCAACACCGGAGTTGCGCAAACTTGTAGCTAGCTTTTGAATGTGGGTCTTGAGCTGACCAAACTCTCCAACCGCAGCCATGGCCATTTCATTATCATAAAGCAGAATTTCCCAAGCTGGATCATCTTTAGGCAACTTTGCTGCTCTGACATCCTTCAGTGTCTTCCCAAGGCGTGTTGCAGGTCCGGAGAAACCAATGCCTGTCATTGATTTGATACCCTGACCAACTTCCATGACATATGGCTTCAACTCTGCCGGAACAGGAAGTTCTACAGGTTTGCTCTTGGCCGCAGCGACAACGCCTTGCCAAAGCGTTTGCATGTCATCAATGGTGGATTCTGCTTCCAGAAGGCTGTTATGCGCACCGTCAGTGTCTTTGGTTTTAATCTCCAAAGCAGCGGTTTGAATGAGCGCTTTCGCGTTTTCATAGCTTTTGTCAAAAGCAATTGCTTCGCTTGGATAATTCTCAAAATCTTTCTTATGCCCATAAATAGAATTGAGACGTTCCAGAAGCTGCTTACTCTGGCTTGCAAGCGCTGCCAGAGCATCTGAATCGGTGTCTTCATTCTCATGAACAAAATGATCTTTGACGTCGGCTTTCAACTCAGAGAGTTGCGCGGTGACATCTTTGAGTTTTTCATCACTCTCTGCTTTTATGCGCTCAGCAGTTGCTTCCGTAACAGCCGCTCCGACTTTCTTGTCGTCTTCAGCTTTTGTCTTAGCTGTTGCCTGTGCAATCTCTTTCTCTTCTTTTTCTTTGATTGCAGCGGCTGTCTCACGCTCAGCCTCATGCTGTTCCTTAAAGGTCCAGCCGAGTGTTCTATAAACTGATTTCACCCACTCAAGTTGTTGGGGTGTTAGTTGATCGTCAGACATTCGAGGCTCCAATTGGTTCTATTATTATCGAGAACTGTCAATGAGCGTTCAAAATTGATCCGGCATCATCATTTAAAATTGACCCACCTTGGTTGGCACAAATCCAGCAGGCGAACAGCTCTCATCTAGCAGGTTCGTCTGCTGGCTTTGTGCCGAGCGCTC
>NZ_LMCF01000080.1 GCF_001623075.1 Pseudovibrio sp. Ad37
TCCCATCCCGAACTCGGAAGTGAAACGCCCCTGCGCCAATGGTACTTCGTCTTAAGACGCGGGAGAGTAGGGCGCCGCCGGGCATGAATAATCCACACTGACAATCTCTCAAAATGAAACAGAACAACATACCAACTCAAAAGCCCCCGATGCATAACGCATGGGGGCTTTTTGCGTTCTGGGATTAAGCCAGCCTGAATGAGAGGGCTGAAGAGAGCGTCTCCAGCAAGAAGACTAAAGCCTTCCAAGAACCAGAGCACTTCCTTAGCCCTGAATATACACCCAACAGTTGGCCTTAGTGAAACTCAAACAGCGACTTCAAGGGATTGAATGGCAGTACCTCGCAGTGCTGTTATGAGATGAGCACTACCCTCCGTGTATACCAGAAGGAAGGGAACGAGACTGTGGGAGGAACGCCTGAAACGTCAATCACGACTGCAACAGCGAATAAGTAGTGGCGCGCACAGCTGTTGCTATAGATAGTGTTTTTGGACTGGATCGCAGTCGGAAGTGCGTTGCGTTCTTATGTGCGTTTGTTAGCGTTATTTGCACTGAGATTGCGCTGCTAAGTCGGTGAGATGGTGAAAGTGAGCATACCTTGACCTAAAGGGCTTTGTACTGGTCGCGAAGAAAATATGCATAGGAGTCACACAGGCTTTAATTGCTGTAAGGGGTGAGAGAAAAGATATCCCCTCGTGTCCCAATGAGCCTCAAAGATCTCTTTGAAATGAACAGGGGGATAGAGGGGGAGTAACTTGTTTTACTGAAACAATAGTGGTGCTGGTGGTTCTTCTGGTGTGGTTGTGTCGTTGGCGGTGTTGGTTAGGACCAGGACGGAGACGGTTGTGCCGACGCGGAGGAGGATGTCTTTGGGGATGCCTGTGAGTTTTACGCGGACTGGGATGCGTTGCGCGAGGCGGATCCATTCGAAGGTGGGGTTGATGTTGGGCAGGAGATCGGAGCCGGTGCTACCATCTGATTGGGAGATGCCCCAGCCGATGCTTTCGACTTCGCCATGGACCACCTGATCAGGGTAAGCCATGAGGGTCATGACGACTTTGTCGCCGATGTTGATCCTGCGGATTTTTGTTTCTGGAAAGTATGCGTCGATCCAGAAGCTGGAAATGTCTACGAGCGCAAGGGCTGGCTGGTTTTCGACAGTTTGGCTACCCAAACGAAGATTAAGATTGGTGACGTACCCAGAGACTGGTGCGGATACCTGTGAGAACCCAAGGTCCAGTTCCGACATGCGCAATGCTGCTGTTGCAGAGCGTAACTGAGCGTTCTCGTCTCCTTTCGCTCCAAGTGTTGCCACGACCTGAGCCAGAGTTGCTTTTGCTTCAACAAGCGCAGCTTCAGCCTGAGCAAGACCAGATTGTGCTTGCTCAGCCTCCGCCAGAGCAACAATGTAGCTCTTGTCGATCTGATCATAGGTACGCTGTGTGACGAAGCCATCTTTCAGAAGCTTTGCGTTTCTCTCCAGGTTTCCCTTAATGTTTTTTAGGGTGGCTATGGATGAGCGCACTTCCGAGTTTGCTTGTTCAATGTTTGAGCGGTATTGAGCGACGCTTGCCTCAGCCGCATCTCGTTCTTTTGCAAGCGCGTTGAGCTGATCGATCGTTTGATCAAGATCTGCTTTCTTCTCTGCGTAGGTTGCTTCAAATGTTCTTGGGTCGATGCGGAAGAGCAGTTGCCCTGCTTGTACGCTTTGATTGTCTTTGATTGGAAGATCTACGATCGGCCCGGAGACACGGGTTGCGATTTGGATGACGTTTGCTCTGACCTGACCATCGCGTGTCCATGGGTTTTGCAAATATGCATAGTATTTATAGGCGAAGGCGAGAACTGCTACGCCAACAATGGTACCCGTGATTACTGCTTTATGTATGGGTTTCAATGCTTTCATATCGGAATAACCCAACTTCCAATGACTGCGGTATAGATGACTGCCAAAGCTATGAAGACGCCAGGCGGGTAGAGGAGAAATCTCGATAGCCGGTATCTGTTGAGCAAACGTGATGTGATCCAACTGAGAAGCAGGCCCAGGAAAGATGCAATCAGAAAGGGCGGGAAGTAAACAGAACCAAGAGCCCATTCACCAGGATATCCATTCATTGACGCATACTCCTTTAGAACCGAGCTTCCTTTAGATAAGGCCAATCGACTTTTTGAGATTGCTCTTCATAGTCTTCTAATGCCTGATAAACACTGCGAATACCTCCAAGAATGCGATAGACATTTAATTGTTCTCCTAACTCTCCTCCGTCTTTACTTCGTTCTTGCACGGCCCTGGAGATCGTATCTTCTATTTCCGGAAGTTTGATTTCGCGTTCTTTTGCAGCAGCTTCTAATGTTTTACCTGAGGGCTCTTCAACCAGCTTAGCAAAGTCGGTCGTCAGCTGGGTGCTCCAACCATGAATGTCGTATTTTAGCGCTTTATAGAGCTGGCTGTTTTCTGCTGTTTTGAATTCATCCATCAGAACTGAGAGGCGAATGGAAAGTGCCTCAAGCACAACGACAATCTTGATCAGTTCACTTTTCTCAATTTTTGAAGAGATCTCCGGTATCCAACCTCGCATGATATGAGGGATGCTTTCGGTCTCGTTGATGTAATGCCGTCTGAGATAGCGTTGCCAAAAGGAATCCTTTGTCTTGTGTTTATTTTTCTGATCCGACAAAAGATAGCTCGCGCCATTAAAGAAGCGGCGTAGCAAGTTGAGATATTGAATCTCTGGGCGAAGTTTGAATGTGAACGTGGAAACGCAAGTAAAAATTGCCACAACTATCAAGAAAACGAGCAGCTGATCGACAGCATAATTAAAGCTGTATGTCTGGTTATTACTTATACCTGTCGTCATTACGAAATTTGCCAGACCAAACATTCTTCCCAATGTTGCCTCAGGTGAATGAAAGAAATAGGAGATGGAAAATACAGAGATAAAAATGACGGTGCCAAGGGACCAGAAACTATGCAAATGCGGCATTATCAAAAGGTAGATGCAGGCCGCGAATATGTTTGATGAGACGCCGATCTTCAATAACCTAAGAGGCCTGATATAGGGGTTCGTTGACAAGGAAGTGCTATAAACACCTGCCAAGACTAAAAGCACTGGGCCGCTCGGAAGGTTTGGGGAGTAAATATAGGCGATATAAGCAACCCAAAGGCATAGAAAGGCCCGAAAAGCCCCCTTCAACGCTCCTATATTTATGATGTGCTTTTTGGGCGTAGGCGTGACTTTAAAGGTGGTGTCAGCACGTTGCCGCAAGCCAAATATGACGGCGTTTATCTCATAGAGCTGATATGTAATATGTTCGAGGTTTATGAGTTGATTAACGTAGAGGGACAGGGCTGCTTTTTCCAGTTGTCTCAGACCAGCAGTATTGGTCTTGTTGATGTGAAACTCCCGTTGTGGGCTGGTATAGTTCACATGCTCACCAGAAGACATCTGGGTGATATCCGTTAAACGTTGCTCGATCTCTTCCGTATACTGGCCATGCCAAGGCAGGTGTTTCTCAAGCTCAAGTGTTTGAACGTCACTTATGTTTTGCCGGCACGCTTCTATTGCCCATTCGTAATCAACCCACAGTTTTGCGGCATCTTTCCATAAATCGTGGACCTCCCAGATTTCATAGTTTTCGAGTTGGGCAATATTGGAAAGTTCCTCAAACCTGGCCTGTAGTGCTGAGAAGTCGCCTTGTTGCTTCAGGTATTGTTGGGGAGCACGTGAGAACCCGTTGTCCAATGTTTCTTGAAAAATCCCAAGGGCAGCGTGGCTCAGGTGGCTGGCTGTGCTGCAAAGCGCTTTTGCTGATGTCTTAGGCCAAAGGACTGCCGAGACCACACTGTAGGTGATCACGCCTAAAGCGGTCTCCTCGATCCTGAGCATTGCCGTATAAAACGCAGGCTCATTGCTTGAGGCGGAATCAACAGCCACAATGATTGTTACGAAAGCTGCCACGTTCCAAAAGTAGGCGTTTCGTGTTGTGCTTTTCATATAAGTGCAAACTAAAACAAAGCTGGATAAGACAACCATAAACATCCAGCGTTGTTGCGGATATAGGGAGAGGATCAGGAGTGCTGCGACTGCTGCAAGGAGTGTCCCGCCAATGCGCTGCGCGCCTTTGTTGAAGGATTGTCCTGATGTTTCCAGCGAGATAAATGCAACGGCCAACCCAGCCCAATACGGGCGGTCCCAATCCATGTAGAGTGCAATGGCGTAGGCGATCACCATTGCTAACCCAACCTTAATTGAATCCTTTGCTCTGTCGCTGAGAAACATATCCTCACTCGCTTAATCTTCCAGTCATGCCTGAAAAGCACTTCAGCCAAGATAGGTTGAAGACGTGTGAGATAGGTTTTGGTTTTTCTTTCAATTCGTCGCGTTGTTTTATCAAGACACGGAACGGTGATCTGAACCCGATTTCGAAGATGTTTGCTTTTGGTGATTACGTTTCTTGTCAGAGCAGGTTTGGAAGGTGGAGGTCTATGATGGCGCTTATTGATCATAATGTGCAGGAGCTGGAAGAGTGGCGGGGTGGGGTGATGACGCGGATGCGGACCTCTGCTGTAAATGGTGCTCATCAGCTTTGCATTTTTGAACAGTGGTGTGAGCCCGGAAGTGGGACTCCGTTGCATCTGCATGCGGTGGAGGAGCTGTTGGAGGTGATTGACGGGACTGCGGAGATCACTTGCGGAGACGAACGGTATGTTGCGACAGTCAATCAGAGTGTCCTGATCCCTGCCGGGCGTTTGCATGGATTTTGTAATGTGGGTGAGGGAGCGTTGCATGTGCGGGCGGCACTGGCTGCTCCAATTTTTGAGGCCAGTTATGAGAATAGCACGGAGGTGTCTCGCCGTTGGGTGCCAGGTGGGTCGTGGTGACGTGGTTTTAGAGGCTGGTTCAGCTTTCTGGAGGCAAGTTCAATAGATTTAGAGCTTGTCGCGTTTAATCGGTCATGTATCCAGCTGTTTTGAAGAAGTTGTTGCACTCTTGCTTTGTGAAGAGGTCGCAGACTTGGCCTACGGCCTGCCACAGTGCTTGATAACTTCTTGCTGCG